>NZ_JBIWIF010000023.1:0-121923 GCF_044764505.1 Kitasatospora sp. NPDC094019
CGCCCCCCCGCCCCGGGGGCCCCCCCCCCCCCCCCCCCCGCCGCCCCCCCCCCCCCCCCCCCGCCCCCCCCGCCCCCCCCCCGGGGGGGGGGGGGCCCCCCCCCCCCCCCCCCCCCCCCCCCGCCGGTCAGGCCCGCCGGGCCCCGTCAGGCCCTGTCAGCCAGCGGCGAGCTGCTCGGCGAGCGCCCGCAGGGCCAGCTCGTACGAGCCGATCCCGAATCCGGCGATCGTGCCGGAGGCCACCGCGGCGATCACCGAGGTGTGCCGGAAGGTCTCCCGGGCGTACGGGTTGGAGATGTGCACCTCGACCAGCGGCGCGGTGCGCTGCGCGGCCGCGTCCCGCATCGCGTACGAGTAGTGGGTGAACGCGCCCGGGTTGATCACCACCGGCACCCGCCCGTCGGCGGCCTCGTGCAGCCACTCCACCATCTGCTGCTCGGAGTTGGTCTCGTGCACCTCGACCTCGAAGCCGAACTCCTTGCCGAGCGCGGTGCAGCGCTCGACCAGCCCGGCGTACGAGGTGGCACCGTAGACGTCGGGCTCGCGGCTGCCCAGCCGGCCCAGGTTGGGGCCGTTGAGCACCATCACCCTGGTCACTCGGACACCTCCGCGTAGGCGGCGACCAGCAGGGACGGGTCGGGGCCCTCCAGCACGGAGGTCCTGGCGAGGCCGTCCAGCACGATGAAGCGGATCAGGTCGCCGCGCGACTTCTTGTCGATCTTCATCGCGTCCAGCAGCTTCGGCCAGGCGTCCGCCCGGTAGGTGAGCGGCAGGCCGACCGAGGCCAGCACCGAGCGGTGCCGATCGGCCGTCGCGTCGTCCAACCGGCCCGCCAGGCGGCCCAGTTCGGCGGCGTACACCATACCGATCGAGATCGCCGCGCCGTGCCGCCACTTGTAGCGCTCGTTGCGCTCGATGGCGTGGCCCAGGGTGTGGCCGTAGTTGAGGATCTCGCGCTGCCCGGACTCCTTGAGGTCCCCGGAGACCACGTCGGCCTTGACCTGGATCGCGCGCCGGATCAGCTCGACGGTGTGCGGCCCGGCCGGGCTCCTGGCGCCCTCGGGGTCGGCCTCGACCAGGTCGAGGATGACCGGGTCGGCGATGAAGCCGCACTTGATGACCTCGGCGAGCCCGGAGACGTAGTCGTGCTTGGGCACGGTCTCCAGGGTGTCGAGGTCGGCCAGCACGCCCACCGGCGGGTGGAAGGCGCCGACCATGTTCTTGCCCTCGGCGATGTTGATGCCGGTCTTGCCGCCGACCGCCGCGTCGACCATGCCGAGCAGCGTGGTGGGCATGGAGATCCAGCGCACCCCGCGCAGCCAGGTGGCGGCGACGAAGCCGGCCAGGTCGGTGGTGGCACCGCCGCCGAGACCGACGACGACGTCGCTGCGGGTGAACCCGGTCTGCCCGAGCACCGACCAGCAGTACGCGGCCACCTCGGCGCTCTTCGCCTCCTCGGCGTTGGGCACCTGCAGCGCGATCGCGTCGTAGCCCTCGCCGGCCAGGTCCTCGCGGATCGCGTCGGCGGTGGCGGACAGCGCCTCAGGGTGGATGATCGCGACCCGCTTGGCCCTGGCCCCGATCAGCGGGGACAGCTCACCGAGCAGCTGGTGCCCGATCAGCACGTCGTACGGGTCGTGGCCGGCACTGCCGCCGACGTGAATCCTGACGTTGTCAGTCATGGGGGGTCTTCAGCTCCAGTGCTTCCAGTACGGCGTCCGCGACCTGCTCGGGGGTGCGGTCGGCGGTGTCGACGACGGCGGTGGCCACCTCCAGGTAGAGGGGGCGGCGGGCCTCCATCAGCTCGCGCCAGCGGGCCCGCGGGTTGACCGCCAGCAGCGGGCGAGGCGCGTCCAGACCGACCCGCTTGACCGCGTCGGCGAGCGGGACCTCCAGGAACACCACCGGCAGCTCGCGCAGCAGCTCCCGGGTCGGCCCGGCCATCACCGCGCCGCCGCCGAGCGCCAGCACCCCGGTGTGGGTCCCGGCCGCAGCGCGCACGGCCGCCTCCTCCAGCGCGCGGAAGTGCGGCTCGCCCTCGTCCACGAAGATGTCCGGGATCGGCTTGCCGGCCCGCTCCGCGATGTCGGCGTCGGTGTCCCGGAAGGCCACCCCGAGGCGCTCGGCGACGACCCGCCCGACGGTGGACTTGCCACTGCCGGGCGGGCCGACCAGCACGAGGACCGGAGTGGTCATCGGACGATCAGGTTGTCGAGGTAGCTCCGCACGTTGCGCCGGGTCTCCGACACGTGGTCGCCACCGAACTTCTCGTTCACCGCGTCGGCGAGCACCAGGGCCACCATCGCCTCGGCGACGATGCCGGCCGCCGGCACCGCGCAGACGTCGGAGCGCTGGTGGTGCGCCTTCGCGGGCTCGCCGGTGCGCACGTCCACGGTGCGCAGCGCGCGCGGGACGGTCGCGATCGGCTTCATCGCGGCGCGCACCCGCAGCAGCTCACCGGTGGACAGGCCGCCTTCGGTGCCGCCGGAGCGGCCGGAGACACGCTTGGCGCCGTCGGGGCCGGGCACGATCTCGTCGTGCGCCTGCGAGCCGGGGACGCGGGCGAGGTCGAAGCCGTCGCCGACCTCGACGCCCTTGATCGCCTGGATGCCCATCAGCGCGGCGGCCAGCCGGGCGTCGAGGCGGCGGTCCCAGTGCACGTGCGAGCCGAGGCCGACCGGGACGCCGTAGGCGAGGACCTCGACCACACCGCCCAGGGTGTCGCCGTCCTTGTGGGCCTGGTCGATCTCGGCGACCATCGCCTTCGACGCGTCGGCGTCCAGGCAGCGCACCGGGTCGGCGTCCAACTTCGCCTCGTCGGAGGGCAGCGGCAGCACCCCGGCCGGGGCCTTGGCGGCGGCCAGCTCGACCACGTGGCTGACGATCTCGATGCCGCAGGTCTCCTTGAGGTAGGAGCGGGCGACGGCGCCGAGGGCGACCCGGGCGGCGGTCTCCCGGGCGCTGGCGCGCTCCAGGATCGGGCGGGCCTCGTCGATCGAGTACTTCTGCATGCCGGCCAGGTCCGCGTGGCCGGGGCGCGGGCGGGTCAGCGCCTCGTTGCGGCCGAGACCGGCCAGCACCTCGGGGTCGACCGGGTCGGCCGACATGACCTGCTCCCACTTCGGCCACTCGGTGTTGCCGACCATGACGGCGACCGGGCTGCCCATGGTGAGCCCGTGCCGGACGCCACCGAGGAAGGTCACCTCGTCCTGCTCGAACTTCATCCGGGCGCCGCGACCGTAACCGAGCCGGCGACGCGCCAGCGCGTCGGCCACCACGGCGGTGGTGACCGGTACACCGGCGGGCAGGCCCTCCAGCGTCGCGACGAGTGCGGGGCCGTGCGACTCCCCCGCCGTCAGCCAGCGCAACGTACCCAACGGAGCTCCTTCATCAGCGGACCGGCGCGGGGCTGCCGCACCCGTCCGGGCGTGCCTTCTCCCCCGAATCCTTTCATGCCGGAGGACCCGACCGGCCCTGGAGTCCGATCACCGGACAGCATTCGGCCGACCGGCGGACGGGAATGGCCGGTCGCCGCGCGGCCGCGGCTCCGCCGACGGGGCGGCCACCACACTCCGGGCACGGGACCCGCACCGTCCGTGCACCACCCGTGCCGGGGGCGGCGGTCGGCCGTGGCGAACAGGCGCTCAGCCCGCCGCGAGCGCCGCCTCGCCGGCCGCGCGGATCGCCGCCAGCGGGCCGGGGGCGCGCCCGGTGAAGAGCTCGCTCTGCAGCACCGCCTGGTGCACCAGCAGGTCGAGGCCGCCCAGCACGGTGGCCCCGCGCTCGGCGCAGGCCGCGGCCAGCGCGGTCGGCCACGGGTGGTACAGCACGTCGAACAGCGCGCCCGGTCCGGCGGTCAGCCCCTCGGCGAAGGCGTCGGTCGCCCCGGCCGGGGTGGTGGCCACCGTGAGCGGGTGCTCCAGCGCCCCGGCGCCGCGCTCCCAGTCTGCGGTGCGCACCGCCACACCGAGCCGTTCGCCCAGCGCGGCCATCTCCCGGGCCCGCCCGGGGGTGCGGACGTAGACGGTCACCTCGCGGGCACCGAGCCGGGCCAGCGCGGCCAGCGCCGAGGAGGCGGTGGCCCCGGCACCGAGCACCGCGGCCGACGGTACCTCGGTGATGCCGCGCTCGCGCAGCGCGTTGACCAGGCCGGGCACGTCCGTGTTGTGGCCCTCGCGCCGCCCGTCGGCGGTGAACACCAGGGTGTTCACCGCGTCGACCGCGCGGGCGGTGTCGCTCACCTCGTCGAGCAGCGGGATCACGGCCCGCTTGAGCGGCATGGTCAGCGAGCAGCCGGTCCACTCGGCCTCGTCCAGCCCCGCGACGAAACCGGGCAGGCCGGCCTCGTCCACCTCGAACCGGTCGTAGCGCCAGCCGTCCAGGCCGAGCGCCGCGAAGGCGGCCCGGTGCAGGGCGGGCGAGAGCGAGTGGGCGATCGGCGAGCCGAGGACGGCCGCCCGGTGCTTGCTGGTCACGCTGCTCACTTCCTCCGGCGCCTCCCGGCGCTCGTCACTTGGTGGTGCAGTGGACGGAGGCCGCGTCGAACTTCTGACCGGCCGCCGTGCAGTAGGACTCGACGTTCTTGGCGTGCTCGGCGTCGGTGTCCGCGAACAGGGTCTGGGTCGGCGACATCGCGATGAAGTACAGCCACTTGCCGTCCGCCGGGTTCAGCGTCGCCTTCAGCGCGGCGTCGCCCGGGTTGGAGATCGGCGTCGGCGGCAGGCCGGCGTTGTAGTAGGTGTTGTACTTGTTGGACGCGTCGTTGATGTCCTTCTTGTCCAGCGTCTTGCGGCCCAGCGCGTACTGCAGCGTGGTGTCCATGCCGAGCTTGCCGTTGACCTTGCCCTTGTCGGCCAGCCGGTTCTGGATGGTCCGGGCCATCTTGGCGAAGTCCTCGGGGTTGTTGCCCTCGGCCTGGAGGATGCTGGCCTCGATGACCACCTCGTAGCCGGTCTTCAGCCCGATCTTCGCGGCCTCGGCGTCCAGGCCCGCGTACCGGTCGACCGCGTTCTTGACCATCTGCTTGAGCAGTTCCTCGGGCTTCATGCCCTCGGTGATCGAGTAGCGGGTCGGCCAGAGGAAGCCCTCGATGTTGCCGTTGGCGTACGGCGGCAGGCCGAGGGTGGCCACCTGCTCCTTGGCGACGGCCGCGGTGGTGCCCTTGGCCAGCTTCAGCTTGTCGTCGATCTTGACGTACGTGGCCGCGGCGGTCAGACCCTCCTGGACGATCAGCTTCTCACCACCGTTGGCGTCCACCAGGAACTGCACGGCGCCCTCGGCGGACATCTGCGTCGGCATGCTGTAGGTGCCGGGCTGGATGGTGCCGCACTTGATGTTCTTCTCGCAGGCGCCGCTGAAGGCGTCGACGCTCTTGACCACGCCGGCCTGCTTCAGCGCGAGGCCCATCTGGCTGCCGACCGCGCCCTGCTTGATCTCGACCTTGACCGAGCCGGTACCCGGGCCGGGGAAGTCCGGCGGCGGGCCGAAGTGGTCCTTGTAGAAGCCGTAGCCCCACCAGCCGGCGCCGCCGACGATGCCCAGCAGCACCAGGGCGACCACCAGACAGGCGCCGCCGTTGCGCCGGCCCGACTTCTTGCCGCTCTCCTTGCGCTTCTTCTTGGCCTCGCGGGACTGGTCCTCCTCGCCGAGGAAGCCGTTGCCGTCCTCGTCGGAGCCGTCGCCGCGGTACTCGTCCTCGGCGTACTCGCTCTCCTGGCCGTCCCACTCGCCCTCGGCGTGCTCGGCCTCCGCGGCGGCGCCGACCGGGTCGGCCCCGGCCTCCAGCGCGGCGGCCTCCGCCTCCCAGTCGATGCCGTCGGGCCCGGGACCGGCGGGCGCCGCGGCGGCCGGCTGCTTGCGCCCGGCCGGAACGGCCCGCCCGGGGACGCCCGGCGCGCCCTGCTGCGGGCCGCCCTGCTGGGGCATCTGCTGCTGGGGACCACCCTGCTGCTGGGGGTAGCCCTGCTGGCCGCCGCCGTACTGCTGCTGCTGACCCTGACCACCCTGCTGCTGCGGATACCCCTGCTGGCCCTGGCCGCCCTGCTGGGGGTAGCCCTGCTGGCCCATCCCCTGCTGCGGGTAACCCTGTTGGCCCATCCCCTGCTGCTGCGGATAGCCCTGTTGCTGGGGGTAGCCCTGCTGACCGCCGCCGTACTGCTGCTGACCCTGGCCGCCCTGCTGCTGCGGATAGCCCTGCTGGCCCGTCCCCTGCTGGGGGTAGCCCTGCTGACCGCCGCCGTACTGCTGCTGACCCTGAACGCCGTGTTGCTGGGGGTAACCCTGCTGACCGCCCATGCCCTGGCCGCCGCCGTCGCCGTACTGCTGCTGCTGGGGATGCTGCTGCCACTGCCCGTCCTGCTGGCCGGGGACCGGCTGCTGACCGCCGTACCCGGGGTCACCCGGATGCCACGGCTCGGAGCCCTGGGGGCCGTAGCCCCGACCCAGATCGGTCATTGATCCCCTTATACCGACGGAGACGACCGGAGGATCGGCCCGGTCGCCCGGGACGGCGTCCCGGCTGCTTGTCGAACCGGCGTGCTAGCGCAACACCTGGACGGAGACGCTACCGTACCGCAGTCGGCCGTCCGGGCGGGCCGCCGCGGCTGCGCTCAGTGACCGCCCGCCCCCTGGGGGTTGGCCGGGGCGGACGCCGGTCCGGAGGACGGACCGGAGGCCGCGGCCGAGCCGGAGGCCGTCGGGGACGGGCTCGCGGCCCGGGTCGCGTTGAACTCGGCGACGTTCTTCTGCTGCACCTCGAAACTGTCGGTGAACCGGGTGTCCCCGGGCTTCACGGTCACGAAGTAGAGCCAGTCCCCCGGCGCCGGGTCCACCGCCGCCATGATCGCCTGCCGCCCCGGGTTGGAGATCGGGGTCGGCGGCAGCCCGGCGTGCTTGTAGGTGTTGTAGGGGGAGTCGAGCCTGGTGTCCGTGACGCTGGTGTTCAGGGTCGAACGCCCGAGCGCGTAGTTGATGGTGGAGTCCAGCTGGAGCGGCATGTTCTTGGCGAGCCGGTTGTAGATCACCCGCGCGACCTTGGCCATGTCCTCGGAGTTGTCCGCCTCGCCCTGCACCATGCTCGCGATGGTCACCAGCCCGTACAGGCTCTGCCCGAGATTGGTCGCGACGACCTCCGCGTCGTCCCGGGCGAACTCCTTCCCGGCCCGGTCGACCATCTGCTTCAGCAGCTCGGCCGCGGTGGTGTCCTCGGTGACGCTGTAGGTCGCGGGGAAGAGATAGCCCTCGGGGGTGCCGTTGGCGTTCTCCGGCAGGCCCAGCTCGGCGGCCTGGTCCTTCGCCGTCTGCTCGGTGGTGCCCTCGGCCAGCCGCAGCTTCTTGTCGATCGCCGCGAAGATCTGGCTGCCGCGCCAGCCCTCGGGGATGGTCAGGCCGTTGGCGTTGGCCGGGTCGACCAGGACGGCGAGCGCCGCGGCCGCCGACATCCGCTGCCGCAGGGTGTAGGTACCCGGCTGGATCCGCCCGGCCGCGGCCGCGCTGCCCTTCGCCGCCCGGGTGAAGGCCAGCGAGCTGGCGACCACGCCGTTGCGCACCAGGGCGGAGGCGATCTGGCTGAGGCCCGCCCCTTCGGGCACCGAGACCTGCACCGATCCGGACCCTCCGCCCGTGAAGTCGGCGGCGGCCGGCGGTTTGCGCTGCCCCTGGATCCAGCCGAAGCCGGCCAGCCCGATCCCGCCGAACACGACCACCAGCGACAGCGCGGTCAGCAGGCAGGCCAGCCCGTTGCGCCGCCGGTGCGGGTCCGGCGGCTCCGGCCGCGGGGCGGGCGGGCCCGGCGGACGGCCCTCCGGTTCGATCACCGGCGCACCGAGGTGGCCGGGGCTCAGTCCGGGTGTGAGGTCCAGGTCGGTCACGGCGTGCCCCCTCGACGGTCCGCACGGTGTGCGGCACGACGGCAATGGCAGAGGGGTCCGTGCGGACGCGTCCGCACGGACCCCTCACCGGGACGTTAGAGCAGGCCGGTCAGCCCGCCGCCCCGACGCTCTCACCGGGCGGGCGTCCGCTCACCCGTTCGGACTCAAGGGCGGTCTGGAGGATCACCACCGCGGCGGCCTGGTCGACCACCGAGCGGCCCTTCTTGGCCTTGACCCCCGAGGCGCGCAGCCCGTGGGTCGCGGTGACGGTCGACATCCGCTCGTCGACCAGCCGGACCGGGACCGGCCAGAGCCGGTCGGCCAGCCGCAGCGCGTAGCCGCGGACCTTCTCCGCCGCCGGGCCCTCCTTGCCGCTGAGCGAGCGCGGCAGACCGACGATCACCTCGATCGCGCCGTACTCCTCGACGATCGCGGCGATCCGGGCCTGCGACTTCGCCCCGGCCGGGACGGTCTCCACCGGGGTGGCCAGCACCCCGTCGGGGTCGCAGGACGCGACCCCGATCCGGGCGTCCCCGACGTCGACGGCGATCCGCCGCCCGCGCCGGAAGGGCTTCTCCTCGATCTGCTCGGTCTCCATCAGAACGCGGACCCCATCAGGAGGCGCGCTCCGCGACCAGGCCGCGCACGGCGGCGACGGCCTTGTCGATCGCGGTCGGGTCGGTGCCGCCGCCCTGGGCGACGTCGTCCTTGCCGCCACCGCCGCCGCCGAGGGTCTTGGCCGCGGTGCGGACCAGCTCTCCGGCCTTGACGCCGCGGCCGCGGGCGTCCTCGTTGGTGGCGATCACGGTCAGCGGGCGGTCGTTCGCCACGGTGAAGGCGGCGACCACGGCCGGGCGCGAGCCGAGCCGGCCGCGCACGTCCAGGACCAGCTTGCGCAGCTCGTCGGCACCGACGCCGTCGGCGACCCGGGCGGCCACCACGGCGATGCCGTGCACGTCCTCGGCCGAGTCGGCGAGACCCGCGGCGGCCGCGAGCACCTTCTCGGCGCGGAAGCGCTCGATCTCCTTCTCGGCGTCCTTGAGCTTGGCGAGCATGCCGGAGATCTTCTCCGGCAGCTCCTCCGGACGGCCCTTGACCAGCTCGGTCAGCTGGGCGACCACGGTGTGCTCACGGGCCAGGAAGCGGTAGGCGTCGGCGCCGACCAGCGCCTCCACCCGGCGCACCCCGGAGCCGATCGAGGACTCGCCGAGCAGCTTCACCAGGCCCAGCTGGGCGGTGTTGCCGACGTGGGTGCCGCCGCACAGCTCCTTGGAGAAGTCGCCGATGGTGACGACACGGACCTCGTCGCCGTACTTCTCGCCGAACATCGCGATGGCGCCGGCCTTGCGGGCCTGGTCCATCGTCATGACCTCGGCGGTGACCTCCAGCTCGCGGGTCAGCACGTCGTTGATCTTCTGCTCGACGTCGGTCAGCACGCTGCCGGGCACGGCGGCGGGCGAGCCGAAGTCGAAGCGGAAGCGGCCCGGGGCGTTCTCCGAACCGGCCTGGGCGGCCGTCGGGCCGAGCGCGTCGCGCAGCGCCTGGTGGGTCAGGTGGGTGGCCGAGTGGGCGCGGGCGATCGCCCGGCGGCGGTCCACGTCGATGCTGGCGTAGGCCGCGGCACCGAGCACGACCTCGCCGAACAGCACGCCGCCGGAGTGCACGACCACACCCGGCACCGGCTGCTGCACGTCGCGGATCTCGACGACCGCGCCGGAGTCCAGCCGGATCCGGCCGTGGTCGGCGAGCTGGCCGCCGCCCTCGGCGTAGAACGGGGTGCGGTCGAGGATGAGCTCGACCTCGTCGCCCTCGGAGGCGGCCGGCGCCGGGACGCCGTCCACCAGCAGGCCGACCACGGTGGCCTCGCCCTCGGTCAGGGTGTAGCCGGTGAAGACGCTGGCGCCGGACCTGTCGGCGACCTCGCGGTACGCGGCGACGTCGGCGTGGCCCATCTTCTTCGCCCTGGCGTCGGCCTTGGCGCGGTCCCGCTGCTCCTGCATCAGGCGGCGGAAGCCGGTCTCGTCGACCTGGAGGCCCTGCTCCTCGGCCATCTCCAGGGTCAGGTCGATCGGGAAGCCGTAGGTGTCGTGCAGCTTGAACGCCTGGTCGCCGGAGAGCACCGCGCCGCCGGACTGCTTGGTCTCGGTGACCGCGGCGTCGAGCAGGCTGGTACCGGCCTTCAGGGTCTGCAGGAAGGCCGCCTCCTCGCCGACGACGACCGTCTCGATCCGCTTGCGGTCGGTCTCCAGCTCCGGGTACTGCGGGGCCATCGCCGCGATCGCGACCTCGGTGAGGTCCTTCGCGACCACGCCGGTGGCGCCCAGCAGGCGCATGTTGCGGATCGCGCGGCGCAGGATGCGGCGCAGCACGTAGCCGCGGCCCTCGTTGCCGGGGGTGACGCCGTCGCCGATCAGCATCAGCGCGGTGCGGATGTGGTCGGTGACCACGCGCAGCGAGACGTCCGACTTGTGGTCGGCGCCGTAGGTGTGGCCGGTCAGCTCGGCCGCCCGGTCCAGGATCATCCGGCTGGTGTCGATCTCGAAGAGGTTGTCGACGCCCTGGAGGATCGCGGCCAGACGCTCCAGGCCGAGGCCGGTGTCGATGTTCTTGCTCGGCAGGTCGCCGAGGATCTCGAACCCGTCCTTGCCGTCGCCGTGGCCGCGCTCGTACTGCATGAAGACCAGGTTCCAGATCTCCAGGTAGCGCTCGCCGTTGACGGCCGGGCCGCCCTCCTCGCCGTAGGCGGGGCCGCGGTCGTAGTTGATCTCCGAGCACGGGCCGCACGGGCCGGGGACGCCCATGGACCAGAAGTTGTCCTTCATGCCCAGGCGCTGGATCCGCTCCGACGGCACACCGATGACGTCACGCCAGATCTGCTCGGCCTCGTCGTCGTCCTTGTAGACGGTGATCCAGAGCTTCTCCTTCTCCAGGCCGTAGCCACCGTCCGCGACGGAACTGGTGAGCAGCTCCCAGGCGAACTTGATGGCTCCTTCCTTGAAGTAGTCGCCGAAGGAGAAGTTGCCGCACATCTGGAAGAAGGAGCCGTGCCGGGTGGTCTTCCCGACCTCCTCGATGTCCAGGGTGCGCACGCACTTCTGAACGCTGGTGGCGCGCGAGAACTGCGGCTTGACCTCGCCCAGGAAGTACGGCTTGAACGGCACCATGCCGGCGTTGACCAGCAGCAGGGTGGGGTCGTCGGCGACCAGGGACGCCGACGGAACGACGGTGTGGCCGCGCTCCTCGAAGAAGCGCAGCCAGCGGCGGCGGATCTCTGCCGACTCCATTAGTGGTCCTTCCGGTTCGTACCGCCCCGCGGCGGAATCGCGCGCCGGGGCGTTCTCTCGATGGCTTGGGGGGTGGTGCCGGCGCCGTCGGACGAGGCGCGGGCACGGCTGGGCGGAGGCAGGGCGGCGGCCGGGCTCCCGGGCGCCGCCGAGATAGCTCGGTACTGGGGCTCGCCGCGCGGCACCCGGCGGCGCGGCTCGACGACGGCGGTGCCGTCCAGCCCGAGGTCCTCGCGCAGCTGCTCCTCGCGCTCGGTCATCCCGGTCCGGACGTCCTGGGCGAACTGCTTGGCGAGGTCGCCCAGGTGGAGCGCGCCGCGCGCGGCGGTACCGGACAGGCTGTCCGGGGTGAGCCGGTGCACGGCCTCGTTGGCCTTGTTCATGGCCCAGACGGTGGCGCCGGCGCCGACCGCCATCCAGAAGATGCGTCGCACCATGCCGTCAGCCCCTCACCGCGCGCCGGACCCGGGACAGCAGACCGGTCTTCGGAGCGGTCGCGGCGCGGACCTCGGCCCGGATCAGCCGGGCCAGTTCCTCGCGCTCGGACGGCTGGGTGGGCAGCGTCGCGGTGCCCTGCTGCTTGGCGACGGCCTTGCGCACGCCGTAGCTGAACGCCGCGACCTTGACCAGCGGACCGCCGAGGGTCGCCGCGACGGTGGAGGAGAGCGCGTTGGCGTTGGCCGCCGCGTCCTGCACGTTGGCGGTGATCTCGTCCACCCGCTCCAGCTGCTCGTTGGCGCTGCGCACGGCGGCGCCGGCGTCGGCCAGCAGCGGCACGGCCTGCTCGGTGACGGCGGAGACGAGGACGGTGGCCTCCTTCAGCACCCGCGACAGCCGGACCAGCACGACGGCGAGCAGGGTGACCAGGACCGCCCAGAACACGGCGACGAGCAGACCGGCCAGCTCTCCCACGGACACCTTTGCGCGCTCCCTCGCCTTGCTGTTTCCCAGGGGAACCCTATCGCGACCGCACCGGGTTTCCGGACCGGGTTTCCCCCGCGGGCCGCGCGGCGAACCGACCGGGTGTGCGATCCGCGCGCGTAACCTACCCGCCGGTCACCTCGTTCTGCCAGGCAGGTCGCCACCCACGCGGCCGAGCCGGACGCCCGGGCCGACCTGCCCGGGCCGCGAAACGGGGAGCAGGGCTTGGATCGCGATTCCACACCACGGCCGGACCGGCCGGGGCCGGGGCGGCTCCCGGCGGAGGTCACCAGTTTCGTCGGCCGGCGGCGCGAGCTGACCGAGCTGGCCCTGCTGCTGGCCGAACGGCGGCTGGTGACGGTCACCGGCCCGGGCGGGGTCGGCAAGAGCCGGCTGGCGCTGCGGGCCGCCGCCCGGGCGGCCGGGGCGTTCCCGGACGGCACCTGGCTGGTCGACGCGGCCCCGGTGCAGGACGGCCGGCTGCTCGGGCACGCCGTGCTGGAGGCGCTGCGGCTGACCGACGGGACGGCGCGGACCCCGGTCGAGGTGCTGGCCGAACGGCTCGCCGGGCGCCGACTGCTGCTGGTACTGGACGGCTGCGAGCACCTGGCGCCGGCCTGCGCCGAACTGGCCGTGGCGCTGCTGCGGGCGCTGCCGGGGCTGCGGGTGCTGGCGACCAGCCGGGTGGCGCTGCGGACGGCCGGGGAGCACCTGCTGAACCTCGCCCCGCTGCCGGTCGGCACCGCCGGCGCGATCGTCCCGGGGGCGCCGCCGGACGCGGTGCTGCTGTTCGCGGACCGGGCCCGGGCGGTGCTGCCGGCGTTCGCCGTCACGGCCGCGAACGCCGAGGGGATCGCCCAGCTGTGCCGTCGGCTGGACGGCATCCCGCTGGCGGTGGAGCTGGCCGCCGGGCGGCTGCGGGCGCTGTCGGTGGAGCAGATCGGCGCGCGGCTGGACGACCGGTTCCGGCTGCTGACCGGCGGGGATCCGGCCGCCCTGCCGCGCCATCGGACGCTGCGCACCACGATCGGTTGGAGTCACGAGCTCTGCACGGAGCAGGAACGTTTACTCTGGGCCCGCCTCTCGGTCTTCGCGGGGGGCTTCGACCTGGACGCCGCCGAGTACGTGTGCGCCGGCGCGGGCGTCGATCCGGACGAGCTGCTGGACCTGCTCACCGAGCTGGTCGCCAAGTCCGTGGTACTGCGCGAGGACAGCCCGTTCGGCGTCCGGTTCCGGCTGCTGGACACCGTCCGCGAGTACGGACTCGGCTGGCTGCGCGCGGCCGGCGAGGAGCAGCGGCTGCTGTGCCGGCACCGCGACTGGTACCTGGGCGTGGCCACCTGGGGCGAGGTCGAGTGGTTCGGCCCCCGGCAGGCGGAGACCGCCGAGCGGACGGAGCTGGCGCACGCCAATCTGCGGGCCGCGCTGGAGTTCTGCCTGGCCGAGCCGGGCGAGGAGCAGATCGCCCTGCTGATGGCCGGCACGCTCTGGTTCTACTGGGTTGGCTGCGGCCACCTCGGCGAGGGCCGGCACTGGCTCGACCGGGCGCTCGCCCTCGCCCCCGAACCCACCGAGGCCCGGGCCAAGGCGCTCTGGGTGACCGGTTACATGGCCACCCTCCAGGGCGACCTGGTCGCCGCCCGGCCCGCGCTGGAGGAGTGCCGGCGGCAGGCGCTGGCCACCGGTGACGACCGCGCGCTCGCCTACGCGGTGCACCGGCAGGGCTGCGCGGCGCTGATCGGCGACGAACCGGCCCGGGCGGCGGAGCTGTTCGAGGAGGCGCTCTGGCACTACCGGACCATCGGCGAGCTCAACAGCAACGTGCTGATGGCGATGTTCGAGCTGGGCATCGCCTACCTGTTCCAGGGCGACCAGGACAGCGGCGAGCTGTGGCTGGGCCAGGTCCGCGAGCTGTGCGAGGAGCACGGCGAGCAGTGGGCGTACGCGTACGGGCTGTACGCGTTCGCGTACTCGCACTGGCTGAACGGCGAGGTCCGTCCGGCCCGGTCGCTGGCCCGGGAGAGCGTCCGGCTGAACCACCTCTTCAACGACCTGCTGGGCATCGTGCTGGCGATCGACCTGCTGGCGCTGCTGGAGACCGAGCCGGCCGGCCCGGGCGAGCCGGGCGACCTGCGCGAGGCCCGGGTGCTGCAGGGCGCCGCGCACCGGATCTGGCAGGCGGTCGGCAAGCCGTTCTTCGGCTCCCGCACCTTCAACGGCCCGCACCGGGCCTGCGAGGAGCGCGCCGTCGCCGGGCTGACCGAGCAGGAGTACGCAGATTTCTTCGCCACCGGCACCCGGCTCGACCTGGACGCCGCCGTGCACCGGGCGCTGGGCGGCGGCGAGCGCCCGGGGGACCAGGGGCCGCGGCCGGGGCCCGGGCCGCTGCCGCCGACGCCGCAGCCGTCGCCGGTGGGTCGCTGACGCCGGACGGGGCTCGGCGGCGCGGGAATAGTTGAAACTTGTCCATTGCTGGAGGGGGCAGAACCACCGGCCCGTACGGAAGGAGCACCCCCGTGGCCACCAACCTCGCCGACGACTACCGCATGGCGAACTTCTACTTCGACTCCAAGGCGTACACGGACGCCGCCCGGATGCTGGAGGGGGTGCTCGCCGAGGAGCCGGCCAACCTGTCGGTCCGGATGCTGCTGGCCCGCAGCTACTTCCACTCCGCCCAGCTCGGCCGCGCCGAGGCGGAGCTGCGCCGGGTGCTGGACTCCGACCCGGCCGAGGACTACGCCCGGCTGATGCTGGGCCGCACCCTGGAGCGCCAGGGGCGCCGGGAGGAGGCCCGGCCGCACCTGCGGCTGGTCGCCGCGATGACCGGCGAGCAGGTCTGAGTCCTCCCCCGGAGCGCAACGCCCGGAGACCTCCCCCGAACAGGGGCGAGCCCCCGCCGCCACAAGGGCGACGGGGGCTCGCTGGTACCGCAGGTGATACCGCTCGCGGGTCAGCGCGAGTAGTACTCGACGACGAGCTGCTCGTCGCAGATCACCGGGACCTCCTTGCGCTGCGGCGCGCGGTCCAGGCGGAAGGCCAGGGCCTTCAGGTTGACCTCGAGGTACTTCGGGGTCTGGCCCTCGCCCGCGTTGCCACCCTCACGGGCGACCTGGAACGGGACCTTCTCCTTGCTGCGCTCGCGGATGGTCACCACGAAGCCCGGCTTCATCTGGAACGACGGCTTGTTGACCTTGCCGCCGTTGACCTCGACGTGGCCGTGGACGACCATCTGACGGGCCTGGTAGATGGTGCGGGCGATGCCCGAACGCAGCACCAGCGAGTCGAGGCGGGTCTCCAGCTCGGCGACGAGCGCCTCACCGGTCTTGCCCTCGGCCTTCTTCGCGCGGTCGAACGCGCGCGCCATCTGCTTCTCGCTCAGGTCGTACTGAGCGCGCAGACGCTGCTTCTCGACCAGACGGACCTTGTAGTCCGAGTTCTGCTTGCGACCACGGCCGTGCTGGCCGGGCGGGTACGGGCGGGCCTCGAAGTACTTGACGGACTTCGGGGTCAGCGGCACGCCGAGCGCACGCGCGATCTTGACCTTGGGACGCTTCTGGTTCGCCATGAACCAAACCTTCCTAACTGACGACTACGGCTTCACCAGGTGTTGACGGAGGTCGCATGTCGCGGCCCGGAGAAAACCTCACCGCCCTGGGGCAGTGCGATCAGCCGCTCTCCGGAGCCGGGCACGAAAGTGCTGGTCACACGGGCGAACCGGAACCGGTTGCCCGCGACACCGAGAAGGTGCGCGACGCTCCTGGTGCGGACCCCCCGAAGGGGGCCTACGGCCACTGCCCCGCTGGTGCGGCCGGTCGGTCGGGTCTCCCCCACCGCCGTCCCGGGACATGGCACTCCGGCCGAGTATACCGGCAGATCACCGGCCCCCTCACCCGGCCTCCCGTTCCCCCTCCGCCACCGGTTCCGGGGCCGCCACCGGCTCCGTCCTCGGCTCCGCCACCGGTTCCGCCTTCGGCTCCGCCGCGGGGTCCGTCCGCGGCGGAGCCGCCTTCGCCCCGCCGCCCCTCGGCGCGCCCTTGGCGGGGCCGGCCGGCTCGCCCCGCAGCCGCCCCCTGGTCCACTCCACGACGTCCGCGTAACGCGCCTCGCCGCCGCGCCGGGTCGGCCGGTAGTACGACCGCCCGTGCACCGCGTCCGGCGCGTACTGCTGGGCCGCGATTCCCTCCGGCAGGTCGTGCGGGTACTGGTAGCCCTTGCCGTGCCCCAGCTTGCCCGCGCCCCCGTAGTGCGCGTCCCGCAGATGCGGCGGCACCGGCCCGGCCAGGCCCTGCCGGACGTCCGCGAGCGCCGCGTCGATCGCCAGGTAGGCGGCGTTGGACTTGGGCGCCAGGGCGAGCGCGATGGCCGCCTGGGAGAGGATGATCCGCGCCTCCGGGAAGCCGATCAGCGCCACCGCCTGGGCCGCCGCCACCGCCGTCGGCAGCGCCGTCGGATCGGCCAGGCCGACGTCCTCGCTCGCCGAGATCATCAGCCGGCGGGCAATGAAGCGCGGGTCCTCCCCCGCCTCGATCATCCGGGCCAGGTAGTGCAGCGTGGCGTCCACGTCGCTGCCCCGGATCGACTTGATCAGCGCGCTGGCCACGTCGTAGTGCTGGTCGCCGTCCCGGTCGTAGCGGACGGCCGCCTGGTTGACGGCGGTCTCGGTACTGGCGAGGGTGATGTCCGCCTCACCCTGCTCCAGTGCCGCCCCGGCCGCCGCCTCCAGCGTGGTGAGCGCCTTCCGGGCGTCGCCGCCGGCCAGCCGGACCAGGTGGTCCTCCGCCTCCGCGGTCAGCTCCACCGCGCCCCCGAGCCCGCGCTCGTCGACGACCGCGCGGCGCAGCAGCGCCCGCACGTCGTCGTCGGTCAGCGACTCCAGGGTGAGCAGCAGCGAGCGGGAGAGCAGCGGGGAGATCACCGAGAAGTACGGGTTCTCGGTGGTGGCGGCGATCAGGGTCACCCAGCGGTTCTCCACCGCGGGGAGCAGGGAGTCCTGCTGGGCCTTGGAGAAGCGGTGGATCTCGTCGAGGAAGAGCACCGTCTCCCGGCCGCTCATGCCGACCGCCCGCCGGGCGCCGTCGATGACCGCGCGGACCTCCTTGACCCCGGCGGTGATCGCGGAGAGCTCGACGAAGCGGCCCTCGACGGCCCGGCTGATGACGTGCGCGAGCGTGGTCTTCCCGGTGCCGGGCGGACCCCAGAGGATCACCGAGCTGGTCGCCGCCGGTCCGCTCGACCCCGACACCAGCCGGCGCAGCGGGGAGCCGTCCTTGAGCAGTTTCCGCTGACCGGCCACCTCGTCGAGGGTGCGCGGGCGCATCCGCACGGCGAGCGGGGCCCGGCCGGGCTCCTTGGCCTGGCGTTCCTCGGCGGCGGCGGTGAAGAGGTCCGGTTCGTCCACACCGGAAGCCTATGCGAGCCCTCCGACAGCCCGCCCCGGCTCCGTCCGCCCGGATCCCGCCACCAGGATCGGCCCTACCCGTGGACGAGCCGCGCCGCGTGGTCCGGCACGTACTTCTGGAGGTCGCGCGGCGGCCGCCGGTAGCCCCGGGAGGCCGGGCGCTCCGGCAGCTCGATCGGCCGCGGGCCCACCTCGCGGTAGGGGACGGTGGAGAGCAGGTGGGCGATCATGTTGATCCGGGCCCGCCGCTTGTCGTCGCTCTCCACCACGTGCCAGGGCGACTCCGGGGTGTCGGTGTGCAGGAACATCTCGTCCTTGGCCCGCGAGTAGTCCTCCCAGCGGCTGATCGACTCGACGTCCATCGGCGAGAGCTTCCAGCGCTTCATCGGGTCCTCCAGCCGGTCCCGGAAGCGCCGCTCCTGCTCGGTGTCGCTGACCGAGAACCAGTACTTGCGCAGCAGCAGACCGGACTCGGTGAGCATCCGCTCGAAGATCGGGGCCTGGTGCAGGAACTGCCAGTACTCCTCCTCGCCGCAGAAGCCCATCACCCGCTCCACCCCGGCGCGGTTGTACCAGCTGCGGTCGAACAAGACGATCTCCCCGGCGGCCGGCAGGTGCTCGACGTAGCGCTGGAAGTACCACTGGGTGCGCTGGCGCTCGGTCGGGGCGGGCAGGGCGGCGACCCGGGCGATGCGGGGGTTCAGATACTCCGTCACCCGCTTGATCGCGCCGCCCTTGCCGGCCGCGTCGCGCCCCTCGAAGACGACCACCAGCCGGGCGCCCTCGGCCCGCACCCATTCCTGGAGCTTCACCAGTTCGTGCTGGAGCCGGAGCAGTTCGTGCTCGTACGGCTTCCTCGCCAGCCGGCCGCCCGGCCCGCCCGGTCCGTCCTGGGCGCTCCGCCCGTCCTGGGCGCTCTGCTCACGCTTGGCCTTGGCTGCCACCTGGGCGCCTCCGTTCGGCGGGGTGCTGATGATCCCTCACCGTACGTCCTGGAGCGGATTCCCGCAGGTCCCGGCCGCGCCGGCGGCCCACCGGGGACCGTCCGTCCCGGCCCGGGAATGTTCCGGCCCGGCACCGGCGGCCCCCTGAACCGTCGCTGCCGGGCTCCCCCGTCGACCGGCCCGAAGACCGAACGACCAACCATGACCCAGACCTGCCGAACGGGTCCAATTTCCCGTTCCATAACCTTGGGGCATGGATGTCGACACCCGTCTGCTGCGCGGCTTCGCCGCGGTCTGCGAGGAGGGGCAGCTGACCGCGGCGGCGGCCCGGCTGTTCGTCTCCCAGCCGACCCTGACCAAGCAGATCCGACAGCTGGAGAACCTGCTCGGGGTCGAGCTGTTCGAACGCTCGCGGCACGGCATGGCCCCGACCCGGGCCGGCCTCGCCCTGGCCGCGCACACCGGCGCGCTGATGGCCGGCTGGGAGGAGGCGCTGCGCGCCACCCGAGCGGCCGCGACGGAGCGGGGCTCGACGCTCCGGGTGGGGTTCGAGGGCGGCATCATCAACCTGATGACCCACCGCACGGTGGCCGACTTCAACCTGCGGATGCCGGGCTGGCAGGTGGAGCTGCGGCAGAACAACTGGTTCGACCCGACCTCCGGCCTGGCCACCGGCGAGATCGACCTGACCCTCTGGCACGCGCCGCCCTCACTGGCCCGGCGCTACAGCGTGGCCGTGCTGGGCGAGGAGCCGCGCTGCGCGGCGCTGCCGGCCGGACACCGGCTGGCCGACCGTGCGGTGATCGACTTCGAGGAGCTGCTCGACGAGCCCTTCGTGGCGATCCCGCACGAGGCCGGGCACTGGCGGGACTACTGGCTGGCGGTCCGGGAGCGGGGCGGGCGACCGGTGCGGATCGGCGCGGTGGCGCACAACACCGACGAGTGGCTGGCCGCGGTGGTGTGCGGCCAGGGCGTCGGCTTCGCCCCGGAGACCATGAGCCGGCTGGCACCGCGCGCGGATGTCGCGTACCGGCCGGTGCGGGGACTGAGCCCGTGCCAGGTAGGGCTGTACTGGCCGAAGGACCGGACGCCGACACCTGCCATGGCCGCGTTCGTGCGCAGCTGCCGGGCCACGGTAGGTCTCGGGAACCGGATCGACGAGCGAGGGGCTCAGGACGCGTCGCAGGACACGCCCGGGGGGAGGGTCTAGACCACCTCGAACGGCTCCGGGTAGCGGCACAGGCCCCGCGGGGAGCCGTCGTACGCGGACAGGGCGAGCGTCTGGAAGTACCCCTCGGGCACCTCGAACGGGCCGCTCACCTCGTGCCCCCGGGCCGGGACGAAGCCGAAGCGGCCGTAGTAGTCCGGGTCGCCGAGTACGACGACGAGCTTCTCGCCGGCCTCCTCGGCGGCCGCCAGCGCGGCCCGGACCACCTGCTCGCCGACGCCCTTGCGCTGCCACTCGGGCGCGACCGCGACCGGTGCGAGCGCCAGCCCGGTGCCCTCGCCGACCCGCAGCCGGGTGAGCAGCGCGTGGCCGACGACCAGCCCGGAGCGGTCCACCGCGACCACCGACAGCTTCGGCAGCCAGGCCGGGTCGCGGCGCAGCGCGTCGACCAGGTCGGCCTCGTCGGGGCCGGGGAAGGCGGCCATGTGGACACGTCTGGTGGCGGGAGCGTCCTCGGCACACTCGATTCTGGTACTGACCTTCACAGGGGATCCCTCTCTCTGTCTCACGCCGTTGTGGACCGGCCCCGGACAGCGCGGTTGCTGTCCGGGGCCGTGAAAGGTTAGCCGATGCCGGCCGACGGAATGTCAGCCCTTCGGCTGCGCCTCCGACTTGGCGTCCTCGCGGACCTTCGGCTGGGCGTCCACGCCGGCCTCGCGGCGCTGCGCCGGGGTGATCGCGGTGGGGGCACCGGTCAGCGGGTCGCCGCCGGTGGACGTCTTCGGGAAGGCGATGACGTCACGGATGGTGTCGTACCCGCCGAGCAGGGTGACGATCCGGTCCAGGCCGAAGGCGACGCCGCCGTGCGGCGGCGGGCCGTAGTTGAAGGCGTCCAGCAGGAAGCCGAACTGCGAGGCGGCCTCCTCCTCGGACAGGCCGATCGCGTCGAACGCCCGCTTCTGCACGTCCCGCTGGTGGATACGGATCGAACCGCCGCCCAGCTCCGAGCCGTTGAGCACGAGGTCGTAGGCGTTGGACAGGGCGTTGCCCGGGTCGGTGTCGAAGGTCGCCAGCGACTCGGCGGTGGGGGCGGTGAAGGGGTGGTGCACCGCGTGCCAGCCCTGGAAGGCGCCCTTGTCGTCCTCGATCGGCTCGAACATCGGGAAGTCGACGACCCAGAGGAAGGCCCACTGGGACTCGTCGATGAGCTGACAGCGGCGGCCGATCTCCAGTCGGGCGGCGCCGAGCAGCTCCTGCGAGGGGCGCTCCTTGCCGGCCGCGAAGAAGACCGCGTCGCCGTTCTTGGCACCGGCGGCGGCGGCGAGGCCGGCCAGGTGCTCCGCGGAGAGGTTCTTGGCGACCGGGCCGCGCAGTTCGCCGGTCTCGGCGTCGATGAGCACGTAGGCGAGGCCCCTGGCGCCGCGCGCCTTGGCCCAGTCCTGCCAGGCGTCGAGCTGCTTGCGCGGCTGCGAGGCGCCGCCGGGCATGACCACGGCGCCGACGTACGGGGCCTGGAAGACCCGGAACTCGGTGCCCTTGAAGTACTCGGTGAGGTCGGTGAGTTCCTGACCGAAGCGGACGTCGGGCTTGTCCGAGCCGTAGCGGCCCATGGCGTCGGCGTAGGTCATCCGCGGCAGCGGGTTCGGGACCTCGTAACCGTGGACCTCGCGCCAGATCGAGCCGATGATCTTCTCGCCGAGGGCCAGGATGTCCTCCTGGTCGACGAAGGACGCCTCGATGTCCAGCTGGGTGAACTCCGGCTGGCGGTCGGCGCGGAAGTCCTCGTCGCGGAAGCAGCGGGCGATCTGGTAGTAGCGCTCCATGCCGGCCACCATCAGCAGCTGCTTGAACAGCTGGGGCGACTGCGGCAGGGCGTACCAGTGGCCCGGCTGGAGGCGGACCGGGACCAGGAAGTCGCGGGCGCCCTCGGGGGTGGAGCGGGTGAGGTACGGCGTCTCGATGTCGAGGTAGTCGTTGTCCTCCATCACCCGGCGGATGATGTTGTTGACCTTGGAGCGCAGGCGCAGGCCCTTGGCCGGGCCCTCGCGGCGCAGGTCGAGGTAGCGGTAGCGGAGGCGGACCTCCTCGTTGACCGTGCCGGGCTCGTACTCGGCGACCGGGAACGGCAGCGGCGCGGCCTCGGAGAGGACCTCGATCGCGCTGACCACGACCTCGACGGCGCCGGTCGGGATGTCGGGGTTCTCGTTGCCCTCGGGGCGGACCCGGACGTCGCCGACCACCTTGACGCAGTACTCGGCGCGCAGGCCGTGGACCGAGTCGAGGTCGCGGACGACGATCTGCACGGTGCCGGAGGCGTCGCGCAGATCGATGAAGGCGACGCCGCCGTGGTCGCGGCGGCGGGCGACCCAGCCGGCCAGGGTGACGGTGGTGCCTGCGTGCTCCGGGCGGAGCGTGCCCGCGTCGTGCGTGCGGATCACAGCTGCTTCTCCTTCAGGGTGGTGACGAGTGCGTCGAGGGCGACGGGGTTCTGCTCGCCGGTGGTGAGGTCCTTGAGCTGGACCACGCCCTCCGCGAGGTCCCGGTCGCCGGCGACGAGGGCGAAGCGGGCGCCGGAACGGTCGGCGGACTTCATGGCGTTCTTGATGCTCTTGACGCCGAAGGCGAGGTCGGTGGCGACGCCGGCCCGGCGCAGCTCGACCACCTTGGCGAACAGGACGTTCTTGGCCTCCTCGCCGAGCGCGACGGCGTAGACGGCGGTGGCGGCCGGCAGGTCGAGGGCGACGCCCTCGGCCTCCAGGGCCAGGAAGGTGCGGTCCACGCCGAGCGCCCAGCCGACCGAGGGCAGCGCCGGGCCGCCGATCATCTCGGACAGGCCGTCGTAGCGGCCGCCGCCGCCGATCGCGGACTGGGCGCCGAGGCCGTTGTGCACGAACTCGAAGGTGGTGCGGGTGTAGTAGTCCAGCCCGCGGACCAGCTTGGGGTCGTCGGTGAAGGCCACGCCGTTGGCGGTGAGCAGCTCGCGGACCTTCTCGTCGTACGCCTTGCACTCCTCGCAGAGGTAGTCGCGCAGCATCGGGGCGCCGACGAGCTGGGCCTGCACGGACTCGCGCTTGTCGTCGAGGACGCGCAGCGGGTTGATCTCCGCGCGGCGGCGGGTGTCCTCGTCGAGGTCCAGGCCGGCCAGGAAGTCGATCAGGGCGGCGCGGTAGACCGGGCGGCACTGCTTGTCGCCGAGGCTGTTGAGCAGCAGCGAGTAGTCGCTCAGGCCGAGCGCGCGGAAGGCGTCGTCGGCGAGGATGATCAGCTCGGCGTCGAGCGCCGGGTCCTCGGCGCCGATCGCCTCGGCGCCGACCTGCGAGAACTGGCGGTAGCGGCCCTTCTGGGCGCGCTCGTAGCGGTAGTACGAACCGGAGTACCAGAGCTTGACCGGCAGGTTGCCCTGCTTGTGCAGATTGGCCTGGAGCGCGGCGCGCAGCACCGAGGCGGTGCCCTCGGGGCGCAGCGCGAGCTCGTCGCCGCCCTTGGTGGTGAGGGTGTACATCTCCTTGGAGACGATGTCGGTGGACTCGCCGACACCCCGGGAGAACAGCTTGACGTCCTCGAAGACCGGGGTCTCGATGTACCCGTAGCCGGCCCGGCGGGCGGGGGCGGCGATGGCCTCGCGGATCGCCAGGAAGGTCGCGGAGCTGGGCGGCAGCAGGTCGTAGGTGCCCTTGGGGGCGGTGAAGGTGCTCAACTTCTCTTCCGTCACATTCCTCGTCGCGGGAAGACCGGGGCGCCGTCCGCCCCCGCTGCCTGTCGGAGGTAGGGGTTGGTGGCGCGCTCGCGGCCGATGGTGGTCTGTCCGCCGTGGCCGGAGAGGACCACGGTGGCGTCGTCGAGGGGCAGGCACACCCGGGCCAGCGAGCGCATGATCGCCGCGCCGTCCCCGCCCGGGAGGTCCGTCCGCCCTATGGAGCCGGCGAAGAGCAGGTCGCCCGAGAAGAGCACCGGGGGGAGGTCCTCGGCACCGGGCGTCCGGAACGTCACCGACCCCCCGGTATGGCCGGGGGCGTGGTCGACGGTGAGCGAGAGGCCCGCGAGTTCCAGCACGCTGCCGTCGGTCAGCTCGCGGACGTCGTCCGGCTCGCCGACGGTGAGCTCGCCCATCAGCTGGGTGCCCAGGGAGCGGCCGAGCGCCCGCTCGGGGTCGCTCATCATGTAGCGGTCCTCGGGGTGGATCCAGGCCGGGACGCCCTTGGCGCCGCAGACCGGGACCACGGAGGCGACATGGTCGATGTGGCCGTGGGTGAGCAGCACGGCGACCGGCTTCAGCCGGTGCTCGCGGACGAGTTCCTCGACGCCGGCGGCGGCCTGGTGGCCCGGATCGACGATGACGCACTCCTCGCCCGGTCCCGGCGCGACCAGGTAGCAGTTGGTGCCCCAGGCTCCAGCGGGGAATCCGGCGATGAACACGCGCGTCCTTCGGTCTCGGTCTCGGGCTCTCGGTCTCGGCCGCCGCGGTGGCTCCGGCTGCTGCTGCAAGCGGTGATTGCAGGGGCAGCCTACCGGCGGTCCGGGTCCGGTTGCGAACCAGATCCGGGTGTCAGGTTCACTTCGACCTGACAGGTTCACCCCGTTCTTACGGTCGCGGTCCCTACACTTGGCCGCCGATGGGTGCGATGATCCGCATCGGCGTCGCACACACGAAGCCCCCACATCAGTGACCAGCACATCCGTAGGAGACAGAGCCGGTGGTCAGCAGCGAACAGCGGCGGCGGCAGCTCGCCCGGGACAAGTACGAACGCCAGGCGGAGCGCAGGGCCGCCGCGGCGGCGGCGCGCAAGCGGCGCAACAGCGTCCTCGGCGCGGCCTTGGCGGTGGTCGTGCTGGCCGGCGGCGGCACCCTGTTCGCGACCGGCGCCTTCGACTCGGACGACAAGAAGAAGAGCGACCCGGCCGCCCAGGCCGCGCCCACCCCGACCGAGCCGTCGGTCCCGACCCGCAAGGCGGTCGACGGCTGCGTCGACGCCGCCCCGGGCAGCCCGAACGGCAAGCAGTGGCAGGCCGAACCGGCCATGACCGTGGACACCAAGGCCACCTACACGGCGACCCTGGACAGCAACTGCGGGAAGGTGACGCTGGCGCTGGACGCCGCCAAGGCCCCGCACACGGTGAACTCGTTCGCCTTCCTGGCCGGCGAGCAGTACTTCGACCACACCAAGTGCCACCGCCTCACCACCGACGGCATCTTCGTGCTGCAGTGCGGCGACCCGACGGCCAGCGCCACCGCCCCCGGCGGCACCGGCGGCCCGGGCTACAAGTACGCCGACGAGAACCTCACCGGCGCGACCTACCCGGCGGGCACCGTGGCGATGGCCAACTCCGGCCCCGGCACCAACGGCAGCCAGTTCTTCCTGGTCTACAAGGACACCCAGCTGCCGCCGAACTACACCCCCTTCGGCAAGATCACCGGCGGTCTGGACGTGCTCCAGAAGATCGCCGCCGCGGGCACCCTGGAGGGCGGTACGGACGGCCACCCGATGGCCGACGTCACCCTCAACTCGGTGACCGCCGCCAAGGGTTGATCCGCTCCGGGACCGGCCCGGCGGCGCCCCCGCGGCCCGCCGGGCCGGTCCTGGCCCGAAATCGCCCGGCCCGGATGCGGACAGCACCGGGCCTGGTCGCCTATGTTGGCGTTGTATAGGGTGCCCAGACCCGCCGGCCGTCACCCTCGGCAAGCAGGACACGGCGGACGGGGACGGCGGACTCATCGGTCCGCCGCACATCAACTGTGGACGACGGACGCCTGCCGCCCCGCGGCGGGCGCGACGTCATGTGGAGGACGCGCTATGAGCAGCGACCCGTGGGGCCGTGTCGACGAGCAGGGCACGGTCTACGTCAGGACCGCGGACGGCGAACGCGTCGTCGGCTCCTGGCAGGCCGGCTCGCCCGAGGAGGCGCTCGCCTACTTCGAGCGCAAGTACCAGGGCATCGAGGTGGAGATCGGCCTGCTGGAGAAGCGGGTGCGCACCACCGACCTGGCCGCCAAGGACGCCCAGGCCGCGCTGGAGCACCTGCGCGAGCAGGTCACCGAGGCCCACGCGGTGGGTGACCTGGCCGCGCTGGCCAAGCGCCTGGAGACGCTCACCGGCGAGATCGACAGCCGCCGTGAGGAGCGCAAGGCCGCCCGGGCCAAGGCCCAGGACGAGACCCGCACCTCCAAGGAGGCGCTGGTCGCGGAGGCCGAGCAGCTCGCCGACTCCACCCAGTGGCGGGAGGCCGGCGACCGGCTGCGCGCCCTGGTGGACACCTGGAAGGCCCTGCCCCGGCTGGACCGCAAGAGCGACGACGAGCTGTGGCACCGCTTCTCGCAC
Organism: Kitasatospora sp. NPDC094019; assembly: GCF_044764505.1. NCBI lineage: Bacteria > Bacillati > Actinomycetota > Actinomycetes > Kitasatosporales > Streptomycetaceae > Kitasatospora > Kitasatospora sp. NPDC094019. Next base: position 25,901 of record NZ_JBIWIF010000023.1, read on the forward strand.
GCCCGCTCGGTCTTCTCCAAGCACCGCAAGTCGCACTTCGCGTCGCTGGACGCCGAGCGCGAGCAGGCCCGGCTCACCAAGGAGCAGCTGGTCACCGAGGCCGAGGCGCTCTCCTCGTCCACCGACTGGGGCGACACCGCGGCCGGCTACCGCGACCTGATGGCGCGCTGGAAGGCCGCCGGCCGCGCCCAGCGCGACATCGAGGACGAGCTCTGGGCGCGCTTCCGCGGCGCCCAGGACGTCTTCTTCCAGGCGCGCTCCGCGGTGTTCAGCGAGCGTGACGCCGAGCAGGTGGCCAACCAGAAGCTCAAGGAGGCGCTGGCGGCCGAGGCCGAGACCATCCTGCCGATCACCGACCTCAAGGCCGCCAAGGCGGCGCTGCGCGACATCAACGAGCGCTGGGAGGCCATCGGCCACGTCCCGCGCGACGTCCGCCCGAAGCTGGACGGCCGGCTGAACACGGTCGAGCGGGCGATCCGCGAGGCCGAGGACAGCGAGTGGAAGCGCTCCAACCCGGAGGCCAAGGCCCGCGCGGCCGGCATGGTCGGCCTGTTCCAGGCCAAGGCCGAGAAGCTGCGCGCCGACCTCGACAAGGCCCGCGCGGCCGGCAACGCCTCCCGGACGGCGAAGCTGGAGTCCGAGCTGGCCGGCGTCGAGGAGCTGCTGCAGCAGGCCCACCGCAGCCAGGAGGAGTTCAGCGGCTGATCCGGCCACCGACCGCGTGCGAAGGGCCCCCGGGGAGCGATCCCCGGGGGCCCTTCGTGTTGGCCGCGGCCGCTACTTGCGGGCCGAGGTGACCCGGTAGACGTCGTAGACGCCCTCGACGCCGCGGACGGCCTTGAGGACGTGGCCGAGGTGCTTGGGGTCGCCCATCTCGAAGGTGAACCGGCTCATGGCCACCCGGTCGCGGGAGGTCTGCACCGCCGCCGACAGGATGTTGACGTGCTGGTCCGACAGCACCCGGGTGACGTCGGAGAGCAGCCGGGAGCGGTCCAGCGCCTCGACCTGGATCGCCACCAGGAAGACCGAGGACTGGGTGGCCGCCCACTCGACGTCGATCATGCGCTCGGGCTGCTGGCTGAGCGCCTCCACGTTGACGCAGTCGGCGCGGTGCACCGAGACGCCGTTGCCGCGGGTGATGAAGCCCACGATGCCGTCGCCCGGGACCGGGGTGCAGCAGCGCGACAGCTTCACCCAGACGTCCTCGACGCCCTTGACGATCACGCCCGGGTCGCCCTTGGCCCGGCGGCGCGCCGCGCGCCGGTTGTCGTGCGTGGGCGTGGCCGTCTCGGCGAGGTCCTCGGTGGCGCCCTCCTCGCCGCCCAGCGCCTGCACCAGCTTCTGGACGATGTTCTGCGCGGCGACGTGGCCCTCGCCGATCGCCGCGTACAGCGAGGAGATGTCCGGGTAGCGCATCTCGTGGGCCAGGGTGACCAGCGAGTCCCCGGTGAGGATCCGCTGGATCGGCAGGCCCTGCTTGCGCATCGCCCGGACGATCGCCTCCTTGCCCTGCTCGATCGCCTCCTCGCGGCGCTCCTTGGAGAACCAGGCCCGGATCTTGTTGCGGGCCCGGGGCGACTTGACGAAGCCCAGCCAGTCCCGGGACGGCCCGGCGTTCTCCGCCTTGGAGGTGAACACCTCGACGGTGTCGCCGTTCTCCAGGGTCGACTCCAGCGGCACCAGCCGCCCGTTCACCCGGGCCCCTATGGTGCGGTAGCCCACCTCGGTGTGCACCGCGAACGCGAAGTCCACCGGGGTGGCGCCGGCCGGGAGCGCTATGACGTCGCCCTTGGGCGTGAAGACGAAGACCTCGTTGCTGGCCAGGTCGAACCGGAGCGACTCCAGGAACTCGCCCGGGTCGGCGGTCTCCTTCTGCCAGTCCAGAAGCTGCCGCAGCCAGGCCATCTCGTTGACGGCGCCGGCCTTGTCGTCCTTGCGGGTCTGGGTCGGGGTGTCGGTGCGCACCTTGGAGGCGCCGGCCACCGCCCGCTGCTTGTACTTCCAGTGCGCGGCGATGCCGTACTCGGCCCGCCGGTGCATGTCGAAGGTGCGGATCTGCAGCTCGACCGGCTTGCCGCCGGGACCGATCACCGTGGTGTGCAGCGACTGGTACATGTTGAACTTGGGCATCGCGATGTAGTCCTTGAACCGCCCCGGCACCGGGTTCCACCGCGCGTGGATGGTGCCCAGCGCCGCGTAGCAGTCGCGGACGGTGTCGACCAGGACCCGGATGCCCACCAGGTCGTAGATCTCGGCGAAGTCCCGGCCCCGGACGATCATCTTCTGGTAGACCGAGTAGTAGTGCTTCGGCCGGCCGGTGACGGAGGCGGTGATCCGGGCGCCGCGCAGGTCGCCCTGGACCTGGTCGATGACGGTCGCCAGGTACTCGTCCCGCTTGGGGGCGCGCTCGGCGACCAGCCGGACGATCTCGTCGTACATCTTGGGGTAGAGGATCGCGAAGGCGAGGTCCTCCAGCTCCCACTTGATGGTGTTCATACCCAGCCGGTGCGCCAGCGGGGCGTAGATCTCCAGCGTCTCGCGGGCCTTCTTCTCCTGCTTCTCCCGCTTGAGGTACCGCATGGTGCGCATGTTGTGCAGCCGGTCGGCCAGCTTGATCACCAGGACCCGCGGGTCCTTGGCCATCGCCACGACCATCTTGCGGACCGTCTCGGCCTGCGCGGCCTCGCCGAACTTCACCCGGTCCAGCTTGGTGACACCGTCGACCAGCAGGGCCACCGAGTCGCCGAAGTCCTTGCGCAGGGTCTCCAGGCCGTAGTCGGTGTCCTCGACGGTGTCGTGCAGCAGCCCGGCCATCAGGGTCGGGGCGTCCATGCCCAGCTCGGCCAGGATGGTAGCGACCGCCAGCGGGTGGGTGATGTAGGGGTCACCGCTCTTGCGCTTCTGCCCGCGGTGCCACTTCTCGGCGACCGCGTACGCCTTCTCGATGTCCCGCAGCAACGCCGGATCGGCCTTGGGGTCGTTGGCCCGGATGGAGCGGAACAGCGGCTCCAGCACCGGGTTGAGGACACTGGAACGCTGGCCGCCGAGGCGGGCGAGGCGGGCGCGCATGCCTCCGGCGCTGGAGGCCCGGCCGGCCGGCGCGGCCGGACGGGACGGGGCCGGCGCCGGGCGTGCCGGAGTGGCCCCCGAGGGCGTGGGCCGGTTCTCGGGGGCGGCCGCAGCGGCCTTGGGCACAACCTCGTCGGGCAAGGACACTCCTCGGGGCACTCGGCCTGCCCCCCGCGGGCGCCGTGCGGCTCTGGCCGCGCCTCGCGCAACCGGGAGGGGATGAACCTTCATGGTACCGAGCCTCGCGCCGGGCCGTCCGGTCGGCCGGGCCCGCGCACGGACCCGACACACCCGGGGCACGACGACGGGCGGCGGCCGGATCACTCCGGCCGCCGCCCGTAGGGGTCGTGCGTCCTCGGACGACGAACAGCGTCTAGACCATGACCAGTGTCTCCAGCGGAGCGCCGCCCAGGTGCGGGGCGAGCCGCTCGCGGCCGCCGAGGAAGCCCAGCTCCATCAGCACGACCACACCGGCGAGCTCGGCCCCGGCCTCCCGGACCAGGTCCAGCGAGGCACCGACGGTCCCGCCGGTGGCGAGCACGTCGTCCACCACCAGCACCCGCTCACCGGGCGCGAATGCGTCGCACTGCACCTCCAGCGTCGCCGAGCCGTACTCCAGCTCGTACGAGCGCCGGAACACCTCGCCGGGCAGCTTGCCCTCCTTGCGGATCGGCACGAAGCCGAGCCCGGCCGCGAAGGCCGCCGGGGCCGCCAGGACGAACCCGCGGGCCTCCAGACCGACCACCTTGGTCGCCCCGAGCTCCCGCGCCCGCTCCGCCAGCGCCCGGGTGAGCGCCGCGAAGGCGTCGGCGTCGGCGAGCAGCGGCGCGATGTCCTTGAACAGCACGCCCGGCTTCGGGTAGTCGGGGACGTCCCGGATCCGGCTGGTGAGCAGCTCGGACAGGACGGTGTCGGCGGTGGTCACGAAGGGTCCTTACGGTCGGCGGGGATCAGCGCTTGGTGGACGGACGGCCCTTGGCACGCGGGGTGCCGCCCGCCCGACCGCGCTGACCGACCATACCCGCCGGCAGGTCCTCGTCCGCGATCTCCTCGCCGTCGCCGGCCTCGGCGGCCGCGGCGGCCTTGGCCTCGGCGGCCCGGCGCTGGGCCACCCGCTTGGCGAGGGCCTTCATCTCCGGCTGCTCCTCCTTCAGCTGCGCGAGCAGCGGGGTGGCGACGCAGATGGAGGAGTAGGCACCGGCGGCGAGACCGATGAACAGGGCCAGCGAGATGTCGTTCAGGGTGCCGGCGCCGAGCAGACCGCCACCGATGAACAGCAGCGCCGCCACCGGGAGCAGGGCGACCACCGTGGTGTTGAGCGAGCGGACCAGGGTCTGGTTGAGGCCCGCGTTGGCCGCCTCGCTGTAGGTGATCCTGTTCTGCTTGGTGAGCCCCTTGGAGTTCTCCTTCACGGTGTCGAAGACGACGACCGTGTCGTAGAGCGAGTAACCGAGGATGGTCAGGAAGCCGATCACGGTACCCGGGGTGACCTCGAAGCCGACCAGGGCGTAGACGCCGATGGTGATCAGGAGGTCGTGGATGAGGGCGACCAGGGCGGCCACCGCCATCCGCCACTCGAAGGCGATCGCCAGGTAGATCGTCACCAGGATCATGAAGATGACCAGGCCGGTGATCGCCTTGTTGGAGATCTGTTCACCCCAGCTGGGGCCGATCACCTGGGCGCCGATGTCCTCGACCGGGACGTCGATGGCCTTGGCGAACTTGCCGGTGAACTCCGAGGAGGTGGTCTTGTCCTCGGAGGAGATCTGGATCCGGATCTCGCCGTTGTCGGTCGACTGCACCAGCGGGTGCGAGGACACGATCTTGTCGACGGCGTCCTGGGCCTGCGACACCGTGAGCCCGGGCTTGGTCACGGTGTAGACCGAGCCGCCCTTGAACTCGATGCCGAGGTGCAGGCCCATCGCGAGGCCGATCGCGGCGACCAGGACGATCACGCCGGAGATGCTGTACCAGAGCTTGCGACGGCCGACGAAGTCGAAGCTGACCTCGCCCTGGTAGAGCTTGTGGCCCAGATTGGAGAAGCGCGACACGGTGTCAGGCCCCCTTCACGGCGGCGGAGGACGAAGGGTTGCGACGACGGGTGCTGCGCAGCGGCGGACGGGCGCCCAGCCGCTTCGGGTCCAGGCCGGACCACGGGTGACCGTCGGAGAAGAACTTCCGGCGGGCCAGCAGCGTGATCAGCGGCTTGGTGAAGAGGAAGATCACCACGACGTCGAGCGCCGTGGTCAGGCCCAGCGTGAACGCGAAGCCCTGCACCTTGCCGACCGAGACCACGTAGAGCACGGCGGCACAGAGGAAGGAGACGAAGTCCGACACCAGGATGGTGCGCCGGGCGCGCGGCCAGGCGCGCTGGACGGCCGGGCGCAGCAGCGCGCCCTCGCGGACCTCGTCGCGGATGCGCTCGAAGTACACGATGAAGGAGTCCGCGGTGATACCGATCGCGACGATGGCGCCGCAGACCGCGGGCAGGTTCAGCGCGAAGCCGATCCCGCCGCCGAGCAGGCTCATGATCGAGTAGGTCAGGGCCGCCGAGACGAGCAGACCGGCGATCGAGACCAGGCCCAGACCGCGGTAGTAGACCAGCGAGTACAGGACCACCAGGATCATGCCGATCAGACCGGCGATCAGACCGGCCTTCAGCTGGTCGCCGCCGAGCTGCGGGGAGACGGTGGTGACGTCGCTGGTGGTGAACTCCAGCGGCAGCGCGCCGAAGCTCAGCACGTTGGCGAGGCTCTGCGCCTCCTCCTGGCCGAAGTTGCCGGAGATCACGGCCGAGCCGCCGGGGATGGCGCCGCGGACGTACGGGTGGGAGACGACCTGGCCGTCCAGCACGATGGCGAACTGGTTGGCCGGGTCCGGCTGGGTGGCCAGCTGGCCGGTGACGGCGGTGAACGCGTCGGTGCCCTTGCCGTCGAACTGCAGCTGGACCTGCCAGCCGCCGCCCTGCTGGGTGTCGATGCTCGCCTGGGCCTTGGACACGTTCGCGCCCTGGACCGCGACCGGGCCGAGCGCGAGCTTGTAGAAGAGACCCTTCTCGTCCTTCTGCGTGCAGGCGACGGCCGGCGCGCCGTCGGCGCCCTGGTAGTTCTTGTTCCGCTGGTCCGGCTTGCTGCAGTCCAGCGCGGCGAACTGCGCGGCCAGCTCCGGCGGCACGGTGCCCGAGGTCATCGCGGCGGAGAGGTCCGGGTTGGCCGGCGGCGTGGCGGCGGCCGACGGCGCGCCGGTCGCGGCGGCGCTCGGGGCCGTGCTCGCGTTCGCGCTCGGAGCCGTGGAGGCCGAGGCACCGGTGGTGGCGACCGGAGACGGGGTGTTGTCGGCCGCGAGGGCCTCACCGGCCGGGCGGCCCTGCTTGGTGGGGGTCGCACTCGGCGCGCCGGTCCCGGCGGCGGCGCTCGGGGCGGCGGAGCCGGTCCCGGTCGCGGCGGGGGTGCCGGAGGCACCCGCGGACGGGGTCGCGCTCGGGGCCGGGGCCTGGATGCCGCTCGGGGCGAGGGCGAGGACCGGGCGGAAGAACAGCTTCGCGGTGGTGCCGACCTGGTCGGCCGCGGTCTGCTTGTCCCCGCCCTTGGGGATGTTCACGATGATGTTGCGGTCACCCTGGGTCTGCACCTCCGCCTCGGAGACGCCCATCCCGTTGACCCGCTGCTCGATGATCCCGGTGGCGATGCCCATGCTGGACTTGTTGATCGCCTTGGGGTCGCTCGACTTCGCACTCAGCGTGATGCTGGTACCGCCGGCGAGGTCGATCCCGAGGCGGGGCTTGGTGTTGCCCGTCCCGAACATGAGGGCGACCAGTCCGACGGTGACGACCAGGATGAGGGCCAGCGCCCGCCCTGGGTAGCCGTCGCGCGGGCGCGACTTGGGTGTTGCCACCTTGCTCGTTTCTCCCTGTCCATGCCACTTCCCCCCACCGGACCCCGCCCGGCTCGTGGCTGGACGGGGTGTGGCGGAACTGCGGCCCTGAGTCCTGTGGGCTCGCGGCGTGACGCCGCGCGACCGGGCGGGTGCCCGGCCGTACTACTTGCTCGCGGGAGCGCCGCCCTCGGCCTCGGCCTTCGCGTCGCCCTTGGCGGCGTCGTCCTTGGTGAACGACAGCGGCTCGGCCGCGGCCGGCTCGATCTCGGCGTCCTCGGCGTCGACCGGCTCGTCCTCGGCCGGGCGGCCGTTGATGATCGCGTCGTAGTCCGCGGGGTCCATGACCGCCGCGATGGCGCTCTTGGTGAAGTGGCTGACCACGCCCGGCGCGATCTCCAGCTCGACGGTCTCCTCGTTGACCGCCTTCACCCGCGCGTACAGACCACCGATGGTGCGGACCCCCGCCCCGGGCTCCAGCGCGGTCTGCATCTGCTGCATCTGCGACTGGCGCTTCTTCTGCGACCGGAACATGAGCACGATCGCGAGGATCGGGAGGAGAAGGATGATGAGGTTCACTGCAGCCAGGGTCCTTTACGGGCCGCCGGCCGGCGGCCTGTGTGGTATCGGTCGTCCCGTCGGGTGAGAGGGGCGGTCCGGCGGAGTCTAGGCGACCCCGAACTGATCGGACAACGCCAAGCATCGCATCCTGCCGCCGAAAGTGGCGAGCCTCGTCCTGCACAGTTTCCCGGGACTTCTCCCCCGGCTCGCGCGCTCACCCCCACCGCGGGCGCACACCCTCCGCACACGCTCCGCCCTCACCCGTTCGGCCTCCCGCCCGGGTCCCGGCCTCAGACCTCGGGACTCCGCCGCCCGTCGGGGGCGAAGAGCTCGGGCTGGGGAGGCACCGCGCCGCGGCCGGACTGGAGCGGCGGGACGAGACCGAGGTGCTGCCAGGCCGCGGCGGTGGCGATCCGCCCGCGCGGGGTCCGGGCCAGCAGACCCTCGCGGACCAGGAACGGCTCGGCGACCTCCTCGACCGTCTCGGCCTCCTCGCCGACCGCGACCGCCAGGGTCGACAGCCCGACCGGGCCGCCGCCGAAGAGCCGCAGCAGGGCACCCAGCACCGCGCGGTCCAACCGGTCCAGACCACGGGCGTCCACCTCGTAGACCTCCAGCGCCCGGCCGGCGATCTCGGCGGTCACCACGCCGTCGTGCCGTACCTGCGCGTAGTCGCGGACCCGGCGCAGCAGCCGGTTGGCGATCCGCGGCGTCCCCCGGGAGCGGCCGGCGATCTCGGCCGCTCCGGCCGGGTCGATCTCGACGTCCAGCAGCGCGGCCGAGCGGTGCACGACCCGCTGCAGCTCGGCCGGGGCGTAGAACTCCATGTGCCCGGTGAAGCCGAACCGGTCCCGCAGCGGCGGCGGCAGCAGCCCGGCCCGGGTGGTCGCGCCGACCAGGGTGAACGGCGGCAGCTCCAGCGGGATGGCGGTCGCGCCCGGCCCCTTGCCGACGATCACGTCGACCCGGAAGTCCTCCATCGCCATGTAGAGCATCTCCTCGGCCGGCCGGGACATCCGGTGGATCTCGTCGAGGAAGAGCACCTCGCCCTCGGCGAGCGAGGAGAGGATCGCCGCGAGGTCCCCCGCGTGCTGGATCGCCGGCCCGGAGGTGATCCGGATCGGCGCGCCCAGCTCGGCCGCGATGATCATCGACAGCGTGGTCTTGCCGAGCCCGGGCGGGCCGCTGAGCAGGACGTGGTCCGGCGCGGAGCCGCGCCGGCGGGCCGCCTGGAGCACCAGCGACAGCTGCTCGCGCACCCGCTCCTGGCCGATGAACTCGTCCAGCAGCTTGGGGCGCAGGGCCGCCTCGACGGCCTGGTCCTCACCGTCGGCGGCGGCGGTCACCAGCCGGTCGGCGGGCTCGGGGTCGTACGGGCTCATCGGAGGGGGCTCCCACATCGGTGTCGACAAGGTGACAGGTCGTCAGCCGGCTTCAGCGCGCGCGGTTGAGGCCGCGCAGCGCGAGCCGCAGCAGCGCTCCGACGTCCGGCACCGACTGCGCCTCCGCCTCCGGGGTGACGGCGGCGACCGCGTCGTCCGCCTCGCGGGGGGCGTAGCCGAGACCCACCAGCGCGGAGTGCAGTTGCTCGCCCCACGGCGCCGGCCCGGTGGCGACCGGCTTCTGCGCCGGTACCGCGCCGTGCGGCGCGCCCAGCTTGTCCTTGTACTCCAGCAGCAGCTTGGCCGCCTTGGCCTTGCCGATGCCCGGCACCGCCACCAGGGCCTTCTCGTCCCCGCTCGCGACGGCGGCGCGCAGCGCGTCCGGGCTGTGCACGCCGAGGACGGCCTGCGCCAGCTTCGGGCCGACCCCGGGCGCGGCCTGGAGGATCTCGAAGACCGCGCGCTCGTCGTCGTCGGCGAAGCCGAACAGGGTCAGCGAGTCCTCCCGGACCACCAGCGAGGTGGCCAGCCGGACCGGCTCGCCCAGCCGCAGGCCGGCCAGGGTGGCCGGGGTGCACTGCAGGGCCAGGCCGACGCCGCCGACCTCCACCACCGCGAGGCCGGCGGAGACCGCCGCCACGGGTCCTTGCACGAAGGCGATCATCGGGGGGTTCCTCTCGGGCCGGGCGGGGAGGTGGTGCGGGCGGCGGCGGCCTTGACCGCGGCCTCCAGGCGGTTGGTGGCACCGCCGCGCCAGATGTGGCAGATGGCCAGCGCCAGCGCGTCGGCCGCGTCGGCCGGCTTCGGCGGCGCGTCGAGCCGCAGCAGCCGCTGCACCATCGCCGTGACCTGGGCCTTGTCGGCCCGGCCGGAGCCGGTGACGGCGGCCTTGACCTCGCTGGGGGTGTGCAGGGTGACCGGTATGCCGCGCCGGGTCGCGCAGAGCATCGCGACCGCGCTGGCCTGCGCGGTGCCCATCACGGTGCGGACGTTGTGCTGGGCGAAGACCCGCTCGACCGCCACCAGGTCGGGCCGGTACTCGTCCAGCCAGGCTTCGACGCCCTGCTCGACCAGCAGCAGCCGCGGCCCGATCTCCGCCTCGGCGGGGGTGCGCACCACCCCGACCCCGGCCATCCGCAGCGGCCGGCCCGGCGCGCCCTCGACCACGCCGATCCCGCACCTGGTCAGCCCCGGGTCGACCCCCAGCACCCGAACCACCGCGCCCCCTCCGTCATCACGTCCTCCGACCTGCGAAGGCTACCGCCCGCCACCGACAGCGCCACCGACGACACCGGCCCGGCGGTCCTGGGGACCGCCGGGCCGGGAGGGGGGCACGATCACTCGGCGTCGAGCTGCGCGCCGACCTCGTCGCTGATGTCGAAGTTGGCGAAGACGTTCTGCACGTCGTCGCTGTCCTCCAGGGCGTCGATCAGCTTGAAGATCTTGCGGGCGCCGTCGACGTCCAGCTCGACCTGCATGCTCGGGACGAAGTTGGCGTCGGCCGAGTCGTAGTCGAGGCCGGCGTCCACCAGCGCGGTGCGCACCGGGACCATGTCGCCCGGCTCGGAGACGATCTCGAACGCCTCGCCGAGGTCGTTGACCTCCTCGGCGCCGTGGTCGAGGACGATCTCCAGGAGCTTCTCCTCGTCCACGCCGTCGGCCTTGGGGACGATCACGACACCGCGGCGGTTGAACAGGTACGAGACCGAGCCCGGGTCGGCCATCGAGCCGCCGTTGCGGGTCATCGCCACGCGCACGTCGGAGGCGGCGCGGTTGCGGTTGTCGGTGAGGCACTCGATCAGCACGGCGACACCGTTCGGGCCGTAGCCCTCGTACATGATCGTCTGGTAGTCGGCGCCGCCGGCCTCCAGACCGCCACCGCGCTTGACGGCGCGGTTGATGTTGTCGATCGGGACGGACGCCTTCTTCGCCTTCTGCACGGCGTCGTACAGCGTCGGGTTGCCGTTCAGGTCCGGACCGCCGGTGCGCGCCGCCACCTCGATGTTCTTGATCATCTTGGCGAAGAGCTTGCCGCGCTTGGCGTCGATCACGGCCTTCTTGTGCTTGGTGGTAGCCCACTTAGAGTGGCCGGACATCGCCAGCTCCTTTACGTCGCCAATGGGAAATGAACAGATGAGATCTTACCGGTGCGGTCGGTCCTCGCCCGCACACGGTCGTTCGCGCACCGTCACGCGGCGGCGAGGTGCTCCTCGACCATCCGCACGAAGTAGGCGTGCACCCGGTGGTCGCCGGTGAGCTCGGGGTGGAACGAGGTGGCCAGCAGGTTGCCCTGGCGCACCGCCACGATCCGGCTGTCCGGGCCGTCCGCCGCCGGCAGCTCGGCCAGCACCCGGACACCCGCGCCGACCGCCTCCACCCACGGGGCGCGGATGAACACGCCGTGCACCGGCGCCTCGTCCAGTCCGGTGAAGGCGACGCCCGACTCGAAGGACTCGTTCTGGCGGCCGAAGGCGTTGCGGCGCACGGTCATGTCGATGCCACCGACCGTCTCCTGGTCCTCGCGCCCGTCCAGGATCTTGTCGGCCAGCATGATCATGCCGGCGCAGGTCCCGTACACCGGCATCCCGGCCGCCACGCGCTCGCGCAGCGGGCCCATCACGCCGAACAGCAGCGCCAGCTTGGACATCGTGGTGGACTCCCCGCCGGGGATCACCAGCGCGTCGACCTCGGCCAGCTCCTCCACCCGGCGGACCGGACGGGCCAGCGCGTCGGCCTCGGCCAGCGCGATCAGGTGCTCGCGGACGTCGCCCTGCAGGGCGAGGACGCCGATGACTGGAGTGGACACTTCTCGTACCTCTTGACTCTCGAACGGACGACGCGCAGCGGCCCGCCGCGCCGATGATCACACCGCGCGGCGGGCCGTAGGACGCGTATTACCAGCCGCGGTTGGCGTAGCGCTCGGTCTCCGGCAGGGTGTCGCAGTTGATGCCGACCATGGCCTCGCCCAGGTTGCGGGAGGCATCGGCGATGATCTTCGGGTCGTCGAAGAACGTGGTGGCCTTGACGATGGCGGCGGCACGCTTCGCCGGGTCGCCGGACTTGAAGATGCCCGAGCCGACGAAGACGCCCTCGGCACCCAGCTGGCGCATCAGCGCGGCGTCGGCCGGGGTGGCCACACCACCGGCGGAGAACAGCACGACCGGCAGCTTGCCGAGCTCGGCGACCTCCTTGACCAGCTCGTACGGGGCGCGGAGCTCCTTGGCGGCGGCGTACAGCTCGTTGTTGTCGAAGCCGCGCAGCTTGGCGATCTCGTTCTTGATCTGACGCAGGTGGCGGACCGCCTCGACGACGTTGCCGGTGCCGGCCTCGCCCTTCGAGCGGATCATGGCCGCGCCCTCGGCGATGCGGCGCAGCGCCTCGCCCAGGTTGGTGGCACCACAGACGAACGGCGTGGTGAACGCGAACTTGTCGGAGTGGTTGACCTCGTCGGCCGGGGTCAGCACCTCGGACTCGTCGATGTAGTCGACACCCAGCGACTGGAGGACCTGGGCCTCGACGAAGTGGCCGATCCGGGACTTCGCCATGACCGGGATCGAGACCGCGGCGATGATCTCCTCGATCATGTTCGGGTCCGACATCCGGGCCACGCCGCCGTCCTTGCGGATGTCGGCCGGCACGCGCTCCAGGGCCATGACGGCCACAGCGCCGGCGTCCTCGGCGATCTTCGCCTGCTCGGCGTTGACCACGTCCATGATCACACCGCCCTTGAGCTGCTCGGCCATGCCGCGCTTGACCCGGGCGGTACCGATCTGCGGCTGGTCTGCGGTGGTGGGGGTGGTGGACACGTGAGACCTCACTCGAAGATGAACCAGTGCTATCGCCCTATGGTAGGCGGAAGAAACGGCCCCTCCATGCGCCATCAAGTCCAGCGTGCGTGACGGGATACGACAAACAGGCCGGATCCGGACCAGCTGCCGCGGCCGGTGGGACGCGTTCCACCCGGACCGCGCCGGGCCCGCCCCGCACGGCCCCCACCGCACGCCCCCGGTACCCGCCCTACGCGGGCGCGCCCTCCGGCGTGAGCGCCGCCGGCGGCGCGTCGTCCATCTCGAACGCCATCGGGAACGGCGCCCGGCCCGCCAGCCGGAAGTACCGCACCAGCCGGTGCTCCCGCACCGCCCGCGCCGCCCGCACGGCGTCGTTGTGGAACCGCCGCGCCAGCGGCACCCGCCGCACCGCCGCGGTCAGGTCCCGCACCGCCTCCTCGCCGCCCGGCGCGGCCACCAGCGCCGCGGCCTGCTCCGGCTCCGCGAACACCGCCCGCAGCGCCAGGCTCAGCTGGCTCTCGGCCACCTCGCGCTGCTCGTCCTCCGCCTGCCGGGCCGCGTGCGCCGCGTCCAGCAGCAGCAGCGACGCCGCCGGGTCCAGCAGCGAGGACGTCGCCAGCTCGATCGCCATCGACGCCCGGCGCACCAACTGCGCGTCCAGCGCCGCCCGGGCGGCGTCGATCCGGGCGTGCAGCCGGTCCAGCCTCCCGGCCGTCCAACTCAGGTACATACCGAACAGCACCACGGCCACGCCGGCCCAGATCCACGTAGTCACGGGGCGCTACGCTACCGGGTGCCCCCGGCTCACCCCTCGACCGCCGTGTTCCGGTACGCCCCGCGGTCGATGTCGCGCACGTCCACCGCGAGCTGGAGCCGCTCCCCCGGCACCGGCTTCACCCGCTCGGCCAGCAGCGCCAGCACCCCCTCGCTGAGCGCCGCCTTCGCCTCCGGGGTCCGCCCCGGGAAGATCTGGAACTGCACGAACACCTGCGCCTCGACCCGCTCGCCGGAGCCGACCACGACCTCCGGGTCGGTCGCCCGGAACACCGTCCTGCAGCCCTCCGGCGTGGCGTTGATCGTCTCCACCGCGAGCCGGTTGATCGCCAGCCCCAGCTCCCGGCGGTCGAAGGAGTCGGCCAGGCTCGGCGAGTAGTCGACGGAGATCTGCGGCATCGGGGCCTCCGGGCGGCACGGTCGGAAGGGGAACGGAAGCGGAGAGGTCGAACGGTACGACCGTCCGACCCTATCCGCGCCCCGCCGCCGGCTCAGTCCCGGGCCAGCCCGAACCGGCCCCGCCGACCGCTGCGCTCGTCCTCCTCGACCACCGCCGCCGCGCCCGCCGTCACCGTCTCGTAGACGGCCAGGATGTCCGCGCCCACGGTCGACCAGTCGAACCGCCGCACATGCCGCGACGCCGCCTTCCGCAGCTCCTCCAGCCGCCCCGGGTCCCCCAGCAGCCGCAGCGCCGTCCGCGCCAGCGCGTCCGCGTCCTCCACCGGGAACAGCTCGCCCGCGTCCCCGCCGTCCAGTACCTGCTTGAACGCGTCCAGATCGCTCGCCAGCACCGGCGCGCCCGCCGACATCGCCTCGACCAGGATGATCCCGAAGCTCTCGCCGCCGGTGTTGGGCGCCACGTACAGGTCCACGCTGCGCAGCAGCCGGGCCTTGTCCCGGTCGCTCACCATGCCGAGGAACTCCACCTGCGCGCGGACCTCGGGCGCCAGCCCGGCGACCGCCTCCTCCTCGTCGCCCTTGCCCGCGACCAGCAGCCGCACCCCGGGCCGCTCGGCCACGATCCGCGGCAGCGCCGCCAGCAGCGTCGGCAGTCCCTTGCGCGGTTCGTTGATCCGCCCGATGAAGCCGATCGTCCCCGGTCCGCCGTCGGCCGCCCCGCCGGTCCAGCGGGCGTCCGGCTCGGCGTCCGCGAAGAAGCCCACGTCCACGCCGTTCGGGATCACCACCGCGTCCCCGCCCAGGTGCTCCACCAGGGTGCGCCGCGCGTACTCGCTCACCGCGATCCGGGCCCGCATCTTCTCCAGGCCCGGCTGGAGGATCGGCGAGGCCGCGATCATCGCCCGCGAGCGCGGGTTCGAGGTGTGGAAGGTACCCACCATCGGCCCCGAGGCCGACCAGGCGGCCAGTATCGACAGACTCGGCGAGGTCGGCTCGTGCACGTGCAGGATGTCGAAGCGTCCCTCGTGCAGCCACCGCCGCACCCGGGCCGCCGACAGGATCCCGAAGCTCAGCCGCGCCACCGAGCCGTTGTACGGCACCGCCACCGCCCGGCCCGCCGAGACCACGTACGGCGGCAGCGCCTCGTCGTCCTCGGCCGGAGCCAGCACCGACACCGAGTGACCCAGGCCGATCAGGTGCTCGGCGAGGTCCCGGATGTGGAACTGCACGCCGCCGGGAACGTCCCAGTCGTACGGGCAGACGATGCCGATCTTCACGGGTCTCCTCGAAATCCTGCGGACGGTGCGGGCGATGCGGACGGCACGCGGGCGGCGCAGCCGGTGCGGGCGGTACGGCCCGGTGCGGGCGGCGGGGTACGGCGGGCCGGCCTCAGGCCCCCGCGGCCCCGGCGGCGGGGTCGGCACCCACCTGGTCGGCGGCGACCGGAGCCCCGCTGACCGGCGCCCCCCGGTCCGGCTCCCCGGCTCGGGCCCGCTCCGCCCCCACCGTCTCACGGACCGGGAGGTCGGCCAGCCAGAAGCGCTGCAGCATGTGCCAGTCCTCCGGGTGGCGCCGGATCGCGTCCTCCCAGACGTCGGCCATCGCCTGCGTCATCACCCTGGTCCGCTCCGCCCGGTCGCCCTCCGCGGGCACCGGCACCTCCGGGTGGATCCGGCCCCGCAGGATCCGGCCCTCGTACCAGAGCGTGACCGGCATCAGCGCCGCCCCGGTCCGCTGGCACAACGCCGCCGGACCGGCCGGCATCCGGGTCGCCTCACCGAAGAACGACACCCCGACGCCCGCCTCGGAGAGGTCGCGGTCCCCCACCAGGCAGACCATCTTCCCCGCCCGCAGCCGGCGCGCCAGCGTGCCCACCACGTTCACCGAGCCGCCGGTCAGCGGCAGCACCTCCATGCCCAGGCTCTCGCGGAACGCCACGAACCGGTCGAACAGCCGCTCCGGCTCCAACCGCTCCGCCACCGTGGTGAACGGATACCCCAGCGAGGCCACCCAGGCCCCCGCGAGGTCCCAGTTGCCCATGTGCGGCAGCGCGATCACGGCGCCCCGACCGGACTCCAGCGCCTCCCGCAACTGCTCGAAACCGTCCACCCGGACGTCCCGCAGCACCCGCGCGCGGCCCCAGACCGGCAGCCGGAACGACTCCTGCCAGTACCGCATGTACGAACGCATCCCGGCCCGCGACAGCTCCCGCAGCCGGGCCTCGTCCGCCTCCGGGCGCACCCGCAGCAGATTCGCCTCCAGCTGCAGCACCCGCTTGCCGCGCCGCCGCCACGCCGAGTCCGCCAGCCGGTCGAACAGCGCCCGGGCCGCCGGCTCCGGCAGGTGCTTGAGCACCGCCCAGCCCGCCGCGTACGCCGTGTACACCAACCGGTCCATCACTCGTTCCTTCACCGCGGCACCGCCCCCTTCAGCTTCCGGCCGACGCGCGGTCCGCCTCGAACGCCTCGCGGCGCACCGTCACCATCCGCTGCACCACCGTCACCAGGCTGCCGGCCGCCACCAGCCACAGCGCCACCGGCAGCAGCCACTCGACGTACGGCACCCCGAACGTCGCCAGACCCGCCACCCCGGCCGCGACCAGGCTGATCACCAGCCGCTCGGCCCGCTCCACCAGCCCCGACACGTCGCACGGCAGCCCCTGGCTCTCGGCCCGCGCCTTGGTGTACGACACCACCAGGCCGCTCGCCAGGCAGAACACCGCCACCGCGCACAGCAGGTTGTTGTCGCCCTTGCCCGCGTACCACATGGCCAGGCCGCCGAAGACCGCGGCGTCCGCGACCCGGTCCAGCGTCGAGTCGAGGAACGCCCCCCACTTGCTGGTCCGGCCCAGTTGCCGCGCCATGTTCCCGTCCACCAGGTCCGAGAAGATGAACAGCGTGATCGTGATGGTGCCCCAGAAGAACTCCCCGCGCGGGAAGAACACCAGCGCGCCCGCCACCGAACCGGCCGTACCGACCAGCGTCACGGTGTCCGGGCTCACACCCAGCCGGATCAGGAAAGCGGCGAACGGGGTCAGGACACGTGTGAAGAAGGCACGCGCGTATTTGTTGAGCATGGCCTTCCCGACCGCTCCGATCTCCCTGGTACCCGCCTGCGGCGGAGAGCGCGGCAGACGACCCGGCGGATCAGCCCGCCCGGCGCACCCATCGTAGCGACGCCCGCCGACACTCCCCGCCCACGCACCGCCCCGCCACCGCCCGCGCGCCCCCTCGACCCGCCGCGCCACCGGCCCGGCCCCGGGAACCGCCCAGGTCCGCGCCGCCGCCTCGTCCGAGCTGATCCACCGGACTCGCCCTAGACTTTCACCGACAGCCCCCGGCGCGACGGGAGGAGACCCCGATGCCCGACCGCAGCACCGCCCGGGCCGGCCAGGCCCCCGCCGTCACCGGACCGCGCGACCTGCGCAACGTCGCCCTCGTCGGCTGCTCCGGCGCCGGCAAGACCACCCTCGCCGAGTCCCTCGCCCTCGCCGCCGGCGCCGTCGGCCGCCCCGGCAAGGTCGCCGACGGCACCACCGTCTCCGACCACGAACCCCTCGAACACCAGCAGCAGCGCTCCGTCCAGCTCTCGGTGCTCCCGCTCGAATGGCGCGGCGTCAAGATCAACCTGATCGACCCGCCCGGCCACCCCGACTTCGCCGCCGACCTGCGCGCCGCCCTGCACACCGCCGACGCCGCCGTCTTCGTGGTCTCCGCCACCGACCCGGTGACCGCCCCCACCCGCGCCCTGTGGCGCCAGTGCGCCGCCGAGAACATCCCCCGCGCCATCGCCGTCGCCAAACTCGACATCGCCCGCGGCAGCCTCGACGAGATCCTCACCGCCTGCCACGACGCCTTCGAGCTCGGCCCCGACACCCTCCGGCCGCTCTTCCTCCCGGTCCACCACGACGGCCGCCCCGACGGCAGCGTCGACCTCCTCACCGGCCACACCTACGGCCACGGCGAGCCCCTGCCCGACACCGGGCCCGCCCGCGAGAGCCTCGTCGAAGCCATCTCCGGCCAGGACGACGCCCTCATGGAGCGGTACCTGGCCGGCGACACCCTGGACACCGACGCCCTCGAAGCCGGCCTGCGCCGCGAGGTCCTCGCCTGTGTCCTCCACCCCGCCGTCCCCACCAGCGAACACGGCCTCGGCGCCACCGAACTCCTCGACCTCATCGCCGACGCCTTCCCCGACCCCACCGAACGCACCCGTCCCGGGCCCGTCTGCGACCCCGACGCCCCCCTCGCCGCCCAGGTCGTCCGCGTCACCGGGGACGCCTACGTCGGCCGGGTCAGCCTGCTGCGCGTCTACGCCGGCACCCTGCGCCCGGACACCCGCATCCGCCTCACCGGCCCCCACCACCCCGCCGAGCAGGACACCGAGGAACGCGTCACCGCCCTCACCAGCCCCTTCGGCAAACTCCAGCGGCCCGTCCCGCACGCCGTCGCCGGCGACCTCGTCTGCGCCGCCAAACTCACCACCGCCCGCTCCGGCGACACCGTCCAGGAACCCGGCCACCCGGCCGAACTCGACACCTGGCCCCTCCCCGACCCGCTGCTGCCGATCGCCGTCGAGGCCCACAGCAAGGCCGACGACGACAAGCTCTCGCAGGCCCTCACCCGGCTCGCCGCCGAGGACCCGGCCCTGCGCGTCGAACTGAACCCCGACACCCACCAGCTCGTCCTCTGGTGCACCGGCGAGGCCCACGCCGAGACCCTCCTCGACCGCCTCCGCAACCGCCACGGCGTCCACGTCGACACCGTCGCCCACAGGGTCGCCCTGCGCGAGACCTTCGGCACCGCCGCGGTCGGCCACGGACGCCTCGTCAAACAGTCCGGCGGCCACGGTCAGTACGCCATCTGCGAGCTGGAGGTCGAACCGCTCCCGGCCGGGTCCGGCTTCGAGTTCCGGGAACACGTCGTCGGCGGCGCCGTCCCCAGGCACTTCGTCCCCTCCGTCGAGAAGGGCGTCCGCGCCCAGCTCGCCAAGGGCGTCGCCACCGGCCACCCGCTCGTCGACGTCCGGGTCACCCTCACCGACGGCAAGGCGCACTCCGTCGACTCCTCCGACTCCGCGTTCCAGAACGCCGCCGCCCTCGCCCTGCGTGACGCCGCCGAACACGCCGTCGTCCGGCTCCTCGAACCCGTCGCCGCCGTCCGCGTCCTGCTGCCCGACGACTACCTCGGCGCCGTCCTCGGCGACCTCTCCGCCCGCCGCGGCCGCGTCCTCGGCACCGGGACCGCCGGCCCCGGCCTCAGTCTGCTGCACGCCGAGGTCCCCGAGCTCGAACTCGCCCGCTACCCCGTCGACCTGCGCTCACTCACCCACGGCACCGCCGAGTTCAGCCGTTCCCACCTGCGCCACGAACCCATGCCCGCCGCCCTCGCCGCGCGCTTCACCGACCAGGACGGCTGAACGCCCCGGTGGTCAGCGCCGCGGCAGCGCGCAGGCCGGCGTCCCGCCCGGCATCCGGTGCCGGTTCCGCGCCACCCAGCGGTACCCCAGCGCCGCCACCGGCCGCACCGGCGCCAGCGCCAGCACCCCGCCGAGGTACGCCCACGCCCCGCCCGAACGCATCAGCAGCCGCGCCACCGCCTGCGCCCCGCCGTACACCCGGCCGGCCGGCGTCACCCAGAGCACCTCGCGCTCCGCGCGCTCCCACGACACCTCCCCGCGCCCCCCGGCCACGGCGTCCAGACCCGCCAGGTCCGCGAACTGGAACGGCACCGCCTCCCAGCCGCCCGACGCCAGCGTCTGCCGCAGGTACCGCTCCGCCCAGCCCGCGCACGTCGTGCAGAACGCGCAGTCCCCGTCGAAGACCAGGACCGGATCCGTCAGCGCATCGCTCTCCATGCCGCCCATCGTGCCCCATCCCTCCCGGCCGCGACCTCCCGGGGCGCGTCGAACGGCCGAAACGTGGGCATCATGCCCCACGGGCCCGACGTGGCCCGTTCGTGACGCCAGTTCAGACGATCATCCGCGTACCGGTACCCCGGCGCGGTACCCTGCCGCAGGACAAGGGGAGGAGGGGACGCCACCGTGACCACACTCGACATGACCCCGGGTGCGCAGATACCCCGGACCGACGCCGGACCGCAGACCGCCGGCACCCAGGCGCTCTCCTCGGCCGCCTACCGCGACGGCACGCTCGCCGGCGACACCGCCAGGCTCGACGGGGCCACCGCCAAGAAGGGCCGCTTCGCGCTCTTCGCGCCCAACTTCGGCGAGGCTTTCAGCAAGGCGCTCATCTCCCGCGCGCTCGGCGGCGACCGCAAGCCCCTGGTCCCCGCCTTCGGCGTCGACACCCGCCAGGTCGTCGAGCACTGCCTCGCCGCCGAGGAGGTCCGCCGCGGCCGCGACCGGCAGCTGTCCACCGTCTCCGTCGCCACCGGCCTGCTCTTCCTTCCCGGCACCCTGATCTGGCTCGGCGCCTTCCAGCTCCGCGCCTGGCTCAAGCGCGACAACCCGAAGAACGCCGGCATGTACGGGGCCGTCGTCCTCACCCTGGCCGCCGCCGTCGCCGTCCTGCTCGCGATCAAGCCCCCGGCCGGCGGCATCCTCGGCCTCTACCTGCGCATCGTCATGCTCGCCCCGGTCGTCGGCTGGTACCTCGCCAAGCGCATCGTCGTCCGCACCGCCCTGGACCTGCGCGCCCGCTGGCTGCAACTGGTCGAGGGCAACGCCGTCGCCGCGACCGTCCCGATGGCCGTCCCCCGCGACGACCTCGACAAGAAGGCCGCCGACCTGCGCGCCAAGCTCGGCCGACTGGAATCCGAGCAGGAGACCAACGTCCAGCACTACGCCGGGCCCAAGGGCATCCTCGGCGCCGGCCGCCGCTGGGGCGAGTGGAAGCTCATCGACACCCTGCGCCCCGCCGAGGGCCAGATCGACTTCCGCCAGTTCCACCCCTGGGACCTCGTCCGCAAGATCTCCGGCCACCTCAAGGCCCTCGGCATCAGCGAGGTCGCCAACAGCGGCATCCCCGACGTCCGGATCAAGCAGTGGGTCGTCTTCGAGGTCGGCGAGAACGCCGACGAGATCAGCCGCCCCGGCAGCGCCGACATGGACGGCGACCACATGCGCGACTTCGCCGTCCAGGCCATCGCCGACAAGCAGACCTTCCCCGGCGGCCCCCGGCACTACCTCGCCACCCAGTTCATCACCCACGACGGCAAGCTCGTCCTGACCTTCACCGTCACCGTCGCCCTGCTCGCCAACACCCTCAACGTCACCGTCGCGGCCTTCGCGCTCGGCCCGATCAACGGCTACTTCTTCGACAAGCCCAAGGACAAGGAGAAGTCGGTCGCCAAGACCGTACGGTTCTGGGAGGAGCGGACGGTCAAGCTCCCGCTGATCGACAACGACGAGGTCGTCCGGCAGGCCGTCCGCGCCCCCTTCCACCGGACGCCGAGCCTGCTGTCCTGGCTCGGCGGCGGCCTCGGCCTGCCCGAGCCCTTCGGCCTCCGGCACATCTGGGCCGGCCTGCCCTGGGACACCCGCAGCATGGCCGACAACGCGCTCAACATCTCGCACCCGGTGATCGGCGCCGTCCACACCGCGACGATGGAGTTCCTCGCCGAGCACGACCTCGACACCGAACGGGCCTTCAAGGGCCGCGCGGCCGGCCTCAAGGCCGAGGCCCAGGGCAGCCGCCCGTTCAAGGTCGACCGCTACGACGCCTGAACCGGGACGCCCCGCGGCACGAGGAGGGCCCCCGCCGACCGTTCCGGGTCGGCGGGGGCCCTCCTCGCTGTGCGCGTCAGTCCTGGGGCCACGCCTCGGCCAGCATCTTCCGGGTGTCCGCCAGCAGTTGCGGCAGCACCTTGGTGTGGCCGACCACCGGCATGAAGTTGGTGTCCCCGCCCCAGCGCGGCACCACGTGCTGGTGCAGGTGCGCCGCGATACCGGCCCCCGCCGCCGCGCCCTGGTTCATCCCGATGTTGAAGCCGTGCGCGCCCGAGGCCGCGCGCAGCGCCGTCATCGCCTTCTTGGTGAACACCGCCAGCTCGGCCGTCTCCGCCTCGTCCAGCTCGGTGTAGTCCGCCGCGTGCCGGTACGGGACCACCATCAGGTGGCCGCCGTTGTACGGGTACAGGTTGAGCACCGCGTACACCGCGTTCCCGCGCGCGACGACCAGCCCGTCCTCGTCGGTGAGCGACGGGATCGAGCAGAACGGACAGCCGTCGTCCGGAGCCGGGCCGGTGGGCTTGTTCTCGCCCTGGATGTAGGCCATCCGATGGGGGGTCCACAGGCGGCGGAAGCCGTCCGGCTCCCCGACGCCCCGCTGCAGTTCCGGCTCAGTCGTCATGCTGATCAGCATATTCGCCCACCCCCGCTTGCAAAGCGCGCGGGGCGGACTCCCGAAGGAGCCCGCCCCGCGCGCACGGTCGTGGTCAGACCTGGATCCGGCGCTCCACAGCGTCCACGATCTCGGCGACCGCGTCGGCCAGCGGGACGCCGTTCTTCTGCTCGCCGTTGCGGTAGCGGAAGGAGACCGCGCCCGCCTCGACGTCGTCGTTGCCGGCGATCAGCATGAACGGGACCTTGGTCTTCTGGGCGTTCCTGATCTTCTTCTGCATCCGGTCGTCCGAGGTGTCCACCTCGACCCGGATCCCCCGCTTCCTCAGCTCGGCCGCGACCTCCAGCAGGTACGGCACGTGCTCGTCGGTGATCGGGATGCCGGTCACCGTGACCGGGGCCAGCCACGGCGGCATGGCGCCGGCGTAGTGCTCCAGCAGCACCGCGAAGAAGCGCTCGATCGAGCCGAACAGCGCCCGGTGGATCATGACCGGCCGCTGGCGCGAGCCGTCCGCCGAGGTGTATTCCAGGTCGAAACGCTCGGGCAGGTTGAAGTCGAGCTGGATGGTCGACATCTGCCAGGTACGGCCGATGGCGTCCTTCGCCTGCACCGAGATCTTCGGGCCGTAGAAGGCCGCGCCGCCCGGGTCCGGGACCAGCGGCAGACCCTGCTTCTCGGCCACCGCGGCCAGGACGGCGGTGGCCTCCTCCCAGGTCGCGTCGTCGCCGACGAACTTCTCCGGGTCCTTGGTGGACAGCTCCAGGTAGAAGTCGGTCAGGCCGTAGTCGCGCAGCAGGTTGAGCACGAAGGTGAGGGTCGAGTCGAGCTCGTCCGCCATCTGCTCGCGGGTGCAGTAGATGTGCGCGTCGTCCTGGGTGAAGCCGCGGGCGCGGGTCAGGCCGTGCACCACGCCGGACTTCTCGTACCGGTACACGGTGCCGAACTCGAACAGGCGCAGCGGCAGTTCACGGTACGAGCGGCCGCGCGCGTCGAAGATCAGGTTGTGCATCGGGCAGTTCATCGGCTTGAGGTAGTAGTCCACGCCCTCGTCGAGCTGCATGGGCGGGTACATACCGTCCGCGTACCAGTCCAGGTGGCCGCTCTTCTCGAACAGCTTCCCCTTGGTGGCGTGCGGGGTGTAGACGAACTCGTAGCCCTCCTCCTCGTGCCGGCGGCGCGAGTAGTCCTCCATGGCGCGGCGGATGATGCCGCCCTTGGGGTGGAAGACGGCGAGGCCGGAGCCGATCTCCTCGGGGATGGAGAAGAGGTCGAGCTCGTTGCCGAGCTTGCGGTGGTCGCGCTTGGCGGCCTCCTCCAGGAACTCCAGGTGCGCCTTGAGCTCGTCCTTGCTCGGCCAGGCGGTCCCGTAGAGGCGCTGGAGCATCGGATTGCGCTCGCTGCCGCGCCAGTAGGCGGCGGCCGAGCGCATGATCTTGAACGCCGGGATCATCCGGGTGCTGGGCAGGTGCGGGCCGCGGCAGAGGTCGCCCCAGCACAGCTCGCCGCTCTTGGCGTCCAGGTTGTCGTAGATGGTGAGCTCGCCCGCGCCGACCTCGACGTCGGCGCCCTCGCCGGCGGTCGCGGCGGAGCCCTTGAGGCCGATCAGCTCCAGCTTGTACGGCTCGCCGGAGAGCTCCTCGCGGGCCGCCTCGTCGGTGACGACGCGGCGGGAGAACTTCTGCCCGCGCTTGATGATCTCCTGCATCTTCTTCTCGATGGCCTTGAGGTCATCGGGGTGGAACGGCTTCTCGACGTCGAAGTCGTAGTAGAAGCCGTCCTTGACCGGCGGGCCGATGCCGAGCTTGGCCTCCGGGAAGAGCTGCTGCACGGCCTGGGCCATCACGTGCGCGGTGGAGTGGCGCAGGATGTCGAGGCCGTCGGGGCTGCCGATCACGACCGGCTCGACCTCGTCGCCGTCCTGGACCGCGTAGGCGAGGTCCTTGAGCTGGCCGGCGACCTTGGCCGCGATGATCGAGCGATCGTCCGCGAAGAGCTCGGCGGCCGTGGTGCCCGTGGTCACCACGCGCTCTTCCCGATCGGGTTCGCGGTTGATGATTACCCGGACGTCCGTCACCGGTCTCTCCTGACGTGCTGGATTCAGAGGACGCAGCACAGCACTGCGCCTGACGATGGTACCGAGACCGGTGACCCCACCGTCACCTCCGTACCCCCACTACGGCTCCCGTCGCTCCCCCGGGTATTTCTCCCGTCCCTCCCCCAGCGTCTTGAGCAGCCGGTCCCGCTCGGCGTCCTCCAGTCCGCAGGGCTCCGGGCCGGTCGGGCGGGTGAGGCGGCGGAAGCCGCCGCGGCGTTCCAGGCGGCCGGCGATCCGCACGGGGGTGCCGGCGAGATGGGCCTCGGCGGCGAGCCGGTAGGCGGGGTCGGGCAGCCGGATCTTGACCTCGTCGACCTCGGCGCCGCCGAGCACCCGCAGCCGGACGCTGCCCGGTCCGGCGGGGTCGGCCCGCTTGAGCCGGACCACGAGGCCGACCAGGGTGACGGCGACGGCGGGTTCGAGGCGTTCGAGCAGTTCGGCGGCCTCGGTCAGGGCGGGCAGGTCACCGGGCGAGAACTCGACGGCCGTCCGGCGGTCGCCGAAGCCGCCCGGGGTGCCGACGGCGGCCGACCAGGCGACGGCGAACCGGCCCGCGGTCGCGCCGCGCACGAGCTCCTGGACGGCGTCGACCAGCTCGCGGCTGACCCCGGACTGGACGGCGTTCTCGAACGCCTCGGCGCCGCCGCTGACCCGGCGGTAGTCGACGGCGTCGCGCAGCGCCTCCAGGGCGCGGACCAGGGTGGTGACCGCCGCCCGGCCCTCGGGGGCGGGGCTGCGGACGGTGAGCCCGGGGCCGTCGGCGACGACCAGGACCCGGTCCACGAAGTCGCCGGCCCAGGCGTCCAGGCGGGCGCCGAAGTAGGCGGCGCGGGTGCGGCCGGCCTTGGCGCCGGCGGCGAGCATGGCGCGGGCGGCCCGCCGGAGCCGTTCGGCCTCCTCCCAGGGGGCGGTGCCGGGGGCGGCGGCGCCGGGCGGCCCGGCCGGGTCTCGGTGCCAGTGCAGCTCGTCGCCGGGGACGGCGAGGGCGAGCAGGATGGCCCGGGCGGAGGGACTGGCGGAGCGGGACAGCGCGGTGACGGCGTCGGTGAGCAGATCGACCGCGTCGTCGAAGCCGTCGCCGGCCGGGACGAGCAGGCTGACGCCGGGGTCGGTGCCCTCGGGGGGCGTCCAGCGCCCGTAGCGGGCGGAGGGCCCGCCGCGCCGGACCCAGCCGTGCCGGGCGAGCAGGGTGGCGAGCACCGCGGGGTCGACGGCGGCCGGATCGGGCAGCGGCCCGGTCTGCGGCGGCTCGCCGGTCGCGGGGCGCGACGGCCCGTGGGGCAGTGTCATGGAGCGGCTCCTCCCGGCCGGGGGCCGGGCCGTCACGGGCTGCCGCCCGCGCCGACCCTGGCCATGATGTCGCACAGGGCGCGGTCGTCGAAGACCTTCGCGGTGGGGACACGGACGTTGGTCCGGCGCTGCCCGGTCACGGGGTGGCCGGCCAGGTTGACCCAGTAGCAGCAGTGCCGCAGCTCCAGCGCGTCGGGCCGGGCGGCCAGCCAGCGGTCCACCCGGCGGGGCAGCAGCATGACGACGAGGATCCGGGGCACCGCGACCCGGGGCCGGGCGAGCTTGCGCAGATGGTCGTTGTCCAGGGTGAAGGAGAAGAAGGCGCCGCGCGGGTCGGGCGCGATCTGCTGGGTGGCCTTCAGCTGGATCTTGACGGTGACCTCGTCGTCGACCTCGTGGCTGCGCGAGCCGTGGCTGACCTGCCAGTCGATGCCGTTGTCCGGGAACGGCTGCGAGAGCGAGCAGCCGGCCGCCGCGACGACCGCGTGCAGATACCCGACCTGCAAGGTCTCCATGCAGGCCGTCACCGCCAGGTCGCCCCGCAGGACGGCCGCCGCCTCGTCGGGCTGCGGCTGCGTCAGCGCCATGACCGTCCGTCCCTCCCCCGTCCCCCCGGCCGGTCCGGATTCGAACACGGCACCCGTGGGCAGGGTGCCCGGCCGGTGTCGCGCCAAACGGTTGAGGGGGTGTCAGGGGCGGGTATCACCGGGGCGGAACACGCTGTTTTCGAGGGGCAGTCATGCAGCAGCACTGGTTCACCGGCCCGCTCGCCTCCTTCGACACCGAGACCACCGGCGTGGACGTCGAGACCGATCGCATCGTCTCGGCCGCCCTGGTCGTCCAACCCGCCCCGGGCGCCGCCCCGGTGGCGACCACCTGGCTCGCCGATCCCGGCGTGCCGATACCCGACGGCGCCCGCGCGGTGCACGGGATAGACGACGCGAGGGTGCGGGCGTTCGGGCGCCCGGCGGCGGTGGTGGTGGCCGAGGTGGCCGCCGCGCTGGCCGAACAGGCCCGGGCCGGACGCCCGGTGGTGGTGATGAACGCCCCGTACGACCTGACACTGCTGGACCGCGAGCTGCGCCGGCACCGGGGGACGTCGCTGGCCGAGGTGACCGGTCCGGCGGCGCTGCTGGTGCTGGACCCGCGGGTGCTGGACAAGCACGTGGACCGCTACCGCCGGGGCCGGCGGACGCTGACGGACCTGTGCGCGCACTACGGGGTCGAGCTGACCGGGGCGCACGAGGCGGCGGCGGACGCGACGGCGGCGCTGGAACTGGTGCGGGCGGTCGGCGCCCGGTACCCGGGGGCGCTGGGCGGGCTGACGGTGGGCGAGCTGCACCTGCGGCAGGCGGTCTGGCACGCGGCGCAGGCCCGGGGGCTGCAAGCCTGGTTCGACCGCTCGGGGGCGGACGAACGGGTGGACCTGTCCTGGCCGATGCGCCCGGCCCGGTGCGGATGCGGGCGGCGACTGGCACCGGAGCACGACTGCGAGGTGGCCGCGTAGGCCCCGCCCGGACACTCCCGCCAGGACACCCGCCGTCCGACACGCGGCGGTGTGCCGCGCACGAACGCCGCAGGCCCCGATCGGTATCCCGATCAGGGCCTGCGTGCTGTCCGGTGGGCGATACTGGGATCGAACCAGTGACCCCTTCGGTGTGAACGAAGTGCTCTCCCGCTGAGCTAATCGCCCGGGCAACGAGAAGAACTGTAGCACCATTCGGGGGGTGCCGTACAACTCGTTCGGGGAGTGCCGTCCGACGCACCCACAGAACTCCCGCGCGGTGCGGAAGATGACTGCGCCTCAGGACATTCCCCGACACCGTTCAACGGATTGCGGGAAATACATGTGAGGCCCAGCCGATAATCGGCTGGGCCTCACATATCACAATGCATTCCGGTGGGCGATACTGGGATCGAACCAGTGACCCCTTCGGTGTGAACGAAGTGCTCTCCCGCTGAGCTAATCGCCCGGGTGCAGGGAAAACATTACCGCATCCCGAGGGGTGGTCCGAACGGCGCTCTCCCCCCGGGGTCCGGCCGCCGCCGGCGGCACCCTCACCCGGACGGCCCCGCCCGGCGGGCGGGCGGACGGCTCAGTCCTCGTGGATCTTCCAGGGCATGACCAGCCCGTACTTCCAGAGGTACCAGCCGCCGAGCGCGGCCATCAGCACCAGGCCGATCGCGGTGAGCGTCAGATTGCGCCGCCGGACCTTCGGGTCCAGCGCCTTCTGGGCCGCCTCGGCCACCTTGCGGCGGGTCCAGCGCAGCGCCAGCTGGGCCCAGACGAACTCGGTCGCCCAGATGCCCATACCCAGGAAGATCACCACCCAGCCCGGGCCGGGCAGCGGCAGCATGACCACGCCGAGCGCCACGACGGCCAGCCCGACCAGGAAGACGGCGACCTGCCAGCTCAGGTGCAGCGGGCGGGAGCGGCGGATGAAGCGCGGGGCCCTGGAGCCGAGCGGCCTGCCGCCCTCCGCACCCCCGGTGCCGTCCGCGCCGGCCTCCGCCGCCCCCTCCGCGCCGGGCCCGTCGGCCCCCCGGCCCCCGTCGTCCGCACCCGTCGGCACCCCCGTGTCGTCCGGCACGACCACATCCCCCGTTCCGGTGTTCCCGCCCGCGTCACCGCGTGCCTTGTCGCTTCGCACAGTCATGCCAGGAAACTAACCGAGAAGGGCTCCACTAATCGCCCGGAAGCCGGTCTGTGGCGATTCCGCAATGCGCCGTAAGGGGTACGACTCGCGCCCGAATCGGGACAGAGGGGTTTACATCGGTCTTGGAGGTGGGATGGTCCGTTCGCCGACGTGCGATTCCCCGAGCGCACACTGAGCGAAAGGCCATGGCGCTTATGAACACCACGGTCAGCTGCGAGCTGCACCTGCGCCTCATCGTGTCCAGCGAGTCCTCACTGCCCGTCCCCGCGGGCCTGCGCTACGACACCGCCGACCCCTATGCCGTGCACGCCACGTTCCACACCGGCGCCGACGAGACCGTGGAGTGGGTGTTCGCCCGAGATCTCCTTGCGGAGGGGCTGCACCGACCCACCGGTACCGGCGACGTCCGGGTCTGGCCGTCGCGCAGCCACGGGCAAGGGGTGGTCTGCATCGCCCTCAGCTCTCCGGAAGGAGAAGCCCTGCTGGAAGCCCCGGCCCGGGCGCTTGAGTCTTTCCTCAAGCGGACGGACGCCGCCGTGCCACCCGGCACCGAACACCGTCACTTCGACCTCGACCGGGAGCTGTCCCACATCCTCGCCGAAAGCTGACCCCGACCGGAGGCGGTCACGCCCCGCTGTCGGCGGGGTCGTCACCCCTGCCGTCACCGCAGCCGTCCTACTCGGGGGCACGGCAGCAGACTCAGCCGCGCACGACGCGGTCTCGGGGCCGGTGCTGAAACGGTTCACCCCGACCGGGGTGGGCCCTCGGCACCGCACACGCCCGGCACCGGAGCCGGCCATCCCACGGGTGGCCGGCCTCGCTGTCGGGCGTGACCGTTTTCCCCGCCGCCGCCCCGTTGCTCCCGGCGCCCCCTCCGCTCCCCTCTGCTCGCCCTTCGCCTTCCCGCCCGCCTTCCCGCCCGCGCGGGCGGCCGTGCCCCGGGACACGGCGCCGGCTGCCCCGGGAGTCCGCCCCGGCGGGCACCGCCCGGGCGGACTCCCGGAGGAAACTCCGTACAGACCTACGGAATCCGTACACGTCTTCGAAGCAAGCCACCGCCGGACCGCTCGCCGCCCCGGTAAGGTCTGGGAATGACCCGTAGTCGCGGGGTGCCCACGGCCCCCTCCGCACGAGGAGCCTCCACGTGCTGATCACCCATGACACCGAGTGCGCCCTGAGCATCCTCGTCGAGCTGCTCAACACCGCGCCCGAGGTGTGCGGCACCGAACTGCTGCCCGACATCGCGGCGCTCGACGCCTTCGTGGTCCGGCAGGAGATCAGCGAGGTCGACTCCCTCACCGAGGACGACCTGCGGAAGGTGCACCGGCTGCGCTCCCGGCTGCGCGAGGTCTTCGGCACCGAGTCCACCGAAGCGGCCGCCGAGCAGGTGAACGCCCTGGTCGCGGCCGCCGGGACGACACCCCGGCTGACCAACCACGACCACCACGGCTGGCACATCCACTACTTCGCGCCGCACGCCGCCCTCGGCGACCACCTGGCCGCCGAACTGGGCATGGCGCTGGCCTTCATCCTCACCGCGGGCGAACGCGAACGGCTGCGCCGCTGCGAGGCGCCGGACTGCGCACGGGTCTTCGTGGACCTCTCGCGCAACCGCTCGCGCCGCTACTGCGACAGCCGGACCTGCGGAAACCGGCTGCACGTGGCCGCCTACCGGGCGCGCCAGCGCTCCGCGGACGCGGTGGCCCCGGCCTGAGCGGCCGGGGCCCGGCATCCGGGAGCGGGACCGGGAAGCGGGGCTCTCGGATTCAGATGCCGCGCCGGCGCAGGATCTCCTCGATTTCGGCGAAGTCGCCCAGTCCGTCGTCGTCCTTGCCCTTGCCCGCCTTGCCCTTCGCCGCCGTGCCCGGGTTCCCCGCCCGGCCCGGCTCGGCCCGAGCGGCCTCCTCGGCGCGCTTCGGAACCGGCCCCGCGGCCGGGGCACCGGCGGCGGGAGCCACGGCGGGCCTGGCCGGCGCCGGACCGGCCGCCGCCGGACGGGACTCGCCGCCGGCCACGGCCCCGCGGCGGGCCACCCAGCGGGTCGTCGCCAGCAGACCCGCCGAGACGCCCAGCAGCACGATGCCGGTCCACACCCGGGGATCGAGGACGAGCTTGGTGGCCCAGTCGGCCAGCTCGTCGCCGATCGTCCGGGCCACCGGGAACAGGCCGGTCAGATAGAGGCCCAGCGGCAGCAGCGCCACGGCGAACCAGCGGGTCGCGGAGAGGAAGCGCCGGCGGTAGGCACGCAGGCCCGCCACCGCCACCCCGGCCGCCGTGAGCGCGACACTGACCGCCGCCGTCAGCACGGCCGCCTCCCCTCGCCCGTCGCCTTCGCCTTCGCGGCGCCGGAGCGGCCCTCGGCCCCCGGGGCCGTAGTCATGGTCGGGGCCGCCACGGCTGTCACCGCCGCCCCGTCGGTCGGAGTCGTCATCCCGTCGGACCTCCCGTCGCTCCCGGTGTGGCCGGGCCCGGTCGCCGACTGTCCCGGCGCGGGCCCCACAGGTGGAACACTGAAGGCATGATCGAAGGTTCCCTCCCCCGTCTGGAGTTCTGGTGCGAACTCCAGTGCCCGGACTGCCGCACCGCCCTGGACGACGTCCGCGAGCTGCGCGCCCGCTTCGGCGACGCGCTGCCGATCGAGCTGCGGCACTTCCCGCTGGAGAAGCACAAGTACGCCTACGCCGCCGCCGAGGCCGCCGAGGAGGCGTTCGCCCAGGGACTGGGCTGGCCCTTCGTAGAAGCGCTGCTGGCCCGGGTCGAGGACCTCTCCGCGCGCGGCACCGAGGTGCTGCTGGAGGTCGCCCGGGAGGTCGGGGTCGACCCCGAGGAGGTGGACACCGCGCTGGTGGACGGCCGGCACATGCTCACCGTCGACGCCGACCAGGCGGAGGGCCGGGCGATCGGGGTGAAGGGCACGCCGACCTACGTCGTCGCCGGGCAGCGGTTCGACGGCGGGCAGAGCCAGGACGGCCTGCTGGAGCGCCTCGTCGCCGCCGTCGAGGCCGCCGGGGCCGCCCGCACCGCCTGAGCCGCACCGCCCGGCGCGGGTCGGTGGCTCACAGCAGCTCCTTGCCGTAGACCCGGTTCGTCACCCGGTAGCCGAGCGACTCGTACAGCCGGACCGCGACCTCGTTGCCGCTGAAGACGTTCAGCCCGAGGTCGCGGACCCCGGCCGCCAGGCACTCGCGCTCCGCGAGCCGCATCAGCGTCCGCCCGTGCCCGCGCCCCCGGTGGGCGTCGGCCACCTCCACCACCATCACCCAGCCGAGCGGCGCGCCGTCGGACAGCTCCCGGACCCGCAGCGCCAGCCAGAGCGAGCCCAACGGCTCCTCCCCCGCCCCGTGCAGCCGGCGCAGCGCGACCCCCGGGGTGCCGGCCCCCTGCGGCAGCAGCGTCCGATGGTCGGCCTCGGCCTTGGCGCGGGCCTGCTCCTCGGCCAGCCCGGAGGCCAGCAGGTCACGGAGATAGCCCGCCTTGGCCTCCGCCAACCAGTCCGGGAACGCGGCGTCGTCGATCGGGCGGGCCGCGACGCCCTCCGGCAGCGCGGGCGGCCCGTCCAGCCGCTTGACCATGTTCCGCATCCGCTCGGTGTACCCGAGGGTCACCGCCAGCGAGCGGGCGATCCGCGCGGTCTCCGGGATGTCCGCGTCCACCCGGACGCAGCCCCAGCCGCGCAGCACCTCCTCGGCGGCCAGCGCGGCGATCGTCCCCCGGCCCCGGCCGCGCCCGCTGCGCACCTCCAACTCGGCTATCTCGCCCCAGAGTCGGTCACCCCGGGGGACGGCCGTGGTGCGCAGCCCGCCGACCGGGCGGCCGTTGACGCAGATCTGCCAGCGTCTGGTCCGGCCGCCCGCGGGGGTGGGGGTCTCCTGGCTCTCGGGGCGCAGCGTGATGGTCATGTCCCGCTCCCTTCCCCGCCGTCCGGCTGTTCTACCGGCCGGGGCCGCGCGGACGTGCCCGGTGCCCCCGGAGCTGTCAGGGGTCGAGGTCGTCGCCGCTGCGCCGGTCGAAGGCCGTCATCGCCCTCAGGGTGACCGGGCCGGGTCCGGAGAGCTCGCGGTCGTCGATCCGGGTGACGGCCTGGACGTCGCGCAGGGACGAGGTGAGGAAGACCTCCTCGGCCTCCTGGAGGGCGTCCAGCGGCAGGTCGGCCTCCTCGGCGCCGCACCAGTCGACGACGAGCTGCCGGGTGATGCCGGCCAGGCAGCCGGAGGCGAGCGGCGGCGTGAGCAGCCGGCCGTCCAGGACGACGAAGACATTGGAGCCGGTGCCCTCGCAGAGCCGGCCGGCGGTGTTGGCGAGCAGCGCCTCGGAGGCGCCGACCCGGTGGGCGGCGGCGAGGGCGACGACGTTCTCGGCGTAGGAGGTGGTCTTGAGGCCGGCGACGGCGCTGTGTTCGTTGCGGCGCCAGGGGACGACCGCGACGGCCGTGGTGTCGGGACGGCGGGCGGCGGTGCCAAGGGAGACCACCAGGGTGGGGCCGCCGTCGCCGCGTTCGGAGCCGAGCGGCGCGGTGCCGCCGGTGTAGGTGAGGCGCAGCCGGCCGAGCGGCATCGGGTTGGCGGCGAGGACGGCGGCGGCCGCTTCCCGGACCAGGTCGTGGTCGGGGTCGGGCAGTCCGAGGCCGCGGGCGGAGCGGGTGAGCCGGTCGAGGTGGCGGGTGATGGCGAAGGGCCTGCCGTCGACGGCCTTCATGGTCTCGAACACGCCGTCGCCGGTGGTGAGTCCGTGGTCGAGGACGGACAGGGCCGGGTCCGCGGAGTCGACGAGGGTGCCGTTGACCCAGCTGGTGGTGGAGTGCTGCATCGCGGGGGGCTCCTCGCGGGACGGGCACGGGTCGGCCGGGTCCGGGTGGCGGCCGGCCGGGTCCGTGCCGGGTTCAGTCGGTGTCGGAGTACGTCTCGGCACCCGACGCTATCGCGACCAGGCGGGCCGCCTTCAGTTCGGTTTCCGCCCATTCCCGGTCGGGGTCGGAGTCCCAGGTGATGCCGGCGCCGGTGCCGAAGCGCAGTTCGGGTGCCGCCGGGTCGGTCCGGTCGATCCAGAACGTGCGGATGCCGACCGCGAGTTCGGCCTCGCCCCGATCGGCGTCGACCCAGCCGACGGCGCCGCAGTAGGGGCCGCGCGGCGCGGTCTCCAGGGCTTCGATGATCCGCAGGGCGCTGGACTTGGGGGCGCCGGTGACGGATCCGGGCGGGAAGGTGGCGGTGAACAGCCCGGGCCAGCCGACGTCCTCGCGCAGGGTGCCCTCGACGGTGGAGACCAGGTGGACCAGGCCGGGGTGCTTCTCGACCGCGCACAGGTCCGGCACGGTGACGGTGCCGGTGGCGCAGACCCGGCCGAGGTCGTTGCGGACCAGGTCGACGATCATCACGTTCTCGGCGTGGTCCTTGTCGAGCAGGTCGTGCTCGGTGCGGCCGGTGCCCTTGATCGGGCCGGAGGCGACGGTGCGGCCGGTGCGGCGCAGATAGAGCTCGGGCGAGGCGGTGGCGATCTCGACCCCGTGGCCGGGCAGCCGGACCGTGCCGGCGTAGGGGGCCGGGTTGCCGTGCGCGAGCAGGCCGGCGAGGGCGTCGATGTCGGAGCGGTCCGGATCGGGCAGCGGGGCGGCGAGCACCCGGCAGAGGTTGGCCTGGTAGACCTCACCGGCGGCGATGTGCTCGCGGATCCGGCGCACGCCCTCGGTGTAGGCGGCGCGGTCGAGCGAGCTGCGCCAGCTCCCGGCGGCCGGGCCGAGCCAGCCCGCTCCCGAGGGCGCGGCCGGAGCCGGGCGGACGTCGTCGAAGCGGGCGCAGGTGAGCCGGCCCTCGAAGTCGTGGGCCACCGCCCACCAACCGGCGGAGTCCAGCGCGGCCGGGTCCGAGGTGACGTCGCGCAGCCCGGTGGCGACGCGGCCGCCGAAGCGGGCGAGGGGCTGCTGAGGGGCGGGGTGGCCGGACACGGTTCTCCTGCACAGGGCTTTGCGAGGTTGCGGTGTCTGAAGTGTAGGTCGGGGGGCGTGAGCAGACGCGGGCGTCGCGCGGGCGTACGCGGGATGACCTGCGGGTGTCACTCACGGTGCTCCGCCGCCCCCGGTGGGTCCGTCCGGGGCGGTCGGACCCGGGGCGGCCGGGGCCGTCGGGCGGGGACCCCGGGGGCACGCTGCGGGAACGGATTTTTAGCTGGCCCGGGAATCCGCTAGAGTTCAACACGTCGCCAGGGAGCGCAGCCGGGAAAACCGGTGAAGACCCCGGGAGACAGGCGGACGTGGCTCAGTTGGTAGAGCATCACCTTGCCAAGGTGAGGGTCGCGAGTTCGAATCTCGTCGTCCGCTCGACGAAGGACAGTGTAAGATCGTCCTTCGAGTGTTGCCTGGTGGAGTGGCCGAGAGGCGAGGCAACGGCCTGCAAAGCCGTGTACACGGGTTCAAATCCCGTCTCCACCTCCAAGAGGAGCGCCCGGTTCTCCGGGTTCCCCTCCCCGCGCGATTAGCTCAGCGGGAGAGCACTACCTTGACACGGTAGGGGTCACTGGTTCAATCCCAGTATCGCGCACCACGCCCGGTTCCACCGAGGCATCAGCCCCGCGCGATTAGCTCAGCGGGAGAGCACCACCTTGACACGGTGGGGGTCACTGGTTCAATCCCAGTATCGCGCACGTCGGACCCTTCGGGATCCGCTGCGGAAGCACCGCACCCGCGCGATTAGCTCAGCGGGAGAGCACTACCTTGACACGGTAGGGGTCACTGGTTCAATCCCAGTATCGCGCACGTCAGGCCCTCCGGGGTCTGTTGCAGGAACGCCTTACCAGGCGCGATTAGCTCAGCGGGAGAGCACTACCTTGACACGGTAGGGGTCACTGGTTCAATCCCAGTATCGCGCACAGTGACGGCCGGGGCCGCGACTCGAACGAGTCGCGGCCCCGGCCGTTTTCGGCGTTCCGTCCCGGGGTCGTTCGGTGGGGTTCTGCGGGTTCTTCGGGCTCTGCGGGGTACTGCGGCTGTTCCGGGTCCCGGTGCGGGCCCTGGACGGGAAGAAGCCGCGTACGGTCGCCCTCACCGACGTCCGTACGCGGCGTCTCCGCCTGCCGGGGCGCACTGCGCGCCGCACTCGCCCGTCCGCGAGTTGTCGCGGCGGCGGCCTCCCCGGCGGCACCGGCTCCCCGTCCCCAGGGGATCAGTGCCAGCTT
This sequence comes from Kitasatospora sp. NPDC094019, assembly GCF_044764505.1. NCBI lineage: Bacteria > Bacillati > Actinomycetota > Actinomycetes > Kitasatosporales > Streptomycetaceae > Kitasatospora > Kitasatospora sp. NPDC094019. Next base: position 61,258 of record NZ_JBIWIF010000023.1, read on the forward strand.
GTGAAGCGGGTCAGTGGCCGATCAGATCGGCCACCGCCTGCGCCTGGTTCGCCATCTGCTCCCAGCCTCCGAACAGGACGGCCAGCAGCACCGCGCAGGGCAGTGCCATGGCCACCGCCACCGCCGGGTGCCTGGTGGGCTCCGCGGCCTGCGGCTGAGTGAAGGCCGGCCGACGGCGGCGGGAGGTGGATCCCGTGTGCTGCGCTGCCATGCCCTGACTCCTGATTCGTGAACTCGGCCCGGTGGTGGAAGGCGGAACAGTGGTGCAAGAGGACGCGGTGGACGGCTTACCTCGGGGGACGAGCTCCCCGTCCACCGCTGAGAACAACGGTATGGCGCGAGGGGGTTGGTGGACGTCATGCCGTCGTACTGTCTTCCGGGCCTCCCGGAGGATGACGCCCGGACCTGGGGCCTACTACCGCAGGCGGAGACGCCCGCGGCGGCGCCCCCGGGGGAACCCTGAGAGGGGACCCCGAGAAACGATTCGGCACCGCCCCGGCGACGGCCGGTCCAAGATCCGACAATCGGACGGTGGCTTGAGGTGTTGCGTATCAGCACACCGCAGCGGGCAGTCCGTAAGCTGTGCCGGACAGGAACTGACGACGCCCCACCCGACGGGGCCTCACCGACAGTCTGACGGGGACACGGGAATGACGATGATGCGGCTGAGGCGTGAGGACCCCCGCATCGTCGGGCCGTACCGACTGCACCGCCGACTCGGGGCCGGCGGCATGGGCGTGGTCTACCTCGGCTCCGACCGCAGGGGCCAGCGGGTCGCGCTCAAGCTGATCCGGGCCGAACTGGCCGAGGACATCGAGTTCCGCACCCGCTTCGCCCGCGAGATCGCCGCCGCGTCCAGGATCCGGGGCGGCTGCACCGCCCGCGTCATGGGCTCCGACATCGAGGCCGACCGGCCCTGGCTGGCCACCGCCTACGTCCCCGGGCCCTCGTTGTACAAGCGGGTCGGCGACGAAGGGGCGCTGGGCTGGCCCGAGGTCGCCCGGATCGGGGCCGCGCTGGCCGACGGACTGGTCAAGGTGCACGAGGCCGGCGTCGTCCACCGGGACCTCAAGCCCTCCAACATCCTGCTGTCGCCGCGCGGACCCCGGATCATCGACTTCGGCATCGCCTGGTCGCGCGGGGCCAGCACCCTCACCCACGTCGGCACCGCCGTCGGCTCCCCCGGCTTCCTCGCCCCCGAGCAGGTCCGGGGGGTCGCCGTCACGCCCGCGACCGACGTCTTCGCCTTCGGCGCGACGCTCGCCTACGCGCTCACCGGGGACACGCCGTTCGGCTCCGGCGCCTCCTCGGAGGTGATGCTCTACCGCGTCGTGCACGAGGAGCCCGACCTCGGCGCGGTACCGCCGCAGCTGGCGCCGCTGATCCGGGCCTGCCTGGCCAAGGAACCCGCCGAACGGCCCGGCGCGGCCGCGCTGCACGAGCGGCTGAGCGAACTCGCCGTACGGGGCGGTACCGGCGGCGGCGCGGGCGGCGGGCCCTTCGGCCGGGGGCGCGGGGCTCGCGGCGACACGACCGGACGGGACGATCCGGCCGGGCGGGCCGCGGCCGCGCCCGGAGCGCCGACCGCGGCCGCCGACGGCCGCCCGGGAGCCGGCCGGGGAGCCGAGGGACGGCCCGGGGCCGGTGGCCCGGACCGGTCCGGCGCCCCCGCGCGCCCGACCCCCGGGGCACCGGCGGGAGCGCCCGCCGGCGCGCCGCGCGGCGTCCCGGCCCCCGGTCGGACACCCGACCCGGCGGCGGCCCGGGCCCGGGCCGGCGCGGTCGGCCGGGCCGGCGGAGCGCCCGGTGGCGCGCCCCGACGGGCCCCCGGCGCCGGGTACGACAGCAGCCAGGCGGTCACCGCCCCGCTCCCCCGGCCCGAGGCGGCCCAGGCCACCCGGCCGATGCGCGAGCGGCAGGCGACGCCGCCGCCCGGACGCGACCGGGCCCAGCGGCCGGGCCGCCCGCGCGACCGGCAGCACACCCCGGTGCCCGGCGGACGGCCGGGGACGGCACGGCAGCGGCTGCTGCGGCAGCGGCTCGTGGTCTTCGTGACCGTGACGGTCGGGGTGGCGCTGGCCATCGCGGCGGCCCAGGGGTGCGAGAACCGCGACAACCAGGGCCAGCGGCCGTCCGTGACCTCCTCCGTCGCGCAGGGCCCGGCAGGCGCCCCTGCTGCCACCGGCGCGGGGGACCAGGCGCACGGCGCGACGCCGACCGCCGGGGCCGGACTCTCGGCGGACGGCATCGCGCCGTCCACCAGCCCGCTGGCGGCCGCGGCCCACGGTGCCCCGGCGGCCGGGGACGCCGCGCTGGCACCCGCGCAGGGCCTCGGGCCCACCGTCGACTGGCCGAACCGCTCCTACGCCGATCCGGCCGGCGGTCCGGCGATCACCCTGCGGGACGGCCGCTCGGCGGGCCCAGGACCGCAGGTCGTGCTCAGCGCCGTACTCCCCGCGCGGTACAAGGGCGGGCCGGCGGTGCTGGTCGTCCTGCGGCGCTCGGAGGGGTCGGTGCCGGTCGACCTGGTGCAGCTCTTCTCGTTCACCGGGGACACCCCGGTGGTCCTGACCTCGCGCTCCTCGGCGGCGGACCCGCAGGCGGTCGCGACCTGGCGGCTGGACAACGGCGCCCTCGTTCGCGAGGAGCGGGTCACCCAGACCGGGGCCACCACCTCCACCCGCTACGCCCTGCGGGCCGACGGCACCCTGGACGAGTCCTGGCCCGGTTCGGCCACCACTCCCCCGGCGATCACCCCACCCCCGGCCGCCGCCCCGGCACCCCCCACCGCCCCGGTCCCGGCCCCGACCGGCTGACACCCGCCGACGGGAGGCCGCCCGCGCCCGCCGGGCCGATCCCGCGTGCTGTGGGAAGTCGGCCTGGTCGACTTCCCCCTCGACCACGCCGCTCCGGTCACCGGACCGGAGCGGCGTGGTCCGGTCCGGATCGGGGGCCACGCCGGGCGTCGCTCCGCGGCCCGGAAGGTCGAGCAGGTCGATCTCCCCGACGCTCGCAGCGGCCCACGGGAACCGCCGGCCACCGGATCGGCGCGCGCCCGACGTCGCTGCCCGGCGTGGGAAGTCGGCCGGACCGACTTCCCGGGCAGCCGTACCGCACCCCGGGGTGCCTGCCGCCGACGCGTGGGAGGTCGGACCCGCCGATCTCCCCTCCCGTCGGCGGTGCGGGCCGGTGCGGGGCCCGTGCGGGCGTACCCGGCCACCGGGCCGCGGACCCGCTTCGTACGGGAGGTCGGCCGGACCGACTTCCCGTACGGCGGCCTGCCCGAGGGTTCGCAGGGGTGGGGTCAGCGGCCGGCGGTGACGGCGTAGAAGGCGACGGCGGCGGCGGCGCCGACGTTGAGGGAGTCGATGCCGTGGGCCATCGGGATGCGGACGGCGTGGTCGGCGGCGGCCAGGGCCTGGCGGGTGAGGCCGTCGCCCTCGGCGCCGAGCATCAGCGCCGTCCCGGACCGACCGTCGGTGACCACCGAGGCGAGGTCCACGGCGGTCTCGGCGGGGGTGAGCGCGAGCAGGTCGAAGCCGGCGGCGCGCACCGTGTCCAGGGCGGCCGGCCAGGGCTCCAGCCGCGCGTACGGGACGGCGAAGACCGCGCCCATCGAGACCTTGACCGCGCGCCGGTACAGCGGGTCGGCGCAGTCGGGCGAGAGCAGCACGGCGTCCATGCCGAGAGCGGCCGCGCTGCGGAAGATCGCGCCGAGGTTGGTGTGGTCGACCAGGCCCTCCAGGACGGCCACCCGACGGGCGCCCGCGAGCAGGTCGGCGGCGTCCGGCAGTGGCTGCCGCTCCATCGAGGCGAGCGCGCCGCGGTGGACGTGGTAGCCGGTGACGGCCTCGGCCAGGTCCGGATCGACGACGTGCACCGGGGCGTCCGCCTCGGCGATGACGTCCGCCATCACGTCCAGCCACTTCGGGGTCAGCAGCATCGACCGCATCCGGTAGCCGGCCGCGAGGGCGCGGCGGACGACCTTCTCGCCCTCCGCGATGAACAGGCCCTCGGCGGGTTCGCGGCGGCGGCGGAGTTCGACGTCGGTCAGGCCGGTGTAGTCGGCGAGACGGGGGTCGGCGGGGTCGGTGACGGTGCTGGGTTCGGACACCCTGTGATCCTGCCAAGTCGGGCCGGGGAAGGCCAACCGGCCCAACGCTCGTCACGGGTGGCCTTGGCCCGTCGGCTCGCGGAGTGCAAATATGACGTATGGCCCGTTTTTCGGGCCGATCCTGGGCTCCTTCGGACCCTGGTGCGACCGGTTCCGGCTCCACCTCCCGATCCACCGGTACCGCCGCCGGCTCCCCCGGTGGGCGCCCACACGGTCGGCACCAGCACGCCCGCGCGGCCCGGCCCAAGCCGGTCCGGGGGCGGTCGGTGGCCGGACAGGTCTTCGCGTTGCAGGTCGTGGTGGTGCTGTTGCTGGTGGTGGCCGCCGTGGTCGCCCTGGTGGTGCAGTCCCGCAACGACGCCCGGCAGGAGGCGACCACCCGGTCGGTCGCGGTCGCCCAGACCTACGCCAACTCGCCCGGCATCGTCGAGGCCCTGCGCTCCCCCGACCCGAGCGCGGTCCTCCAGCCCTCGGCCCAGGCGGCACGGATCAACGCGGGCGTGGACTTCATCGTCGTCCTCAACGACGACGGCATCCGCTACACCCACCCGAACCCGGACCGGATCGGCCAGAAGTTCGTCGGCGACTACACGCCCGCACTCGCCGGACAGGTGGTGACCGAGGAGGTCACCGGCACCATCGGACCGCTGGTGCAGGCGATCGTGCCGGTGCGGGCGCCGGACGGGCAGATCGTCGGGATGGTGTCGGCGGGCATCACCATCGCCAATGTGAGCAGTGCCAGCGAGCGGCAGCTGCCGGTGGTGCTCGGGGCCGCCGCGTTCGGGCTCGGGCTGGCGACCGGCGGGACGGCGCTGATCAGCCGTCGGCTGAAGCGCCAGACCCACGGGCTGGGGCCGACCGAGATGACCCGCATGTACGAGCACCACGCGGCGGTGCTGCACGCGGTGCGCGAGGGCGTGCTGATCCTCGGCGGTGACGGACGGCTGCTGCTCTGCAACGACGAGGCGCGGCGACTGCTCGACCTGCCGCCCGACGCCGAGGGTCGTCCGCTCACCGAGCTGGGCCTGGAGCCGGCTCCGCTGGAGCTGCTGGCGGCCGGACGGGCGGTCACCGACGAGGTGGTGATGGCCGGGGAACGGCTGCTGGCGGTGAACGTGCGGCCGACGGACCGGGACGGCGGGCCGCCCGGTTCGGTGGCGACGCTGCGGGACTCAACCGAGCTGCTGGCGCTGACCGGGCGGGCCGAGGTGGCGCAGCGGCGGCTGCGGCTGCTCTACGACGCCGGGGTCACGGTGGGCAGCACCCTCGACGTGACCCGGACGGCGGAGGAGTTGGCCCAGGTGACGGTGGGCCGGTTCGCCGACGTCGTCACCGTCGACCTCGCCGAGCAGGTGCTGGAGGGCGACGAGCCGCCGACCGGCGCGGCGCCGCTGCGGATGCGACGGGCCGCGCTGTCGGCCGCGCGCGGCGAGCCGCCGTTCCACCCGGTGGGCACGGTGGTCGAGGTCGTACCGTCGACACCGCTCGCGGGCACGCTGAGCAGCGGGCTGCCCGGGATCGAGCCGCGGCTGGCGGAGGCGCGGGCGTGGCGGGAGCAGGATCCCGAGGGCGCGGCGCGGGTGCTCGACCACGGGGTGCACTCGCTGGTGCGGGTGCCGTTGAAGGCGCGCGGTGTGCTGCTCGGGGTGGTGCGGTTCTGGCGCTCGGAGCGGGAGGAGCCGTTCGAGGAGGAGGACCTCGCGCTGGCGGAGGAGCTGGTCTCGCACGCCGCCGTCTGCATCGACAACGCGCGCCGGTACACCCGGGAGCACGCGATGGCGGTGACCCTGCAGCACAGTCTGCTGCCGCGCACCCTGCCGGCGCAGAACGCGCTGGAGGTGGCGCACCGGTACCTGCCGGCGCAGGCGGGGGTCGGCGGCGACTGGTTCGACGTGATCCCGCTGCCGGGCGCGCGGGTGGCGATGGTGGTCGGGGACGTGGTGGGGCACGGGCTGCACGCGGCGGCGACGATGGGACGGCTGCGGACGGCGATCCACAACTTCTCGACCCTGGACCTGCCGCCGGACGAGCTGCTGGGACACCTGGACGAGCTGGTGAACCGGATCGACCAGGAGGAGTCGGCGACCGGCGGGGCGGCGGCCGTGACGGGTGCGACCTGTCTGTATCTGATCTACGACCCGGTGTCGCGGCGGTGCACGCTGGCCAGTGCCGGGCATCCGCCGCCGGCGCTGGTGCGGCCGGACGGGACGGTCGTGTTCCCGGAGCTGCCGACCGGGCCGCCGCTGGGGCTCGCGGTGCTGCCGTTCGAGACGGTGGAGCTGGAGGTCGAGGAGGGCAGTCGGCTGGTGCTGTACACGGACGGGCTGGTCGAGGACCGGCAGCGGGACATCGACGAGGGGCTCGAACTGCTGCGGGCGGCGCTGAGCGGGCCGCCGCGCAGTCCGGAGCAGACCTGTGCGGACGTGCTGGGCGCGCTGCTGCCGACGCGGCCGCAGGACGACATCGCGCTGCTGGTGGCGCGGACCAGGGTGCTGCCGGCGGACCGGGTGGCGCAGTGGGAGGTGCCGGCGGACCCGGCGGCGGTGTCCGGGGTGCGGGCGGCCGTGGCGGAGCGGCTGGAGCGGTGGGGGCTGGACGAGGCGGCGTTCGTCACCGAGCTGATCCTGAGCGAGCTGGTGACCAATGCGATCCGGTACGGCACCGGGCCGATCCGGGTGCGGTTGCTCCTCGACCGGTCGCTGATCTGCGAGGTGTCGGACGGGAGCAGTACGTCGCCGCACCTGCGGTACGCGGCCACCACCGACGAGGGCGGGCGCGGGCTCTTCCTGGTCGCACAGTTCGCCGACCGGTGGGGGACGCGGTACACCGCCACCGGGAAGGTGATCTGGACGGAGCAGCCGTTGGAGTGAGTGGGGGGTGGGTTCGGCGGCTCGGGGTGCGGGGGTTCAGTGTTCTTCGGAGCATTTTGCAAAGTCACACTTTGCAAAATGCCGGAAAAGGTGGCTCCTACGGTGCCGAGCGAGTGACAGGCCATCGTTGTTTTGCAAACACCACTTTGCAAACAGCTTCTGTTTGCAAAGTGGTGTTTGCAAAATGCTGGCTGGTGGCGGCCTGTCGCCCTGGCCAGGTCAGGTCGGGTCCGGCCCAGCCTCGGGCTGGGCCGGACCGGGGGCTCGACCGGACCAGGGCTGGGCCGGTGCCTGCGCCAGGGTCCGGGCCTGCGCGCGGGCACCTGGCGCAGGCACCTGGCGTACGCCCGGGCCCCCTCCGCCTCCGCCTACGCCTGCGTCGGGGTGGCGAGGACGTTGACGACGTCGCCGATGACGATGACGGCCGGGGGCTTGATCTGCTCGGCCTCGACGGTGGCGGCGACGGTCGCCAGGGTGGCGTCGACCCGGCGCTGGGCGGCGGTGGTGCCCTCCTGGACGACGGCGACCGGAGTGTCGGCGGCCCGCCCGTCCCGGATCAGCCGGGCCGCGATGGCGCCGATCTTGTCGACCGCCATCAGCAGCACCAGGGTGCCGGTCATCCCGGCGAGCGCCTCCCAGTTGGTCAGCGATCGCTCGTCGTCCGGCCCCACGTGGCCCGAGACCACGGTGAACTCGTGGGTCATCCCCCGATGGGTGACCGGCACCCCGACCGCCGCCGGCACGCTGATCGAGCTGGAGATGCCCGGCACCACCGTGACCGGCAGCCCGGCCTCCACGCACGCCAGCAGTTCCTCACCACCGCGCCCGAACACGTACGGGTCGCCGCCCTTGAGCCGCACCACGAACTTGCCGGCCCTGGCGTGCTCGACCAGCGTCCGGTTGATCGCCTCCTGCGCCATGAAGCGCCCGTACGGGATCTTCGACGCGTCGATGACCTCGACGTGCTCCGGCAGCTCGGCGAGCAGCTCGCGCGGTGCCAGCCGGTCGGCCACCACCACGTCCGCGTCGGCGAGCAGCCGACGGCCGCGCACCGTGATGAGGTCCGGGTCGCCCGGGCCGCCGCCGACCAGCGCCACTCCCGCTCCCCGGGCCCGGTACTGGCGGGCGGCGAGCGAACCGTCCCGCAGCCCCTCCACGATCGAGTCGCGCAGCGCGGCCGAGTGGCGCGGGTCCCCGGTGAGGACGGCGACGGTCGCCCCGGCGTCACGCCCGCTGGCCGGCGTCCACGCGGTGGCGGCGGAGGCGTCGTCGCTGCGGGCGCAGAACACCCGCTCGCGCTCCGCCTCGGCGCTGACGGCGGAGTTCACCGCCGGGTCGTCGGTGGCGACCAGCGCGTACCAGGTGTCGGCGAGGTCGCCCTCCCGGTAGCGGCGCTCGTGCCAGGTCAGCTCACCGGCGTCGGCCATGGCCTGCACGGCCGGGGTCGTGACCGGCGATATCAGATGGACCTCGGCGCCGGTGGCCAGCAGCGCGGGCAGCCGCCGCTGGGCGACGTGTCCGCCGCCGACCACCACGACGCGGCGGCCGGCCAGCAGCAGGCCGACCGGGTACGGGGTGCGAGCACGGCCCTCGGTGCTGGGGTCGGGCCCCTCCTGCCCGTCGGCGGGCGAGGAGGGCGGGGTGGGCGCGGTCATCGGCGGTGCTCCTGGATCGGGTGAGGGTGCTGGGGTACGGCGCCGCTCCGCACACCGGCGCGCCCTCGGGCCGGTGTGCGGAGCGGTTCGGAGGGGCGTCAGCCCTTCTCGGTGACCCCGGCGGAGTCGAAGGTGGCTACATCGTGCATCGCGCGGGCCGCACTCTGCACCAGCGGCAGGGCCAGCAGGGCGCCGGTGCCCTCGCCGAGCCGCAGGTCGAGGTCGATCAGCGGACGCAGCCCCAGCTTGGCCAGGGCGGCCTGGTGGCCTGGCTCGGCCGAGCGGTGGCCGGCGATGCAGGCGGCCAGCACCTCGGGCGCGATGGCCTTGGCGGCGAGCGCGGCCGAACCCGCGATCACGCCGTCCAGGATCACCGGGGTGCGCAGGCTGGCCGCGCCGAGCAGGAAGCCGGCGAGGGCGGCGTGCTCCAGACCGCCGACCGCGGCCAGGACGCCGATCGGGTCGGCCGGGTCGGGCTGGTGCAGGGCCAGCGCGGCGCGGACGACCTCGATCTTGCGGGCGTGGGTGGCGTCGTCGATGCCGGTGCCGCGACCGGTGACCTCGGCCGGGTCCAGCCCGGTGAAGACCGAGATCAGGGCGGCGGAGGCGGTGGTGTTGGCGATGCCCATGTCGCCGGTGATCAGAGCCTTGTTCCCGGCCGCGACGAGGTCGCGGGCGGTCTCGATGCCGACCTCGATGGCCTTGAGGGCCTCCTCGCGGGTCATCGCGGGGCCCTGGGTCATGTCGTCGGTGCCGGGCTTGACCTTGCGCGGCAGCAGGCCGGTGGTGCGGCCCTGCTGGATCGCTTCCGGCAGTTCGGTGGCCACGCCGACGTCGACGACGCAGACCTCGGTGCCGATCTGCTTGGCGAAGGCGTTGACCACCGCTCCCCCCGCCAGGAAGTTGCCCACCATCTGGGCGGTGACCTCCTGCGGCCAGGGGGTGACGCCCTGGGCGTGCACGCCGTGGTCGGCGGCGAAGACCGCGACGCAGGCGGGCTCCGGGATCGGCGGCGGGCACTTGCGGGACAGGCCGGAGAGCTGCGCGGAGATGATCTCCAGCATGCCGAGCGAGCCGGCCGGCTTGGTCATCCGCTTCTGCCGGTCCCACGCCTCGCCGAGCGCCTTGGCGTCCAGCGGGCGGATGCCGCGCAGGGTCTCGGAGAGCACGCTGCGCGGCTCCTCGCCGGGCAGGGCGCGGTTGCCGTACTGCTCCTCGTGGACCACCCAGGACAGCGGGCGCTTCTTGGCCCAGCCCTGCTGCTGGAGCTCGGGCTCGTCCGGGAAGGCGTCGACGAAGCCGACGCACAGGTAGGCGACGACCTCCAGGTGCTCGGGCAGTCCGAGCTCGCGGACCAGCTCCTCCTCGTCGAAGAAGCTCACCCAGCCGACGCCGAGGCCCTCGGCGCGGGCGGCCAGCCAGAGGTTCTCGACCGCGAGGGCCGCCGAGTACGGGGCCATCTGCGGCTGGGTGTGACGGCCCAGGGTGTGCCGGCCGCCGCGGGTGCGGTCGGCGGTGACGACGATGTTGACCGGCGTTTCGAGGATCGCCTCGATCTTGATTTCCTTGAACTGCTTCGCGCGGCCCTTGGGGAGCGAGTCGGCGTACGCCTCGCGCTGGCGCTCGGCCAGTTCGTGCATCTTGCGGCGGGTCTTGGCGGAGCGGATGACCACGAAGTCCCAGGGCTGCGAGTAGCCGACGCTGGGGGCGGTGTGGGCGGCCTCCAGGACGCGGATCAGCACCTCGTGCGGGATCGCGTCGGGGCGGAAGCCGTTGCGGATGTCGCGGCGCTCACGGATGACCTGGTGGACGGCCTCGCGGCCGACCTCGTCGTAGCCGGGAGCGGCGGGGCCGCGCGGCTCGGCGGGCTCCTCGGGCTCGGCGGCCTCCTCGGCGTCGACGGACTGCTCCGCGTCGAGGGGGAGCTCGGCGGGGGCCTCGGCGGCGGGCTCGACCCCTTCGGCGGGTCCGGCCGGGGCCTCGGGGGTCGCGGCCGCCTCGGCGGGCACGCCGGCCGCGACCGGCTCGACGGTCTCCGGGGAGTCGGCGACGGCGGCCGGCTCGGCCGGGGTGCCGTCCTCGGCCTGCGGGGCCGGGGCGGCCTCGGCGGCCTCGGTCACGGGCGGTTCGGCGGTGGCCTCGGCCTGCGGCGCGTCGACGGGCACGGCGTCCGTCGGCACGGCGGGCCGCTCGTCGGCGGGGGCGTCGGCCGACTCGGCGGGAGCAGACTCGGCCGGGACGTCCGTCGGGACGGCGACGGGCTGGCCGGAGGGCATCTCGCCGGTGCCCGCGGCGGTCTCGGCGGCGGCCTCCGGGGCCCGGGTCTCCGCCGGGACCTCGGCGGGGGCGTCGGCGGCGGGCTGCTCACCGGTCGGGGCGGTCCCGGCGGTGGCCGGGGCGTCGCCGGGCTCGACGCTGACCGGCTCGACCGGCGTCCCGCCCTCGGTCGGGGCGGCCTCCACCGACTGCTCGGGCTGCTCGGCCGGAACCGGCTCGGCGGCGAGGTGCTCGGCGGCGACGGACTCAGCGACGATCGGCTGGGCGGCGATCGGCTCGACGGCCACGGGCTCGGCGACAACGGACTCGGCGACGACCGCCTCGCCGGCGCCCGGCTCGACGGGAACCGTGGCTGCGGCCGCGTCGGCGACGGGCGCTATGGGGGCGGACTGCTCCGCCTCCGTCCCGACGGCCGGGACGGGCTGCTCGACCAGCGGCGCGGCCACGGACCCGGCGACCGGCTCGACCGGGAGGCCGTGCGGCGGAAGGCCCTGCGGCGGCGGCGCGGCCAGGAAGGCGGAGATCCGGCGCGGCTGACCGCCCCCGGTCTGCGCCTCGGCGGCGACCCCGGCGGCAACCCCGAACTGGGCGGCGGCGGGACCCTCGGCCGGGGCCTGGACGGCAACCGGCTCGGTGACCGGATCGACGACCGGCACAACGGTGGCCGGATCGGTGCTCCCGGGCGCCTCGACGGCCTCGGCCACGACCTCGGCGGCGGCCTCGACCGACGCCTCGGCGACAGCCTCGGCCACGACCGGCGCCTCGACGGGAACGACCACGGGCAGCACCGCGGCAGGCTGCTGGACGGCGGCCTCCACCGGCTGCTGCGGCACCGGCGCGGACTGGACGGCGACGGACGCGGGCACGACCGACGGCTCGGGCTGGACGGCCGCCGGCATCACCGGGATGCCGTGCGCGGGCGTGGCGCCGGTCGAGGGACCGCGGTCGGCCAACGAGCGGACCGGAACCTGGCCGGTCATCAGGGACGGGTCCGGGATCGGCGGCCCCGCGTGCAGCGGCCGGCGCGGCGACTGAACGGCCGTCACCGGCTCGGGGCCCTGCTGCTGGGCCGGCACGGTCTGGATGCCGGGGGCGGCCTGGACGGCCTGCGGCGCGAAGCCGTGCGGGGCGTCGGCCGTGTCGGCGGCACCGAGCGCGGGCGGCTCCAGCGGCGGCCAGGACGGCTCGACGGGGGTGCCGGGCGGGGTCTGCGGGTCGGCGGGGTCGACGGCGGACGCCGTCGGCTCGCCCCAGGAGCCCTGCGGACCGGGCATCAGCAGGACGTCGTCCTCGTCGTCGAGGCCGTCCGGCTGGTCGACGAAGTGGAAGGTCGGGCGCGGACCGGCGGCCCAGGCGTCACCGGGAACACCGGGTGTCCCGGGGGCGGCGAATCCGGGCGCCGCGAATCCCGGCGCGCCGAGCGGGGCGCCCGGCGCGGGCGCACCGTGGACAGGCGCACCGTGGGCGGGCACGCCCTGCGGCGGGAGGACGGCGGCGCCGGGCGGGACCGCGCCGGGAACACCGGTCCCGGGCACGCCGGGGAGAGTGCCGTCCGGCGCGACGCCCTGCACGGGTGCGACAGCCGCGACGCCCTCCGGGCCGCCGAGCGCGTCGGGCCCGGCGAGCAGGTGCTCCGGCAGTCCCTCATTCGGGACGTGGCCGCCATCGGTCATGTCAAAGCTCCTTCCAGGCCGCTGCCGCGCCCTCGGCGACACGATCACCGACCGCAGCGCCCATCCGCACGGGTCGGGCCTGCACCGGCCCGCCCCTCAATCACACACGGCCGCCGCGCCGAGGCGCTGCGGCCGACATCCTTCCGGCGCGCTGCGGCACCCCGGCCCGCGCGCCACCCGGGTGGGGCGGCGCGTCATCTGAGACAACGACAAGCCGGGGCAACCGGCACGACCGCACCGGACCCTACGGCATTCTCCAGGTCCGGCGGGCGGCCCGTCGAATTGCCCACACTCCGAGCCTCGTCGGTCTGCGCCATGTCAGAAAGGCACCGGACCCGACCGGATCGGGCAGGCTGTCGGACACCGCAGGCGTCCCGGACGCCACACTACCGGCCCGGCAGCGCCGCCTCCCGAATAGGTGTCCGGATGCGACCTGGATCACCGTCCGGCCGGGCCGGGCGCCGGTTCCGGGTCCTGATTCCGAACCGATCGGTCAGGAGTCAACAAAGGGGACGGAAGGGGACGGACCGGACGCGGGGCGGACCGCGGGACGCGGAGGGCGACGCGGGGAGCGGGTCCGGTGCCGGACGGATCGGCACCGGCTCCCACCGGGACCACCACCCGGCACCACCGGGGCCTTCACGGTTTCTGCGCACCCCAGAGCAGGAAGGTGCCCGGGTCGCCCATGCCGAGACGCAGGCCGGGTCCGTCGGCGGCGGCCCCGGTCGGCGGGAGCAGCGGCGCGGACTGGAGCAGGGCGCCGTCGGCGCGGTAGCCGGCGGTGGCGATGGCGCGGCGGACCTCCTCGGCCTCGGCGAGGGTGCGGGCGACGGCGACGATCCGTTCGGGGCGGCGGGAGAGCACGGCGCGCACGGCTTCCGGGCCGCCGGTCTCGACGACCGCCGCGTCGGGTTCGGGGAGTTCGCCGAGGACGTCGGGGCCCCGGCCGTGGACGATCTCGACCTCGACGCCGTAGCGGCGGGCGTTGACGGCGAGCCGGGCGCAGGCGGAGCGGTCGGCCTCGACGGCGACGACGGCGGCGCCGAAGCGGGCGGCGTCGACGGCGAGTGCGCCGCTGCCGGCGCCGACGGTCCAGACGAGGTCACCGGGGCGGGCACCCAAGCGGGCGAGCACGAGCGCGCGGACGTGCGCCGGGAGCGTGTCGGTCGCGCCGGGTGCGCCGGGGTCCGCGGGGGCGCCCGGCGGGGCGGGTGTGCGGCCGGTGCCGGTGTAGGTGTCGGTGGGCAGGGCCCAGCCCCGGTCCGGTCCGGGGTAGCCGACGGGGCGTCCGGCGAGCCAGCCGGCGGCCTCGGCGGCGGCGCCGTTCGCGGGTCCGCCGCCGGGGCCGCCGGCGCTGCTGCCACCGATGACGAGGACGACGTTGGGGTCGCGCCAGATGTGGTCGGCGACCCGGTCGGAGGTGAGGACGGTGACGTCCTCGTCGGGGGTGCCTAGGGCCTCGCAGACGACGAAGGTGCGATGGACGCCGCGGAGCATGAGGGCGAGTTCGGCGGGGCCGGCGCCGGGTGCGGTGAGGACGGCGACCTTGGGGTGGGCGCGGCAGAGGTTGGCGGCGCGGCGCAGGCGGCCGCCGTGGGCGCTGGCGACCTGGGCGTCCTCCCAGGGCATGCCGGCGCGGGCGAAGGCGGCGGCCACGGAGGAGACGGCGGGGAGGACTTCGAGTTCGAGGCCGTACTCGGGGCGGCGCAGGGTGCGGACGACGCCGAAGAAGCCGGGGTCGCCCTCGGCGATGACGACGGCGGCGCCGCGGTGTTCGGCGATCCGGCGGGCGGCGAGCTGGATGCTGCCGAGGGCGATGCGTTCGGCGGCGGGCGGCACCGGGAGGGCCTTGAGCTGGTACGGGGCGCCGGCCACCAGGGTGGCTGCGGCGAGGGCCGCGGCGGCGGCCTCGGTGAGCGGTGTGCCGTCCCACCCGATGACCGTGATCCGGTCAGCCATCTGTGGCTGTTCTCCCTCGCCATCCGTGCACCGACAGGCGGCGCCGGTGTGCGGCGCCGGTGGAGAGGCTACCGGGTGTGATCCCCTCGGCGCGGACATCTCGCACACCCGTCCGCGCCGGTCGGTCCGAAGGGCGGTCCGGCGAACGGTTCGGCGAACGGCGGACCGTTCGCGCGGGCCGGCCGTACGGGCCGACAGCACGGGCCGACCGGCGCGGACCTGACCGGCCGGTGGTACGGGCCGCCCGGCTCAGTCGCGCAGGACGTAGCGGTGGCCGCCGGCCCAGGCGGGGGCGGCGGCCTCGGGGGTCTCCAGGTCCTCGGGGAGCAGGCTCCACAGGATGAGGTCGCTGCGGCTCTCGCCGACGGCCGGACGGTCGTGGCCCGGGCGGTAGTAACCCGAGGGGTCGTATCCCGAGGGGTCGTGGCCGGAGAAGCCGTGGCCCCGGCGGTCGTGGCCCGAGGGCTCGTGGTCCGGGCGTTCCCCCGCCGCACCGGGAACCGAATCACCGGACTCACCGGACTCACCGCGCACTATCCAGGCACTGCGCAGGACACCCTCGCTGATGCCGCCGATCTTCTGGGCGACCTGCTGGGCGGCGGTGTTGCCGGCGGCGGTGCGCAGTTCGAGGCGCAGGAAGCCGCGGTCCTCGAAGAGCCACTGGGCGACGCCGAGGACCGCCTCGGGCGCGTAGCCCTCGCCCCGGGCCCAGGCGGCGGTGACGAAGGAGATCTCGGTGGAGCGCAGCCGCCAGTCGGTGTGGCGGAGTTCGACCAGGCCGACCAGGCGCTGGGTGAGGTGTTCGGTGACGGCGAGGACGATGCCCCGGCCGGTGGCGCGGTGGGCGGGCGCGAGGGTGCGGGCCAGGTCGAGGGCGTGGGCCTCGGTGAAGGGGTGCGGCTGGTCGGTCCAGGCCAGGACGAGTTCGTCGGCCATCATGGCGGCCAGGCCGGGGGCGTCGTCCTCCGCAAGCGGGCGCAGCAGCAGCCGTTCGGTGCTGATGGCGGTCTCGGGGAAGCTCGCTGCCATGCCGTCTCTCCTCGCCGGGTCGTGGACACACCGTACGCCTCGCCGGTGCCGGGTGGTCACGCGGTGCTCGGACCGGACGACGGTACGTCAGAAGTGCGTCTGTCGGACCGTCACTGGTGCATACTGCCCGACCGGGCCCCCACCTGGTTGCGGCGGGGGCCCGGTCGGTGGTCCGGCGGGACGGGTCGGGAGCGGTCGGCCCCGGGGATCAGAACGCCGGGATGACGGAGCCCTGGAAGGTGTCGTCGATGAACTTCTTGACCTCGGCGGAGTGCAGCAGCTCGGCGAGCTTCTTGACCCGCGGGTCGTTCTCCTTGCCCTTCTTGACGGCGAGGATGTTGGCGTAGGGGTTGCCCTCGGCCTTCTCCAGCACCAGGGCGTCGGTGGCGGGCTTGAGGCCGGAGTCGAGGGCGTAGTTGCCGTTGATGACGGCGGCGTCGACGTCGGCGATGGAGCGGGGCAGCTGGGCGGCCTCCAGCTCCTTCCACTTGAAGTTCTTCGGGTTGCCGGTGACGTCGGCGGGGGTGGCGGCGGTGCCGGCGCCGTCCTTGAGGGTGATGAGCTTGTTGTCGGCGAGCAGCTTGAGCGCGCGGCCCTCGTTGGTGGCGTCGTTGGGCAGGCCGATGGTGGCACCGTCCGGCAGTTCGGCGATCGCCTTGACCTTCTTGGAGTAGACGCCCAGCGGCTCCAGGTGCACGGCCTCGACGGAGACGATGTCGGTGCCGCGCTTCTTGTTGAAGTCCTCCAGGTACGGCACGTGCTGGAAGTAGTTGGCGTCGGCCGAGCCGTCCTGCACCGCCGTGTTGGGGGTCACGTAGTCGGTGACCTCCTTGACGTTGAGCTTGAGGCCGGCCTTGTCCGCGAGGTTGTCCTTGATGTACTTGAGGATCTGGCCGTGCGGGGTGGGGCTGGCGACGACGGTGAGCGGCGCGTTCGGGTCCGAGGACGCCGAGTCGCCGTTGCTGCCGCAGGCGGCGAGGGAGAGGGCGATGCCGGCGGTGGCGAGGACGCTGGTGAACTTCAGGGCGTTGCGCACGAAAAGTGCCTTTCTGCGTATTGCGGGAGCCGCGTCCGAGGATCGGACGGGGAGGTCTAGGAGGCGACGAGGTCGGTGTCGGCGCGGGGGCGCAGCAGCCGGGTGCGGCCGCCGCCGCGGCCGCGGTTGGCGAGTCGTCGCACGGCGTAGTCGCCGGCCAGCTGGATCACGGTGACGATGATCGCGATCTCGGCGACGATGACCCACATGAAGGCGGTCTCGAAGCGGAGGTAGCCGTAGCGGTAGGCGAGGTCGCCGAGGCCGCCGCCGCCGACGGTGCCGGCCATCGCGGAGTAGCCGATGAGCGCGATGACGGTGGTGGTGACGGAGGCGACGATGCCGGGGAGGGCTTCGGGCACGAGCGTCTTGCGGACCAGGGTCCAGGTGCTGCCGCCCATGGCCTGGACGGCTTCGACGAGGCCGCGGTCGACCTCGCGGACGTTGGTCTCCACCAGGCGCGCGAAGAAGGGGATGGCGCCGACGGTGAGCGGCACGGTGGCGGCCTGCCAGCCGAGGGAGTTGCCGACGAGCCAGCGGGTGAAGGAGAACAGGGCGATCATCAGGATGATGAACGGCAGCGAGCGGGCGAGGTTCACGACCGCGCCGAGCACCTTGTTCACGGGCTGGTTCTGGAGGGCGCCGCCCTTGGCGGTGAGGACGAGCAGCACGCCGAGCGGGAGTCCGAGGACGACGGTGCAGACGGTCGACACTCCGACCATCTGGAGGGTCTCCCAGGTGGCGGGCCACATCAGTTCCTGCATCTGGTCCCAGGTCATGCCACCGCTCCGTTCGCCGTTTCGATCACGTCCACCTGGAGGCCCTGTTCGCGCAGGAAGCCGATGGGCACGACGTTGTCGTGCCGGGTTCCGGGCAGTTCGACGCGCATCCGGCCGACCATGCGGCCGGCGATGGTCTCGACGGCGGCGCCGAGGATGTTGATGTCGATCTGGTAGGTGCGGGCGAGCTGGGAGACGAAGGGCTGGGCGGGGGCGTCGCCCTGGAAGGTGATCTCCAGCACGGTGGCGCCGGGGTGGCCGGTGCCGAATTCGCTGAGCGGGAAGAGTTCTCGGGCGAGTTCGGACCCGGGCCGGGCGAGCAGGTCGGTGAGCGCGCCGGACTCGACCACCCGGCCGCCGCGCATCAGGGCGGCGGAGTCGCAGACGGACTTGATGACGTCCATCTCGTGGGTGATGAGCAGGACGGTGAGGCCGAGCTGCTCGTTGAGGTCGCGCAGCAGCTTGAGGATGGAGCGCGTGGTCTCGGGGTCGAGCGCGGAGGTGGCTTCGTCGGAGAGCAGCACCTTGGGGTCGCCGGCGAGGGCGCGGGCGATGCCGACGCGCTGCTTCTGGCCGCCGGAGAGCTGGCCGGGGTAGCTGCGGGCCTTGTCGGTGAGGCCGACGAGGTCGAGCAGTTCGGCGGCCTTGCGGCGGCGCTGGGCGCGGTCCAGTCCGATGATCTCCAGCGGGAGTTCGACGTTCTGCTGGACGGTGCGGGAGGACAGCAGGTTGAAGTGCTGGAAGACCATGCCGATGCGGCGGCGGGCTTCGCGGAGGTCCTTGCCGGCGCGGTTCTCGCCGCCGGTGAGGGCGGTGAGTTCGACGCCGTCCACGGTGACGGTGCCGGAGCTGGGGCGCTCCAGCATGTTGACGCAGCGGATGAGGGTGGACTTGCCGGCGCCGCTGGTGCCGACGACTCCGTAGACCTCGCCGGGGCGGACGTGGAGGTCGACGCCGGCGAGGGCGGTCACCTCGCGGCCGCGGGATCGGTAGACCTTGGTGAGGTCCGTGGTGGTGATCACAGCTGCTTCCGTGGGTCGGGGGCGGGCGGCGTGCGGAGGCCGCACCGCCGTGCGGTCGGCGACGGGAACGGCGTCGCGCCGGGGGGATCCGGACCTGCCACCTCTTGATCGTCGCCGCTGGGCGGCCGGGCCGCGCGACGGCGTGGCCCTTACGAGTCAGCGGACCGTCCGCGGGTGTGCGGGCAGGCCGGAGGAGGGGGTGCGGCAGGGTGGGCGCGTCCGCACGGACGGGAACGACGCCGGGGTTCTCGCTTCGGGGCGCGAGGAGGAGGCACTCTCAGCGGGTGCCGGGGGCGGTGGCCCTCAGCGGTGACACATTCGACGGCACATGGCGCTCTCACCTGCCGGCAGGGTGCCGGTGGGGGTCCATTTCGTCGTCGCAGTCATGTGAGCCAGTAAATCAGATGGTTCGAGGAGGTCCCAATTATTTCGCACCCGCGTCCGCAATGCGGACACCGGTGGCGGTGAGCTGCGCGAACGGCGACCGGCGCCGCCTTCGGGAGTCCGAATGATGGCGGCGCCGGTTCGGCGGGGCCCGCACGGGGCGGGCCGGGGCTCAGGCGGTGGCGGCGAGCGGGGCGGCGGCGGACTTCTCCAGGTGCACCAGGGTGATCCGGCCGCTGATCTGTTCGACGGTGGTCTGGCGGTAGCCCTGGCGGGCGTAGAGGCGCAGGTTGCCGAGGCTGCGGTGGCCGGTGAAGAGGCGGTAGGAGCTGACCGCGCCGTCCGCGGCGAGGCGGAGCTCCAGCGCCTCCAGCAGTCGGCCGCCCAGGCCGTGGCGCTGCATCCGGGGGTGGACGACCAGACGCCCTATCCGGCCGACGCCGTCGGGGCCGAGGTGGCCGCGGACGGTGCCGACGATCTCGTCGCCGAGGCGGGCGACGAGCACGTGCCGCTCGGTCAGCTCGGCGCGCAGGCTCTCCAGGGACTGGGTCAGCGGCTCGATCGCCCAGTCCCCGTAGAGCTCGGCCTCGCTCTGGTAGCCGAGGTACTGGAGCTTGAGGATCTGCTCCGCGTCGTCCGTCCCGGCGGTCGAAATGATCACGCTCATGCCCATGTGCGGGGGCCTCCCCATCGTTGTGCCCGGCGCGCGAGAGGTGAGGGTGTCGCACCGGTTGGCTGCCGGAGGTGTCCCGGCCGGGGATCCGCCCAGACCGGGGGTGGCGCACGAACGTACCAGCCCGCACGGCCCTGGTGGGGCCGTGTCGGCGACGGCGCGCTCACGGTCAGTATCCGAGCCGGCGCGCCACCGTCAAGAGCCGCGTTCGCCAGCGCCTTACCCGGGTGTCAGCTGGTCTCAACCTCGCGGCCGCCGGACGTGGCGAGGGTCACGCCCGGGCGGGACGGGACGGGGCGCGGCGGGGACGGGACACGGCGGGGCGCGGGCCGGGTGGCGCACGGCCGCGGCTCAGGCGTAGCGCTCGGCGTGCAGCAGCACGCGCAAACAGGCCAGGCAGCGGGCGCGGGTGGGGCCGATGGAGCCGCGCGGCATGTCCAGGCGGTGGGAGAGCTCGCGGTACGTCGGCGGCGGGTCCTCGGCGAGGGCGGCGACCAGTTGCGGGCAGCGTCCGGGCAGGGCCGCGACGGCCTCGCGGACGCGGCGGCGGCGCAGCTCGGCGAGGACCTCGTCCTCGGCGGAGGGGACGGAGGGAAGGGCGGTGCACATACCGTGCTTGACCGGATGGGGGCCGTCGCGGTTACGGGCGGCCGGTCGCATACGGAGGGGAGGGGCGCGACGGAGGACCCGCCGCGCCCCTCCCCCGTGGTGGGCGATGGGGGCCGGTCAGCCCGTCACCCACTCCTGCTGGGCGGCGAGATCGGCCTTGACCTCGCCGAGCTGGACGGCGACGGCCTCGGGCGCGGTGCCGCCGCGGCCGTTGCGGGAGGCGATCGCCCCGTGGACGTCGAGGACCGACCGGACCTCGGGGGCGAGGTGCTCGGAGATGGCGGCGAACTGCTCGTCCGTCAGGTCGGCGAGTTCGATGCCGTGGACCTCGCACTCCTTGACGCAGGCGCCGGCGACCTCGTGCGCGACCCGGAACGGCACGCCCTGCTTGACGAGCCATTCGGCGATGTCGGTGGCGAGGGAGAAGCCGGCCGGGGCGAGCTCCTCCAGCCGCTCGCGGTGGACCGTGAGGGTGGCCATCATGCCGGTGAAGGCGGGGAGCAGGACTTCGAGGGTGTCGCAGGAGTCGAAGACCGGCTCCTTGTCCTCCTGGAGGTCCCGGTTGTAGGCGAGCGGGAGGGCCTTGAGGGTGGCGAGCAGGCCGGTGAGGTTGCCGATGAGCCGGCCCGACTTGCCGCGGGCGAGTTCGGCGATGTCGGGGTTCTTCTTCTGCGGCATGATCGACGAGCCGGTGGAGAAGGCGTCGTGCAGCGTGATGAAGCCGAACTCCTTGGTGTTCCAGATGATCACCTCCTCCGCGATCCGGGACAGGTTGATCCCGATCATCGCGGTGACGAAGGCGAATTCGGCGACGAAGTCGCGCGAGGCGGTGCCGTCGACGGAGTTGCCGACCGAGCCGCCCTCGAAGCCGAGCTCGGCGGCGACGGCCTCCGGGTCGAGGCCGAGGGAGGAGCCGGCCAGGGCCCCGGAGCCGTAGGGGGAGACGGCGGTGCGGGCGTCCCACTGGCGCAGCCGTTCGGCGTCCCGGCCGAGGGCCTGCACGTGCGCGAGGACGTGGTGGGCGAAGAGCACGGGCTGGGCGTGCTGGAGGTGGGTGCGGCCCGGCATCGCGGTGTCCGGGTGGGCCTCGGCGAGGCCGACCAGGGCGTGCTGGAGGTCGAGCAGCAGGCCGCCGATGGTCTTCGCGTGGTCCCGCAGGTACATCCGGAAGAGGGTGGCGATCTGGTCGTTGCGGGAGCGTCCGGCCCGCAGCTTGCCGCCGAGGTCGGGGCCGAGGCGCTCCAGCAGGCCGCGTTCCAGGGCGGTGTGGACGTCCTCGTCGGCGACGGTGCCGGTGAAGGTGCCGGCCTCGACGTCGGCGAGCAGCCGGTCGAGCCCGTCGTGCATGGCGGCGAGTTCGTCGGCGGTGAGCAGGCCGGCCTTGTGCAGGGCGCGGGCGTGGGCCTTGGAGCCGGCGATGTCGTAGGGGGCGAGGCGCCAGTCGAAGTGCACCGAGGCGGAGAGCCGGGCCAGGGCCTCGGAGGGGCCGTCGGCGAAGCGGGCGCCCCAGAGGCGGACGTCGCCACCGGTGGCGGTCTGGTCGGCGGACATCGCTGGCTCCTTACGGACGTGCGGGAAAGGGGGGTTGGGGGGGGTGGACCCCGGCCGGCCCGCGGGAACGGGGCGCGGCCGGGAACCGGGGGTGGCTCAGCCCACGTCGCGGCGGGCGGCGATCTTCGAGGAGAGACCGAAGATCTCGATGAAGCCCTTGGACATCGACTGGTCGAAGGTGTCGCCGGTGTCGTAGGTGGCGAGGTTGAAGTCGTACAGCGACTGGTCGGACTTGCGGCCGTTGACGACGGCCCGGCCGCCGTGCAGGACGATCCGGATGTCGCCGGAGACGTGCTGGTTGGCCTCGTTCACGAAGCCGTCGAGGGCGCGCTTGAGCGGGGAGAACCACAGGCCGTCGTAGACGAGCTCGGCCCAGCGCTGCTCGACCTGCCGCTTGTAGCGGGCGAGTTCGCGCTCGACGGTGACGTTCTCCAGCGCCTGGTGGGCGGTGATCAGGGCGATCGCGCCGGGGGCCTCGTAGATCTCCCGGGACTTGATGCCGACGAGGCGGTCCTCGACCATGTCGAGCCGGCCGACGCCCTGGGCGCCGGCGCGCTTGTTGAGCTCCTCGATCGCCTGCAGCACGGTGACCTTGCGGCCGTCGATCGCGACCGGGACGCCGGCGTCGAAGGTGATGACCACCTCGTCGGCCTCGCGCGGGGTGGCGGGGTTCTGGGTGTACTCGTAGACGTCCTCGATCGGGGCGTTCCAGATGTCTTCGAGGAAACCGGTCTCGACGGCCCGGCCGAAGACGTTCTGGTCGATCGAGTACGGGGACTTCTTGGTGGTGGCGATCGGCAGGCCCTTGGCCTCGGCGAAGGCGATGGCCTTGTCCCGGGTCATCGCGTAGTCGCGGACCGGGGCGATGCACTTGAGGCCCGGGGCCAGCGAGTTGATGCCGACCTCGAAGCGGACCTGGTCGTTGCCCTTGCCGGTGCAGCCGTGGGCGACGGTGGTGGCGCCGTGCTTCTGGGCGGCGGCCACCAGGTGCTTGACGATGACCGGCCGGGAGAGGGCGGACACCAGCGGGTACTGGCCCTGGTAGAGGGCGTTGGCCTTGACGGCCGGGAGGCAGTACTCGTCGGCGAACTCGTCGCGGGCGTCGGCGACCTCGGCCTCGACGGCACCGCAGTCCAGCGCCCGCTGGCGGATGACGTCCAGGTCCTCGCCGCCCTGGCCGACGTCGACGGCGACGGCGATGACCTCGGCGCCCGTCTCCTCGGCGATCCAGCCGATGCAGACGGACGTGTCCAGACCGCCCGAGTAGGCGAGTACGACGCGCTCGGTCACGGCTTTCTCCTTCACAACTGTGCGAACAGGCTTACGGCGATAGGCATAAGTATGCACTACTCCGTATGAAATTCAAAACCCGTGGCCGGGCCGGTCCCGGACACGCCCGTGGGCCCGGCCGGAACCGGGCCCACGGGGCGGTGCGGGTCGTGCGGGGCGGCGCGCGGGAGCCGCCGCGCGGAGGCTACTGCGCCTTCGCCTGGGCGAGCTGCATCAGGTGGTCGGCCAGGGCCTGGCCACCGGCCGGGTCGCGGCTGATCAGCAGCACGGTGTCGTCCCCGGCGATGGTGCCGATGATCTCGAACACCTCGGCCTGGTCGATCGCCGAGGCCAGGAACTGCGCCGCGCCGGGCGGGGTGCGCAGCACCACCAGGTTGCCGGAGGCGGTCGCGGAGACCATGAGCTCGCCGGCCAGCCGGGCCATCCGGCCCTCGGTGGCGGACTCCCCCATCGGCGCCCGCGGGGTGCGGTCGCCGCCCTCGGCCGGGACGGCGTAGATGAGCGCGCCGTCCCGGTTGCGGATCTTCACCGCGCCCAGCTCATCCAGGTCCCGGGAGAGGGTGGCCTGGGTGACCACGAGTCCGTCGTCGGCGAGCAGCTTGGCGAGCTGGCTCTGCGAGCGCACGGGCTGGCGGGTGAGCAGGTCCACGATCCGCCGGTGGCGCGCGGTGCGGGTCTGCGGGACCTGCGGCGACGGGCCGGCGGCGGGCTGGCCGGAGTGGGGAACGGTCATGTGATGATTCTCCCGGACTACGCTCGGTCCGCATCGCCCGGGGCGTCCGCGCGGGCCGACCGCAGGACGGCCGGCAGCGCGGCGAGGAAGGCGTCCGCCTCCTGCTCGGTGAGCACCAGCGGGGGCGCCAGTCGGACCGCCTCCGGCACCGCGGCGTTCACCAGGAAGCCCGCCTCCTGGAGACCCGCCTGCACCTTCGCGGACACCGGGGCGGTGAGCACGATGCCGAGCAGCAGCCCGGCCCCGCGCACGTGCGAGACCAGCGGGTCGCCGATCGCCTCGACTCCGTGCCGCAGCCGCTCCCCGATCTTGCGGGCGTGGTCCAGCAGGCCGTCGGCGGCGATGGTGTCCAGCACCGCGAGCGCGGCCGCCGCGACCACCGGGTTGCCCCCGAAGGTGGTGCCGTGCTGGCCCGGGGTGAGCAGGTCGGCGGCCTCGCCGAAGGCGAGCACGGCCCCGATCGGCAGTCCGCCGCCGAGTGCCTTGGCGAGCGTGACGACGTCCGGCTCGACCCCCTCGAACGCCTGGTGGGCGAACCAGTGGCCGGTACGGCCGACGCCGGTCTGGATCTCGTCGAGGACGAGCAGGGTGCCGGTGGCGCGGGTGATCTCGCGGGCGGCCCGCAGATAGCCGTCGGGCAGCGGGACGGCGCCGTTCTCGCCCTGGACCGGCTCCAGGAAGACGGCGGCCGTGTCGGTGGTGACGGCCGCGCGCAGCGCCTCCACGTCGCCGAACGGGACGTGGGTGACATCGCCGGGCAGCGGGCGGAACGGCTCCTGCTTGGCGGGCTGGCCGGTGAGCGCGAGGGCGCCCATGGTGCGGCCGTGGAAGGCGCCCTCCAGCGCGACCAGGTGGGTGCGCCCGGTCCGGCGGGAGATCTTGAAGGCAGCCTCGTTGGCCTCGGCGCCGGAGTTGCAGAAGAACACCCGTCCGGGGCGCCCGTCGAGCTCCAGCAGCCGCTCGGCGAGGGCCACGGTGGGCTCGGCCAGGAACAGGTTGGAGATGTGGCCGAGGGTGGCGATCTGCCGGCTCACGGCCTCGACCACGGCCGGGTGGGCGGTGCCGAGGGCATTGACCGCGATGCCGCCGAGCAGGTCCGTGTACGCCTTGCCGTCGGCGTCCCAGAGCGTGCTGCCCTCGCCGCGGACCAGCGGGATCCGCGGGGTGCCGTAGTTGTCGGTGAAGGCGTGCTGCCACCGCTCGGTCAGTCGGTCGTTGGAAGTCATGCGAGTCCCCCGGTCACAGTCGGTTCGTGGTCGGGCACGACCATGGTGCCGATGCCCTCGTCGGTGAAGATCTCCAGCAGCAGGCTGTGCGGCACCCGGCCGTCCAGCACCCGGGCGGTGCCGACGCCCGAGCGGACGGCGTTCAGACAGCCCTCCATCTTGGGCACCATGCCGGAGGCGAGGCCCGGCAGCAGTTCCTCCAGCTCGGTGGCGTCGAGCTGGCTGATCACGTCGTCCGACTCCGGCCAGTCCTTGTAGAGGCCCTCGACGTCGGTCAGCACGACGAGCATCTCGGCGCCGAGGGCGACCGCGAGCGCGGACGCGGCGGTGTCGGCGTTGATGTTGTAGACGTGGCCGTCGGTGCCGCGGGCGATGGAGGAGATCACCGGGATCCGGCCGTCCGCGATCAGCGCCTTCACCGCGCCGGACTCGATGTTGACGATGTCGCCGACCAGACCGATGTCGACCGACTCGCCGTCGACGACCGCGTACCGCTTGACCGCGGTCATGGTGTGGGCGTCCTCGCCGGTCATGCCGACCGCGAACGGGCCGTGCTCGTTGAGCAGGCCGACCAGTTCCCGCTGCACCTGGCCGGCGAGCACCATCCGGACCACGTCCATGGTCTCCGGGGTGGTGACCCGCAGGCCGTTGGTGAAGGAGGACTCCAGGCCGAGCCGGTCGAGCTGGGCGCTGATCTGCGGGCCGCCGCCGTGCACGACGACGGGGTGGAGGCCGGCGAAGCGCAGGAAGACGACGTCCGCGGCGAAGGCCGCCTTGAGCTCGTCGTCGACCATGGCGTTGCCGCCGAACTTGATCACGACGGTCTTGCCGTGGAAGCGCTCCAGCCACGGCAGGGCCTCGATCAGCGTCATCGCCTTGGGCAACGCGGTGTTGTTCCGGGCCTGTTCGCCCTTGGGTGCGATCTTCACGGTTCTGGTCCCCCGGCTCAGGTGACGACGGCCGGCGCCACCCGGCGGTCGGGGAGCGACGGTCCGGGTGGCGGCGGTTCGGGTGTCGACGGTCAGGTGGTGGTGGTACGGGTGTCGACGATCGGGTGGGCGACGGTCAGGTGGAATAGGCGCTGTTCTCGTGCACGTAGTCGGCGGTGAGGTCGTTGGTCCACAGGGTGGCGGCGGCCCCGCCGGCGTTGAGGTTCGCGGTGATCACGACCTCGCGCCCGGTCATGTCGACCAGGTCCCGGTCCTCCCCCACGCTGCCGTCGCGGCACACCCAGACGCCGTTGATCGCGACATCGAGCCGGTCCGGGTCGAACGCGGCGTCGGTGGTGCCGATGGCGGCCAGCACCCGGCCCCAGTTGGGGTCCTCGCCGTGGATGGCGCACTTGAGCAGGTTGTTGCGGCCGATCACCCGGGCGACGCCGACCGCCTCGTCCTCGGTGGCGGCTCCGGTGACGTCGATCCGGATGTCCTTGCTCGCGCCCTCGGCGTCGCCGATCAGCTGCCGGGCGAGATCGGCGCAGACCGCGCGCACCGCCTCGTCGAACTCGGCCGGCTCCGGGGCGGTGCCGCTGGCGCCGGAGGCGAGCAGCAGCACGGTGTCGTTGGTCGACATGCAGCCGTCGGAGTCGATCCGGTCGAAGGTGGTGCGGGTGGCGCCGCGCAGCGCGGTGTCCAGGGCGGCCGCGTCGGCGTCCGCGTCGGTGGTGAGCACGACCAGCATGGTGGCGAGGCCCGGGGCGAGCATGCCGGCGCCCTTGGCCATGCCGCCGACCGTCCAGCCGGCCGGGCTGGTGACCTGCGCGGTCTTGTGGACGGTGTCGGTGGTCTTGATGGCGATCGCGGCCGCCTCGCCGCCGGCGGCGTCGAGCGCGGCGGCGGCGGTGGCGACACCGGGCAGCAGGAGGTCCATCGGCAGCCGGACGCCGATCAGACCGGTGGAGGCGACGGCGACCTCGCCGGCGCTCAGCTCCAGCTCCTCGGCGACCTTCTCGGCGGTGGCGTGGGTGTCCTGGAAGCCCAGCGGGCCGGTGCAGGCGTTGGCGCCGCCGGAGTTGAGGACGACGGCGGAGACCGTGCCGCCCTTGAGGACCTGCTCGGACCAGAGCACGGGGGCGGCCTTGACCCGGTTGGAGGTGAAGACCCCGGCCGCGGCGAGCGAGGGGCCGTCGTTGACGACCAGGGCGAGGTCCGGGGTGCCGGACGCCTTGATCCCAGCGGTGACGCCCGCGGCCCGGAAGCCCCGGGCGGCGGTCACGCCCACGTTCTGGTGGTCGGTCACGGTGCGACTCCGTTCACGGGAAGGCCGAGCTCCTCGGGCAGGCCGAGAGCGATGTTCATGCTCTGCACCGCGCCACCGGCGGTGCCCTTGACCAGGTTGTCGATCGCGCTGATCGCCACGATCCGCCCGGCGGCCCCGTCCAGGGCGACCTGCACCAGCGCGGTGTTGGCGCCGTAGACGCTGCTGGTCTGCGGCCACTGCCCGGCGGGGAGCAGGTGGACGAACGGCTCGTCCGCGTACGCCGCGGCGTAGGCGGCGCGCAGTTCCTCGGCGCCCACGCCCGGCCGGGCCTTGGCGGAGCAGGTGGCGAGGATGCCGCGCGGCATCGGGACCAGGGTCGGGGTGAAGGAGACGCTGACCGGCTCGCCCGCGAGCGGGGTGAGGTTCTGGGCCATCTCCGGGGTGTGCCGGTGGACGCCGCCGACGCCGTAGGCGCTGACGCTGCCCATCACCTCGCTGCCGAGCAGGTGGGTCTTGGCGGCCTTGCCGGCGCCGGAGGTGCCGGAGGCGGCGACCACCACCGCCTCGGGCTCGGCCAGGCCGGCCGCGTAGGCGGGGAAGAGCGCGAGCGAGACGGCCGTCGGGTAGCAGCCGGGGACGGCGATCCGGTTGACGCCCTTGAGCGCGTCACGGTGGCCGGGCAGTTCGGGCAGACCGTAGGGCCAGGTGCCGGCGTGCGCCGAGCCGTAGAACTGCTCCCAGTCGGAGGCGGCCCGGAGCCGGAAGTCGGCGCCGCAGTCGACGACCAGGACGTTCTCGCCGAGCGCCTCGGCCACGGCGGCGGACTGCCCGTGCGGCAGCGCCAGGAAGACCACGTCGTGGTCGGCCAGCACCTCGGGGGTGGTGGGCTCCAGGATCCGGCCGGCCAGCGCCGGCAGGTGCGGCTGGAGCAGTCCCAGCGCGGTGCCCGCGTTGGAGCCGCCGGTCAGCGCCCCGATCTCGACCTCCGGGTGGCCGAGCAGCAGGCGCAGCACCTCGCCGCCCGCGTATCCGCTCGCGCCGGCGACGGCGACTCGCAATGCCATGGCGTTCCTCCTTTGTCGAGGCATGAATATACGCAGCACGGAACATTCATGCAAGGAGTTGCGGAAGACCGCCCCGGAGCGGCCCTCGGAGCCGCCCTCGGGGCCACCGGGCGGCCGACCGCCGACGGGCCCGACCCCCGGTGGCCCGGCGCCCGGCGGCACCGGGCGGCCGACCGCCGTCAGCGCTTGACGGCCTTCAGCACCACGAACTTCGGATTGCCCGCGACCGTCCGGCAGTTGCCGAACAGCCGGCGGAGCTTGACGTGGTAGTCGAGATTGCGGTTGCCGACCACCCAGAGCTCGCCGCCCTGGCGCAGGGCGCGGCGGGCGCCGGTGAACATCCGCCAGGCGGTGGCGTCGGTGGTGGCCTGGTGGGAGTGGAACGGCGGGTTGTTGAGGACGAGGTCCACCGAGCCGTCCGGCACGTCCGCGTCGGCGAGCGCGTCGGCGGTGCGGAACTCCGCCCGGGCATCCGGGCCGAGGTTGGCGCGGAAGGTCTCCTCGGCGGACGCCACCGCCTGGTGCGACTCGTCGACGAAGAGCAGCTCGGCCCCGGGGGCGGCCAGCGCGGCGGCGGTGCCCACCACGCCGTTGCCGCAGCCCAGGTCCACCACCCGGGCGCCCGGGGCGGGGGTCGGCAGGTGGGCGAGCAGGAAGCGGGTGCCGATGTCCAGACGGTCGGCGCAGAAGGTGCCGGCGTGGTTGACCACGGTGCGGCCCGAGACCTGGCCGATGTCGCCGGGCAGGTCGTAGCGGAGCGGCCACGGATTGGGGCCGGGGTCGAGCGCCCGGTCCGGCGTGCAGCGGATCAGCCGGGCCTTGCGGACCGCGAGCGAGGTGCGGGTCGGGCCGAGGATCCGCTCGAAGAGCCGCAGGGTGGAGGTGTGGATGTCGGTGACCATGCCGGTGCCGAGCACCACCGTGTCCGGGTGGAGGGCCGGGGCGAGCCGGTGCAGCTGGTCCTCCAGCAGGCCGAGACTCCTCGGCACCCGCACCAGCAGGACGTCGATCCGGTCGGGCGGGGTGTCGCGGGTGGTCAGCAGCCGGGCGGCGGCGGGGTCGGCACCGGCCCGGGCGAGGTTGGCCAGGGTGGCGCGCTGGGCCAGGTGCGAGTCGCTGATCTGGGTGACGGCGGGCGCCGTGCCGGATTCGGCGGCGGCCGCGGTCGTGAGCGCGGTGGTGAGCGCGCCCCAGCGGTCGCCGAGGACGGTCACGGCGCGGCCCGCCAGCGCGGTGGCCCGCCCCTCGGCGAAGTCGGCCTCCCCCGCCAGGTACCGCAGCAGGTAGTCGTCGGCGGCGTCCCAGGCGCGCAGCTGCTCGCGCGGATCCTCCGGGAAACGGGTGAGGACGAGGTCGCCCCAGGGAGTCGGGAAAGGGGTCTGGGAGGCCGGTTCGGCGAGGCGGTTCATCGTCGCCCAGGCTAGCCGACCGCCGGACCGCCCGTACCGGGCGTGGGCCCGGGCCCCGGCCGATACTGGAAGGACCCGGGAAGCCCGAGGGAAGGCACGAGGCCATGGACTGGAAGCTGGAAGTGGTGGTGGTCCCGGTGGCGGACGTCGACCGGGCCAAGCTCTTCTACGAGGAACAGGCCGGTTTCACCGTCGACCACGACACCCGGATCCGGGACGGCCTGCGGGTGGTGCAGCTGACACCACCGGGCTCCGCCTGCTCGATCGTGCTGGGAAGCGGCCTGACCGACGCCCCGGCCGGCTCGGTGAAGGGGCTCCAGCTCGTGGTGCCGGACATCGACCGCGCCCACCAGGAGTTGCTGGCCCGCGGCGTCGAGGTGAGCCCGGTGCAGCACTTCGAGGACGGGAGCCGGGTCGACGGCCGCGGCGAGGGCTGGAACTCCTTCGTCTTCTTCAACGACCCGGACGGCAACGGCTGGGCCGTCCAGGAGGCCCCCGGCCGCCGCTGAGCCCCGGCGCCCTAAGCTCGAAGGATGGTCGAGAACGAGGGAAGCGTCCGGGTGGACAGCTGGATCTGGTCGGTGCGGCTGGCGAAGACGCGGTCGGCCGCCGCGGCGGCCTGCAAGGCCGGGCACGTCAAGGTGAACGGTGAACGGGCCAAGCCGGCGCAGGCGCTGAAGCCGGGCGACGAGGTCCGGGTGCGCCAGGAGGGGTGGGAGCGGGTGGTCGAGGTGCGCAGGCTCATCCGCAAGCGGGTCGGGGCCGAGGCCGCGGCCGACTGCCTGGTGGACAACAGCCCGCCGCGCCCGGCCCGGGAGTTCGTCGCGGCCCCGGGCCTGCGCGACCGCGGCGCCGGGCGCCCCACCAAGCGCGACCGCCGCGAGATGGACGGGCTGCGCGGCCGCTGACGGCTCCGGGGGCGGGCGGTCCGCCCGCCCCCGGGCCGCCGCGCTCGCGCGCGGACGCGGTGTCAGTTCTTGAGGGCGACACCCGCGTAGGCGGAGACGTCCTGCCAGCCGGCCGGGAGGTCGGTGGTGGGGACGTGGCCGGCTACGGGGCGCCAGAGCGGGAGCTGCACCAGGCCCGGGCCGACGAACTCGAAGTCGCCGAAGAAGGGTTCGACGTCCGCGCGCGGGCGCAGCACCAGCGGGGCGCTGGCGCTGCGGTAGATCCGGGTGCCCTCGGCGGCGCTCTCGCGGGAGGCGAAGTCGGGGCTGCCGTGGGACAGGATCAGCGCGCTGCCGGGGGCGAGCGCGTCGCGCAGGGTGCGGACGATCCGTTCGGCGCCGTCCTCGTCGCGGATGAAGTGCAGGACGGCGACCAGCATCAGGGCGACCGGTTCGCCGAGGTCGACGGCGGCGCGCAGGGCGGGGTGGTCCAGGATCGCGCCGGGATCGCGCAGGTCCGCCTCGATGACGGAGGTGTGGCCGTCCGGGTGGCCGGCCAGCAGGGCGCGGGCGTGGGTGGCCACGATCGGGTCGTTGTCGACGTAGACGACCCGGGCCCGGGGCGCGACCCGCTGGGCGACCTCGCTGGTGGAGCCGACGGCCGGGATGCCGGTGCCGATGTCGACGAACTGCCGGATCCCCCGGCCGGCCGCGAACTCCACGGCCCGGCCGAGGAACTCGCGGTTGGTGCGGGCCAGCAGCGGAAGCGCCGGGTAGGCGGCGATGGCGGCCTCGGCGGCCTTGCGGTCGGCCTCGAAGTTGTCCTTGCCGCCGAGGTAGTAGTCGTACATCCGGGCGGTGTGCGGGACTCCGGTGTCGAGTTCCGTCGGCGGCCGCCAGTCGTCGGCGCGCCCCCAGTCCCATCCGCCCAGGACGCCGGCCGTCGTGCTCGTGTCCTCGGTCATCTTCCGCCCCCTGGTGTCCGCCGCGTGTCCGCCGCGTGCTGTGCGTCCGGCGGGTCCGCTGCCGGACGTGTCGGGTCCCCGTCGAGCCGTGCGGCCGACGGAGGCCGCCGCGCGGCCCCCACCGCACGGTGCGCCGCGATCGTAACCGACGACCCGCCCCCGAAACAGCGGTAGTTCGGGTTTCCGCAGCGTCCGAACGATGCCGCGCGGGCGGGCGGCCGCCGGTCCGCGCCGGGCGCGTCGGGCGTTCGCCGCCGGGGGGCGCCGTCTCTATGCTGGCTGCCGATGACTGTCGACCGGCGCACCGTTCTGCGCACCACCGTCAAACTGGCCGCTCTCGCCTCGGCCGGCGGGCTGCTCACCGCCTGCGGCGACACCGGCCGCCGCCGGGCCGATCCGGGGGCGTTCGCCGTGCGCCCCGGCCCGATCGACCCCTCGGGCACCGTGGATCCGGCCTGGCCCGCCGGCGAGGGGCCGGCCTCGCCCACCGCGTCCGTCCCGGCCGCCTCACCGTCCGCTCCGCCGGCCGCCTCACCGGCCGACGGGGCCGTGCCGGACGGCGGCGCGGCGGCCCGGGCCGCCGCCAGCGCCCCGCCCGTCGCGCCGGTGCTGCCGCCGCTGGCGCCCGGCACGCCCGTCGAGGTGGCGTACGGGCCGCGCGCCGGCCGCAACATCGCGCTGACCTTCCACGGCAGCGGCGATCCGGCCCTGGCCACCGCCCTGCTGGAGACCGCCGAGCAGCGCGGCGTCGGCCTCACCGTGATGGTCGTCGGCAGCTGGCTGGACCAGCAGCCGCAGATGGCCCGGCGGATCCTGGACGGCGGCCACGAGCTGGGCAACCACACCCAGAACCACCAGAACATCTCGGCGATGACCCCGGACCAGGCGCGCGCCGAGATCGCCCAGTGCGCGGAGCGGCTGCAGCGGCTGACCGGTTCGATCGGCCGCTGGTTCCGCCCGTCCGCCGCCCAGTACGCGACACCGATGGTGCGCGAGCAGGCCAGGGCGGTCGGCTACGAGCACGTGCTGGCCTTCGACGTGGACCCGCGCGACTACGCCGACCCGACCGCCGCCGAACTGCAGCGCCGGGTGCTCGGCTCGGTGCGCGGCGGCTCGGTGGTCGCCCTGCACATGGGGCACCGCTGCACGGTCGACGCCCTGCCCGGCATCCTCGACGGCCTCGCGAAGGCCGGTCTGACCCCCGTCACCGCCAGCCGCCTCTGCGCCTGACCTCCCCGCGGTCCCCGCCCCGGCGGCCCGTCCGGCCCCGGCGGGGGGCTTGCGGGCGCGTGGGATGCTTCGCGCATGCGCTACATCATCATCGGGGCGGGTGCGGTGGGCGGCACGATCGGTGCCCGGCTGCACGAGGGTGGACACGAGGTGGTCCTGGTGGCGCGCGGCGCGCACCTGGAGGCGCTGCGCGCGGACGGACTGTGGTTCGGGACGCCGGAGGGCACCCGGACGCTGCGGATCCCGGCGGCCGGAGGGCCGGAGGAGCTGACGCTGCGGCCGGACGACGTGCTCGTGCTCGCCGTGAAGTCGCAGGACACCGCCGCCGTGCTGGCGGCGTGGGCGCCGCGCCCGGTGGCGGGCGGCGGGACGGCCGCCGAGCGGCTGCCGCTGGTGTGCGCGCAGAACGGCGTGGAGAACGAGCGGCTCGCGCTGCGGCTGTTCCGCGAGGTGCTGGCGGTGTTCGTGTGGATGCCGTCCACCCATGTGGCGCCGGGCCGGGTGAGTGCCAACGGCACCCCGGTGAGCGGGATCCTGCGGCTCGGCGGGTACCCGTCCGGCGGCGGGGGCGAGCGGGCCGCCGCGATCGCCGCCGACCTCGACGGGTCGGGCTTCAGCGCGCCGGTGGACGCGGACGTGGCGCGCTGGAAGTACACCAAGCTGCTCGGCAACCTCGGCAACGCGCTGGACGCGGTGGCCGGGCGGGGACCGTACGGCCGGGGGTCGGCGGACGGCCGGCTGGAGGCGCTGTACCGGCGGGTGGGCGCCGAGGGCGCGGCCGTGCTGGCCGCCGCCGGGATCCCCCACGGCGACCCGGACGAGCTGGCGCGCGTCTGCGGGAAGACGCTGCGGCTGGAGCCGGTGGAGGGCGAGCAGCGGACCGGGTCCTCGTCCTGGCAGAGCCTGGCGCGCGGGACGGGTTCGATCGAGGCGGACCATCTGAACGGGGAGATCGTCCTGCTGGCGCGGCTGCACGGGGCGGCGGCGCCGCTCAACGAGGCGCTGCAGCGGCTGGCCGGGGAGTTCGCGCGGACCGGGCGGGCACCGGGTTCGCTCACGCCGGCCGAGCTGGACGCGCTGGCGGCGCTCGCCGGAGTCTGAGCGCCCCGGCGCGCCGCCGCCCGGCCTGCGCCCCAGCCGTACGGCACGCGCCGGTCGGCGCGCACTCGCCGGCCCGCTCCGGTCAGCCCATCGGGTCGTCCGGCCCGTAGGCGCGCAGCCGGAGCGTCCGGGCGTCCGCCGCGCGGATCTCCTCCGCCCGCCGGACGAGTTCCTCCAGGTTGTCCCGCCCGGCGTGGATGAACCGCCCGTGCAGCGCGTCGAAGCGCCCGCGCGCGGCGTCCACGGTGACGGCGACCATGTACGGGACGGAGCCCCACTCCTTCATGTCCTGGAACATCGGCATCCCGGCGGTCATGTCGGTGGCGACGGCCCCGGGGCTGATGTCGAGCACGACGACCTCGTGCTCGGCGAGCGAGTCGGCGAGGTTGTCGGAGAGCCGGAGCAGCGCGGCCTTGGAGGTGGCGTACGCGGTGTACCGGCCCTCGGGGCGCAGCGCGAAGCCGGAGTTGAGGTTGACGACCCGGCCGCGGCGGCGGCCGACCATGCCGGGCAGGACGCAGCGCAGCAGGTTGTAGGGGCCGCGCAGGTTGACCTCGACCACCTGCCACCACTGGTTGACGTCGGTCTCCCAGAGCGGGGCCTCGACCGGGTCGGTCCGGCCGGCGTTGTTGACCAGCAGGTCGATCGGGCCGAGGTCGCGTTCGACCAGGCGGACGGCCTCGCGGACCGAGCCGGGGCGGGTGACGTCGGCGGTGACGGCGACGCCGCGCGAGCCGTGCCGGACGCAGTCCTTGAGGGTGTCGGTGAGGGTCTCGTGGGTGCGGCCGACCAGGCCGACGGCCATGCCCTCGGCGGCGAGGCCGATGGCGATCTCCCGGCCGATGCCGCGGCCGGCGCCGGTGACCAGGGCGACCTGTCCCATGAGCGATCCCGTCGGCATGCCCCTGCTCCTTCGCCCGTTCCCGGCCACCCGTCGTCCGGCCCGCATTCTGTCCCCCGGCGGGCGGGGGCGGCGCCCGAGGGGGCGCGCGACGCGGACGGGCCCACCCGTTCGGCGCAGGCCCGGGGCGGGACCGGGACGGACCTGGGCCGGGGTCGGGTACCGGCCGTTCCGCCTGGGAGGGGATGACCTACTCGCCGGTAGGGAGTAGTAACGTCGTCGGGACGGTGCACCGGTCCGCACATACCGGTGCTCCCGAACCGCCGAACAGCAGCTGCTGGGCCACTGTCGCTGGGCGACCCCCGGCACCACCGAAGGGCAACTGAGTGAGTGACATCGCGCGCGTCGGAGTGATCGGCTGCGGCCTGATGGGGTCGGGCATCGCGGAGGTGTTCGCCCGGGCGGGGCTGGACGTCCTGGTCGCCGAGGCCAGCGGGGAGGCGCTGGAGTTCGGGCGCACCCGGCTGACCAACTCACTGGAGACGGCCGTGAAGCGCGGCAAGCTGGCGGAGGAGGCGAAGGACGAGGCGCTCGCCCGGCTGTCCTTCACCGTCGACCTGGCGGACTTCGCGGACCGCGACCTGGTGGTCGAGGCGGTCGCCGAGCGCGAGGACATCAAGGTGAAGATCTTCGAGACGCTGGACCGCGTGGTCGAGCGCCGGGACGCGATCCTCGCGTCCAACACCTCCTCGATCCCGATCGTGAAGCTGGCCGCCGCCACCTCCCGCCCCGAGCAGGTGATCGGCCTGCACTTCTTCAACCCGGCGCCGGTGCAGAAGCTGGTCGAGGTGATCCCGACCCTGACCACGTCGGCGGCCACCACCGAGCGGGCCGAGACCTTCGCCGTCGAGGTGCTGCACAAGGCCCCGATCCGCGCCCGCGACCGGGCCGGCTTCGTCGTCAACGCGCTGCTGGTGCCGTACCTGCTGTCGGCGGTGCGGATGTTCGAGACCGGTGTGGCCACCGCCTCCGACATCGACAAGGGCATGGAGGCCGGCTGCGCCCACCCGATGGGCCCGCTGCGGCTGTGCGACCTGATCGGCCTGGACACCATCGTCTCCATCGCCGAGTCGATGTACGACGAGTACAAGGAGCCGCTGTACGCCGCTCCGCCGCTGCTGTCCCGGATGGTCGACGCGGGCCTGCTCGGCCGCAAGTCCGGCCGGGGCTTCTACGACTACACGGCGACCGCCTGACGGTCGGTCCGCCGGCCGCGGACGTGACGGGGCCCGGGAGCGGTATCCAGCTCCCGGGCCCCTGGTGTGCCACCCAATTGCTCTGCGCCGGCACGTTTAAGGGTGTGGGTCAGTTTTACAACGTTGCTCTGCCATTGAAGCTACCGCGCCACGGAGAGGCGCAGACGGGAGTCGAACCCGCAACCCACGCTGTAGCACACACCCGGTCGATCCGGCGCTCGGCGGCGAATGCTGAGTCTTGAGCGAGAGTCTGAGTCTTACGGGGCGCCTCTACCATTTGGGCCACTCCGGCAGGTGGTGCCGGAGGAGGGACTCGAACCCCCACCATTTCCCCGGTGTTCAGCTTCAACCTCAGTATCAGCTTGCGCTCTTCGCGCCACCCCCGGTCTCACCCGGGGGCGATCATGGGGCTACCCGAACAGGTAGCCGAACACCGCGTCGCCGACCCTGCGGTCCTCGACCTCGGCGCCGTTCGCCTCCTCACGGGCGAACTGGACGGCCTGCTGGAGCTTCTCGACCCGCTCGACGAGCTCGTTGACCCGTCGGGCCGGGAGCGCCCCGGAGAACTTCACGGTCGTCCAGTAGCCGATCGCGATGTCCTCGTAGTACACCTCGACCTGGGCCGGGTGCTTCTCGGTCGCCTCGGCCTTGACGTGGTTGCGCGGCACCTTCCTGGTCCGGTTGGTGCGCACCGCCTCGGTCTTCCAGGAGTCGGTGGACGGGTCGTGGCTCCACGCCTCGGCGGCGTCCAGCACCGGCAGCTTGCGGAGGAAGGTCCGCAGGTCGGTGAGCTGCTTCTCCAGGAAGAGCAGGTAGGTGACCGGGGCGTCGGCGACGAGGGTCCGGCCGTCCACCACCACGTCCGCGCGGGCGGTGGTGTTGGCCCAGTCCTTGGTCGCGACGACGTCGAACAGCCTGGTCAGGGTGGTGGCCGTGGTCCGCAGCACGTCCTCGGCCTTGACCTGGACCCGGGTGGACTCCGGGGGGAGCTGCTCGCCCTCCTCGTCCTTGGGCTGGTAGGACCGGGAGATGCCGGCCAGCAGCGCGGGCTTCTGCAGGTCCTGGTGGGACTGCGTCAGCTCCTGGAAGGACTTCGACTTGACGCCCTTTTCGACAGCGATGATCTGGTTCAGCTTTGCCACGTCGGGGACGCTACCAGCGCGCGCGTTCGAGCGTCATCCGATTTAGCCGGACGCTCCGGGACCGCCCCCGCGCACCGGTGGCGGGAGGCCCGGCCGGCGCCGCGCCTCCCGCCACCACCCGGCGGTCCGTCAGCTGTTGATGGCGTAGCTGTCGCCGTAGACCTTCCACTTCAGCGGCGGGTTGAGGTCGAAGTTCTTGGCGTTGAGGAACACCGTCTGCTCGGTGTCCACCCGGCTGGTGTCCGAGTGGGCCTCCTCCTTCAGCATCACGGTCTTGCGGGCCGCCAGGAACGCCTTGAGGTAGGTGGCCTCGTCGCCGCCCTGGGCGGGGGTCTTGGCCTTCTTCATCGCGGCCTTGCGGATGCCGCCGAAGCTGTCCGTGCTGTCGCCGGGGCCGTGCATGACGATCGCGTCGTAGTAGGCGAACTGGCCGAGCGCGCGCAGGCCGTCGGCCTTGGCCTGGTTGACCGCGGGGTTGAAGTAGACGCGGTCGCGCTCGTCGTTCTGGGCCTGCTGGAAGACGCTGTCCTTGGCGGCGGTGGCCCAGTCCTTCTCGAAGGCGGAGCCGAGGCCCGAGTGCGACTCGGTGCCGTTGACCTTGCGCAGCGCCGGGAGGTACTTGGCGAGGATGTTGCCCGGCTTGAGGTCCGTGTAGTGCTCGACCAGGTCGAGCATGTCGCCGGTGCCGGAACAGAAGCCGATGATGCCGGCGGTGTAGCCGCGGCCGTCCTTGATGTCCTCGATGTACTTGTACTGGGACTTCCAGTCGAGGGAGGAGTTCTCCGCGCTGGACACCAGCTGCATGGCGATGTCCTTCTTGTGCGGGTCGTCCAGGCCGACGGCCGCGAGCCGGGTGGCACTCGCGGGGGCCGGGGCGGCGTACACGGTGCCCGCGGCGGCGACACTGGCCGGAAGGGCGACCAGCACGGCGGCGAGGGCGAGGCGGGCGGTGGGGTGCTTGAGACGCATGGGGCGCTCCGTTTCCCTGGTCCGGGGCATGGGGGTCTCCGGACGCACGAGGAGAGTTAGGAAAGTTTCCTAACTAGATTGAAGCGTTCACGCCCCGCGCCGCGCAAGGCCCTGGCGCCATGTTTGCCGACGCGGACACGCGAGGGGCCCCGACCGGAGTTCCGGTCGGGGCCCCTCGTACCGCTGGGCGGACGCGTCGTCAGACGCCGCGCAGCACCGCGCCGGTGCGGGCGACGGCCTCGGCGACGGCCGCCTCGCGGGCGGCGCTCGCCTCGTCGGCGGTCAGCGTCCGGTCCGCGGCGCGGAACCGCAGCGCGTACGCCAGCGACTTGCGCCCCTCGCCGACCTGCTCGCCGGTGAAGACGTCGAACAGCCGGATCGCCTCCAGCAGCCCGCCGGCCCCGGTCCGCAGCGCGGCCTCCACCTCGGCGGCCGGCACGGCCGCGTCGACGATCAGCGCCACGTCCTGGGTCGCCACCGGGAAGCCGGAGACCGGCGGACCGTCGACCCGCACGGCGCCGTCGGCCGACAGCAGGTCCAGGTCCAGCTCCATCGCGGCGGTGCGCTCGGGAAGGCCCAGCGCCTTGACGGCGCGCGGGTGCAGCTCGCCGGCGTGGCCGACCACCCGGTCGGTGCCCGCCACGACCAGCTCGGCGCAGCGGCCCGGGTGCCAGGGCAGCAGCTGCCCTCGGCGCACGTCCAGCTCGACGCCGGCGGCGCGGGCCACCGTGCGGGCGGCCTCGATCGCGTCGGCCCAGCCGGCCGCGGAGCCCTTGCCCCACCAGCCGGACGGCAGCCGCTCGCCGGCCAGCGCCACCGCGACCCGGCGCGGCTGGTGCGGCAGCGCGGCGTCCAGCGCGGCCAGCTCCTCGGCGCTCGGGCGGCGGTCGACGGCCGGACGCGGGGCGACCGACAGCTCGTCCTTCGGCAGGAAGACGGTACCCGTCTCGAAGATCGCCAGATCGGTGTTGCCGCGGCCGACGTTGCGGCGCAGCGCCCCGAGCAGGCCCGGCAGCAGCGTGGTGCGCAGCCCCGGCTCCTCGTCGTTGAGCGGGTTGACCAGCGTCACCGTGCGGCGGCGGCGGTCCTCCGGCTCCAGGCCGAGCGCGTCGAAGGACGCCTCGCCGACGAACGGGTAGTTGTTGACCTCGACGAAACCGGCGCCGGCCAGCGCCACGCCGACCCGGCGGTGGGTCCGCTGGGCCTCGGTCAGACCCTTGCCCGGCGGGACGGTGGGCATCCGGGCGGGGACGTTGTCGTACCCCTCCAGTCGGATGACCTCCTCCGCGAGGTCGTACGGGTCGGTGAGGTCGGGGCGCCAGGTCGGCGGGGTGACCTCCAGGACGTCGGCGCCGGAGACCGAGCAGCCGATCTCCTGGAGACGCCGGGTGACGGTCTCGCGGCCGTACCCGGTGCCGGCGACCCGGTCGGGCAGGTCGGCGGCGATGGTGATGGTGCGCACCGGGTGCGGGGCGGCGATGTCGGTGACACCGGCCTCGGCGGTGCCGCCGGCGATCAGCACCAGCAGGTCGACGGCGCGCTGCGCGGCGGCGCGGGTGGCCTCCGGGTCGACGCCGCGCTCGAAGCGCTTGGACGCCTCGGAGGGCAGCTTGTGCCGCTTGGCGCCGCGGGCGATGACGACCGGGTCGAAGTGCGCCGCCTCGATGATCACCTCGGTGGTGCCCGGGCCGGCGGCCGGGTCGAGGATCTCGGTGGAGGCGCCGCCCATGACGCCGGCCAGGCCGATCGGGCCGCTGTTGTCGCAGATCAGCAGGTCCTCGGCGGACAGCGTGCGCTTGACGCCGTCGAGGGTGGTCAGGCTCTCGCCCGGCTCCGCCCGGCGGACCGTGATCGGGCCGTCCACGCGCTGCTTGTCGTAGGCGTGCAGCGGCTGGCCGACCTCCAGCATCACGTAGTTGGTGATGTCGACGGCGAGCGAGATCGGGCGGACGCCCGCCTTCTGCAGTCGGCGCTGGAGCCAGATCGGGGACTTGGCGGCCGGGTCGATGCCGACCACGGTGCGGGCCACGAAGCGGTCGCAGCCGGCCGGGTCGTTGACCTTCACCAGGTAGCCGAAGGAGTTGGCCGGCGGCACGTCGAGCAGCGCCGGGTCGGCCAGCGGCAGCCCGTACGCGGCGGCGGCCTCGCGGGCCACGCCGCGCATGGACAGGCAGTAGCCGCGGTCCGGGGTGACGGCGATGTCCAGCACCTCGTCGACCAGCTGGAGCAGCTCGATCGCGTCGGTGCCGGGCTCGTACTCCGGCGGCAGCACGATGATGCCGTCGTGGTCGTCGCCCATGCCCAGCTCGCGGGCCGAGCAGATCATGCCGGCCGAGGTGTGGCCGTAGGTCTGCCGGGCGGCGATCGGGAACGGGCCGGGCAGCACGGCGCCCGGGAGGACCACGACGACCTTGTCGCCGACGGCGAAGTTGGTCGCGCCGCAGACGATCTCCTGCGGGTCGCCGGTGCCGTTGGCGTCGCCGACGTTGACCCAGCAGTGCCGGATCGGCTTCTTGAAGCCGGTCAGCTCCTCGATGGAGAGCACCTCGCCGACCACCAGCGGGCCCTTGAGGTCGCCGCCGATCCGCTCGACGGTCTCGACCTCCAGGCCGGCCCGGACCAGGCGCTCGGCCACCTCGCGGCCGGTCTCGCCGGCCGGCAGGTCGACGTACTCGCGCAGCCAGGAAAGCGGGACGCGCATCAGATCTCCATCCCGAACGGGAGGGTGAAGCGCACGTCACCCTCGACCATGTCGCGCATGTCGGCGACGTTGTGACGGTTCATCAGGATTCGCTCCAGGCCCAGGCCGAACGCGAAGCCGCTGTAGCGGTCGGGGTCGACGCCGCAGGCGACCAGCACCCGCGGGTTGACGACACCGCAGCCGCCGAGCTCGATCCAGCCCTCGGAGCCGCAGGTGCGGCAGGGCCGGTCCGGGTTGCCGACCGACTCGCCGCGGCACACGAAGCACTGCAGGTCGATCTCGGCGCTCGGCTCGGTGAACGGGAAGTACGAGGGCCGCCAGCGCAGCTCCAGGCCGTCGCCGATCAGGGTCGAGACCAGCTGCTCGATGGTGCCCTTGAGGTCCGCGAAGGTGATGCCCTCGTCCACGGCCAGGCCCTCGACCTGCCGGAAGACCGGGGTGTGGGTGGCGTCCAGCTCGTCCGTGCGGTAGACCCGGCCGGGGCAGACCACGTAGACGGGGGGCTCGCGGTCGAGCAGGGTGCGGGCCTGGACCGGGGAGGTCTGGGTGCGCAGCACCACGCCGGAGTCGGCGGAGCCGTCCGGGGCCCGGACGAAGAACGTGTCCTGCATGGAGCGGGCCGGGTGGTCCGGGCCGAGGTTGAGGGCGTCGAAGTTCAGCCACTCCGCCTCGACCTCGGGGCCCTCGGCGACCTGGTAGCCCATCGCGACGAAGGTGTCCTCGATGCGCTCCGCCAGCGTGGTCAGCGGGTGCCGGGCGCCGCGCGGGGTGCGGTCGTAGGGCAGGGTGACGTCCACCGCCTCCTCGACCAGCACCCGGGCGTCGCGCTCGGCCTCCAGTTCGGCCTGCCGCTTGCCGAGGGCCTGGTTGACGGCGCCCCGGGCCTGGCCGATCAGCTTGCCGGCGGCGGCCTTGGCGTGCGGGGGCAGGGCGCCGATCTCGCGGTTGGCGAGGGAGAGCGCGGAGCGGTCGCCGGTGTGGGCGACCTTGGCCTGCTTCAGCTCGTCGAGGCTGGTGGCGGCGGCGAACGCGGCGAGCGCCTCGTCCCGGGCCGCCTCCACCACCTCGGGCTTGAGGGCCTCGACCTCGACCGGGTCGTAAGACTTGTTGGGTGCCGACATCTCTATCTTCCCGTGCTCCTGCTCGTCCGTGCTCAGGTAAGGGGGCTCGTGCGCCCTCCGGGCCCGCCGACGGGCAGGAGGGGGCCACCGCGTCACGCCCGGCGTGGCCGGGGCACGGGCAGCCGGTCTCCGAACGGGGGAGGTGGGATGTCCGCGGCACGGCCGCGCAGGGCGTTCCACAACGCCAAAGGTCGAGTGTAGTCGCAGCGCGTAGCGCGACCGCCGTCAAGCCCGCCCGTGGACCGACCGCGCCCCGCGGGGCGGGGCACCGCTGCTCGTTCAGAGCATGAAGTCGGGGATCCCGGCGGGCAGGACGAATCGGAAGCGGGCGCCGCCGCCGGGCGCGCGGTCCACCCGGATCGAGCCGCCGTGGGCCTCGACGATGCCCTTGACGATGTAGAGGCCGAGGCCGGTGCCACCGCGCTTGGAGCCGCGCCAGAAGCGGGTGAAGACGCGTGGGACCGCCTCTTCGGGGATACCGCTGCCTTCGTCGCTCACGGTGACCGCTGTGCCTTCCACGATGCGGGGCGGAGTGCCGGGGCGCTCCCAGACGGGGGCCTCGACGACCTCCTTGGCCGGTGCCACCTCGATGGTGACAGTCCCCTCACCGTGGCGCACCGCATTTTCCAGCAGGTTGGCGAGTACCTGGTCGACCTTGTCCGGGTCCGCCCACAGCACCGTCAGCGGCTCGCCGATCCGGATGTCGAAGCGGTCCTCGGGAATGCCGGTGGCGACCTTGCGCTCGACGTGCCGGCGGACGGCGGCGGCCAGGTCGACCACCTGCTTGCGCAGTTCCAGCCGGCCCGCGTCGATCCGGGAGATGTCCAGCAGTTCGGCGATCAGCCGGGTGACCCGGTCGGCGTCGGCGTCGACGGTCTCCAGCATCAGCCGCTTCTGGCCGTCGGTGAACCGCTCCCACTTGGCGAGCAGGGTCGCCGTGAAGCCCTTGACACTGGTGAGCGGCGAGCGCAGCTCGTGCGCGACGGTGGCGATCAGTTCGGCGTGGCTGCGCTCGGTACGACGGCGGGCCTCGGTGCCGCGCAGGGCGATCACCAGCTTCTCCACCGGACCCTTGGGGCGGACGCGCACGTACCGGGCGGAGACCAGCACCTCGCGGCCGCCCGGCAGCAGCAGGTTGCGCTCCGGCTGGCTGGTGCGGACGGCGAGGCCGCCGTACGGGTCGGTCAGCTGCCACCAGCGGCGGCCGTCGAGGTCCTCCAGCGGGAGGACGTCCTCCAGCTCGCTGCCGAGGGCGGCCCCCGGGTCGACCCCGGTCAGCCGGGCGGCGGCGCGGTTGAAGCAGACCACCCGGCCCAGCGCGTCGGCGACCACCAGGCCGTCCGGCAGGTCGTCCGGGTCGAGCTCTGGCCCGCTGCCGACCATGGGTGTCCTCCCCGATTACCCACCGTGTCTTTCCCCCCACCGAGGCAGACCCTAGCGTCTCCCGGCCTCGGGTAATAGGGCCCACGACGAGTTCCCGGCGCGCCCGGGCGGCCCGCTCCCGGGCCGCCGCCGCGGGGACCGGCCCCCGCGGCGGCCGGGGCGGACGCGGTGCCCGGCCGGGCGGGGAGCGCCGGCGGCAGGACCGGGGGGCGCTACCGGTCGGCGGCGCGGCACCCGCCGGGCGAGCGCTGGGCGCGGGCCGAGGCGTACAGGCAGACCGCGGCGGCCGTGGCCAGGTTGAGGCTCTCGGCGTGCCCGTGGATCGGGACGCGCACGACCTCGTCGGTGAGCGCGCGGGTCTCCTCCGGAAGCCCCCACGCCTCGTTGCCGAACACCCAGGCGCCGGGCGCGCCCAGGGTGCCCTCGTCGAGCTCCCGGTCGAGGTCGCGCTCCCCCGCGCCGTCGGCGGCCAGTACCCGCACGCCGGCCTCGCGCAGCCGCCCGATCGCCTCCTCGACCGGGACGCCGACGGCGACCGGGAGGTGGAACAGGCTGCCGACCGAGGCCCGGACGGCCTTCGGGTTGTAGAGGTCCACGGAGGCGTCGGTGAGCACCACGGCGTCCGCCCCGGCCGCGTCGGCGGTGCGCAGCACGGTGCCGGCGTTCCCGGGGTCGCGGACGTGGGCGAGCACGGCGACCAGCTTCGGCCGGGCGGCCAGCACGTCGGCGAACGGGGTGTCGATGAAGCGGCAGAGGGCGACGATGCCCTGCGGGGTCACGGTGTCGCAGATCCCGGCGATCACCTCGTCCGTGGCGGTGAGCACCGGCAGCCCCTCGGCCAGGGCGGCCTCGACGATCCCGGCGTGCCGTTCGGCGGCCTCGACCGTGGCGTACACCTCGACCACGGCGTGCTCGCCGGAACCCGGCAGCCGCCCGTACGCGACGGCCTCGCGGACGGCCTGCGGGCCCTCGACCAGGAAGCGGCGCTCCTTGCCGCGCTGGCTGCGCTTGGCGAGCCTCCGGGCGGCGACGACGCGCGGCGAGCGCAGGGAGGTGAGCAGGGGGATGTCGGTGCTCGGCATGGTCTCGTCTCTGTACTGGCGTCTGTGCGGGAACGCAAAACCGGACCCGCAGGATCGAGCCTGCGGGTCCGGTCGGCCGAACACAACTGATCCGAGGATCAGGCGGCGTCGGCGGCGGCCTTCGGGGCGTTGACGTCGGCCGGAAGCGCCTTCTGCGCGACCTCGACGAGCGTGGCGAACGCACCCGGGTCGTTGACGGCCAGGTCGGCCAGCATCTTGCGGTCGATCTCGACGCTGGCGGCCTTCAGGCCCTGCACGAAGCGGTTGTAGGTGATGCCGTTGGCACGGGCCGCAGCGTTGATGCGCTGGATCCACAGCTGACGGAAGTCGCCCTTGCGCTTCTTGCGGTCGTTGAAGTTGTAGACCAGCGAGTGGGTGACCTGCTCCTTGGCCTTGCGGTACAGGCGCGAGCGCTGGCCGCGGTAGCCGCTGGCGCGCTCCAGGATGACCCGGCGCTTCTTGTGGGCGTTCACTGCCCGCTTGACGCGTGCCACTTGATTACTCCTTGGGTTGGACCACGGACTACTTCACGTGGTCCGTCAATCGAATGGGTCGGGAAGGATCAGCTGGCCCGCACACGGCTGGCGCCGGGCGGGAGGGCGATCACTTGCCGAGAAGCTTCTTGATCTTCTTGGCGTCGGCG
Organism: Kitasatospora sp. NPDC094019; assembly: GCF_044764505.1. Lineage (NCBI taxonomy): Bacteria > Bacillati > Actinomycetota > Actinomycetes > Kitasatosporales > Streptomycetaceae > Kitasatospora > Kitasatospora sp. NPDC094019. The sequence goes on from NZ_JBIWIF010000023.1 coordinate 106,128, forward strand.
GGGGCGAGCTCGACCGTACCGGCCAGCTTGCGGGTCAGCGTCGACGGCTTGTGCTCCAGGAGGTGGCGGCGGCCGGCGCGCTCGCGCAGCACCTTGCCAGAGCCACTGATCTTGAAGCGCTTGCTGGCGCCACTGTGCGTCTTCTGCTTCGGCATGTCGCCGTATCTCCTCGTCGGTCCGTCCACGCCCGCGCGGTGTGCGCCGCGCGGGCGTGAAGGATGAATCTGCGGTGACCGGGCGGGGCGCCCCGTCACCTTGGTGGCCGATCTCCCGGACCGCCCTGACCGGGGAGGGTCAGGCGCCCTGGGAGGCTTCGGCCGGCTGCTCGACCGGAGCGGCGGCCTCGGGGGCCTCCGTCTCGGCGGCGGCGTCCTGGACCTCGGCGAGCTCGGCGGGCTCGGCGTCGTCGTCCGCCTCGACGTCGACGTCGGCCTCGACCGCAAGGTCGTCGGTCTCGACGGCGTCGTCATCGGCCTCGGCGTCGGGGCCGGTGGTCCGGCCCTGGCGCTCGGCCTTGCGGGCGTCCGCAATGGCGCGGGCCTCGGCCATCGCCTCGGTCTTCTTCTTGTGCGGGCCCAGAACCATGATCATGTTGCGGCCGTCCTGCTTCGGCGAGGACTCGATGAAGCCCAGGTCCTGGACGTCGTCGGCGAGCCGCTGAAGCAGACGGAAGCCCAGCTCGGGGCGGGACTGCTCACGACCGCGGAACATGATCGTGATCTTGACCTTGTCGCCCTGCTTGAGGAACCGAACGACGTGACCCTTCTTGGTGTCATAGTCGTGCGGGTCGATCTTCGGCCGGAGCTTCATCTCCTTGATGACCGTGTGCGCCTGGTTCTTGCGCGCCTCACGGGCCTTCATGGCCGACTCGTACTTGAACTTGCCGTAGTCCATGAGCTTGCACACCGGCGGCCGGGCGGTCGCCGCGACCTCGACCAGGTCGAGGTCGTACTCCTGCGCGAGCTCCAGCGCCTTGGCAAGCGGCACGATGCCGACCTGCTCGCCGCTGGGACCGACGAGTCGCACCTCGGGGACGCGAATCCGGTCGTTGATGCGGGGCTCGGTGCTGATGGGGCCTCCTCGGTTGCACCTTCTGCGATGCGGCCGTCGGGCGGCGGTCGCACGTAGTGGACTCGACCACTGGGCGGGGCTTCATTCGTGCTGCGCTGTGGATCCCTGCGCCCACACCGCGACACGAAAAAAGCCCCGCTCGGTACAAGCGGGGCTCCACACAACCGGGGGCGGCACCCGGTGAGGGGCGCTGCGGCGACTGTCGGCGCTGGGCGCCCGTCGCGGACCGGACCCGTCGACCGTGAAGCCGATCGGGTGGGAGACTTTCGCGGTTGCCCTCTCGGGCCTCCTGGGTGGAGCCTCCTCTTGCTGGCCAGGCTTCCGTGAGGACGCCCGGCCGGTCAGTCTCGAAGCATACAGCTCCGGGGGGTCGAACGCCATTCCGCCCCGGCCCGGCCCGGCTTGTACGCTCCCTGTGTACGGACACCGGCACGACGGAACGAGCCACCCTTGAGCAGCGAGCCCACCCAGAACCCCGCCGCCGACGACGAGGCGATCGGCTTCGACGACCTCACCCGGGACATCGCCGAGGTCCCGGCCGTCGAGGTGATCACCACCGTCGCGGTGCACCTGATGAGCGCCGCGGCCGTCAAGTGCGGTCTCGCCGAGGGCGGCGAGAAGGACAAGGACCTCGACGAGGCCCGCAAGCTCATCACCGCGCTGGCCGGGCTGGTCACCGCCGGCGCCCCGGAGATCAGCAACTTCCACGCGGCGCCGCTGCGGGACGGCCTGCGCTCGCTGCAGCTGGCCTTCCGCGAGTCCTCGCTCGTCCCGGACGCCCCCGGCTCGGGCCCGGGCGAGAAGTTCACCGGGCCCGTCTACTCCTGACACCCGCGACGACGGACGGCGGGGACCATCGTCACGTGACGATGGTCCCCGCCGTTCGTCAGCGCCGGTGGAGCGGCTCGCCCGGCAGCTCCGCGCCCGCCGGGAGGACCGCCAGGTCCACGCCCCGGTCCAGCCGCACCCGCAGCACGGGATCGGTGGCGACCGCCCGGCCCAGCCGCTGCGCGGCCTCCTGCATCCCGGCCAGGTCCAGTGCCGGGTCCAGCACCACCGCGAGCACCCCGTCCGAGTCCTCGGCCGGTGCCAGCACCCCGAGCACCACCTGCGGCTCGGCGGCCAGCACCGCCCGGACCGCCTCCCGCACCTCGGGGTCGGCGGCCGGGGCCAGGTAGGGCCGGTTCTCCGCCAGCGCGCGCAGCCGGGCCCCGGCCAGCGGGAACGGCACCGGCCCGGCCGGGTCCACCAGCAGGGTGTCCGCCCGCTCGGAGAAGGCGACCATGGCGGCCTGCGGGGCGGCCACCGGCGCCGGGCGGGCGTCGGCGCGCCAGCGGGCCAGCGACTCCAGCGAGGTGAAGGCCGGCAGCGCGCGCCGGCCGTCGGCGGCCTCCACCAGCGGGACGGCCATGTCGCTGCTCTTGTCGTGCTTGTGCCCGTGCTCGTCCACCTCGACCTCGCCGAGGATCGCCACGATCGGCACCATCAGACGGGTGGGCGTCAGCGCCGCCAGCACCTGCGGCTCGGCGGCGGGCTCCCGCGACCAGCGGGCGAGCGCGGCGGTCAGCGCCGGGTCCGCGGTGCCGTCGTCGCCGGAGAAGCCGGGGTCGGGGATGCTCTTGCCGACGAAGGCCGGGTTCGGGAAGTCGTTGCGGTCCACCCGCCCGACCCTATGCCACCGCCCGGCCGCCCCGCGCGGACCGAAAGTCCCGGTCCGGCGGGTCCCCGTCCGGAGGAGTCCGCCCGCTGTCCCCCGTCCGGCAGGTCCCCCGCCCGCCCCCTACCCGCCGGTAGAGCCGGTGTGGCAGTCTGCGCCCATGGCCACGCCCGAAGCCGCAGCCCGCACCGCGTCCGCCCCCTCGACCACCCCCGCGCCGGCGCCCTCCCCCGCCGCCGACCGCGCCCGGTACGACCGGGCCACCGCCCATCTGGACGGCCCGGTCGCGATCGTCGACCTGGCGGCCTTCGACGCCAACGCCGCCGACCTGGTGCGCCGGGCCGGGGGCAAGCCGGTCCGGGTGGCCAGCAAGTCGGTGCGCTGCCGCGCCCTGCTGGAACGGGCGCTGGCCGTGGAGGGCTTCGCCGGGGTGATGTCCTTCACCCTCGCCGAGTCGCTCTGGCTGGCCCGCGGCGGCCTGCGCGACATCCTGCTGGCCTACCCCTCCAGCGACCGGACCGGCTTCGCCGCGCTGACCGCCGACCCGGAGCTCGCCGCCGCCGTCACCGTGGTCCTGGACGATCCGGCCCAGCTGGACCTGGTCGACGCGGCCCGGGCCGGCTCCGCCGAGGTGCGGGTCTGCCTGGAACTGGACACCGCGCTGCACCTGCTCGGCGGCCGGGTCCGGGTCGGCGCCCGCCGCTCGCCGCTGCGCACCCCCGAGGACGTGGCGGCCTTCGCCGAGCTGGTGCAGCGCCGCCGGGGCTTCCGGGTGGTCGGGCTGATGGCCTACGAGGGACATGTCGCCGGCGTGGGCGACGCGGTGCCCGGGCGGCCCGTGCGCTCCGGGCTGATCCGGCTGATGCAGGCCCGGGCCAGGACCGAGCTGGCAGAGCGCCGGGCGGCGACGGTCCGGCTGGTGCGGCGGGTGGCCGAGCTGGAGTTCGTCAACGGCGGCGGCACCGGCAGCGTCGAGTCGACGGTGGCCGAGCGCGCGGTGACCGAGGTGGCGGCCGGCTCCGGGCTGTACCAGCCGCGACTGTTCGACAACTACCGCGCGTTCCGGGGCCGCCCGGCCGCGCTGTTCGGCCAGCCGGTGGTCCGTCGGCCCGGCCTCGGCGTGGTGACGGTGCTGGGCGGCGGCTACCCGGCGTCCGGCGCGGCCGGTCCGGACCGCTCCCCCGTGCCGTACCTGCCGACCGGGCTGCGCTACGACCCGATGGAGGGGGCCGGCGAGGTGCAGACGCCGCTGCTCGGCGCGGCCGCGGACGATCTGCTGATCGGCGACCGGGTCTGGTTCCGGCACGCCAAGGCGGGAGAACTCTGCGAGCGGTTCCCGGAGTTGCACCTGGTGGAGGGCGACCGGGTGGTCCGCGCCGCGCCCACCTACCGCGGCGAGGGGCACACCTTCCTCTGAGGGCGCGCCGTCCTCCGGCTTCCCCGACGGGCGCGCCGCCCTCCGTCGGCACCGTTCCCGCCGGACCCCCGCTCCACTACCGTGGGGGGGGAACCGCGCCGACGGAGGAGGGGCCGTGGAGGCCGAGATCGCGCAGCTGGTGACGACGGGGGCCACGACGGTGGTCGGGCTGATGGCCACCGAAGCCTGGACGCAGCTGAGGTCCCGGCTGGCGGGACTGCTGGGACGTGGCCGGGACGCCGAGGAGGTGTCGGCCGAGCTGGAGGAGATCCGGGTCGAGGTGGTCCGGGCGGACGGCGACGCCGAACTGGTCGGCGACCAGGCCGCCGAGCTGCGCAACCGGCTCCGCCGGCTGTTGCGCCAGCACCCCGAGGCGGCCGCCGAACTCCGTTCGGTCCTGGCCGAGTTCTCGCCGGAGCCGCCCGGACCGGCGGGCGTCTCGGTGCACAACACCTTCAGCGGCGGCACGATGAACGGCGGGATCCTGATCCAGTCCGGCCCGGTCGAGAACCAGTGGATCGGGCGCGCCGAGGGCTGAACGGGGGCAGAACCGGCGCCGCGCCGGGACCGCCGGCCCCGGCCGCGGGACCGGACGCGCGCGGCGGAACCTTGGCCGCACCTTAAATGGGCCCGATGGGATGCCTAACTCCGGCGCCCCAGCGGGCCTTTGCGCTGCTCGCCGGGCTACATTCCGTCAAAAAGTGGCCCACAGCGCACTATTGCCAGCTGGTCTAGTCCAATCATACGCTCAGCCCAGGGACCGGCGCGCCGGGTCGGCCGGCCCCTCGGGCAGACGTGCCCGGCACTCCCCCACAACCTCGGCCCGGTACACGGTCAAGGAGTCCCCACCCCATGTCCATGAAGCGCACCGCCCTGTCCGTCGGCGTCATCGGCGCCGCGTTCCTCTCCGTCTCGGCCGCAGGCATCGGCACCGCCGGCGCCCACGGCACCGTGACCAATCCGGTCAGCCGGATCGCGGCCTGCTACGCCGAGGGCCCCGAGACCCCCAAGTCCCAGATCTGCAAGGACCTCGTCGCGCTCAGCGGCACCCAGCCGCTGTACGACTGGAACGAGGTCAACCTCGCCAACGCCGCCGGCAACCACCAGGCGCTGATCCCGGACGGCAAGCTCTGCTCCGCCGGCCGCGACAAGTACAAGGCCCTGGACCTGCCGCGGGCCGACTGGCCGGCCACCGCGGTCACCGCCGGCAAGATCGACTTCAAGTTCCGGGTCACCGCCCCGCACCAGGGCAACCAGACCATCTACATCACCAAGCAGAGCTGGAACCCCACCCAGCCGCTGAAGTGGTCCGACCTCGACGCGGTGCCGGTCGCCCAGGTGCCGACCCTGCGCACCTCCGACAACGGCTACTACAACTACAGCGGCACCCTGCCGCAGCGCACCGGCCGCCAGCTGCTCTACATGGTGTGGCAGCGCACCGACAGCCCCGAGGCGTTCTACAGCTGCTCGGACGTCGACTTCGGCAAGGGCGCCTCGCTCACCGAGGCCGTCTCCGCGCTCACCGCCCAGGCCCCGGCCGCCCCGAGCGAGGCGCAGATCGCCGCCGGCCAGTCCAAGTCCACCGTGGCCCACCACGGACACGGCGGCAACGCCGACGAGCCGGCCGGCAAGGTCGTCGCGGCGGACAGCGCGGCCGTCGGCGGCGGGTCCGCCACCGGGCCGATGCTGCTCACCGGCGCCGCCGCGATCGGCCTCGGCTGGGCCGCCATGGTGCTCCGGCGCCGTCGGGTCGAGGCTGTTCGACACGACGGCTGACCGCCGGAAGCCGGGGCGGCGCCGTCCTCCCAGCCCCCGTTCGGCGCCTGCCCCGGCCGATCCACCCGCAGTGCCACGGCGGCGGCCCGCCCGGAGTGTTCCGGGCGGGCCGCCGCCGTGCGTGAGCCGAACCCCGCGCCGGGTGCGTCCCGGGGCCCGCGTCGGGGGCCCCGGGACGACCGCCCGGGTCAGGTGGTCGAGGTGCCGGTACCGCCGCCGTCCTGGCCGCCGGGGAAGCCCGGGATCCCGGGCAGCTTGCCGCTGTAGTCGGTGATGCCCTTGAGGATGGTGTCCATCAGCGCGACGTCCGGCGCCTTGTCGGCGATGTCGAAACCGAAGTGCACCGAGACCAGCGACTTGCCGTCGGCGGCCGGGAAGACCACCGTCTGCACGTAGCCGTCGTTGCCCTTGGCCGCGTCCACCTTCCAGCGGACCAGGTAGCCGTCCCGGCCGTCCACCTTGACCGCCTCGGACTTGAGCTCCTCGTGCGAGACGACCTCGTTGTAGGAGTCCTTGACGGCCTTGTCGATGTCGGCCTTGGCCGCCGCCTGGACGTCGGTGCCGCCGCCGTCGATCCGGCCGGTGTTGGCGCCGCCCAGCGAGCAGGTGCCGCCGCCCTCGCAGTCGTAGGAGCCGATGGTGATCAGGGCGAAGCCGTCGCGGGTGGTGCCGCCCTCCCAGCCGGAGGGGACGGACAGGACCAGCCGGTTCACCGCGTCGATGGCCTGGGTGCTGTTGGCACCGTTGCCCCGGCCGCCGTTCCCGTTGCCCTGGCCGCCGTTGCCGCCGTTGTTGCCCTGACCGCCATTGCCCTGGCCGCCACCGCCGTTGCCGTTCCCGTTGCCCCGGCCGCCGTTGCCCTGGCCGTTGCCGTTGCCCTGGCCGTTGCCGTTGCCCTGGCCGCCACCGTTGCCGCCGTTGCCGCCCGGGTCGCCGAAGTCCGGCAGACCGCGCCACGGACCGCCGTTGCCATTGCCATTGCCGCCGGGCGGTACGGCCGGGCGGGCGCTGTGGTGCCGGTCGCCGTGGTCGTCCATCGCCAGGTAGGTGATGCCCGAGCCGAGGCCCAGACCCAGCACGGCCGCCACCGCGGCCGCGATCACCGTCCTGGACGGCTTGAGCTTGCGCCGCGGCTTCGGGGGCGGCGGCGAACCGTAGGCGGTGCCGAACGGCGGCGGCTCCGGATGGCGGACCGACGGACCGCTCTCCAGCACCTCCCCCTCCAGTACGCGGGTCTCGGCGGTCTCCTCCGGCCCCGGAGCACCCGCCGCCGGAGCCTCCGGCGGCGGCGCGTCCGAGGGTGCGGGCCGGGTGCTGGCCGTCCAGCCCTTGCCGTCCCACCAGCGCTGGGGTCGCGGGTCGCTGGTGATGTCCTTCGGGTCCGGGTACCACCCGGCGGGGATCTGCTCACTCACGAAAGAGAATCTAAAGGCAGCCGGATAAGCGCGAAATCAGCTGGACCCCGAATTCCGGACCTTTTCGATGAGATTACGGTGAGAAGCCGCGAACGGCCCCGCCGACGGCTCGGGGAGTGTCTTTCGGATCACACCCCGGGGTCGCCCTCGGGCGTCACGTGGGCGCCGGAGATCCCGCCGTCCACCAGGAACTCGCCGGCCGTCATGAACGAGGAGTCGTCGCTGGCCAGGAAGGCGACCGCGGCCGCGATCTCCTCCGGCCGGGCGAAGCGGCCGAGCGGGATGTGCACCAGCCGCCGCGCCGCCCGCTCCGGATCCGCGGCGAACAGCTCGCGCAGCGACGGGGTGTCCACCGGCCCCGGGGAGAGCGCGTTCACCCGGATGCCCTCCCGGGCGAACTGCACGCCCAGCTCGCGCGACATCGCCAGCACCCCGCCCTTGGCCGCGGTGTACGAGATCTGCGAGGTCGCCGTGCCCGGCCGGGCCACGGAGCTCGCGGTGTTGATGATCGAACCGCGCCCGTGCCGGCGCATGTACGGCAGCACGGCCCGGCAGCACAGGTAGACCGAGGTCAGGTCGACCTCCTGGACCCGACGCCAGGCGTCCGGTCCGGTGGTGAGGATCGAGCCGTCCTCCGGCTCCGGGACGCCGGCGTTGTTGAAGGCCACGTCCACGCTGCCGAAGGTCTCGTACGCCTCGTCGAAGAGCGCCTCGACCATCGCCGGGTCGGTCACGTCGGTGTGCACGAACAGGCCGCCGACCTCCTCGGCGGCCGCCCGGCCGGTGGTCTCGTCGAGGTCGGCGCAGACCACCCGGGCGCCCTCGGCGGCGAGCCGCCGGGCCGAGGCCAGGCCGATCCCGCCGCCCGCACCGGTGATCACGGCCGTGCGTCCGACCAGCCGGCGGCAGATCGGTGCGTCGGCCCCCCGGGACTCGTGCGGGTGGTGCGGCCGGGGGTCGTTCCGGGTCAAGGACAGCTCCTACGCGTCGGTCCGGATGTAGACGTTCTTGGTCTCGGTGAAGCGCTGCAGCGCCTCCGGCCCCAGCTCGCGGCCCACGCCGGACTCCCCGAAGCCGCCGAACGGCGTCCAGTACCGCACCGAGGAGTGCGAGTTGACCGACAGGTTCCCGGCCGCGACCCCGCGCGCCAGCCGCAGCGCCCGGCCCAGGTCGCGGGTCCAGATCGAGCCGGACAGCCCGTACCGGGTGGCGTTGGCCAGCCGCAGCGCGTCGGCCTCGTCCTCGAACGGGAGCACCACCGCGACCGGGCCGAAGATCTCCTCGGTGACCGCGGGGACGTCCGGCCGGGTCGGCGCCAGCACCGTCGGCGGGTACCAGAAGCCGGGCCCGTCCGGGACGGCGCCGCGGGCCAGCACCGGCAGGTCGGGGGTCACGTACGAGGCCACCCGCCGCACCTGCGCGGCCGAGATCAGCGGGCCGATCGTGGTCAGCGGATCGGCCGGGTCCCCGGTCCGGACCGCCTCGACGGCGGGCAGCAGCAGGGCCAGGAAGTCGTCGAGGACCTCCCGCTGGACCAGGATCCGGCTGCGGGCGCAGCAGTCCTGGCCGCTGTTGTCGAGGAAGGACATCGGGTCGGCCGCACCCGCGAGGTCGGCGTCGGCGAACACGATGTTGGGGCTCTTGCCGCCGAGTTCGAGGGTCACCCGCTTCGCCCGGGCCGCGCAGCGGGCGGCGACCTCCTTGCCGACCAGGGTGGAGCCGGTGAAGACGATCTTCCGCACCTCCGGGTGGTCCACCAGCGCCCGGCCGGTCACCGGCCCGGATCCGGGCAGCACCTGGAACAGGCCCTCGGGCAGTCCGGCGGCGAGGGCGAGTTCGGCCAGCCGCAGCGCGGTGAGCGGGGTCGCCTCGGCGGGCTTGAGCAGCACCGCGTTGCCGGCGGCGAGGGCGGGTGCGAAGCCCCAGGCGGCGATCGGCATCGGGAAGTTCCACGGCGCGATCACCCCGACCACGCCCACCGGTTCGTGGAAGGTGACGTCCAGGCCGCCGGCCACCGGGATCTGCCGTCCGGTCAGCCGCTCCACTCCCCCGGCCGCGTACTCCAGCAGGTCGCGGACGTTGCCCGCCTCCCAGGTGGCGTTGCCGATGGTGTGGCCGGCCTCGGTGACCTCCAGGGCGGCGAGTTCGGGGACGTGCACCTCCACCTGGTCGGCGAAGCGCCGCAGCAGCCGGGCCCGTTCGCCGGGCGCCAGGGCGGCCCAGCCGCGCTGCGCCGCGACGGCGCGCCGCACGGCGGCGTCGAGCTGCCCGGGCGTGGTGTCGGGCAGGGTGGCGAGGACCTCACCGGTGGCGGGGTTGCGGACGGTGCAGGCGGAGGACGCCGTCCCGGCGCGGGTGGCGGTGGTCGTGTCGATGGTGGTCACATCCGCTCGAAGGATCGGTAGCGCTCCCAGTCGGTGATCGCGCCGTCGTAGGCGTCCTGCTCGACCCGGGCCATGTGGAGGTAGTGCTCGACCACGTCGTCCCCGAAGGCCGTGCGGGCGAGTTCGCTCGCGGCCCACAGGTCGGCGGCCTCGCGCAGTGAGCCGGGCACCCGGGCGTAGTCCTCGACGGCGTAGGCGTTGCCCAGGCAGGGGGCGGGCAGCTCCAGCTTCAGCTGAACGCCGTGCAGGCCGGCGGCGATCATGCCGGCCACCGCCAGGTAGGGGTTGACGTCCCCGCCCGGCACCCGGTTCTCCATCCGCAGGCCGGCGCCGTGCCCCACCACCCGGTAGGCGCAGGTCCGGTTGTCCCGGCCCCAGGCGACCGCGGTCGGCGCGAACGAGCCCGGGCGGTACCGCTTGTAGGAGTTGATGTTCGGCGCGTACAGCAGGGTGAACTCCCGCAGCGCGAGCAGCTGCCCGGCGAGGAAGTGCCGCATGGTGTCGGTCATCCGGCCGTCGGCGGCGGCGAACGCCGGGGCGCCGACGGCGTCCCGCAGCGACAGGTGGATGTGGCAGCTGTTGCCCTCGCGCTGGTCGTACTTGGCCATGAAGGTGAGGGCGCAGCCGAGTTGGGCGGCGATCTCCTTGGCGCCGGTCTTGTAGACGCTGTGCTGGTCGCAGGTGGTGAGCGCGTCGGCGTAGCGGAAGGCGATCTCGTGCTGGCCGAGGTTGCACTCGCCCTTGGCGGACTCCACCACCAGGCCGGCGCCGGCCATCTCGGTGCGGATCCGGGAGAGCAGCGGCTCGACCCTGGCGGTGCCGAGCAGTGAGTAGTCGACGTTGTAGAGGTTGGCCGGGGTGAGTCCGCGGTAGCCGCCCTGCCAGGCTTGTTCGTAGGTGTCCCGGAAGACCAGGAACTCCAGCTCGGTGCCGATGTCCGCGGCCAGGCCGTACTCGGCCAGTCGGGCGATCTGGCGGCGCAGCAGCTGGCGGGGCGCGGCGGCGACCGGGTGGCCGCCGCGGCCGGCGAGGTCGGCGGTGACCTGGGCGGTGCCGGGCTGCCAGGGGGTCAGCCGGAGGGTGGACAGGTCGGGCCGCATGGCGAAGTCGCCGTAGCCGGTCTCCCAGGACGAGAGCGCGTAGCCGTCCACCGTGTTGAGTTCGATGTCGACGGCCAGCAGGTAGTCGCAGGCGTCGGCGCCGTGCTCGGCCACCTCGTCGAGGAAGAAGCCGGCGGCGAAGCGTTTGCCCTGGAGGCGGCCCTGCATGTCGGTGAAGGCCAGGGCGACGGTGTGCACCTCGCCCGCGTCGACCAGCGCGCGCAGCTCGTCGAGGGTGAGCGGGGCGCGCCGGCGGGGGGTGCCGGGCCCGGCGGCCCCGGGTGCGGTGGCGCGGTCGGACATGGCGGGCGCCCTCCTCGTCTTCCTCGATCACGCAGCGAGACCGGTCGGTCACAGCGAACCGTACGGCCTGGCGCCGACAGCGCGGAAGAGGGCGGACGGGTGTGGCGCGCCGAGGTGCGAGGTTGACGGGTGACCGGGCGGGACGGGAGGAGAATGCGCGCCATGGATCGCAGCCCTATTGTCGGCGTCAGCACCTATCTGGTGGACGCGAGTTGGAGCGACTGGCGCGACCGCCGGGTGGCCCTGGTGCCCGAGCGGTACACCGCCTATGTACAGAACTCGGGCGGGATCGCGGTGCTCCTGCCGCCCGACGCCCCCGAGCGCGCGCCGGAGGTGCTGGCCCGGCTGGACGCCCTGGTCGTGGCGGGCGGGCCGGACATCGACCCGGCCTACTACGGACAGCCGCCGCACCCGCTGAGCGATGTCGACGCGGTCGAGCGCGACGTCTGGGAGTCGGCGCTGCTGCGGGCGGCGCTGGCGTCCGGGATGCCGCTGCTGGGGATCTGCCGGGGCATGCAGGTGCTGAACGTGGTGTGCGGGGGCACGTTGATCCAGCACCTGCCCGACGTGGTGGACGTGGACGTGCACGGGGGCTCGCCCGGCCGGTACGGGACGCATGTGGTGCGGCCGGTGCCGGGGACGCTGCTGGGCGGGCTGCTGCCGGAGCCGGAGCTGACCGTGCCGACCTTCCACCACCAGGCGGTGGACCGGCTGGGGACCGGGCTGCGGGTGTCCGCGCACGCGCCGGACGGGACGGTGGAGGCGGTGGAGGGGCCCGGGTTCACGCTCGGGGTGCAGTGGCATCCGGAGCAGGGGGAGGACCTGCGGGTGATGCGGGCGCTGGTGCGGGCCGCGACGGCGGCGCGGTCGTTGCAGCTGGAGCCGATGGAGGTGGGGTAGCCCTCCGGGTGGGGCGGCGGGACCGGAGGGCTGTTCCGGTTCCGGCTCCGACCACCGTGCCGGCCCCCGTTCCGGACCGGGCTCCGACTGCGGACCGGGCCGCGGTTCGGGCTCCGGTTCGGGCTCCGGCCGCCGTTCGGGCTCCGGTTGCGGCGGCGGCTCGGGCCGGGGGGTGCGGCCGGGCGGGTGCCCCGGCTCCGTGCCCCCGGAGCGGTTCGGCGGCGGCGAGGAGGGCGGGGAGCATCCGGGCGGCGTGCTCGGCGCGGCCGCGGGCGGACGGGTGCACCCCGTCGGGGCCGAGGAGGTGCCCGGCCCGGCCGGCGGATCCGGGGCCGGCGGCGGGCGCGACCGCGGCCCCGGTGCGTTCGGCGACGCGGATCTGACGCCGGGCGAGGCGGCGGGCGCGGGGCGCGCCGAGGAGCCGGGCCGGGGCCCGGAGGCCCGGCGCGAGGCCGGGGTCGGGGCACGGCACGACGACCGGGTGCCAGCCCGTGTCGCGGAGCCGTCGGAGCACCAGGGCGAGGCGGCGGACCGCGCGGCCGACCGGGAACGGGAGCAGGGCGTCGGCGCCGCCCACGACCACCACCGCGATGCCTGGCCGGAGCCGGGCCGCCCCGGCGAGCTGGTGCCGCAGGGCGGCCGTGGTGGCACCGGGCCGGGCGAGGACCCGGAGGTCGACGGGCCGGTCGAGGTGCTCGCCGAGGGAGCGGGCGAGGCGGGCGCCGAGGGTCTCCTCGGGCCGGGCGGCCCCGGGGCCCAGGGCGAGCGAGTCGCCGAGCAGCAGCAGGGTGAGCGGCCGGGGGTCGGCGGGGTCGTCCGGGCCGTAGCGGCCGTCGGCGGCCGGGCCCGACCAGTCGGCGGGCGGGCGACTCATCAGCAGTCGGGCGCAGAGGCGGACGGTGAGCGCGGGCGGACGAGGTGCGCCGCCGTCCCGTCCGGGGCCGATCCGTTCGCCGCCGTCCCGCCCGGGGCCACCCGGGCGGGGGTTCCGGGCCGGGTCCGGAAGCGGGGCTCGCCCGCAGCCCGCACAGCCGTGACGGACCGTCACCCACCGCTCGATGAGCGCCAGTTCCACGAGGTGGTGGACGGACCGGGCCGTGGTGATCTTCACGGGCGTCGATCGTGGCGCAGGCGCTCGGGGGCGCGCAAACCGGGCTCACCCGCCCGGGTGAGCGCCCTGGGTCCCGTCCCGCCGATCACTCCCGGGGGCGCGGGTCGGCGGGGGCTCAGCCCAGGGGCAGTCCGGCCGCCGCCGCGAGCACCCCGGCCGCGCCGGCGGCCAGCAGTGCGAGCACCACGCCCCGCCGGGCGATCACCAGCCAGAGCAGGGCCCCGGCCAGCACGCCCCACTGCCAGCCCTGGCCGAGCGCGGCCGCCAGCGGCAGGGCCGAACCGGCGATGGCGCCGACCACCGCCGGTCCGGCGCCGGTGAGGAAGTCCCCCACCCGGCGGTCGGCCCGGAGCCGGTCGAAGTGCCGGCCGCCGAGGATCACGAAGAGGAAGGACGGCGCGAAGGCGGCCACCGCCGCGAGCAGGCCGCCGCCGATCCCGGCGGCCGCGTAGCCGACCGCCACGACCGTGTGGACCACCGGCCCCGGGGTGACCTGGCCGAGGGCGACGGCGTTGAGGAACTGTCCGTCGGTCATCCAGTGGTAGCGGTTGACCGCGTCGTCCCGCATCAGCGGGATGATCACGAACCCTCCCCCGTAGGAGAGCGCGCCCACCTTGAACGCGACCCAGGCCACCGCGCCGAGCCCGCCCAGAGCGAGCGGCCCGGTGGCGAGCGGCAGCACGGCCCGTCCGCCCGATCCGCCCCCCTCCCGGCTTCCCCTGCCTCCCCGGTCGACCCGGTCGGCCCGGTCGGCCCGGACGGCGATCTCGGTGAGTCCGGCGGCGATCAGCACCAGCACCAGCCAGGGGCCGGTCAGCACCGCCGCCACCGCCCCGGCCAGCGCGTACCCGATCCAGCGGGCGCGGGCGGCCCGGCCCCGGCCCATCCGGCCGAGGCCGGCCGGGGCCAGCGAGGTGGCCGCCTGCACCGCGACCGCGGGCACGGCCGCCCCGGCGCCGGCCGCCGCGCCGAGCACCCATCGCGGCGGGTGGCCGGCCAGGAACAGCGCCGCGAGCGCCAGGATCAGCACCAGCCCGGGCCCGATGAAGCAGATCCCGCCGACCAGCGCCCCGGGCACACCCCGCAGTCGCCACGCGGTGAGGACGGCCAGTTGGGTGGAGGCCGGGCCGGGCAACAGATTGGTGGCCGCGATGCCGTCCTCGAACTCCTCGGGGGTCAGCCATCGCCGCCGCTCCACGCAGAGCCGACGCAGCAGCAGGATGTGCGTGGGCGGCCCTCCGAACCCGGTGACACCGATCCGGCCCCACTCGCGGGCGATGACGCCGAGGCCGACCACCCGTTCGGCTCCCGCGGTGCATCCGTCCGGCCCCATGCGCCTCTCCCCTGTTCAACAGCGGCGAGACGATACCCGAGGAGGGTTACGGCGAGGCGATGGCAGCGGCAATGACAACGGTCTCCAATGCAGCCTTTGGATCTTCGTTCGATGTGCGGTTCACTTCGGGTGCGGGGCCGCGTCGTGGACGTCGCCCCTTGCCCCCACGCGTTCATGGGCTCCAGGAGAGGACTTCGATGGCCGGCCACGAGCACTCCCAGCATGATCATGAGCATGACCACAAGCACGGCGGCCGGGGCGGCCACGGCGGCCATTCGCACGGCGTGTCCGCCGACGCCGACCGCCGGTGGCTGCTGAGCGCGCTCGCGCTGATCGTGGTGTTCATGGCCGGTGAGGTGGTGGTCGGCTTCGCCGCCCAGTCGCTGGCGCTGATCTCGGACGCCGCCCACATGCTCACCGACGCCGCCTCGATCGTGCTGGCCCTGATCGCCATGCGGCTCTCCGCCCGCCCGGCCCGCGGCGGCTACACCTACGGGCTCAAGCGCGCCGAGATCCTCTCCGCGCAGGCCAACGGCGTCACCCTGCTGATCCTGTCGGCCTGGCTCGGCTACGAGGCGATCAGCCGACTGCTCGAACCGCCGGAGGTGACCGGTTCGCTCGTCCTGATCACCGCACTGGTCGGGATCGTGGTGAACGTGGCCGCCACCTGGTGCATGTCCAAGGCCAACCGCAGCTCGCTGAACGTCGAGGGCGCCTTCCAGCACGTCCTCACCGACCTGTACGCGTTCATCGCCACCGCCGTGGCCGGTCTGATCGTGGTGACCACCGGCTTCGCCCGGGCCGACTCGATCGCCTCGCTGATCGTGGTCGCGCTGATGCTCAAGGCCGGCATCGGTCTGGTCCGCGACTCCGGACGGATCTTCCTGGAGGCCGCGCCCGCGGGGATCGACCCGGACGCGGTGGCCGACCGGCTGGTCGACCAGCCGCTGGTCGAGGAGATCCACGACCTCCACATCTGGGAGATCACCTCCGGGCAGCCGGCGCTCTCCGCGCACATCCTCGTCACTCCGGGCGGCGACTGCCACGCCGTGCGGCGCGAACTCCAGGGCCGCCTGGCGGGCGAGTACGGGATCACCCACAGCACCCTCCAGGTCGACCACGTCGGCGAGGACGAGGCCGGCGCGCTGCTGCAGATCACCACCGCGGGCGAGCTCGCCGCCGAGCACTGCGCCGACGCCCACGGCCCGGTCCACCGCGCCGGACCGCACAAGCACTAGGTGCTGTTGAGGATTGGGATCATGTGGTTGAGGTCAGGAGCTTCAACCACATGATCGATCCGCGAAGGTGTAGGCCAGCCGCGTAGCTTTC
>NZ_JBIWIF010000024.1:0-114136 GCF_044764505.1 Kitasatospora sp. NPDC094019
AAGCCTCACAGCGCCGATGGTACTGCAGGGGGGACCCTGTGGGAGAGTAGGACGCCGCCGAACAATCATTGTGAAGAACCCCCGTCGGGAAACCGGCGGGGGTTCTTCGCGTTCTGCCGCCATCGCCTTCGCAGAATGCGGCGAAATCAGCTCGACGGTTGGGCGGTGCCCCAGCTCGGGCTGCTTTCGCCATGGCCGGGAGCCCCGGCGAGGCGGGTCACGGTCGAGCCGTCGGCGCGCATCGTGTAGAGCTCGGAGGCGCCGCCGGCGGGGGCCTGGTCGAAGGCGATCGCGGTGCCGTCGGGGGAGTAGGAGGCGGCCCCGTAGGTGATGTCGGACGGACCGGGGGTGAGTGCTTCGACGGCTGTGCCGTCGGGGTGGACGGTGTAGATGCCGCCACCGGGGGCGTGGTCGGAGCCGGCGGGGTAGGTGGTGAAGACGATCCGGCTGCCGTCGGGGGACCAGTCGGCGCGTTCGCCGGCCCTCAGCTCCCACGGGGTGAGCCGGCGCAGGCCGGTGCCGTCGGCGTTGACGATGTAGAGGGAACGGCCGTTGGCGGGCTGGCCAGTGGCGCTGGTCCGGTAGGAGAAGACGAGCTGTTTGCCGTCGGGGGACCAGGAGGGGTCGGTGACGGCGCCGGAGTACGGGGTGTCGTTGGTGAGGAAGGTCAGCCGCTGGGCACCGGTGCCGTCGGGAGCGATGACGAAGAGATCGCTGTACTGGATCTGTTCCGAGGCCGGATCGGCGCTGCCCCAGCTGCGGGTGAAGGCGATCAGCTTGCCGTCGGGGGACCAGGCCGGCGAGGTCTCCGTCTCGTTGACGCAGTCCGGGGCGCCTGCCTCACAGAGCGGGCCGAGCAGGCGGGCGTTCCCGCCGTCGGAGCCGGTGGTCCAGATGCGGCCGGGGGAGTCGCCGCCGGTGCGGTCGAAGGCGAGCGCGGTGCCGTCGGGGGACCAGGTG
Organism: Kitasatospora sp. NPDC094019; assembly: GCF_044764505.1. Lineage (NCBI taxonomy): Bacteria > Bacillati > Actinomycetota > Actinomycetes > Kitasatosporales > Streptomycetaceae > Kitasatospora > Kitasatospora sp. NPDC094019. The sequence goes on from NZ_JBIWIF010000024.1 coordinate 961, forward strand.
GGGTGGTCGTCCCGGGTCAGGTCGGTGGGCTGGGTGAGTTGCTGTCGGGTCGTGCCGTCGGCGGTGACGGCGAAGATCGCGCTGGTGAGACGGTTCTGGTCGAGGAAGGCCCGGCCGGCGATGAGGCCGTTGTGGGCCGGTGGGGCGGTCGGGGTGCCCGCGGCCGCCCCGACGACGGCGCCATCGCCGTTGGCAACGGCCGCTTCGACGGTGGGCGTCGGGCTGGGCGACTCGGCGCGGATCTCGCTGAGCGGGATCTCGCCGGGCTGGGCGCCGCAGCCGGTGAGCAGGGCCCCGACGAGCAGGAGGCCCGCACCGGCGTGTGGGCGGGTGCGGGCCGTGGCGGGGGTGGTCCGTGAGAGCCGTGTGCGGGTCATCCGCGTGTCATCTCCGTCTCCGATCCGCCCGGCGAGTCCGGGCGTGATGCCCCCCGAAGGAGCTGTCACTTTGTCAGATCGGAGAGTGCGGAGCCGGGCGACACGCGACGGTCCGCGTCCGCTCGGCGACGGAAAGTCGCCCGTTCGTGCGGCAGGGCGGCAGAGCAACGGAGCGGCGGCGCGACGGCAGGGCGGCTGCGGACCGGCGAACGGGCGGACCGGCCGTCCCGGATCAGCCGCGGGCGGCCCGGCGTTCGGCCTTGGCGAGGGCCTCCGCCTCGTCCTCGGCCTCGGCGACCTCCAGAGTGGGAGCGGTGCCGCCGAGGTGGACGGGCATCCACCAGGTGTCCTCGGGTCCGGAGGGCTTGCCGGGGTACTCGCGCTGGGCGCGGTCGAGCATCTCCGTCATCGCCGCGCGCAGGCGCCGGGTGACCATGACCGGCTTGTCCTCCGGCGTCAGCACGATCGGCTCGCCGATCATGATGGTGACCGGGACGTGCCGCTTGGTGAGCGTCTTCGGGCGGCCCTTGGTCCACAGCTGCTGGGTGCCCCAGAGGATCACCGGGAGCAGGGGGGTGCCGGAGTCGGCGGCCATCCGGGCGGCGCCGGTCTTGAACTTCTTCAGCGTGAACGAGCGGCTGATGGTGGCCTCGGGGAAGACACCGACGACCTCGCCTGCCCGGAGGGCGCGGACGGCGGCCTCGTAGGCGGGCTGGCCGTCGGTCCGGTCGACCGGGATGTGCTTCATGCCGCGCATCAGGGGGCCGGAGACGCCGTGCTTGAACACGTCGTCCTTGGCCATGAAGCGGGTCTTGCGCTTGCCGCCGCGGTAGGCGCCCAGGCCCGCGAAGAGGAAGTCGAGGTAGCTGATGTGGTTGCTCACGAGCACCGCCCCGCCCTCGGCGGGGATGTTTTCGGCGCCGACGATCTTGATGCGCACGTCGAGCGCGCGGAAGACGGTCAGTGCGGCGCCGATCACCGGCGGGTAGACGAGCTCTGCCACGGTCAGTCCTGACTTCGACGGGCCTGCCGGCCCGGTACGGCGGGTCCCCGAGGACCGTACGAGGGGGCCGACCGGGAGCACGGCACACCGCGGCGGCCACGGGCGATACACGGAGATGATCCCCCGAAGGGGTGCCTGCTGTCACCTGAGGGGTGCTGCCTGGCGGAATGTGAAGGTGTGACGTACGTGATGGGCCCGGCCGGGAACTTTTCCGCCCCGGCCGGGCTCCCCGCCGGGGCGGTGATCGGCGCGGTCAGGCGGTGAGGTCCGTCCGGCCCTGTGCGCGGCGGAGCAGCAGATACGTCTCGCAGCCCAGGCAGTAGCCGAAGGCGGCATTGAGGAAGGCGGCGGCCAGCGCGAACCCGGTGGCGAGCAGGCCGAACCAGGCGGCCCCGGTGAGGAGGCCGACCGAGCCGACGAGGGCGAAGGCCAGGCCGACGCCCTGGGCGAACCTGGGCGGGCGTTCGTCCTCGGTCTCGGCCGGCGCTGCCAGGCGGGGCCGGACCAGCGTGCGGTAGAGCCACCCGTAGGGCGAGCGGCGCAGCCCGCCGAGGGCTCCGAGGGCGAAGACGAGGGCCTGGGCGGCGAGCAGGACTCCGCTGCCGGTGAGCAGGACGGCGATCAGGACGAGGGTGGTGAGCGCGGCGGCGAAGCGCGGGCCGCGGGGATCGATCTGCACGGGGACTCCGGGAGGGGACGGCGGCGGGCTGACGGCTGGGAGCGTCAGCGACAGCGCGAGGCCGTGGCACGGCACAGGTCGACCACCCGGCGGGCGGTCAGCAGCGGCTGTGCGGGGCGGTCGGAGTCCACCCGGCGATGGTACGCGGGCCGCGGGCCGGGGGTCGACCGTTTTCCCGGGGCCGCTCCCGGGGCCCGGGGGGCCTGGCGCAGACTGGGGGGATGACCGGGTTGGTGGTGTGCGTTGTCGTGCTCGCGTTGGCGAGCGCGTTCGGGCTGCTGCGGGCCGAGCGTGACGGGAGGCTGAGGGTGCGGGCGAAGGACGGGGCGGTGGGTCTGTCGGCGGCCGAGCTGGGGGTGCCGCTCGGCGAGCGGGCGACGCTGGTGCAGTTCTCGACGGCCTTCTGCCAGCCGTGCCGGGCCACCCGGCGGGTGCTCGCGGAGGTGGCGGGGATGGTGGACGGGGTGGTGCACGTGGAGTTGGACGCGGAGGAGCGGCTGGAGCTGGTGCGGCGGCTGGAGATCCTGCGGACGCCGACGGTGCTGGTGCTGGACGCGGGTGGCCGGGTGGTCCGTCGGGCTGCCGGGCAGCCCCGGCGGGCGGATGTGATCGCGGCGCTGGGCGAGGCGGTCTGAGCGGTCCCGGGCCCTGGCGCGGAACGGCGCGTTCCGCCGTTGCGGTGGCCCCGGAGGGTGCCGGGGCACCCCCGTGGAGTGGAGCGGGGTCCGGGCTGGGGCAGGATGGCTCCGACGGCGGTGCGGCCGTCCCGCGGTCCGTCCGGGCCGACGGCCCGCTCGGGGCTGCCGAGGGGGTCCGGGAGGCGCCCGGCCGGGACCGCGCGGCGTAAGCTACTGGTGAGTAGTGACCGTCGGGATACTGCCGGGTATGCTGCCAGGAAGTTCCGGACCGGCACGGGAGCACGCTGCCGGGAGCGGGTGCGTGCCGTGTTTCGCGCCCGTTTGCACAGCCGCAGCCGCCGGACGAGACCAGTACAGGAGACAGGCCGTGAGCTTGAGGATCGTTGTCTGTGTGAAGTACGTGCCGGATGCGACGGGTGACCGTCGTTTCGCGGACGACCACACCACCGACCGGGAGGGTGTGGACGGTCTGTTGTCGGAGCTGGACGAGTACGGGGTGGAGCAGGCGCTGCGGATCGCGGAGGCGAACGAGGGTGCCGAGGTGACCGTGCTGACGGTGGGTCCGGACGATGCGAAGGACGCGCTGCGCAAGGCGTTGTCGATGGGTGCGGACCGGGCTGTGCACGTGAACGACGAGGACATCCACGGTTCGGACGTGATCGGGACGTCGGCGGTGCTGGCGAAGGCGCTGGAGCGGACCGGTTTCGATCTGGTGATCGGTGGTATGGCGTCGACGGACGGCACGATGGGTGTGCTGCCGGCGCTGCTGGCGGAGCGGCTGGGTGTGCCGCAGCTGACGCTGCTGTCGGAGGTGTCGGTCGGGGGCGGCGTGGTGAAGGGCCGTCGCGACGGTGACTCGGCGACGGAGCTGGTGGAGGCGGCGCTGCCGGCGGTGGTGTCGGTGACGGACCAGTCGGGCGAGGCGCGTTACCCGTCGTTCAAGGGGATCATGGCGGCGAAGAAGAAGCCGGTGGAGTCCCTGGACCTGGACGACCTGGGTGTGGAGGCCGGTGAGGTCGGTCTGGCGGGTTCGTGGACGGCGGTGGAGTCGGTGACGGCGCGTCCGGCGCGGACCGCGGGCACGGTCGTCAAGGACGAGGGCGAGGGCGGCAAGGCGCTCGCGGGCTTCCTCGCCGACCAGAAGTTCATCTAGTTCCACCCGTTCGCGCATCCAACGATCGATCAGGAGCAATGAATCATGGCTGAGATCCTGGTTCTCGTGGACCACGCCGACGGCGTGGTCCGCAAGCCGGCCCTGGAGCTGCTGACCCTGGCCCGCCGTATCGGCGAGCCGTCGGCGGTCGTCCTCGGCGCCGGCGACAAGGCGGCCGAGCTGGCCGCGAAGGCGGCCGAGTACGGCGCCGTCAAGGTGTACGTCGCCGACGGCGCGGAGTTCGCCGACCAGCTGGTGGTCCCGAAGGTGGACGCGCTGGCCCAGATCGCCGAGGCCGCCGACGCGGGCGCGGTGCTGGTCACCTCCTCCGGCGAGGGCAAGGAGGTCGCCGCCCGCGTCGCCCTGCGGATCGGCTCCGGCCTCATCACCGACGCCGTCGACCTGGAGGCCGGGGACAACGGCCCGGTCGCCACCCAGTCGGTGTTCGCCGCGTCCTTCCAGGTGAAGTCCACGGTGTCGCACGGCGCCCCGGTCATCACCGTCAAGCCGAACGCCGTCGCGCCGGAGGCGGCCCCGGCCGCGGGCGCGGTGGAGGACGTCACCGTCGCGTTCACCGGCAACGCCGCCAAGATCGTCTCGCGCACCCCGCGGGTGTCCTCGGGCCGTCCGGAGCTGACCGAGGCCGCGATCGTGGTCTCCGGCGGCCGCGGTGTGGGTGCCGCCGAGGGCTTCGGCGTGGTCGAGGAGCTCGCGGACGCGCTGGGCGCGGCCGTCGGTGCCTCGCGCGCCGCCGTCGACGCCGGCTGGTACCCGCACAGCAGCCAGGTCGGCCAGACCGGCAAGCAGGTCTCCCCGCAGCTCTACATCGCGGCGGGCATCTCGGGCGCGATCCAGCACCGGGCCGGCATGCAGACCTCGAAGACCATCGTGGCCGTCAACAAGGACCCCGAGGCCCCGATCTTCGAGCTCGTCGACTACGGCGTGGTCGGCGACCTGTTCGCGGTCCTGCCGCAGCTCACCGGTGAGGTGAAGGCCCGCAAGGGCTGACCGAACGGCAGGAGACGGCGCGGGGGCGCGCCCGGGAACTCCCGGGCGCGCCCCCGCGCCGTCGTTCGCCCTGGCCCACGGACGGCGGGCCCCGGCCCGTAGAGTCGGTCGGCGGCGCCGGTCGCGGACCCGCGGGCCCCGTGGACCCGGTGGACCGCGCGGGCCGGCGCACAGCGGACCGTGGGCATCCGGCCCACCGCGGACAGGGGCGAGGGCAGACGCATGACACTTTTGACGGCGCTTCGGGGCGGCTCCGGCGACTCCGCCGACGCACTGCGGATCTCGGACGGGCCGGGGCTCTCCCGCGAGCGGCTGCTCGGCGCGGCCACGGTCGTCGCCGACCGGGTGGCCGGGGCCCCCGCCCTCGCGGTGCTCGCCCGGTCCACCGCCGAGACGGTGGTCGCGGTCGTCGGCGGCCTGCTCGCCGGGGTCCCGGTCGTCCCGCTGCCCCCCGACTCCGGGCCCAAGGAGCGCGCGCACATCCTGCGCGACTCCGGCGCCGCCCTGCTGGCGCACGCCGCCGGGGACACCCTGCCGGAGGACGTCGGCGTCACCGGACTGCCGGTCGACCTGCGGGAGAGCTCCGCCACCGGTCACGCCGAGCCGGACCCGGCGGCGACCGCCTTCGTGCTCTACACCTCCGGCACCACCGGCGCGCCCAAGGGAGCGGTGATCGACCGCGCCGCCGTCGCCGCCGACCTCGACGCGCTCGCCGACGCCTGGCAGTGGACCGCCGAGGACACGCTGGTGCACGGTCTGCCGCTGTTCCACGTGCACGGACTGGTGCTCGGCGTCCTCGGCGCGCTGCGGACCGGCAGCCGGCTGGTGCACACCGGCCGGCCGACCCCCGCCGGGTACGCGGCCGCCGGTGGCAGCCTCTACTTCGGCGTGCCGACCGTCTGGTCCCGGCTGGCGGCGGATCAGGAGGCGGCCGCCCGGCTCGCCTCCGCCCGGCTGCTGGTCTCCGGCAGCGCCCCGCTGCCCGTCCCGGTCTTCGAACGGCTCGCCGCGCTGACCGGCCACGCCCCGATCGAGCGCTACGGCATGACCGAATCGCTGATCACCGTCTCCACCCGCGCCGACGGGGAGCGCCGTCCCGGCAGCGTCGGCCTGCCGGTGGCCGGGGTGCGCACCCGGCTGGTCGGTGAGGACGGCGGACCCGTCCCGCACGACGGGGAGAGCGTCGGCGAACTCCAGGTGGCCGGGCCCACCCTGTTCCGCGGCTATCTGAACCGGCCGGACGCCGACGCCGAGGCGTGGACCGCCGACGGCTGGTTCCGGACCGGGGACGTCGCGGTGATCGGCGCCGACGGCTTCCACCGGATCGTGGGGAGGGCCTCGGTCGACCTGATCAAGAGCGGCGGCTACCGGATCGGGGCCGGTGAGGTGGAGGCGGCCCTGCGCGACCACCCGGCCGTGGCCGACGCCGCCGTGGTCGGCGCGCCGGACCCGGACCTCGGCCAGGCGATCGTGGCCTACGTCGTGCCGGACGGTCCGGTGACGGGTGAACAGCTGACGGACTTCGTGGCGTCGCGGCTCTCGGTCCACAAGCGGCCGCGGCGGGTGGTGCTGGTGTCCGAACTCCCCAGGAACGCCCTGGGGAAGGTGCTGAAGAAGCAACTGCTGGCGGACTCGGCACACGGGTGACGGGCGGTCACCCGGCGCCGCGTCGGGTGACGGCCGCTCACCTTCCGTGAGCCTTCCTTTGGCGCACTCCACTGCGCGCGGTGACCGGACGCGTGCCTACGGTGACGAGCGGCGTGACGGGGTCCGAGGGGCCCCGCGCACCGCGCTCACCGTTCAGCGATCGCCCTCAGCGCGACCGGGGTGATCGGCGCGATCAGCGAAGGAAGACAGCAGCATGACGACCGTCAACACCGGCGCACCGGGTGCCGCCGACGACGCGACCGGGCAGTCCACTGCCGCCAGCTCCTCCCGGCCGGCGCGCGGCGCCCGCCCCTCCCGGGCCGCGCGGGTCCGCCGGGGGATAGGCATGGTGGCCGTGATCGCGGCCGGTGCCGGCGTGATCGGCCTCGGCACGGGGGTGGGGACGGCGGCGGCCGAGCCGGCGCCCGCCCACGCCGGGTGGGACGGGTCGAAGTACTGGTTCAAGAACAGTCAGGGCCAGTGGCGCTGGACCACGCACTACGACGTCTACCTCGCCCGGATCGGCGGGTCGGCCGTGTCCACGTCCTCGGCCGGGTCCGGCACGGCGACGGCCACCTCCTCCGGGGGAATCACCCAGGGCTGGGACGGGTCGCGGTACTGGTTCAAGAACAGTCAGGGCCAGTGGCGCTGGACCACGCACTACGACGTCTACCTCGCCCGGACCGGTGGGTCGGACACGTCCGCCGCCTCCTCGACGTCCTCCGGCGCCTCCACGGGGGCGGGCTCCTCGGCCGACGCGGCGGCCCCGGCGGCGGACGGCGACGTCGAGGCGGCGGTGCAGTTCGCGCTGGCGCAGCTGGGCAAGCCGTTCCGGACGGCCGGCAACGGTCCGGACGGCTACGACTGCTCGGGCCTCGTCCAGCAGGCGTTCCGGCGCGGCGACATCGAGCTGCCCCGGGTCGCCAACGACCAGTACGCGGCCACCACCCCGGTGACGGCCTCCCAGTTGCGGCGCGGCGACCTGCTGTTCTGGTCGGACGACGGCTCCGCCCGGGGCATCCACCACGTGGCGATCTACCTGGGCAACAACCAGTACGTGGAGGCCGCCCGGCCCGGCACGCTGATCCGGATCTCGGGGATCAGCAGCGGCTACTACCCGACCCACATGGGGCGGCCCTGACGCGTGCGCGTGCCGTCGGCCGGCGCCCGGACCCTGGCGGTCCGGGCGCCGGTCCGCGTTCGGTGTTCGGAGCTCGGCGTCGGGTCAGGAGGACGGGGCGCTCGGGAGGTCCGGCGTGCTCGCGAGGTCCGGCGTGGTCCAGGTGGCGAGGTCGGCCGGCCGGGGGAGGGCGCCGCGGGCGCCGAGGGCGGTGACGGCGAGGGCGCCGGCCGCGACGGCGGTGGCGGCCGCCTCGGGGAGCGTCGCGCCCCGGGCCAGGCGGGCGGCGAGGGCTCCGCAGAAGACGTCGCCGGCGCCGGTGGTGTCGACGACGGCCACCGCGGGGGCGGGCAGGTGCTGGAGCGCGCCGCCCGCGGCGACCAGGGCGCCCGCCGCGCCCAGGGTGATCACCGCACCGTCGCCGAGCGCCGCCAGCGCGGTGGCCGTGGCGGCGGTGTCGTCGCCCGCGCCGTCCGCGTCGGGATCGGTGGACCGGCCGGTGAGCTGGGCGGCCTCGACGGCGTTGGCGACCAGGAGCGGACGGCGCAGCCCCGGCCCGGACCAGTCCGGGAGGGTACCCGCGGGCGCCGCGTTGTGGATCCAGCGCGGCCCGGCGGGCAGCGCGGAGGCCGTCGCCCGGACGCACTCCTCGGGCACCTCGGCACTGGTGAGCACGGTGTCGGCGGAGGTCAGGGCGAGCTCGGCGAGGGCCCGGGCGACCTCGGCGCCGGTGAGCCGGGCATTGGCACCCGGGACGACCACGATGCTGTTCTCGCCGGCCGGGTCGACCAGGACGACGGCCAGCCCGGTGGGCGCGTCCGGGTCGACGCGCACGGCGTCGGTCGCCACTCCGGCCGCCCGGAGGTCGGCCAACGCCGCCCCGCCCTCGGCGTCGTCGCCGACCCGGGCCACCAGGTGGGTCGGCGCGCCCATGGCGGCCGCCGCCACGGCCTGGTTGGCGCCCTTGCCGCCGAAGCCCTGGTCGGAGCCTTCCGCGAGGACGGTCTCCCCGGGGGCGGGGAGGACGGGGCAGCGCAGGATGCGGTCGATGTTCACGGAGCCGATGGCCACGACGCGGCCGGCCGTGCTGGGTACGGTCATCGTTCCTCTCTAGGCGTTCGGCCGCCGATGGGCAAGCCATGGACCCGGCCCGGCGGCTTCCGGGTAGGGCCGGGTGTACGGACGGTGGGGCGTACGAGGTGCGGAGGGGGCGCGCGCCCTGGTGCCGGACTCCGGTGCCCGAGGGTGCGCGCTCCGGCGCGGCGAGGGTCGTACCGGTCCTGTGGCAGCCCCTCTGACCTGGGCACATGCCGCTGTCAAACGGAACCGGGAACCGCCATGAGCCGGGCCGACGTGGAGGTATGGGGACCGGCGCCGCGCGGGTACCACCTCGGGTGGCGCTGGTTCGGCTGACGGGGGCGCCGCCCGGTGCGAACGGCACCGGGGGAGGTCGAGAAACAGGGGACGTTAGTGATCGTCTGGGTCAATGGCACGTTCGGGGCGGGCAAGACGAGCGCCTGTCGCGAGTTGGTGGAGCTGCTGCCCGGCAGCATGCTGTTCGATCCCGAGCTGATCGGCTTCGGGCTGCGGTCGATGCTGCCGGCCGACCGGATGGCGGCGGTGTCGGACTTCCAGGACCTGCCGGCCTGGCGCCGGCTCGTCCCCGAGACGGCGGCGGCGCTGCTCGGCGAGGTAGCCGGGCCGCTGGTGGTCCCGATGACGCTGCTGCGGGAGGACTACCGGGACGAGATCTTCGGTTCGCTGGCCTCCAACGGCATCGCCGTGCACCACCTCGTCCTGGACCCTGAAGAAACGATCCTGCGTGCGCGCATTGCCCGCCGTCAGGAGGTCCCCGGCGACCCCGAGGGCAGCGAACGGATCCGGCAGTGGTGCCTGGAACACGTGCCCCGCTACCTCGCCGCCCGCCGCTGGCTGCGCCGGGACGCCCGGCTCGTCGACACCTCGGGCCTCACCCCGCGCGAGACCGCCGCCAGACTCGCCCAGCTGGTGGGCGACGGGTCGGCCCGCTGTCCGATCGTGCAGAGCCCCGACCCCACCGGGGACACCGTGGCCGCCGCCGTCCTGTTCTTCGACGAGCAGGACCGGGTTCTGCTCGTCGACCCGGTCTACAAGCCGGACTGGGAGTTCCCGGGCGGGGTGGTCGAACGCGGCGAGGCGCCGACCGACGCCGCGCTGCGGGAGACCGCGGAGGAGCTCGGCCTCCGGCTGGACCCGGCCGCGCTGCGGCTGCTCGCGGTCGACTGGGAACCGCGCACCGGCCCGCGCCGGGGCGGGCTGCGCCTGGTCTACGACGGCGGCCTGCTGGACGCCACCGCCCGGCAGGGGCTGCTGCTCCAGCAGGACGAGCTGCGGAGCTGGCGGTTCGTCAGCCTGGAGGAGGCGTCCGGGCTGCTGCCGCCCGGGCGGTACCGGCGGCTCGCGGCGGCCCTGGACGCCCGCCGCTGCGGGGAACTGCGCTATCTGGAGGCCGGGCGGCGGGCGGGGGTGGGGGTGGCGTCGAGGGCGGACGCGGCCTGAGCGGGGCGGCGCTCGCCCCGGGGCCGGAGCCGGATCGGTCCCGGTGGCGTGGTCCCGGTGGCCCGGTGCGGTGGAGCGGTCGGTCCGGCGTCCTCGGCCGGGCCGGCCGCTTCGGCCTGTCCGGAGCGCGGTCCCGCGGGTCGGCCCGCCGGGCCCCGCCAGCCGGGGCGGTCCGCGCGGGGCGGGCGCGGAGGCCGTGGCCGGGGCGGCAGGATGGGGCCATGCCGTTCACACTGAGTCACCCGGCCGCCGTCCTGCCCCTGCTCCGGGTGGCGGGGGAGCGCGGGCCGCTGGTCGCGTCCGCGCTGGTGGCCGGCTCGATGGCGCCCGATCTGCCGTTCTTCGCCGAGTCGCTGCTGCCCGGGGTCTACCGGTACGGCGGGGTGACGCACCGTTGGTGGGGCGTGCCGACGGTGGACGTGGCGCTCGCGGCCGGGCTGGTGGTGGGCTGGCACGGGCTGGTGCGCGGGCCGCTGGTCGCGTTGCTGCCGCCGCCGTGGTCCGGCGCGGCCGAGGCGCTGACGGTCCGCCGGTCCGGTCGGGGGCGGCCGACCGGACCGGACCTCGCCTGGTTCGCGGCCTCGGCGGCGGTCGGGGCGGCGAGCCACGTCGGCTGGGACGCCTTCACCCACCAGGGCCGGGCCGGGGTCCGGCTGTTCCCGGTGCTGGGGCGGCCGGTCGCGGGCGGGCCGCCGCTGTGCGAGGTGCTGCAGTACGGGACCTCGGCGCCCGCGCTGGCCGCCGTGGCGGGGTACGCGGTGCGGGCGGCCCGGTCGGCGGAGCCGGTCCGGCCGGCCGTCGAACTGTCCGGCCGGGCCCGGCGGGCGGGCGCGGCGGTGCTGGGCGCGGCGACGGTGGCGGGGGTGGTGCACCGGCTCGTGCCGTTGCGGCGCGGGCCGGTGGGGGAGCTGTGCTTCGGGGCGGGGGCGGGGCTCGCGGTCGGCGCGGTCGGCTGGGCACTGGCCCGGGCCGCGGTGGCGGGGGTCCGCGGCGGCGCAGCCCGGAGGGCGGGTGCGTCGGGCGTACGGGCGGCGCCGGGGTGGCGGCCGACGGCGCACGGAGGGAACGGGGTGGTGCGGGGCGTGTGACCGGGGCGCGGCGGACCCGGGACGCGCGGGCGTGCGGCAGCACGGAACCGGCGTGCGGGGAAGGCCGGTCGGGCGTGCCGCGGGCCGCGCCGTCGCGAGGGAGGGCGCGGCCCGCGGACCTGCGGTCAGACCGAGCGCAGCTCGGCGTAGCGGCGCAGGAAGAGCGCCTCGGTGAGGGCCATCCGCTCCAGCTCCAGCGGGTCGACGCTCTCGTTGACGGCGTGGATCTGGGTGGTCGGCTCCTCGACGCCGATCAGCACGATCTCGGCCTGCGGGTAGAGCGCGCGCAGCGTGTTGCAGAGCGGGATCGAGCCGCCCTCGCCGGAGGCGACCATCGGGGTGCCGAACGCCTCGACCATCGCCTTGCCCATCGCCTCGTAGGCCGGGCCGGAGGTGTCGGCGAGGAACGGCGAGCCGTTGCCCTGGCGCTCGACGGTGATCCGCGCGCCGAACGGCACCTGGGCCTCCAGGTGGGCGACCAGCGCCTCCTGGGCGGCACCGGTGTCGGTGCCCGGCGGGACGCGCAGGCTGACCGACGCCTTGGCGACGGACTGCACGGATGAGGTGGCGCCGACCACCGGCGGGGCGTCGATGCCGAGGACGGTGACCGAGGGACGGGCCCACAGCCGGTCGGCCACGGTGCCGGTGCCGGTGAGCGCGACCCCGTCCAGCACCTTGGCGTCGGCGCGGAACTGCTCGTCCGGGTACTGCACCCCGGTCCAGGTCTGGTCGGTGGTCAGGCCGGCCACGGCGACGTCGCCGTGCTCGTCGTGCAGCGAGGCGAGCACCTTGACCAGGGCCTGGAGGGCGTCCGGGGCGGCGCCGCCGAACGCGCCGGAGTGCAGGTTGCCCGCGAGGGTGCGGACCTGGACGTCGACCACGGTCATGCCGCGCAGCGAGGCGGTGACGGTGGGCAGGCCGGCGGCGAAGTTGCCGGTGTCGCCGATCACGATGGCGTCGGCGGCGAGCAGCTCGGGGTGGGCCTCGGCGTACCGCTCCAGGCCGCCGGTGCCCTGCTCCTCCGAGCCCTCGACGATGATCTTGAGCCCGACCGGGTAGCCGCCGTCCGCCCGGCGCAGCGCCCGAAGGGCCGTCAGGTGCATCAGGATGTTGCCCTTGCAGTCGGCGGCGCCGCGCCCGTACCAGCGGCCGTCGCGCTCGGTCAGCTCGAAGGCGGGGCTCAGCCACTCGTCCTCGGCCAGCGGGGGCTGGACGTCGTAGTGCGAGTAGAGCAGGACGGTCGGGGCGCCGGCCGGGCCGGGCAGCTCGGCGTAGACGGACTGGGTGCCGTCGGGGGTGTCGAGCAGGCGGACACCGGTCAGACCTTCGGCGGCGAAGGCGTCGGCGACCCAGCGGGCGGCCTTCTCGCACTCCTCGACCGGGAACTGACGCGGGTCGGCGACCGAGGGGAAGGCGACGAGTTCGGCGAGGTCGCTGCGGGCGCGGTCCATCAGGGACCGGACGGCGTCGGCGAGGGGCTGGTGCGGCATCGGCTGGGCTCCGGGTAGGGGTGGTCCGTCCGGGGGGTGTTCCGGGCGAACGATGTTGACGAGGGGTAGCGCCGATCATAGGCGGACACGAACGGACGGCCCCGGGCGGGAGCGGCGCCCGGCACCGGCCGCGTCGGCCGGTCGGCGCGGCGCGGCGGTGGCGGTCCGACGGAGGTCCGACTCCGATTCGGTCGCGCGTTCGGTGCGGTGCGGCCGACGGCGGCGGGGGCGGCCGCATAGGATTGCTGCCCGTGACTGACTCCGGAAGCCCCGATTCTCGTAGCCCGATCGACGCCGAGGCCGACGGGCCGGACCGGCCGGACCCGTTGGACGGCGTCTGGGACGTCGTCGTGGTCGGCGCCGGTCCGGCCGGCTCCTCCGCCGCGTACGCGGCCGCGGCCCAGGGCCGGCGCGTGCTGCTGCTCGACAAGGCCGAGCACCCGCGGTACAAGACCTGCGGCGGCGGCATCATCGGCCCGTCCCGGGACAGCCTGCCGCCGGACTTCAGACTGCCGCTCCAGGACCGGGTGCACGCCGTCACCTTCGCGTACGGCGGCCGGTTCACCCGGACCCGGCGTTCCAAGCGGATGCTGTTCGGCCTGGTCAACCGGGACGAGTTCGACCTGCGCCTGGTGCAGGCGGCCAAGCAGGCCGGCGCGGTGCTGGTCACCGGAGTGACCGTCACCGGCGTCGAGCAGCGCGGCGGCGAGCACCGCACCGCGCTGGTCACGGCCACCGACGGGCGCAGCTTCGAGGCGCGCGCGGTGGTCGGCGCGGACGGCAGCGCGAGCCGGATCGGCCGGCACGTGGGTGTCTCCTTCGACCAGATCGACCTCGGGCTGGAGGCGGAGATCCCCGTCCCGGCCGAGGTGGCCGCGGCCTGGGCCGGCCGGATCCACCTCGACTGGGGTCCGCTGCCCGGCAGTTACGGCTGGGTGTTCCCGAAGACCGAGTCCGGCAGTCTCACCGTCGGCGTGATCTCGGCCCGCGGGGACGGCGAGCGGACCAAGCAGTACCTGGCCGACTACATCCAGCGGCTGGGCCTCGCGGGGTTCCGGCCGAGCGTGGAGTCCGGGCACCTGACCCGCTGCCGGGCCGAGGACTCGCCGCTGTCGCGCGGCCGGGTGCTGGTGGCCGGTGACGCGGCCGGGCTGCTGGAGCCGTGGACCCGGGAGGGCATCTCGTACGCGCTGCGCTCGGGCCGGCTGGCCGGGGAGTGGGCGGTCAAGGTGGCCGAGGCCGGCACGGCGGCGGAGGTGCGGCGGGAGGCGCTGAACTACGCCTTCGCGATCAAGGCCGGTCTGGGGGTGGAGATGCGGGCCGGCAAGCAGATGCTGACCGCCTTCGAGCGCCGCCCGTACCTGTTCCACGCGGCGGTCTGCCTGATCGACCCGGCCTGGCGGGCCTTCGCCCGCACCACCCAGGGGCACACCACCTTCGCCCAGGTGATCCGCCAGTACCGCTCGGCCCGCCGCCTGGCGGCCCTGGCCTCGCGCTGAGGTGACGCCGGGTTCGGCGGGCGGGTAACCGCCCGCCGAACCCGGCGTGCGCGGACTCGTGGTGCTTCCGAGCCCGTCGGCGTGCTACTTGAGGCCGTTGTCGATCGCCGTGATCAGGGTGCCGCCCGGGGTGTCCCCGGTCATCTCCCAGATCATCGCGCCGAGCAGGCCCTTCGATTTCAGGTAGGCCGTCTTCTTGCCGATCGACCAGGCGTCGTCGAAGGTCCACCACTGGCCGCCCGCGCCCGTGTAGCCGTACGTGGCGACCGACTGTTCGTCGTGGTACACGGCGAGGTTGGGGAAGGTGGTGATCAGGTTGTTGTACCCGCGGGTGCCGGCCTCCTCGGCGAACTGGCCGGGTGCGGCGCCGGTCGCGCTCTGCCACTCGCCCTTGACGCCGCCGTCGGCGACGCCCTGCCAGCCGCGGCCGTAGAAGGCCAGACCGATGGTGAGCTTGCGCGGGTTGACCCCGGCGTCGAGGTAGGGCTTGACCGCCGCGTCGACGCTGAAGTGGGTGGCGTACGGGTCCTGGGCGTCCTGGTAGAGGTTGCCCTGGTGGCCGGTGCGGTTGGGCTCCCAGGAGTTGTCGCTGCCGGCACCGTGGAAGTCGTAGCCCTGGACGTTGGCGATGTCGAGGTAGTTGAAGATCTTCGAGAGGTCCCAGCCCTGGTTGATCTTCACCGGGTCGGCCGGGGTGAAGGCGGTCAGCAGCTTGTGCGAGCCGCCAAGCGCGTCCAGCTGCTTGCGGAACTCGGCCAGCAGCAGGGTCAGGTTGGCCTTGTCGTTGGCGCTGTAGTGGTTGCCGGCGTGGCCGTCGGGCGAGCCGGGCCACTCCCAGTCGAGGTCGATGCCGTCGAAGATGCCGGCCGCGACGCCGTCGCCGCCCGCGCCGTTGTAGACCGGCAGGTTGCCCTTGATCCACACGTCGAGGCAGGACTTGACGAGCTTCTGCCGGGACGCGTCGGTGGCCGCCGCGTCGGAGAAGTACTTGGAGTACGTCCAGCCGCCCAGCGAGACGACGATCTTCAGGTTCGGGTACTTCGCCTTGAGCTTCTTCAACTGGTTGAAGTTGCCGCGAAGTTTGCCCCAGCCGTCGTCCGCCACGCCGTCGATCGACTGGGCGGCGCTCATCGGGCGGGCGTAGTCGGCGTCGGCGTCGCCCGCGCCGGTGCCCTGGTCCGGGTCCTGCGGATCGGCGGTGGTGCCCTTGGTGACGCCCGCCATGCAGGTCAGGTTGACCGGGTCGATGTTCTCGAAGGCGTAGTTGATGACGTCGAGCTTGGCCGCGCTGCCCGAGGTGTCGAGGTTCTTGACGAAGTACTGGCGGCCGTAGATGCCCCACTGGGTGAAGTAGCCCACCCGGGCGTACTTTCCGGCGCCGACCAGGTCGGAGGTGGTGACCTTCAGCGGCGCGGTGGCGGGCGAGGCGTTGTCCGCGCCGTCCCTGGCCTTGACGGTGAAGGTGTAGGAGGTGGACGGCGAGAGGCTGCCGACGGTGGCGGTCAGGGTGGAGCCGGTGACCGTGCGGACCAGGGCGCCGTCCTGGTACACGTCGTACGCGGCGACCTTCATGTTGTCCGTCGCGGCGTTCCAGGCGAGCGTCACGTCGCTCGAACCGACCGCCGTGGTACGGAGGTTGGTGGGCGCGGTGGGCGGTGTCGGGTCGGTCGCCGGGTCGAAGGTGGAGGCGGTGACCGGCACGCTCGCCGGGCCGAGGTTGCCGCGGGTGTCCTTGGCGCGGACGGTCAGGGTGTAGCTGGTCGCCGGGGTGAGGTTGCCGACCACGGCGTCGGTGGTGGTGCTCCCGCCGACCACGGTGCCGCCGTTCAGCACGTCGTAGGAGGCCACCGGGAAGTCGCCGCCGGTCGCGGCGGGCCACTTCAGAGCGAGCGTGTGGGCCGTCACGTCGGTCACCGCGGGGGTACCCGGCGCGGACGGCAGCACGTCCGAACTGCCGTCGCACTTGTCACCGTTGATGCGGCAGCCGGTGGGCGTGCCGACCGGGCCGTTGGCGACGAACCAGAAGCTGTAGGGCTCGGTGGTCCTCCCCGCGGGGACGTTGGCGTTGTAGAACGCGGCGACGGCGGTGACATGGCGGCCGCTGACCGTCGCGGTCCCGTTGTAGCTGTTCTGGATGGTGACGCCGGCCGGGAGGTCGAACTCCAGGGTCCAGCCGTTGACGGCGGCGGCGTTGTCGTTGCGGACGATGTACGTGCCCTTCCACCAGGAGCCGTTGTTCTCGGTGGTGAAGGCGGCGGTGAGCTTGCCGGCCGCGTTGGCGGGGGTCGCCAGGGTGGTGATCGCGGCGATCGGGAGGAGCAGGACGGAGAGCAGCGCCAGCAGTCTGCGGCGGGTGCGCCGCGCCTGGTCCCGGCGCGCGCGTGATCGGACGGACATGGTTCTCCCTGTGACTGTGGGGTTGGACAGGGTGACGCAGAACCGTACGGATGGAGCTGGTGGAGCCCGGTGGTGCCCGGTCGGCAGGTGGGGGCGGTGCGTGGTCGACCGGAGTCCGCGTCGTGGGGGGACGCAGCCTGGAGGCACTGTAGGAGGACTGGACCAATGCGTCAACAGGTCTGTACCACTGGTGAGTTGACGGCGCTGGTCGCGGCCGGTCACCGACCGCGGAGCGGCCCGGCCTCGGCGGGTCGTCGGTCGCGGCGGGTCGTCGGCCTCGGCGGTGCGGGTCGTCAGCCGCGGCGCGGGTGGCCGGACAGCTCGTCGCCGAGCGGGCTGCGCCCGTAGAGCACCGAACGGCCGTGCCGCGCCCGGGTCAACAGCCCGGTCCGGTGCAGCACCGCCAGGTGCTGGCTGACCGTGCCCGGCGTCACCCCCAGCCGGTAGGCGAGGTCGGTGGTGCTGGCCGGCTCCTCCAGCAGGGCCAGCAGCCGCGCCTTCGGAACGCCGAGCAGCTCCCCCAGCGCGCGCGAGGTCACCGGCGACGGCGCGGCGGCCATTCCCGCCTGCCCCCGGGCCGGGTAACTGATCTGCGGCGCCCGGTCGTTGCTGATCATCGTGACCGCGCCCCGGGCGAAGAAGGTCGGCACCAGCACCAGCCCGCGCCCGTCCACCGTGATCTCGCCGTCCCACTCCTTCCAGCGGCGGTTCACCTCCAGCACCCCGTCCGTCCAGCGCAGCCGGTGGTCCAGGTCGGCGAACAGCGCCGCCGCGCCCTGCTGGGCCAGCACCCGGGAGCGGTAGACCAGGTCCGACTCCAGCACCGCCCTCGCCTGCGGCCACCAGCCCGGCGCCAGGCAGCCCTCCCAGTACTCCTCCAGCGCGTCGGCGATCCGCGCCAGCAGCCGGGCCGGGTCGTCCAGGCCCGCCGCGAGCAGCGGCGGCAGCGGCTGGTGGTGCGGGAGGAAGGTCTGCTCCAGTTCGGGCCGCAGCTGCTCGGGCGGCAGTGCCCGGACGGCGGCCAGCTCGGTCCGGAAGTCGGGCCACGGCGTGGTCGGCCGGGGCGTCAGGAAGTCCGGGATCCAGCGGTTCGCGCCGACCAGGGAGAGCAGCAGCGCGGAGTCCAGCCGGGCGAAGGAGGGGCGCAGCCGGTCGAAGGCGGCGGACTGGAAGTGGTAGTACCCGGGGTGGGTCCACATCCGCAGGCTGAGCGCGGCCTCCTGGAGGGGGGAGCAGGCGAACCAGGTGGTGGCGAGGTCGGCCAGGCCGAGCTTGAACCGGTGCACGCGCGTCCTCCCCGTCCTCCGTGTCCTTCGGCCGTCCCGTCGCCCGGGGCGGGCCGCGGGTGCGCCTCCGGTTTTGGCGCCAGCCTAAATCAATACTGCCCAGCGGCGGCGCCGGGGTGTGATCGTGACCATGACCACCCCATCGGCGGCGACCGCCGCGCCGACCTCCCACCCGCCCGTGTCCGGGGCGTCGCGCCTCCTGCACCCCGACCCGACGGTGCGCCGGCTCGCCCGGATCACCCTGCTCAACACCGTCGGCAGCGGCCTCTCGCTCTCCGTCGGCGTGCTGTTCTTCACCCGCTTCCTCGGTCTGAGCGCGGGCCGGCTCGGATTCGCGCTCACCGCCGCCGGGCTCTGCGGGGTGCTCGCCAGCGTCCCCGCCGGGCGCGCCGCCGACCGCTGGGGGGCCAGGCCGGTCCTGGTCGCGCTGGTCGCCCTCACCGGCCTCGGCACCGCCGGGTACACCCTGGTGGACGGCTACCCGGCGTTCGTGGCGCTCGCCTGCCTCGTCGCCGCCGCCGACCGGGGCGCCGCCGCCGTCCGCAACGCCCTGTACGCGGAGGTGCTGCCCGCGGACAAGCGGGTGGCGGGCCGGGCCTACCTGCGGGTGGTGACCAACGTCGGGCTGTGCCTCGGCACCGGGGTCGGCGCGATCGCGCTCCAGGTGGACTCGCGGGCCGGCTATCTGACGGCGATCCTGGCGGACGCCGCCTCGTACCTGGCCGTCGCGGTGATGTTCCGGCGGCTGCGGGTGCCCGGGTGGCCGGGGGCCGCCACGGGCGCGGCGCCGCGTGCGGACCGGGCTGTGGCGGCGGAGGGCGCGGCCGAGGGTCCGGCCGGGGACAGGCGGCGCAACCCGGCGCTGCGGGACCTGCCGTTCCTGGTGGTGACCGCGCTCGGGTCGGTGCTCGCCCTGCAGTTCGCGATGCTGGAGGTCGGCGTCCCGCTGTGGATCGTCCAGCAGACCGACGCGCCCCGGATCACCGTGGCCGGCACCCTGATCGTCAACACCGTGCTGGTCATCGCGCTCCAGGTCCCCGCGACCCGGGGCACCGAGCACCCGGTCGCCGCCGCCCGGGCGTGCGGACGCGCGGGGCTGGTCCTGGCCGCCTCCTGCCTGGTCCTCGGCCTCGCCCACGGCGCGCCCGCCGCGCTCGCCGCACTGGTGGTCCTGGTCGGTGTGGCCCTCCAGGCGGGCGGTGAGGTCCTGAGCCAGGCCGGCACCTGGGCACTCAGCTACGACCTGGCCGACGAGCGCGCGCACGGCGCCTACCAGGGCGTCTTCAACGCGGGCATGTCCGCCGCGCTGATGATCGGCCCGGCCGTCGTCTCGACCGCCGTCATCGGCCACGGCCTGGTCGGCTGGGCCGTCCTCGGCGCGCTGCTCGCCGGCGCCGGCCTCGCGATGGGCCCCGCCGTCCGATGGGCCCGGCGGCGGGGCGCGGCCCCGGCGTGACGTGCCCGGCGTGATGTGCCGGGGTGACGTGCCGGGGGGCGGGGCGGCCCGGGCTACTCCGGGACGACCGCGAACGCCTCGATCTCGATCAGCACCTCCGGCAGGAACAGCGCCCCCACCTGCATCGCCGAACCGGCCGGGAGCGGCAGGTCGCCGAGGGCCTCGTCCCGCGCCTCCCGGACGGCGGCCAGGTGCGCGATGTCGGTCAGGAAGTACGTCAGCTTGACGACGTGCGAGAAGTCCGCCCCGGCCGCCGCCAGGCAGCGCCGCAGGTTCTCGAAGATCTGCCGCGCCTGCGCCCGGGGATCGCCCTCCCCGACCAGCCGCCGCTCCTCGTCGAACGCCACCTGCCCCGACACCGCCACCAGTCGCCCGGCGGCCGTCACCACCTGGGTGTAACCGGTCCCGGGAGCGACCCCGGGCGGCTCGGTGATGTGGGTGAGGCCGCTGCCGCCGCGCTGTGATTCCGTGGTCATGCGCCCATCGTGGCCGACAGTGGATCACCGCACCACGGCTTTCACGGAGGGTATTCTCGACACGCACCCGGCGTGACGAGAACGACCGTCAGGGAAGGAGACCACTTCGTGAGCACAGCACCCCGACTCCCCGGCGACTACAGCACGGTGACGGACCCCGAACGGGCACTGAAGTACGCGATCCAGCATGTCGCGGGCGACCGCGCCGAGATCATCGAGGGAGTCATCACTCCTATGTCGCCGACCTGGGCGCACGAGAGCGCCGCCGAGGTCGTCCGTCGGCAACTGATGCCGAGCCTGGACGCGTTGGGCTTGGTCTCCGGGGCCGGCAATCTCGATCTGCCGGGCTCGGAGAACTGGTTCATCCCCGATCTCGCGGTGGTCCCGGCGGACCTGGCGGTGAAGACGGAGGGCGCGCTCCTTCCCGATCAGACGCTGCTCGTGGTGGAGGTCACCTCGCCCTCGAGCGGGGAGACCGATCGGACGGTGAAGCGCCGCCGCTACGGCCAGTACGGGGCACCGCTCTACCTCCTGGTCGACCGGCAGCACCGTGCCTGCACGCTCTTCAGCGGGCCGACGCGGCTCGGCTACGCGGTCGAGGACGGGCCACACCCCTTCGGGACGCCGGTCCGGCTGCCGGAGCCGTTCGGCCTCGACCTGGACACGTCCGAGCTCTGAGTGCTGACGGCGGAGGGCCTGGCCGAGCGGAGGGTGGGCATGTCAGAGTCGTCCGGGCGCCGCCGCCCACCCGTGGTCGCGGCCCCGTTCCGACCCACCCTCAGCCGGAAAGCAGGACCGAACCGATGACCAGTGCAGCCCCCTTCGTCCGGGTCGCCACCGAGGACGCCGTCACCACGCTGACCCTCGACTCGCCGCACAACCGCAACGCGCTCTCCCGTCGGCTGATGGCCGAGCTGACCGCCGGACTGGCCGGGGCGGCCGCCGATCCGGAGGTGCGCGCGGTGGTGCTGACGCACGCGGGCAAGGTGTTCTGCGCCGGGGCGGACCTCTCCGAGGCGACCGGGGCCGACCCGACGGTCGGGCCGCGCGGGCTGGTCGACCTCCAGCGGGCGATCGTGGACTGCGCCAAGCCGGTGATCGCGGTCATCGACGGGCACGTCCGGGCCGGCGGGCTGGGACTGGTGGGCGCGGCGGATCTGGCGATCGCCGGACCCGCCGCCACCTTCGCGTTCACCGAGGTCAGGCTCGGTCTGGCGCCGGCCGTGATCTCGCTGCCGCTGCGCCCCAAGCTGGACCCGCGCGCGGCCTCCCGGTACTACCTGACCGGTGAGGTGTTCGACGCGGCCGAGGCCGCCCGGATCGGCCTGGTGACCCGGGCGGCCGACGCGCCGGAGGCGGCCGCGGTCGCGCTCGAGGAGCTGCTGGACGCCCTGCGGCTGGGTTCGCCGCAGGGCCTCGCGCAGTCCAAGCGGCTCGCCAACGCCGAGGTGGTGCGCTCCTTCGAGCGGGACGCCGACGAGCTGGTCGAGCTGTCGGCGCGGCTGTTCGGCTCGGAGGAGGCGCAGGAGGGCATGCGGTCGTTCCTGGAGAAGCGGCCCGCCCGCTGGGTGCGGTAGGGCACCGCCCTCCCGCGCCGACCGGTGGGCTCAGCCGATCGTGGCGGTCTCGCGCCAGAGGTCGAGGAGGGTCTCGTCGCCGGAGCGCTCCACCCGACCGGTCCCGGCGGGCAGCCGGTTCCAGAGCAGCAGGTAGAGGTCCCGGGCCGGGCCGGTGAGGGTCAGGTCGGCCGGGGCCTCGGTGAGCTCGACGGACAGCGGTTCGTCGCTGATCGTCAGCAGCCAGCGGCCGGGCCCGTCGGTCGTGCTGACCAGGACGGTGCGAGGCCGCTCGCTGCGGAGCCGGCCGCGGCCGCGCGACAGGAAGCCGCTCAGCAGCTCGTCGATGCCGTCGAGCGCGAGCCCGGGCGCGGTCGCCGGTCCCTCGGTCCCGGCGGCCGCGTCGGCGTCGATCCGGTGCACGGCCGTCTCGTGGGCCTGTCGGCGGGCCCAGAACGCGAGCGGGCTCGGGGCCGTCGGCAGGAAGGTCCAGCAGTCCAGGTCGGCCGGGGCGGCGAGAAGGGTGTCGACCAGTGCGCCGTGGCCCGCGCGGAACCAGTCGACCAGGTCGGCGTCGTCCGGCTCCTCCGCCCAGATCGCCTGCTGGTCGGCCTCGTCCATCGGCGTCGGCCGACCGTCCCGGAGGTGAGTGGCGGCCCAGCGGTGCACATGGCCGGTGTGCAGCACGAGGTCGCGCAGTCGCCAGTCGGGACAGGTCGGAACGGGGGTGCCGAGGTCGGTGCGGGCGGCGGCGTCCGCGAGCAGGTGGCCCTCGTGGCGCAGGGCCTCGATGTGTGCGGTGATCTCCATGACCGGAGTCTGGCAGCATCGGCGGCATTCGGACACGTGTTCCCATGAATGATCGACAAGGATCCGGGGGAACGGGCCGGTGGCGGGCCCGTGTGACCTTGGCCGCCTCGACGCCGGGTGGACCGTACGGACCGGTAACGTGAGCGCATGTCGATCACGCGTTCCCTGTTCAGCACCGCCCGGGCCGGCGGCCGGCGCGCTGCGGGGCGACTCGTCCACCGGGGCTGGCAGTGGGTGCAGCGGGCCGGCGCGGTCTCCAGCGAGAACCCCGGGCCGTACCGGTTCGGCGAGCTCGGCGCGGGGACGAAGCTGACCTTCCCGCTCGGCGCGGTCTTCAACGAGCAGTGGATCACCATCGGCCCGTTCTCCATCATCGGCGAACGGGTGACCATCAGCGCGGGCTTCCTCCCCGGCCTGGACCTCGGGCCCGAGCCGATCGTGCGGATCGGCGGCGGCTGTGTGATCGGCCGGGACAGCCACATCGTCGGCCACCAGTCGATCGTGCTGGGCGACGACGTGTGGACCGGCCCCGGTGTCTACATATCGGACCAGGCGCACGAGTACCGGGCGACGGACCTGCCGATCGGCAAGCAGTGGCCGCGCAACGAGCCGGTGGAGATCGGCTCCGGCAGCTGGATCGGCACCGGGGCGGTGATCCTCCCCGGCGCCAGGCTGGGCCGCAACGTGGTAGTCGCGGCCGGCTCGGTGGTGCGCGGCGAGGTGCCGGACCACACCGTGGTGGCGGGCGCGCCGGCCAAGGTCGTCCGCCGCTGGACGCGGGAGGAGGGCTGGCAGCCCCCGTTCCGTGACGAGCCGCCGCGGCCGCTGCCGGACGACATGACCGCCGCCCAACTGCGGGCGCTGGCGGGCTGGGACCTGCGGCTGCCGGGCGAGTCCGAGGTCTGAGGCCGGGCGGCCGGGACCGCTGGGGCGGGCCCTTATTCGGTTGCCGCCGGTCCTCGGCGTCGGATAGGAACGTCGCATGCTTCGAGGCGAGAGGATCGGGCTGCGGGCCCGGCACGAGGACGACATCCCGGTACTACTGGCCGAGCTCCACGACGACGTGGCCGGCTCCGCGCGGGCCGAGAGCGCGCCGTGGCGGCCGATCCCGCCCGGTTCGAAGGAGTCCCGGGTCTCCCTGGACCGCACGGACGACGCGGTCGTGCCGTTCTCCGTGGTGGAGCTCGGCAGCGGTGCGCTCCTCGGCAGCGCGAGCCTGTGGGGCATCGACAACCACAACCGCTTCGCGCACCTCGGGCTCGGACTGAGGCCCTCCGCCCGCGGCCGGGGTCACGGCAGCGAGGTGGTCGCGCTGCTGTGCCACTACGGCTTCGTCGTGCGCGGCATGCGGCGACTGCAGGTCGAGACGGTCGCGGACAATGCCGCGATGCTGCGCGCCGCCGAGAGCAACGGCTTCGTCCGGGAGGGCGTGCTGCGCTCCGCCGCCTGGGTGATGGGCGAGTTCCTGGACGAGGTGGTGTTCGGCCTGCTGGTCGAGGAGTGGAAGGACCGGCCCTAAGGGGCGGTCCGGCCCCGAGGGGCGTCCGGGGTGTGCCCGGCGGCGGCGCGTTCCGCGTCGCGGGCGGCGAGGGCGGCCGTGATCCGGGGCAGGTCGGCGGGCCGGGCCGGGTCCAGGCCGGTTCGGACGGCGATCCGGCGGAGCCGGTAGTCGACGGTGTTGGGGTGCAGGTGGAGCACCTGGGCGGTGTGGCGTCTGCTCAGACCGCCGGCGAGGTGCACCCGCAGGGTGGTGAGCAGCTCGCCCGCGTCGTCCAGCGGGGCGAGCAGGGATGCGAGCCGCGACCGGGCCCGGCTGGGCCGGCTCAGCTGGTACTCCACCAGCAGGTCGTCCAGCCGGTGCAGGCCGGGTGCCCGCCCGACCGCCAGGGCCACGTCGAGGACCTCCGCGGCGAGCGCGGCCGCCG
Source organism: Kitasatospora sp. NPDC094019 (assembly GCF_044764505.1). Taxonomy (NCBI): domain Bacteria; kingdom Bacillati; phylum Actinomycetota; class Actinomycetes; order Kitasatosporales; family Streptomycetaceae; genus Kitasatospora; species Kitasatospora sp. NPDC094019. Next base: position 25,107 of record NZ_JBIWIF010000024.1, read on the forward strand.
CCGGGACTTCGGCGGGCACCGCGGTGGACCCGCCCGCCCGGACGGTGGCGCCGGCCGCGCGGGCGAGCCGCCGCAGGGTCTCGGCCAGGCGCTCCCAGACCTGTTCGGGCACGGCCTCCGGGTCGTGCTCCAGCGGGACCAGCACCACGCCCCCGGCCGCGGTGAGCGCGGACAGCGCCGACTGCCGGGTGGCGTGGTCGAGTTCGGTGCGCAGCCGACGCAGCTTGCGGTGTCCCGCCACCGCGCGGTCGACGTCGGGGGAGTGCTCGTCGGGGTGTTCGGCGACGGCGAGACGCAGGACCGCGTACGCGGGCGGCAGGCCGATCCCGGCCCGGGCCGCGGCCGCCTCGGCCTCGGCGGGCGCGCCGTCCAGCAGTGCGGTGACCAGGGCCCCGCGGGCGGCCCGCCGTTCGTCGGCGTCGCCGCGGTTCTCGGCCAGGTATCCGGCGCAGGTCGCGGCGGCCGCCCGGCGCAGGTGGTTGAGCATCAGCCGGTTGAGCAGCAGCAGGTCGGCGGCGTCGCCGTGGTCGGCGTGCCGGGTGACCAGTTCCCAGCAGACCTCCATGCCGAGGTGGTGGGCGAAGAGTACGGCGTCCAGGGGCACACCCTCCTCGGCGCGCCGGGCGGCGGCCTCCCGAACGGCGGCGAACTCGCCCTCGGGGGCGGGCAGTCCGGTGCGGACGGCGTGGGCGAGGGCGCGGATCCGGCGCGCGGCGACCGGGACGAGTTCACCGGCGGCCAGTTCGCGGGGGAAACGACGGTAGGCCGGCACCCGGTCGAGCAGCGCGGCGACGACCGCCTCGGCCAACTCCGGTACGGCGCTCAGCAGACGCTGGTCGGCGGCGGTGCCGCCGATCACCGGGATCCGCCAACCGGCGGCGGTGGGGGGTGAATTGTGACCGGTCACAGAGAACTCCGTCGAGGTCTGGAAGCCGCCCGAGACCCAGGTCGGAGGGGCGACCGCAGGATGGAGGCACTCGGGTTACCTGTTGGTAACAAACTTCCGCTCCGGAGGCAACCGTTGAGAACCCCACTTCTCCGCCGCGCCGCAAGGCCGTTGCACAACAGGCTCCTTGGGGCCGCTGGTGCGGCACTCCTGGCCGGCGCACTGCTCGTCGGCACCCCCGCCGGCGCGGCACGGGCGGCGGACGCGACCCCCACCGCGTCCGCCGCCGCTGCCTCCGCCCGGGGTGCCGGTCCGGCCGCGCTCCCCGCCGCCGCTCCGGCCGTCGCCGGTCAACTCCCGCCCGACGGTGACACGGTGGCCTCGCCGCCCGGCGCCAACGACTGGACCTGTCGACCGGGTGCGGCCCACCCGAACCCGGTGGTCCTGGTGCACGGCACCTTCGCCAACCGGTACGAGAACTGGCTGGTGCTCTCGCCGCTGCTGAAGAGCCTGGGCTACTGCGTCTTCGCCCTGGACTACGGCACCGTCCCCGGCATCACCTCCTCCGGCAGCGGACTGCTGCTGCCGATCGGCGGGCTCGGCCCGGTCGCCGACTCGGCGGCCCAACTCGGCCGCTTCGTCGACCTGGTGCGCGGCGCGACCGGCGCCGCGAAGGTCGACCTCGTGGGCCACTCGCAGGGCGGCATGCTGCCGAACTACTACCTGAAGTTCCTCGGCGGCGCGGCCGCGGTCGGCAAACTGGTCGCGCTCGCGCCGTCCAACCACGGCACCACGCTGGACGGCATCACCAACCTCGCCCCGTACCTCCCGCGGGTGGCCGAACTGATCTACACGGCCTGCGCGGCCTGCCGCGACCAGGCGGTCGGCTCCGACTTCAACCGGCGGATGGCCTCCCGGCCGGACACCGTCCCGGGCGTGCGCTACACCGTGATCTCCACGGTGTACGACGAGGTCGTCACGCCCTACCGGAGCCAGTTCCTGAACGGCTCCGGCGGCGCCGGCCCGGCCGCCGTGGACAACGAGGTGCTCCAGGCGCACTGCCCGCTGTCGCTCGCCGAGCACGTGGCCGTCGCCTTCACGCCCACCGCGCTGCACCTGGTCACCAACGCGCTCGACCCGGCCCACGCCACGCCGGTGCTCTGCGGCTGAGGCCGCCACCACCGGGGCCGCTCAGGGCCGTTGCCGCCGCGTGGGAAGTCGGCCCGTCCGACTTCCCACGCGGCGGTCCGGTGCGCCGGGTGTCGGTGCGGGCGGGGATACTGCCGTGGACCGAGGAACGGGAGAGTGGCGTGGGTTTCGTCGACGAGGTGCCGGTGCCGGTGTCGGAGGACTGGGCGGACTGGCTCGTGTACGCGCGGGCGCTGAGCGAGGCCGGTGATCCGCGGGGGGAGGCGATCCGGCTGGAGCACCGGGGGGCGCCGGCCGACGACCCGGAACTCGCCGCGCTGTACCGGCGGGTGGAGCGGGAGTGCGGGCTGGACGGTCTACGGGCCGACGGATCGTGGCGGCTCGGCTGGTCCCGGGGCTTCCTCGACACGGCCGTGTTCCGGCTGGCGCGGGAGACCGCGCCGGGGCGCCGGGCGCTGGCGGCGCGACTCCTGGCGGAGCTGCCGCACAGCGGCGCCCACGACCCGGACGATCCCGAGCAGTGGGAGGCCGTGCTGGTCGACGCGCTGCTGCGCCACCCCGCCGCCGGGCGGCTGCGCGCGCTGGAGCTGCGCCTGACCGACCATCACCACTCCGCCGAGCGGGGGGCCACCGCACTCGCCGCGCGGCAGCGGCCCCGGCTCGCGGAGCTGTACCTCGGGCACGACTTCGACACGCTCTTCGAGCTGCACCGGACCTCGGCGGGTCGCCCGCTGGAGGTCGAGCGGTACCTGCACGACCCGGTGGTCCCGGTCGAGGTCGGCCGGGACCTGTGGCCCGCGTTGCCCGCCCTGCGCCGCCTGGAGCTCGAAGGGGCCTTCCTCCTCGACAACGTGGTGCACGACGGGCTGACCCACCTGCGGACCAGGGGCGCGGTCTTCTCCGACGGTTCCCTGTTCGGGACGTCCACCCCGGGCCTGGTCACGCTGGAGGTGGAGATCGACCACGACGTGCACGGCACCGTCGGCAGCAACCTCCAGCTGGAGGAGCTCACCCTGGCCGGGTACCCCCGGCTGCGCCACCTCCTGGGGGCGGCGACCTTCGAGCCCGAGGAGGCCGGCGATTTCGCCGTCCTCGCCGAGAGCCCGCTGCTGCCCCGGTTGGAGCGCCTGACCCTCCGGGAGCTGGTGATCGAGGACACCGACGCGGAGCGGGAGCCGCTGGCGGTCCTGACCGAGCTGGCCCCCCGCTTCGCCCACCTCGACCTGCGGGTGGCGGGCGACATCGAGGTCGAGGGGGCCGACGAGCGCGAGCTGGCCCGGGTGCTCGCCGCGCTCGGTCTGGGCCCGGAGGCGGAGGACGGCGGAGCGCCGGACGCGCCCTAGCCCGCGAGCGGTCGCACGGTGAGGACGGCGGTGGTCCCGGACGGGGCGACGTCGTGGGTGCCAGGGGTGGTGAGGAGGGCGGCGTCGTAGCGGGCGAGCGTGGTGCTGCCGTCGAGGGCCGCGGTGCCGGACAGGCAGACCAGCAGCACCGTGGTGCCGGCGGCGACGACGAGCGGCCGGGGCTCCGTGGCCAGGACCAGATCGGCGGTGGCGCGGCCGCGGCGGGTCATCACGTTGAAGTCGACCAGCGGGCCGCCGAGCAGCCGGCAGTCGGTGGCCGCGTCGCCGGAGAACGGGAACGGCCGGAACGGCGCGTCGACGACGTGCTCGGCGCCGTCCACGGTCAGCGCCATGCCCGGGCCCTCGACCAGGGTGATCACCCGGTCCACCCCGGGGAAGGCGGAGAACGGCCCGGCCGATCCGACGTCGGCGAGGCTGACCCGCCACGCGAAGTCGTCCAGCCCCGAACCCGCAGGGTACCCGGCGACCTCCCTGGTCACCCCGCCGCCGTTGCGCCAGGCGGTGGCCGGGCGTTCGGCGGCGCGGAGGAGCTGGACCGGTCCGGTGCTGTTCGTCATGGCGCGATCCTCGCACGGGCCCGGAGGCGCGGGGGAGGGGAGCGTCCGGGGCCGGTCGGGCGGTTCAGTGCCGCCGGACGGCCAGCGGGAGGACGGCGGCGACGACGGCGGTGGCCGCGACCGTGGTGAGGGCGAGCGGCAGGCTGGTCGCGTCGGCCAGGAAGCCGATCACCGGCGGGCCGACCAGCATGCCGCCGTACCCGAGCGTCGAGGCGAGGGCGACGGCCCGGGGGCCGCCGGCGGCGCCGGCCTGGGCGATGGCGAGCGGGAAGAGGTTGGCCAGGCCGAGCCCGACCAGCACGAACCCGGCCAGGGCGAGCGGGACCAGCGGGGCGAGCGCGGCCAGCAGCATCCCGGCCGCCGCGGTGAACCCGCCGAAGAGCATCACCCGGTGCTGGCCCAGCCGGAGGGACAGCCAGGTGCCGCCGAGCCGTCCGGTGGTCATGGCGAGCGCGTAGGCCACGTAACCGGCGGCGGCCGTCCGCGCGCCGGCGTGGACGTCGTCCGTCAGGTGCACGGTGGTCCAGTCGGCTATGGCGCCCTCGCCGTACGCGGTGCAGAGCGCGGTGAGGCCGAGCAGCAGGACGAGGACACGCCCGGTGCCGGGAACGGCGCCGCCGGAGGAGGAGGCGGCGGCGGACGCGGCGCCGACCGGTCGGGCGGCGGGGCTGCGGAGCAGGGCGGCGCCCGCGAGCGCGGTGACCACGAGGCCGAGCGCTCCGGCGGCGGCGAGCCATTGGGCGGCGGTGAGGGTGCCGGCGAGCAGGCCACCCGCACCGGCGCCGAGCAGGCCGCCGAGGCTGTACCCGGCGTGGAAGCTGGGCATGACGGGGCGCCCGAGTTCGCTCACGATCTCGACGGCGGCGCTGTTCATGGCGACGTTCGCGCCGCCGTAGCCGGCGCCGAAGAGCAGCAGGACGCCGCCGAGCGCGGGCACCGAGTGGGTGTGCGCGGGCAGCGGGACGGCGACCGCGAGCAGGGCGAGCGAGGCGACGGTGATCGGCCGGGAGCCGTACCGCAGGCAGAGCCGGCTCACGACCGGCATGGTGGCGACGGCACCCGCCGAGACGCAGAGCAGGGCGAGGCCGAGTGCCCCGTGCGAGGCGCTGACCTGGTTGCGGATGTCGGGGATCCGGACGACCCAGGCGGCGAAGAGCAGGCCGTCGACGGCGAAGAACGCGGTCAGGGCGAGCCGGGCAGCGCCCCAGGAGGAGAGGGCGGACGCGGGGAGGGTGCGGGATCGGGCGTCGATGCTGCGAGACTGGGGGGACGGCCGGTCGTCGGGGGCGTGGGGACGAATTTTGTTTCGGAGCGGCACAAAGTAAGAATAGGGACGTGCAGCTCTCATCTTCAAGTCCGAAGCCCGGGACCGGGGCCGAAGCCGACGCGCAGCGCGACGCCCACCGCCGTGCGGCCCCCGACCGCGGCCGGACGCTGCTCGGTCCGGCGCTCCAGCTGATCCACACCGGCCGGGCCCCGACCCGCTCGGCCCTCACCCGCGCGCTCGATGTCACCCGGGCCACCGCCGGCGCCGTCACCGCCGAACTGGAGGCGCTCGGGCTGATCACCGTCGACTCCCGCCCGGCCGGCGGCGGCCGGGGCCGCCCCTCGCACCGGCTCGCCATCGACCCCGCCGGTCCGGTGGTGGTCGCGGGACAGATCCACGCCGACGGACTGAGCGTCACCCTGGCCGGTCTCGGCGGGCTGCTCGACCCGCCGGTGCACCTGCCGCTGCCCGCCGCCACCGACCCGGTGCGGATGCTGCGCGCGGTGGCCCAGGCGGGCGCCGACCTGGCCCGCGCCACCGACCGCCGCTGCCTCGGCGCGGCGCTCGCCCTGCCCAACCCGGTCACCGAACCGGACGGCACGGCCCTCGCCGCGCTGCACTTCGCCTGGCCCAGCGGCACTCCCGTCGCCGACCTGTACGACGTCGAGGTGGGGCGCGCCGAGCACGGTCCGCGGGCGCTCGACCCGCTGCCCACCTCGATCGCCAACGACGCCAACCTGGCCGCCCTGGCCGAGTACCGGCACGGTGCCGGCCGGGGTGCCCGGCACCTGCTGCTGGTCACCTCCGGACACCGCGGGGTCGGCGGCGCGCTGGTGATCGACGGGCGGCTGCACACCGGCAGCGCCGGGCTCGCGCTGGAGGTCGGCCATCTGACCGTCGATCCGCAGGGCCGCCCCTGCCAGTGCGGCAACCGGGGCTGCCTCAACTCCGAGACCGACCCGGACGCGCTGTTCGCCGCCGCCGGTCTGACCCCGGACCGGGATCGGCCGCTGCTCGACCAGGCCGGCGAGCTCTGCCGGGCCGCCGCCGTCGACGAGCGGGCCCGGGCCGCGGTGGAGCACGTCATCGACCGGCTGGGGCTCGGGCTGGCCGGGGTCGCCAACATCCTCAACCCGGACCGGGTGGTGCTCAGCGGTCTGCACCGCGACCTCCTGGAGGCCGCGCCGGACCGGCTGCGCGCGGTGGTGGCCGACCGCTGTCTCTGGGGGCGCAGCGGCCGGGTGCCGATCGTCGGCGCCGAACTGGCGCACAGCGCGCTCGCAGGGGCGGCGGAGCTGGGCTGGCGCCCCTATCTGGCCGACCCGCAGTCGGTGCGGCCGGGTTAGTCCGGTCTCCTCGGTGCGGGTGCCCGCCGTGCTGGTGCCCGCAGTGCGGGTGCCCGCCGCGCGTGGGTGCCCGCGCCCCCTCGTGGACCGTCGGCCCGGCGGTCGATAAGCGGAGCCTGGAGTCTCGAATAATGTCACTTATCGTGACACTCGTACACTCGTAGTGAGCGCATCGGAGGGGGGCTTCGAAGAACTCGCACGAGGAGAGTGGCAGGCCATGGGGACCGAACCGACCGTCGACGTCGACCGTACCGACCCGGAGTACCGGAGCTGGCTCAAGGAAGCGGTCCGCAAGGTCCACGCGGACGCGAACCGCTCGGCCGACACCCACCTGCTGCGCTTCCCGCTGCCCGCCGAGTGGGGCATCGACCTCTACCTCAAGGACGAGTCCACCCACCCCACCGGATCGCTCAAGCACCGGCTGGCGCGCTCGCTCTTCCTCTACGGGCTCTGCAACGGCTGGATCCGCCCCGGCAAGCCGGTCATCGAGGCGTCCAGCGGCTCCACCGCCGTCTCCGAGGCGTACTTCGCCCAGCTGATCGGGGTGCCGTTCATCGCGGTGATGGCCAAGTCCACCAGCCAGGCCAAGATCGACCTGATCGAGTTCCACGGCGGCGAGTGCCATCTGGTGGGCCGGCCCGACGAGGTGTACGAGGCTTCGGCCCGGCTCGCCGAGGAGACCGGCGGCCACTACATGGACCAGTTCACCTACGCCGAGCGGGCCACCGACTGGCGCGGCAACAACAACATCGCCGAGTCGGTCTTCGCCCAGCTGCGCCTGGAGCCGCACCCCGAGCCCGCCTGGATCGTGGCCACCGCCGGTACCGGCGGCACCTCGGCGACGATCGCCCGGTACGTCCACTACATGCAGTACGACACCCGGATCTGTGTCGCCGACCCGGAGAACTCCTGTTTCTTCGACGGCTGGGTGCGGGAGGACCCGGACGCGGTGTGCGACCGGGGTTCGCGGATCGAGGGCATCGGCCGGCCCCGGATGGAGCCGAGCTTCGTGCCCGGGGCGATCGACCGGATGATGAGGGTCCCGGACGCGGCCTCGATCGCCGCCGTCCGGGTCCTGGACGGGGTGCTCGGCCGGAAGGCGGGCGCGTCGACCGGGACCGGGCTGTGGAGCGCGCTGCGGATCGTCGCCGAGATGCGTGCTGCGGGGGAGCGCGGCAGCGTGGTCACCCTGATCTGCGACCCGGGCGACCGCTACCTCGACAAGTACTACGCGGACGAGTGGCTGGCGGGGGAGCGCATCGACATCGCCCCCTACCGGGCCGTGCTGGAGTCCTTCCTGGCCGGCGGCGCCTGGGAGGACTGACGGGCGCCGGTGTCCGGTCGGGCCGACGGAACGGGCGGCGGCGCCCGTCGGTCCTCCCATCGCCTTCCCGCGCTACGGCAGCCGGGGCGCGGGAAGGTCGCTGGGGACGAGGAGCTGGAGGTCCTCGGTGGAGGGGTCGGCCAGCTGGGCCACCCGCATGGCGTGCCGCTCCACCATGGTCTCGAAGACCTGGCGGGCGGTCCGGCCGTTGCCGAAGCCGGGACCGCGCTCGATCCCGGCGAAGTGGTCCAGCAGCGCCGACGCGGTGGCGTCGGCCAGCGCGTACTCGTGCTCGGCGCACTGGGCGCGGGCGATCTCCAGCAGTTCCTCGGCCGTGTAGTCAGGGAAGGTGACGGTGCGGGAGAACCGGGAGGAGACGCCGGGGTTGGCGGACAGGAACCGTTCCATCTCGGAGGTGTAGCCGGCCACGATGACCACCACCTCGTCCCGGTGGTCCTCCATCAGCTTCACCAGGGTGTCGATCGCCTCGCGGCCGAAGTCGCGGGCGCCGTCCTCCGGCGCGAGCGCGTACGCCTCGTCGATGAAGAGCACGCCGCCGCGGGCCCGGTCGAAGGCGGCGGCGGTGCGGATCGCGGTGGAGCCGATGTGCTCGCCGACCAGGTCCACCCGGGCCACCTCGACCAGGTGGCCGCGCTGGAGCACCCCGAGCGAGGCGAGGATCTCGCCGTAGAGCCGCGCCACCGTGGTCTTGCCGGTGCCGGGGGCGCCGGTGAAGGCCAGGTGGCGGCGGAGCGAGGGCGCCTTGAGGCCGGCCTGCCGGCGTCGGCGGCCGACCGAGATGAGGTCGATCAGGGTCCGGACCTCCTGCTTGACGGTGGCCAGGCCCACCAGCCCGTCGAGTTCGGCCAGCGCCTCGTCGGCGGGTCGGCAGTCGGGGATCGGGCCGATCACCGCGGGCGCGGGCACGGCGGAGGCCAAGGAGGCTGTGACGGCGGTGAGTTGGGCGCGCGGTGGGGGGATCTCGGCGGCCGGAGCCGGCGCGGCCGCCACATCGTCCGAGGTGCAGGCGTCCACCACCGGGCCGGGTTCGGAGAACTCGAAGCCGGCCCGCTCGTTCTGCTCGGCCCGGCAGCGGGTCAGCACGGTGCGGCAGCCGTCGATGATGTGGAAGCCGAAACCCTTGCCGTGCGAGACCCGGCAGTCCTCGAAGGTGCCCCGGCCCTGGGCCGAGACGTAGACACCGGCGTCCGAGCCGGCCCGGATCGTGCAGTCCCGCAGCACCGGGTCGGCGCCCTTGGTGATGATCACACCGGTCGCCACGTCGGAGATCTCGCAGCCCGTCAGCAGTCCCCCGCTGCCGTGGTCGCGGAACCAGAGTCCGGTGCCCGCCTCCTGCACCCGGCAGCCGCTGAGGTTCACCGTGGCACCCCCGCTGACGGAGACCGCCGAGCTGCGGATCCGGCTGAACGAGCAGCCCTCGGCGACGGCGGCGGAGTCGCGGTCCAGGACGAACAGGGCGTCCGGGAGGTCGTGCAGGGCGCAGTCGGTGAGGGTGAGCCGGGCGCCGTCGCTGACCCACAGCGCCGGGTACTCGCCGTTGGAGCCGTGGATCTCGCAGGACTCGGCGCTCGCCTCGGTGCCCTGGTCCCAGACCGAGAGGGCGCCGCGGCCGAAGTCCCGCACCGTGGAGTGGGCGAGGCTGAGCCGCGCCCGGCCGCGCAGGTCCGCCGCGTTCTCCGGCAGGTCGTGCACCCGGCAACCGGTCAGGACGAGCTCGGCCTCGCTGTCGAGGGTCAGGCCGTTGCCGGTGACCCGGTGGATGTCGCAGTCGACCAGCCGTCCGCCGGCCTGCGCCTCGGCCTGCACCCCGCTGCCGCGGATCTCGTAGATCTCGCAGCCGGTCAACTCGGCGGCGCTGCCCGGGTCGGAGAGCAGGACGCCCGCGCCGGTCGCGTGGTGCACCCGGCAGCGCTCCAGCGCGGCGGTGGCCCCGCCGAGCACGGCCAGTCCGGCCTGTCCGGCGGCGGACACCTCGCAGTCCTCGAACGCCGCCGCGGTGCCCGGTCCGCGCAGCCGCAGTCCGAGACCGTCCGGGTTGGCCACCACGCAGCCCTTGAGGGTCGGCCGGGCACCGTCGGTGACCTCGATCCCGGCGGCGGAGCGGGTCTCGACCCGGCAGCCGGTGAAGGAGGGGGCCGCCTCGGCCCCGGACACCAGCACGGCGGGGGAGGAGCGTTCGGTGCCCTCGATCACCAGGTCCCGGAGGGTGGCCGAGGCGGTCACGGTCAGCGGGACACCGCCGGGAGGGTCGATCCGGACGGTGCCGGGGCCCTGGGCGGGGACGATCGTGACCGCCTTGTCCACGACCACGTTCTCCCGGAAGGTGCCCGGGCGCACGGTCACCGTGTCGCCGGGTTCGGCGGCCGCCAGGGCCTCGGTGAGCGTGTCGTACTCGCCGGCGCGGCGCCGCCAGCGGGATGCGCTGTCCTGGGTGACCCGGACCCTGTGCTCAGCCATGACGGTTTGTTGTCCCCACCTTCATCGAGCCGGCGATCTGCGGACCGGACGCACGCGGGCGCCGTTCGCCCGGACGCGGCGCACCGGGGTGCGCGGGTCGTCCGCCCACCGTAGCGCGCCCGCACGGGTGCTCCGGCCGCCCGGGACCGCTGGGTGGCGGGCCGGGCCGGGGGCCGTCGCGGGTTCACCACATGCTTCAACGAGTGCGCACAGTTCCGGTTCCGCGACGCGGCGCGGAACGGCCCGGGCACCGGTGGCGGGGAGCGGCGGCGGTACGGCGGGACGGGGACGGCCGCACCGGTCGTGGGGGACCGGTGCGGAGCCCGGGGGGAAGCCCCGGGCGCGGGACCCGCGCGCGGGCACCGGCGCGTGGGCACCCGTCCCGTGCGCCGGGAGCGCCTGCGGCGCCCGCGGCAGCCGCCCGCGGTGGTCGGTCGGGCCGGCCGGTCGGGCCGGTTGGGCGCGGGGTGGACGAACGGGCCGGTCCGGCGGGTCAGACCAGCCGGTCGGACGGCCACCGCATGCCGTCCTCCAGCACCTCGACCTCGTCGCCGAGCCGCAGCGTGCCCAGCACGTCCCCCTCGACGCCGGCCGGCCGCTCCGGAATCAGGTTCTGCCCGAACGCGGCCTTCTTCAGCAGTCGGTGGTGCCGGGCCAGGGTGCGCAGCGGCTCCGGGCCGCGTCGCTCGCCGCTCTCCTGGTCGGTGGTGGTGACCACGCAGCGCCCGCACGGCTTGACCACCCGGAAAGTCAGGTCGCCGATCCGGATCCGGCGCCAGCCGTCCTCGGCCCACGGCTCGCCCCCGGAGACCACCACGCTGGGACGGAACCGCTCCATCGGCAGGGTCTCGTGGCCCTCCGGTTCCGCCTCGGCGATCAGGGCGTTGAGCTCGGCCAGCGAGGCGGTGGTGGTGAGCAGCAGCGGGAAGCCGTCCGCCATCGAGACGGTGTCCCCCGGCGAGGAGAAGTCCGGGTCCACGGGTCGCGCGCGCGGGTCGTCCAGGTGCACCAGCCGGTAGTCGCCGAGCTGCTCGGCGATCCAGAGCTGGGCCTCCTTCTCGGCCTCGGCGGCGAGGAAGCGGGTGCCCCAGACCTCGACGTCGGCGAGCTGGTCGCCGGCCGCGACCGAGGGGGCGGGGATCTCGACGCGGGAGCCGCCGGGCGCGGTGAGGACGAGGGTGCCGGCGGGGGTGAGCTCGGTCCGGACCTGACCGAGGGCGGGGTTCTCGCGCTGGCTGACGAAGCGGCCGGTCGCGTCGGCGAGCATCCAGCGGCGGTCGCCGGCCAGGCCCCACGGTTCGACCCGGGCGCTGTCCGGGCTCAGGCGGTACATGGACTTGACGGGGTAGACGTGGAGTCCGGTGAGCTGCATTCCTCCATCCTGCCAGCCCCGATCGGAGCGCCCGTGGGCGAGTCCGGCCCGTTCGCGGACGCCCGGCCGGGCCGGTGCGGCCGGAAGGCGTCGGGGCGGTCCCGCGACAGGCTGCCCCGACACGCTGCCCGAACGCGCACGGACCGCCCGGAACGCCGGGGTGGGGCGGCGTTCCGGGCGGTCCGTGGATGACCCGTTTCTCCGTACGCCCGGCGTCGTTCGGTGCGCGCCGGGTACTGCTGGTGTGGTGCGGGTCCGGGCCGGGTGGGGCCGGCCCGGGGTGCTGTCAGTAGCCCTGTGCCTGCGGCTGGTAGCCCTGCTGGTACTGGCCGTGCTCGCCGTACGCGCCGGGGCGCTGCGGCTGCATCGGTCGGACCGGGGCGACCGGGGTGACGGCCGGACGCAGCTGGGCGCCGCCGAAGGACTGGTCGGCCGAGCCGCCGAAGCCGCCCTGGTGCCCGCCCTGGCCGCCGAAGCCCTGCGGGGCGCCGAACGACTGCTGGCCGCCGAAGGACTGCGGCCCGCCCTGGGGCTGGCCCGCGCCGTGCGGACCGGCCGGCTGCGCGCCGAAGGTCTGCTGTCCGGCCTGACCGCCGACGAAGGTGTTCTGGCCACCGAAGCTCTGGCCGCCGGAGGGCTGGTACCCGCCGGTGGACGCCTGGGTGAAGCCCTGGGTCGGGGCCTGCGGCCGCTGGCCCGGGAGGTACGGCTGCGGAGCGCCGTACCCGGGCACCGCCGGCTGGGGCGCGGCGGCGTACGCGGGCGCGGGCTGCGCCGGGATGTACGTGGTGGCCGGGCCGGAGGGGGCGCTGCTCGGGCCGGGGCCCAGGGCGAGGCGGGCCGGCGGCAGGGCGGGGAGGTTGCCACCGGGACTGTCGTACCCGGTGCCGTACCGGTTCTCGTAGGACTGGCCGGGGAGGCCGGTTCCGTAACCGGTCGACATGGCCGGCGGCAGGGCGGCCGGCACGTTGATGGGCGCGATCTGCGGGACACCGCGCTCTGCGACGAGGCTGTCGTAGATGGGCGTGCCGGAGGAGAAGGACGGAGAGGGGTAGCCGACTCCGTCGTAGGAGCGGGGCGAGGTCATGGGGCATACGGTAAGCCCACAACGAGCCCACTGAGGAGACTGGGAGGCGGAGCAGTTCGAGTGTTTACACAAGCTTCGCCCGAACAAAGGTTTCGAAAGTAGGAAGAACGGACAAATTGGCGATGACTTCAGGCCACCCGCCACCCGCTCCGGAGGGTCGAACGGGCCCCGGACGTCACCGCCCGAGTTCCTTGCGGTGAAGGGGCGGTGGACGGTTCGGGGACTGCCGAAGAAACTTCCGCGGGCAGGGCGCGCAGCGGCGCGTTCGAGCCCCCGCCGACGGTGCGGCGGGGGCTCGTGAATGTTTCGGGGATAAAGTCCCCATCAGAGCTTTCGCGGAGTTTGTCCGGGCCGGTTCGGCCCGCGTCCGCTCAGCCCACCGGGGCGGGCCGGGGAGTACCGCCCTTCTGGGCGGGGAAGCCGGGCAGACCGGCCACCTCGGAGGTGCAGAACGAGCAGCGCGTCGCCGCGGCCGGGATCACGCTCAGGCACTCCGGGCAGTCCGCCTTGGCGACCGGCGCCGGCTTGTCGCCGTCGAGCCGCGCCTGGAGCTTGCCGACCGGCACCACCACGATGAAGTAGATCACCGCGGCGACCAGCAGGAAGCCGATCAGCGCGTTGATGAAGACGCCGTACGGGAACCGGGTGCCGGCCACGTCGAAGGTCTTCAGGGTGAAGTCGCCGACCGCGCCGGTCGCGACCCCGATCAGCGGGGTGAGGAAGGCCGTCACGAACCCGGTGACCACGGCCGTGAAGGCCGCGCCGATCACGATGCCGACCGCCAGGTCGACGACGTTTCCACGCAGCAGGAAGCTGCGGAATCCCTTGAGCACCGGGGAACTCCAAATCCGTACGGGGAAAGGCGGGATGGGACCACGGGCCCCGGCCGGACATCCTGCCGACCGGGGGTGCCCGCGGTCCAACCGCGTTCACCCGATCCGCGTAACGGCGACGCGGTCCGGCGCGCCCGGATCAGGCGGGGCGCAGACGCTCCGCGTACGGCTGGATCCGGGCCACCGCCCCGGCGATCCGGCGGACCGTCGGCGCGTCCATCTGGGACCACAGCGGCACGGTCAGAACCGAGCCGGAGAGCCGGTCGGTGAGCGGCAGCGCCTCGGCCTGGCCGAGGTGGGCGTAGGCCCGCTGGCGCTGCACCGGCGGGTGGAAGTAGCGCCGCGAGTCGATGCCCTCCGCCCGCAGGGCGTCGGCGAGTTGGCGCGGGTCGAGGCCGAACTCGGCGGCGTCCAGGATGAGCGTCAGGTCCTTGAAGGTCGAGGTGTCGCCCTCCTCCGGCACGGCCAGCCGCAGCCCCGGCAGGCCGTCCGTGACGGCGGCGAACTCGGCCACCAGGGCGTTCCGGTGGGTCACCCGCTCGGGCAGCCCGGCCAGCCAGTTGAGGCCGACGGCGGCGTGCAGCTCGCTCATCCGGGCGTTCAGGCCCGGGAACAGGGTGTCGTAGTCGCCCGGGTTCCCGTAGTCGCGGGCGGTCCGCAGCCGCTGGGCCAACTCGGCGTCCCGGGTGGCGACCAGGCCGCCCTCGCCGGCCACCGCGACCTTGGTGGGGCTCATCGAGAACACCTCGGCGTAACCGAAGTTGCCGATCGGCACGCCCCTGCGGCGGCTGCCGAAGCCGTGCGCCGAGTCGTACACCAGCGGCACCCCGGCGGCGTCGGCGACCTCCTGGAGGCGCTCGACCTGGCAGGGAGTGCCGTAGACGTGGGTGGCCATGAGCGCGGCCGGGCGGTCGGCGGCGGCCAGCCGGGCGGCGGCGTCCTCCGGGTCGAGGGTGATGTCCCGCTCCCGGGCCTCGGCGAACACCGGGGTGCCGCCGGCCCAGTGCGCGGCGTGCGCGGTGGCGGAGAAGCTGAACCCGGGCATCACCACCGCGCGGCCGCCGTCCACCCCGGCGGCCTGGAGCACCAGCATCAGTCCGGTCGTGCAGTTGGAGACCGCCACCACGTGCGGCACCTCCAGCAGCGCGGCCGCGGCCTCCTCCAGTTCGGCGACGGTGCGGCCGTTGGTGAGCTGTCCGCTGTCGAGCACGGTGCCGAGCCGCTCCAGCAGCGCGGCGCGGTCGGGCACCTGGACCCGGGTGAGCGGCAGCCCGTCGGGGAAGGCGGGAGTGCCGCCGAGGGCGGCGGGCAGGGCAAGGGTGTCGGTGGTCATGGCGCGGTCGATCCCCCCTGGGATGTTGACGTTGGCGGTGACGGTGACGTGACGGACGACGGTGACGTGATGGACGACGGCGAGGCGGTGGGCGACGGAGGCACGGTGGACCGGACGGGCGGCGCCGCCGCCGGCACGGGTGACGCGCCTGGCCCGGGCGACGCCCCGGGCGTGCCCGGCGGCCCGGCCGTCCGCCGGGCGCCCCACTGTCCGGGTGAGACCCGCCAGACCGGTGGCGGCCGGCGCGCCGCGGTGCTCCCCCGGCTCGCGGTGGCGGCCGGGACGACCAGCAGCACCAGGGCCAGCGGAAGCACCTGGACCCGTTCGCGGGACAGGATGCCCATGTTGTTGATGGTCGAGAAGGCCCAGCAGAACAGCAGCGTGTAGACGGCGGCGAAGGCCACGTAGGAGCGCTGCACGAACAGCCGGGGGAGCCGGGACAGCCGGGGCCAGGCCCGGATGAACATGACCAGCAGCGCGAAGCACTCCACCGACTGGATCAGGTTCTGGATGTTGGACGCCTCGAACGGGAACGGCCGGAACAGCACGCTGATCACCGCGACCGGCAGCCCCGCCGGATTGAGGCTGAACTGCGGCGCGGCGTCCTCCGGCGCGGTCGCGTTGATCATCGAATTGCCCTGGCTGGTCCGTCTGGAGGTCTCCGAGAGCACCTGGTTGACGGCGTCGCCGCCGGTCCCGTCGGTGCCGAAGAAGGTGGAGACCTGCTGGAGCATCAGCACCGCCATCGCCCCCAGCACCACGGCGGTCAGGATGGTGCGCAGCGGCCCCAGCGCGCTGACCTGGCGCGGCCGGCGGCGCAGCACGTACGCGACCATCAGCCCGGCCCCGGCCAGCGCGGTGACGTGCGGGCGGACCATCGCGGTGCCCACCGAGCCCAGCGCGATGCAGACGAAGGCCCCGAACCGCCGGTCCAGCAGCCGCGCGGTGCCGTAGGTGGTGAGGCCCAGACAGAACATCATCCAGGCGTCCTTGCCGATGCTGGAGGGCCAGAACAGCAGCGAGGGCAGGAAGAAGACCAGCTTGGCGTACTTGCGGGTGTCGGCCTCCGGGAAGGCGATCTGCAGCGCCCGCCAGAACAGCAGCAGGCCCCAGAAGCCCAGCCAGGAGAAGACCAGGAAGCCGCCGATCAGCGAGGGTCCGGTGATCGCGTACACGATGCCGGTGACGATGATGACGAAGCCGGTGCCGGCGACCTTCATGCCCAGGTCGTAGTGGACGCCGCCGAGCAGATCGGCCTGGTCCAGGTAGGCGGCCAGCTCGCTGCCCTTCTGGTGGTACATCTTGGCGTCGGCCGCGCCCCCGTAGAGCACGAAGGCCATCAGGTACCGGGGGAAGGCACAGAGCAGTTTGGCGGTCATCGCCAGCAGCAGCAGCCGGAAGACGTCCCGTTCGGGGTTGGCGGCGGCGATCCGGGCCAGCAGCGGGGTGCCGATCGCCATCAGCGCCGGGAGGATCAGCAGCGCGCCCCAGGTGTCGTACGAGGTGTGCACCGAGGCGAGCACGAAGAGCGTGACGTAGCCGGTGACCAGGGCGGCGGCGAGGGCGGACGGCCAGGGGACACGACGCAGCGCCGCCGCCGCGGGGCCCGGTGCCCGCGGTGTCCCCGGCGGCCCCGGTGCCTCCGGCAGCCCCGGCGCCCCTGGCACCCCCGGCACCCCCGGCATCAGAACACCTCCAGGTCGCCGAGGCTGAACCGCCAGTCGGCCAGGGTGAGCGGGGTGGCGCCGGCCGGGGTGCGGGCGGCGAGGGTCATCCCGGTGCGCGGGGCCCGCAGGTAGCCGGCCCGCAGCGCGGCCTCGGCGGCCTCGGTGCCGGGGGCGAGGTGGGTGGCGACGTGGTCGCAGCCCGACTCGCGGGCGGCGGCGCGCAGCAGGCGGACGGCGCTGTCCCGGTCGCCGGGGCGGACGACCAGGTCGGCGAGGGTGAACTCGGCCAGCGGGCCGCGCCGTCGGGGCCGGCCGACGGCCAGGCCGGTCAGTTCCCCGCCCCGGTGCACGGTGAGCACCCGGTAGTCCAGGCCGGGGGCCTCGCCGTACCGCCAGCGCAGGAACTCCGGGGTGCGGTGGACGGCGAGCCGGGGGTCGGCGGCGTCGGCGGCGGCGCGTTCGCGCAGCAGTTCGGCCAGCGGGCCGTTCACGCCGTTCAGGCCGCTCGTGCCGTTCGTGCCGTTCGTGCCGTTCACGTTGCCGGCGTCGCCCGCGTCGCCCGCGTCGCCCGCCGTCTGCTCGGCCAACCAGGCCCGGGCGGTGGGCAGTCGACAGTCCGGGGCCCCGGCCGGCGCGGCGCCCGGGCGGCGGGCGAGGGCGGCGCGCGCCCCCCGGGCGAAGGCGGCCGGGCGGACGGCGCGGACCGCGACCGGGACCCGTCCCAGTTCCTGCCAGCCCATCTTCCGGTAGCCGGGCAGGCTGTTGCCGTTGGGAGTGTTGAACACCAGCGCGGTGTCCCCGGCGACCTGCTCCAGCAGGTCCAGGGTGAGCCGGCGGAAGATGCCGCGGCCCTGGAAGTCGGGGTGGGTGGCGGTGTCCACGGGCCGGACGGCGTCGACCGGGCGGCTGTCCGCGCCGCCCGGCCGCCACTGCCAGCGCAGGAACAGCCGGACCCCGGCAAGTCGGCCGTCGGGGGTCTCGGCGATCAGCCCGGGGCTGGCGCCGAAGGGATTGCGGAGGTGCTTCCAGGTGAAGAACTCGGCGGTTCGGGTGCCGGTGGGTCCACCCGCCAGGGAGGCGGTGAGCAGGTCGAGCACGGCGGGCAGGTCGGGCTCGGCCGGCGGGCGGAAGGTCAGCTCGGCGGGGGCGGGCAGGGCGCTCACGTCCGGACTCGCTCTCCCATCGGTGGTCGGGGGGTCAACGGGGAAACGTCGGTGCTCCCGGAGGTCTCCGGGGTGCGGGCGGGCGGCTCAGTGCCGCAGGACCCGCGCGTACACCGCCTCGACGGCGCGCTGGGCGCCGGCCACGTCGAAGCGTTCGGCGCGCTTGCGGGCGGCGGCCGCGAACCGGGTGCGCAGCTCGGGTTCCTCGGCCAGCCGGGCGAACGCGTCGGCCAGCGCGGACGGGTCGCCGGGCGGGACGAGACAGCCCTGCTCGCCGTCGTCCAGCACCTCGGGCATGCCGCCGACCCGGGTGACCACCGAGGGAAGCCCGCTGGTCATCGCCTCCATCAGGGCGACCGGCAGGCCCTCCTGACGGGAGCTCAGGGTGAACACGTCCAGCGCGGGCAGCAACTGCGGGACGTCGGGCCGTGACCCGGTCATCAGGACGGACCCGGCGATGCCCAGTTCGGCGGCCCGCTCCCGCAGCCGGGCCTCCAGCGGCCCCGTGCCGATCAGCACCAGCCGGGCCTCCGGGTGGCGGCGCAGCAGCTCCGCGTGGGCGGCGAGCAGGGTCGCCTGGTCCTTCTTCGGGGTCAGGTTGCCGACCGTGCCGACCACGAAGGCGTCCTCCGGCAGGCCGAGTTCGGCGCGGGCGGCGGCCCGGGCGGCCGGTCCCGCGGCGGCTCCGGCCAGGTCGGGGCCGTGGTGCACCACGGTGACCCACTCGCCGGGGCGGCGCCGGCCGGGCGGGACGGTCCGGGCGACGGCGTGCGAGACGGCGATCACCGCGTCGTTGCGCCGGTAGGTGAGCGCGTTGGCCCAGCGGGTGGCCGGGCGGTAGCGCTCCCAGACGTTGTGCTCGGTGTGCACCAGGCGCGGTCCGGGGCCGGTCAGGGTGGGGGCGAGCAGCCGGGCGGCGGTGGCCGGGACGGGCATGTGGGTGTGCACCAGGTGGTACCGGCGCTCGGCGAGCAGCCGGCGCAGCCGCAGCGGCCAGCGCGGATCGGCCCGGCCCGGGATGCCGGGGACGCCGCCCAGGCAGTGCACGGTCACCCCGGCCTCGGTGAGCGCCGGGGCGAGCGCGTCCTTCCACGGCAGCACGTAGGCGACCTCGATCCGGTAGCGCGAACGGTCCGCGTGGCGCGCGCAGTTGAGCAGCAGTTGCTCGGCGCCGCCGCGGCCGAGGCCCTTGGCCAGCCACAGCACCCGCACCGGGGCGTCCGGCGGTCCGGCGTGCGGGGCGGGTTCCGGCGCCGGTGTCCGCCCGTCCAGCGGCCCGCTCATCGCTCCTCCGCCTCGCGCAGCAGGGCCGGCTCGCCCTGGTCGCCGCCGTGCCCGCGGCCGTTGGCGCCGCTCGCGCCGGTGCCGTGCGGACCGCCGCCGGTACCGGTGCCGACGCCGTTCGAGGGAGCGTCCTTCTCCCCGGCCGCGCGCCGCGCCCAACTGGGGGTGGTCCGTCCGCCGCCGCGCTCCCCGGGCGGTTCGACGGCCCGTTCCGGTTCGGGGGCGGAGGCGCGCTCCGGCGCGGACGGGGACGGGCGCGCCGCCGCCGCCGACTGCGGCGACTGGTACTGCTGGCCGCCCCGCCCGGCCGGTCCGGACGCCCCGGTGCCGCCGGCGGGACCGCGCCGTCGGCGGCCGGCGGGGCCGTAGGTGCCGAGCAGGGCCACGCCCGCCACCGGAACCCCGGTCCGGGAGAGCAACTCGGCCACCCGGTCGGCCTGTTCCGGGGTGACATTGCCGCTGCGCACGGTGACCAGCACCGCGTCCGCGTGCTGCACCAGGTCGTAGGCGTCGTTGGCGTGCAGCAACGGGGAGGTGTCGATCAGGATGACGTCCGCGTGCCGCCGGGCCCGGCGCAGCACCTCGCCGGCCCGCAGCACCAGCGCGGCCGGGTACGCGGTGGTGTTGCCGCCGGTGATCAGCGAGACCCCGGCGACATTGGTCGGCCGGATCAGGTCGTCCAGTTCGCCGAGACTCTCACCGCTGAGCAGTTCGGCCATGCCCGGACCGTCGCCCACGCCGAGGTGGGTGTGCAGCTGCGGGTGGCGGAAGTCGCAGTCCAGGACGAGGACGCCGCGGCCGGTCTCGGCGAGCGCGGCGGCCAGGTTGGCGATGGTGATGGTCCGCCCGTCGCGGCTGCCGCCGGAGGCGACCAGCACCACCGGCGCCGGGTCGGTGAGCCCGCGCGGGACGGTCCGCGCCTGGTCCCGGTCGTCGCCGCCGGCCGGCCGGGCCAGCGTGTCCGGGCCGGTCAGCAGCAGGGTGGAGCGCAGCGAGCGGTACGCCTCGGCGGCCGGGTCGGACGGCCGGGCCCGCACCAGCGGTTCGCGCACCCGGCGCTGCCGGCGGGACAGGTGCGGCACCTCGCCGATCACCGGCAGGCTGAACGCCTCCTCGACCGCGTTGCGGCTGCGCAGCCGGGTGTCCATCCGGCTGAGCATGAGCGCGGCGACCACGCCGAGCGCGAGGCCGAGGAACACCGCCAGGCCGAGCCGCACGCTGCGGCTCGGGGAGGCGAGCAGGTTGCTGGTGCCCTGGCGGGCGTCGATGCTGCCCCACTGCTGGATGGCGTCGGTCTGGGCGCTGTTGGCCAGCTTGCTGATCGTGGTGAGCGTGGTGGTGAGCGAGGTGTTGGCGGCGGTCAGCTTGGGCTGGAGCTTGGGCTGGTCGGCGGGGGCGGAGCGGTTGTACTGGGCCTGGATCTCGTTCAACTGCTGCTGCTGGGCGTCGGCCTGGGCCTGCAGCTTCTTGATGGTCTCGGCGGCGCTGCGGGCCGACTCGTCGCTGTAGCCCTTGATGATCGCCGCCGAGTAGGCGGTGGCCAGGTCGGAGCAGGACTGCCCGGTGGGGCCGGTGGTGGCGATGGTCAGCATCTGGGGGCTGTCGGCGGTGACGGTCCGGCGGGCGATCAGCTCGGAGGCGTCGGCGATGCCGAGCTGTTTCGCGGCGGCCGCCGCGACGTCCGCGCCCTGGGCGTAGGAGAGCACCTGGTCGGCCCGGACGGTGTCGCCGGCGCCCGCGACCGGGGTGATCGCGACCTTGCACTTCCATTTGGCGTTGTCCACCGTGTCACCGGCCGGGGTCAGCAGCCAGCCGACGACCAGCGCGGCGAGCGTGCAGCCGACGAGCAGTCGCCAGTAGCGCCGCAGGACGGTGAAGTGGTTTGCCGGTTCCACCGGTTGGATCCCCTCGCGTTCGTGGTGCGGTGGTGCTGTCAGCGCCCGTCGCGTCCCTGTCCGGGAGTGCGGCGGGTCCGGGTACCGCTGGTCGGGTCACGCCCCGGGGCGTGACCGGCACACCCTCGCGGGCACGGTGGAATCCCTCGGCTGATGTCGCAACCCGCCCCCCTGACGACTCGCGGACAACGTCCTGAACGACGTACTCCCCACGGCGCGGTCCGGCCCGGCGGTCCACCGCGTGCTCCGCACGCCGACCGCCGCCCCCGCCGGATCCCCTTGCGATGCTTCCCGAGCCCCGACGTGCGGCGCAACCGCTTTGGCGATACTGGTCCGGGAGATCGCGTGCACCGGCCGCCGAGCCGCCCGGATCCGGACAGACCGGGCCCGGCGGCGGGCGCGCACCGACCCCGGGCCGGGGCGCGCACCGTCGCCGGGCCCGGGCCCCCGAGCGGGCTCAGACCGTCCGCAGCCGCAGCGAGCGCTCGTAGAACCCCACCATCTGCGCCGAGACCTGGTGCAGCGTGAACGAGGTCAGGAACCGGGCCCGCGCCGCCTTCGCCCGCACCCGGGCCGAGGCCCGGTCCTCCAGGGTGTCGGTGATCGCCGCCGCCAGCGCGGCCGGGCGTTCCGGCGGCACCAGCCGGGCGTAGTCCTCGGACCCGACCGTCTCGCGCAGGGCCGGCACATCGGCGGCCACCAGCGGCACCCCGACGCCCATCGCCTCCATCGCCGCGCTGCCGAGCCCTTCCCAGCGGGACGGCACGGCGAACGCGTCCGAGGCCGCCATCAGGTCGAACACGTCGTCGCGCGGCCCGAGGAACCGCACCCCGCCGGTCGCAGCGGCCAGCGCGCGCAGCCGCTCGCTCTCCCCGCCCTCGCTGCCGGCCAGCAGCAGCACCGCCTCCGGCTCCGCCCGCAGCACCTCGGGCCACGCCTCCAACAGCACGTCGAGGCCCTTCTGGTACTGCTGCCGGGCCGCGGCCAGCACCACCGGCACGTCCAGCGGCAGCTCCAGCGCCGCCCGGACGGCGGCCCGCCGGTCCGGCGTCACCGAGCCGAGCAGCTCCGGGTCACGCCCGCGCGGCACCACGTCGATCCGCTGCGACGGCACCCGCAGCCGCCGGGCCATCGCCCCGGCCACGTACCGGGTCAGCGCGTGGAAGCGCCGGGTGCCCTGCGCGGTCGTGGCGTCCACGGCCTGCGCGGCCCGTACCTTCCACGGGTTCAGCCCGCGTGCGTTGCGGTGCTCCGGCCCGTACGCCGCGTTGACCAGGCTGGTCACCACCGGGGTGCGGGCGGCCAGGGCGGCCGCCCGGCCCAGGACGTCCGACTCGTAGAGCGTGGTGTGCACGAGGTCGGGCCGCCGTTCGCGGACCAGCCGGTGCAGCGCGGCGACGGTGCCTCCCCGGGTGGGCCGGCCGACCCCGAACACATCGGCCCCCGCCGCGGTGAGCTCGGGCTGGAATCCGCCGGGCGAGTCCTTGAGGTACGCGACGTCGAGCTTCACCCCGGCCCGTACCAGCTGGGGGGTCATCGCCACCAGGCCCTGCTCGGCCCCGCCGACCCGGCTCACGCTGTCGATCACATAGAGCACATGCACAGGCCAACCCCCGCCCTCCTGGGCACCCCCGGTCTCCCGTGCCGGGAGGGCACCCTGACTGCCGCTCAGCATCGCAGGTCGCGGTCGGCGCCCGCCAGCGGTTCGGTCAGACCGGCGCCGGGGCGGGCCGCGCCGCCGTCCGGGCGCCGCGGACCGGACGACGGCGAACGGTCAGGGGGCGGCCGACGGCGCGGCCCGGGGCGCGCGCACCCCCGGCCGGGCGTACGACGGCTCCCGGCCGGCGCTCCCGGGGAGGCCGCGCGCCGACCGACGGACCACCGCCGGGTTGCGCGAAGGGGTCGTCCCTGACGGGAGCCTGTGCCAAGGTCGTTGCCATGCCCGAAGCGACACCGGTCAGGACGGCCGGAACCCGCCCCCGCATCCTCCATCTCGTCACCGACCCGCGGCGGCGCGGCGCCCAGAACCTCGCCCGCGACCTGCACCGCGAACTGCGCCGCCGGGGCCAGGCGTCCGCCCTGCGCGCCCTCGCCCCGCACCCCGACGCCCACCCGGACGCCCCCGACACCCGCGCCACCGCCGTGCTCGGCCCCGGCCGGCTGCACCCGCGCACCCTCGCCGCCCTGCGCACCGCCGCCCGCACCGCCGACCTCGTGGTCGCCCACGGCTCCTCCACCCTCCCGGCCTGCGCCCTCGCCCTCGCCGGCACCCGCACCCCGTTCGTCTACGTGTCCATCGGCGACCCCCGGCACTGGACCGCGGGGCCGGTGCGACGGTTGCGCACCGGCGCCCTGCTGCACCGCGCCGCCGCCGTCACCGCGCTCGCCGACGAGGCCCGGGACCTGCTGGTCGAACGCTTCCGGCTGCCCGCCGCCCGGGTCCGCACCATCCCCAACGCCCGTGCCGCCGACCGCTACCCGCCCGCCGTCGACGAGGCCGACCGCCGCGCCGCCCGGCACGCGCTCGGCCTTCCGGCCGACGGCCTGCTGGTCGCCTGGCTGGGCGCGATCGCCCCCGAGAAGCGCCTCGACCTCGCCCTCGACGCCCTCGGCCGGCTCCCGGACGTCCGCCTCGCCGTCGCCGGAGACGGCCCGCAGCGCTCCGCCCTGGAGCGACATCCCGGCGCCGCCCGGGCCCACTTCCTGGGCACCCTCGCCGACCCGGCCCCGCTCTACCGGGCCGCCGACGCCGTCCTGCTCAGCAGCGACAGCGAGGGCGTGCCCGGCGTGCTGATCGAGGCGGCGCTGGCCGGACTGCCGGCCGTGGCCACGGACGTCGGCTGGGTCGGCTCGGTGGTCCGCGACGGTGTCACCGGCGCGCTGGTCGCCCCCGACGACCCGCCGGCCCTGGCCGAGGCGCTGGCCAAGGTGCTGGCCGGCGACCGGGCCGGACTGGGCGCCGCGGCCCGGGCGCACGCGCTCGCCCACTGCGAGCTCGACGTGGTGGCCGACGCCTGGCAGCGGCTCTTCGCCGAGGTCTGCGGCCGCGGCGGCGCGGCCGCACCGGCCGGTACGGCGAGGCCGGGTGCCGGGAGGGCGGGCGTCGGGAGGGCGGGTACCGCGAAGGCCGACGCGCCCGGGGCCGACCCGGGCGGCGAACTCGGCGGACTCGGCTGACGCGTCCCGGTGGGCCGGGCCGGGTGCGCCGATCGGGCGAATCCCGGCCCGACCCACCGGGGCGACTGGCCGATGACGTTCCGTCACCGTCACACTGCCCCGTGTGAAGTCGATCCTTCGAACCACCCTGCTGCTCGCCGTCGCCGCCGGGATCGCCGCATCCCCCGTCCAGGCCGGCGCCGCCACCCATCAGCCGCCCCGTGAGGGCGCCCAGTACGTCCGCCTCGACCACCCGCAGCCGGTGCGCGAGAGCGCCCGCACCGAGGCGATCGAGTTCTTCTGGTACGACTGCGGCCACTCCCAGCAGCTCGAACAGCCGCTCCAGGCATGGACCGAGCGGCACCGCGCCGACGTGGACCTGCGCCGTGTCCCGGCCATCTGGCAGGGCAGCCGCGAGGAGGCCGCCCAGCGCGGCCACGCCCGCCTCTACTACACGCTGGAGCGGCTGGGCCTGGTCGAGCGCCTGCAGACCGCCGCCTTCCGCGCGGTCCACAGCAACGAGCAGGACGTCACCACCGAGGACGCCGCCGCCGACTGGGCCCTGCGCCAGGGCGTCGACGAGCGGAGCTTCCGCGCGGCCTACCGCTCCGAGGAGACCCTGCGGGCCGTCGACGAGGCCGCCGCGCTGTTCGTCCGCTACGGCATCAACGAGCTGCCGACCGTGGTGGTGCAGGGTGAGTACCGCACCTCGCCGACCAACGCCGGCGGCGTCGAGGCGATGCCCGAGGTGATGGACCACCTCGTCGCCGAGGACCAGCAGCGCCACCCGCGCGCCTACCGACTGTACTGACGCTCCGTCACCCCCGACCCCCGACGGGCGGGCCGGCCGCATCGCGGTCGGTCCGCCCCTTTTCGGTCGTCGGCCGGGGCGGCGTCGATCACCTTCACCGAACCGACCCCCGGCGGCCACACTCTGTGCCAGAGTGGGGCCGGGCCGCACCGCGACGGCGTCAACAGCCGTTGTGACGGGCCCACTTCTCGATACCGCCGGTACCGGAGAGGGCAGGTGTCCGTGGGGGGACAACGCGCGCAGCTCGTCGACGAGCGCGACAGCCAGACAACGCAGGCCCCGGGGCGGCGCCCGTCGGCCACCGACGGGCCGCCGCCCGAACTGATCTTCAAACGCCGGCTCCGCCCGGCCCGGGTGGCCAGGGAACTCTGGGGCGCCCGCGAACTCGTCCGCGCGCTGGCCGAGCGCGATCTGCGGGCCCGGTACAAGCAGGCGGTGCTCGGCTTCGCCTGGGCGGTGCTCACCCCGCTCGCGCTGTGCGCCATCTTCACCCTGGTCTTCCGCCGGGCCGTGCACGTCGAGACCGAGGGCGCGGCCTACCCGCTGTTCGCCTATGTCGGCCTGATCGTCTGGCAGTTCTTCAGCAACACCATGAACCAGGGCGCGCTGAGCCTCGCCAACAACCTCAGCCTGCTGAACAAGGTGTACTGCCCGCGCGAGGTGTTCCCGCTCGCCACCATGCTGGTCGCCACCGTCGACATGCTGATCGGCACCGCGGTGCTCGGCCTGCTCTTCCTGATCTTCTGGACCGCCCCCGCGATGACGTTCCTCTGGGTGGTCCCGCTGCTGGGCATCCAGTTCGCCTTCACCTACGGCATCGCCCTCGTCCTCTCGGTGGCCGTGGTGTACCTGCGCGACGTCCGCCACCTGCTGCCGATCATCACCCAGATGGGCGTGTTCGCCACCCCGGTCGCCTACCCGCTGGCCCAGATCCCGGAGCGCCTCCAGGAGCTGTACGTCGGCGTCAACCCGCTCGGCGCCGTGATCGAGGGCTACCGCAACGCCCTGCTGTACGGGCAGGCGCCGGACGCCGCGCTCACCTCGATCGCCGCCGTCTCCTCGGTGGTGTTCCTGGTCGGCGGCTACCTGCTGTTCAAGAAGCTGGAGACGGGGATCGCCGATGTCGCCTGATCTGACCCTCCCGCTCGGGACCATCCGCACCGACCAGGTCTGGAAGCGCTTCAAGGCCGACCAGCAGCGGATGCTGCTGCGCGACAAGGTCGACTCGCTGGCCCGCCGGCTGCGCGGGGAGAAGGGCGAGGACTGGCGCTGGGCGCTGCGCGACATCTCGATGCACATCGAGCCGGGTGAGTCGGTCGGCCTGATCGGCTCCAACGGCTCGGGCAAGTCCACCCTGCTCAAGATGCTGACGCGGGTGATGTACCCGTACGGCGGGGTGATCGACGTGCGCGGCCGGATCGGCGCGCTGATCGAGATCCGGGCCGGCATCCACCCCGACCTGACCGGCCGGGAGAACATCTACCTGTTCGGCGCGCTGCTCGGGCTGCGCCGGCGCGAGGTGGCCACCCGCTTCGACGACATCGTGGAGTTCGCCCGGCTCGGCGGCGCCATCGACCGGCAGGTGAAGTTCTACTCCTCGGGCATGCAGATGCGCCTCGGTTTCGCCGTCGCCGCCTATCTGGAGCCGCACGTCCTGCTGGTGGACGAGGTGCTGGCGGTCGGCGACGCGGTGTTCCAGCAGCGCTGCCTGGACCGGATGCGCGAGGTCGCCGAGCAGGGCACCACCATCGTCTTCGTCTCGCACGACCTGCCCGCGGTGGAGTCCATCTGCCGGCGCGGCATCTGGCTGGAGCAGGGCTCGATCCGGGTGGACGCCGGGATCAAGGAGGCGATGGCCGGCTACCGCGACTCGATCGAGGCGCAGTCCGAGGCCGGCGGGCGTACCGGCGAGCCGCTCCAGTTGCTCAAGCACGAGGTGCGGGGCGAGGACCGGGACAGCCTGACCACCGACGAGCCGATGACCGTCGATCTCACCCTCGGCGGCGAGTACCGGGGCGACGCGACGCTGCACCTGGGCGTCAGCGAGGGCACCTCCAGCCCGATCTTCCAGATCAGCCACGAGATCCGGCTCACCGGCGGGGACCGCCAGGTCACCTGTGTGATCCCCCGGCTGCCGCTGCCGCGCGGCCGGTACACGCTCTGGGCCGGCGTCTACAGCATCGGCAGGACCGACGGCGGCACGCTGATGAGCTGGCACTCGGTGGGCCAGTTCGACGTGTTCGGGCCGATGCTGGACTCCCCGCCGCGTGCCGTGGTGCTGGCCGCGCCGGTGTTCGTCCCGCACCACTGGGAGGAGTGAGGCGTGCGACCGGTCCGGGTGCTCGTCCATCTCAACAACCTGGCCCTGGGCGGCGCCCAGTTGAACGCCGTCGACATTGCCCGCACCCTGCGCGACCGGGGCCACGACCCGGTGCTGTTCGCCCAGGGGGTGGACGGCCCGGCCCCGCTGGTCGACGTCGCGGCCGGCCACGGCCTGGACGTGGTGGTGGCGGGCGGCCCCGACACCCCGCACTCCGAGGTCCGGCGCCGGCTGGGGCGGCTGGCCGCCGAGCACGGCAGCCAGCTGCTGCACGCCTGGGAGGTCCGGGCGGCCCGCAACTCCTACTTCGGGCCCGGCCGTTACGGCCGGATACCGGTGGTGACCACCTTCTACGGGATCCGGATGCTGCGCGGCCTGCCCCGGCACCAGCCGCTGGTGCTGGGCCTCGGGGCGCTGCTGGGCGACGGTCGGGCCTTCGGCCACCGGGACGTCAGTCTGATCGAACCGCCGGTGAACACCGCCACCGACGCCCCCGGCCTGGTCGACGGAACCGCGTTCCGCCGCCAACACGGCATCCGTGACGACGAGTTGCTGCTGGCGATCGTCACCCGGCTGGTCCCCGCGCTGGAGAAGGACGCCGGCGCGGAGCTCACCGTGGACGCCGTCCGGGAACTGGACGACCCCCGGGTCCGGCTGGTGATCGTCGGCACCGGCCCCAGCCTGGAGCCGCTGCGGGCCCGCGCGGCCGCCGTGAACGAGGCCCTCGGTCGCCCGGCGGTGCTGGTCCCGGGTCAGCTCGCCGATCCGCGGCCCGCCTACCAGGGTGCCGACATCGTCCTCGGCATGGGTGGTTCGGCCCTGCGCGGGCTCGCCTTCGGCAAGCCGCTGGTGGTGCACGGCGCGGCCGGGTACACCGCCGTGCACGAGCCCGGACCGCTGGTCGAACCGCACGCCTCGCGCTGCATGTACGGCTTCGGGGACGGCTCGCGCGCCCCCGAGGGACTGGCCGCCCAGCTGCGGGGACTGCTCGACGATCCGGCGCGCCGGGCCGAACTCGGCGCCTGGGGGCGGGAGTGGGTGGTCGGCCGGTTCTCGCTGGAGAGCGTGACCGGTTCCTTCGAGGAGATCTACGCCCGGGTGCTGGCCCGGCCGGGCCGCGCGGTCGGCTGGCTGAAGGACCTGGAGCAGATGACCAGGTACGAGTTCACCAAGCCCACCGCTCTGCGGCTGCTGGGGCGGTGACGTCGACTCTTCTCCCGGCCGACCCTTTCCCTAACCGGTACGCCGGTGTTTAATGGTTAGCATGAGCGAGTTGACGATCCCGCACATCCACCACCGCCACGTCGACGTCGACGGCCTGCGCGTCTTCTACCGGGAGACCGGGCCGGCCGACGCCCCGGTACTCCTGCTGCTGCACGGATTCCCCTCCGCCTCGCACCAGTTCCGGCGGCTCCTCGACGCGCTGGGTACCCGCTACCGGCTGATCGCCCCCGACTACCCCGGCTTCGGCCACAGCGACAGCCCCGCCCCCGAGGTGTTCCGCTACCGCTTCGACACCCTGGCCGACGTCGTCGAGGGCTTCTGCCGGACCCTCGGTCTCGACCGCTTCGCCCTCTACGTCTTCGACTTCGGCGCCCCGGTCGGCCTGCGGCTCGCCACCCGCCACCCCGAGTGGATCACCGGCCTGATCGTCCAGAACGGCAACGCCTACGAGGAGGGACTCTCGGCACAGGCCCGGGAGTTCATCGCCAACCGCCCCGGCGTCGAGGGTGCCGCCGAACGCGCCCGGGCCATCCTGGTCCAGGAGATCACCCGGGCCCAGTACGAGGGCGGCACCGGGGACCCCTCGCTGGTCGCCCCCGACGGCTGGACCCTCGACCAGCACCACCTCGACCTGCCCGGCCGCAAGGACATCCAGGTCGAACTCGCCCTCGACTACCACAGCAACGTCGAGCTCTACCCCGTCTGGCAGGAATGGCTGCGCACCCACCGGCCGCCGGCCCTGGTGCTCTGGGGCCGCAACGACCCGTTCTTCACCGAGCCGGGCGCCCGCGCCTACCTGCGCGACCTGCCCGACGCCGAACTGCACGTCTTCGACACCGGGCACTTCGCGCTGGAGGAGAAGCTGCCCGAGATCGCCCCGCTGATCGACGACTTCCTCGCCCGCACTCAGAAGTAGTGGAGGCGGGGGGAGTGGGAGCGGGGGGAGCGGGAGCGGCCCGTCAGCCCCGGCGCAGCAGCAGGGTGACGAAGCCCAGCGTCCCCCGGTAGCCGTGCAGCCACTCGGCGCGGTGCAGGTCGGCCGCCGCCCGGGCGTCCGCCGCGTCCGGGTGCTCCGGGTGGTCCAGCGCCCAGGCGGCCAGCGAGCCGGTCCAGGAGAACTCGTAGTCGTCCCACTCCGCCCGGGTGCTCACATGGCCGAACACCGGCGTCCAGCCGGCCGCCACCACCCGGTCCACGGTGGTGGCCAGGTCCGCGTACTCCTCGCGCGCGGCGCCCAGGCCGCCCAGCGCCGCCGACGAGGGCTCGCGCTCCCAGAACCCCTCACCCACCAGCACCCGGCCGCCCGGCGCCAGCCGCTTCCCGGCCGCGGCCAGCGTCGGCAGCAGCCCGCCGAAGGCGTGCGTCGCGCCGACGCTCAGGACCAGGTCGAAGGGCTGGCGCTCGGTGAACTCCCGGGCGTCGAGGTGGTGCAGGCCCAACCGTCGCTGCACCCCCGCCGCCTCCGCCGACTCCCGGGCCCGGGTCAGCGCCCCCGCGTCCAGGTCCACCCCGACCGCCCGGAGCCGAGGCCGCGCCGCCAGCGCCCGCAGCAACCAGCCCCCCTGCCCGCAGCCGAGGTCGAGCATCCGTCCCTCCTCCGCCGGGCCGAGCGCCCGCTCCAGCAGCGTCGCCACGGCCTCGTCGGAGAGCGGGGCGGCGATCGGGTGATGGGCGTGGGCGAGCCGGGAGATCGTCTGACGGTCCATTCGAACAGTGTGGCCCACCCGGCCCCCGCCCGTCCGGGCTTCGTCCGTGCCCGGCCCCCGCCCGTCCGGGCTTCGTCCGTGCCCGGCCTTCGCCCGGGGCCTTGCCCGTGCCCCGCCCTCGTCCGGGCCCTTGTCGGCGTCCGACCCTCACCCGTACGTCCGACCCTCACCCGTACGTGCGGCCCTTCCAGGCGGCGCCCCGGCCCCGCCAGTGCTGGACCGCCGAGTCGACCGTCATCAGCAGGTACAGGGCCGCCGTGAACGGCAGCAGCAGCGCGGCCGGCGCCGGCCGCCCGTAGTAGCGCAGCATCGGGACGAACGTGCCCGTCATCAGCGCCCAGGCCGCCCCGCCCGCCGCCGCCACCGGCCAGTCGCCCGCCGCCGCCCCGGCCAGCGCCGCCACCGGCGGCACCAGGTACACCAGGGTCAGGCCCAGCACCGTCCCCAGCAGCAGCACCGGCGAATGCCGCAACTGGGCGTAC
Source organism: Kitasatospora sp. NPDC094019 (assembly GCF_044764505.1). Taxonomy (NCBI): domain Bacteria; kingdom Bacillati; phylum Actinomycetota; class Actinomycetes; order Kitasatosporales; family Streptomycetaceae; genus Kitasatospora; species Kitasatospora sp. NPDC094019. Next base: position 55,811 of record NZ_JBIWIF010000024.1, read on the forward strand.
GCGCTGCGCGACACCATCCGCCACAACTGCGCCAACCGCGGGTACGGACGGACACTGTCCACCTGCTCGGCCAGGCCCAGCCAGGTCCGGCCCCCGGCCGCCTTCACGGCCCGGGCGAGCGACACGTCGTCGATGACCGCGCCCCGGATCGCCGCCACCCCGCCCACCCGCTCCAGCGCCTCCCGCCGCACCAGCGAGCAACCGCCGGCCGCCGCCGCCGTCCGCGCACCGGGCCGGTTGCTCCACCGGAACGGGTAGAGCTGGGCGAAGAAGTACACGAAGGCCGGCACGATCAGCCGCTCCCACCCCGTCTCCACCCGCAGCCGGGCCATCTGCGACACCAGGTCCAGCCGGTTCGCCTCCGCCGCGGCCACCAGATCGGCCAGCGAATCCGGCCCGTGCGCGATGTCCGCGTCCGTCAGCAACAGGTACTCGGCGTCCGCCCCCACCAGCTCCACCCCGTGCCGCAGCGCCCACAGCTTGCCCGTCCAGCCCGGCGGCAGCGGAGGAGGAGAGGCCACCGTCAGCTCCAGGCCCCCCGGGACGGCCAGTGAACGCGCCAGCGCGCCGGTGCCGTCCGAACTGTGGTCGTCCACCAGCACCACCCGCGCCCGACCCGGGTACTTCTGCGCCAGCAGGCTCGGCAGCGACGACGGCAGCACCTCCGCCTCGTCCCGGGCCGGCACCACCACCGCCACCTGCGGCCACCGCGCGGGCGGACGGCGCGGCGGCAGACGGACATCGGTGCGCCAGAACAACCCGTGGCAGCCCGCCAGCCAGAGCCAGACCAGCAGCGAGAGCACGGCGATCCACAGCAGGACGGTCACCCGGGCAGTCTGCCGCACCAAGGGCCCGCGACGGGCCATCGACTAAAGTCTTGAAGCGTGAAGATCGCACTGATGGACTCGGGAATCGGCCTGCTGGCCGCCGCCGGCGTACTCCGGACCAAGCGCCCGGACGTCGATCTGGTGCTCTCCTCCGACCCCGCCTCGATGCCCTGGGGGCCCCGGACGCCCGAGGAGATCACCGAACTCGCCCTCGGCTGCGCCCGCGCCGCCGCCGCGCACGAGCCGGACGCGCTGATCATCGCCTGCAACACCGCCTCCGTGCACGCGCTCGCCGCCCTCCGCGCCGAGCTGGAGCCCGCGCTCCCGGTCATCGCCACCGTCCCGGCGATCAAGCCGGCCGCCGCGCTCGGCGGCCCGGTCGCCATCTGGGCCACCCCGGCCACCACCGGCAGCGCGTACCAGCGCGGACTGATCCGCGACTTCGCCGGCACCGCCGCCGTCACCGAGGTGGCCTGCCCCGGACTCGCGGACGCCGTCGACCACGGCGACCAGGCGGCCATCGACGCGGCCATCGCCGACGCGGCCGCCCGCACCCCGGTCGGCACGGCGGCCCTCGTACTCGGCTGCACCCACTACGAGCTGGTCGCCGAACGCATCCGCGCCGCCGTCGCCCCGACCGCCCTGCCCACGCTCACCCTGCACGGCTCCGCCGAACCCGTCGTCGCCCAGGCCCTGCGCCGCGTCGCCGACCCCACCCGCCGCGGCAACGCCACCCTCACCGTCCTCCACGCCGGTGCCCCCACCACCCTCCCCGCCGTCGCCCTCGCCTACCCCGGTACGGCGCTCCTCCACAGTCCTTCCCTGGCCACCCCGGCAGCCTGACCCCGCCCGCTCGGCGGACCACCCGGTCCGTGACGCCCGGGACCGACACCCGCCCGACCGCTCCCCGGAGAATCGCCCGGCCCGCCACCCCGGTGGGTCCGGGGCGCAGGAAGTCGGCCGGTTCGACCTCCCGGGTGCGTACCGATGACGGTTCCGGAGGCCGGCGGGACCGACCTCCGGAGCGCGGCTCAGGCGGCCTGGCCGCGCCAGCGGCGGTAGGCGGGTTCGAGGCCGGACAGGATGGTGTCGAAGCGGCGGGTGCTGGTCGTCGAGTCGACCTGGAGACGGCTGATCTGGAGCGGGTGGGAGGGGAGCCGGGGGCCGAGGCGGTGGTCGGAGAGGAAGCCGAGCCGGTAGCCCAGCTCCTGGAGGACGCCCTCGGCCCGGACGTCGTGACCGCCGTCCGGGTAGGCGAACGCGATCGGCGGCTCGCCGAGCCAGCGGGTGAGGGCCTCGTGGGCGCCGGTGATCTCGGCCCGGACGGTGGCGTCGTCGCAGCGGCCGAGGCACGGGTGCCCCTGGGTGTGGTTGCCGATGGCGACTCCGCCCTCGCGCAGGGCCACCAGGTCGGCGGGGGTGAGCTGCTCCTGGCCGGGCGGACGCCGGTCCGCGCTGACCCGCAGTTCCTGGAGGCTGCGCCGACGGTCCGGGTCGGGCATCGCCTTGAGGCGGGGGAGCAGCTGCGAGGGGTGGCCGCAGTCGAGCGAACGGGCCCGCCCGCCGTGCCGGGCGAGGAAGTCGGCCTCGTGCCACCAGAACGGCCGCTCGGTCCCGATCAGCTCGGAGATGACGAAGGCGGCGGCGGGGATGCCGCGTTCGATCAGCGCGGGAAGCGCGTGGGTCAGGACGCTGCGGTCGGCGTCGTCGAAGGTCACCAGCACACTGCGGGCGGGCAGCGGACGCCGCTCGGCGACGGCTTCCTGCACGGCGGCCAGCGAGACGGGTGTCGCGAGTCTTCGCAGCCGGTCGAGCTGCGCGCCGAACGACCGGGGGTCGGTGACCCCGTGGTAGGCGAGCACGGCGAGCCGCTGCGCCGCCCTGGCCCGGAACAGCGGCTGGACGGGGGCGAACCGAAGCCACTCGCCGCGCGCGTCGGCCGGGTGACCGACCGGACCGGCGACGGGAGCGACGGCCGGGCCCTCGGCGCGCTCGGGCGCCCGCCGTCCGGGCACGGCGCCCGGCGCGGGCGCCAGGGCCCGGACGGGCCGGGGGCGGGTGCGGTTGGTGACGGGGGGCCGGGTGGTCACGGGGGACCGGAGGGTCCGCCCGCCGGGCTGGGTGGCGACCGGCTGCCCGTCGGTCGGCACCGCACTGGCGGGGGACGCGGCCGCCGGGCGGGCGGGGCCCGGTCCGGACGGCGGGGCGGTCGGTGGCGGCCGCAGGTCCGACAGGGCGTTCACCACGGCCCTGTTGAGCGCGGTGAGGCCGGAGGTCGACGTCGTGGAATGGGACTGCGGCACGGTTCCCCCTCGGTCGCCGATGCGGCGTGGCGGTACCGCCGGAGGACAGAGCCCGGCCTCCGACTCCAGGGCGCGGCGGCTCCGCCCCCTGGGTATCTCCGGTCCACGGCGGGGACTCCCAACCCGCACCGCGGACGGCTCCTGGATCGCTCAATGTAATGGAGACAGCTACGCCCCGTTGATGGTTGTACCGGACCGGCAAGGTTTTTTCGGAGCGTGGGAACAATCCCGGGACAACGCCGGAACGAACTCGGGACGACGCCGGATCGGGCACCGGGTCGGACGCCGGATCGGAAGGCGCGACGGGCGGCGGCCCCGCGCCCGGGCAGCCGCCCCGGCGCGCGCCGGGGCGCACCGACGGGGTCCGCGCACGCCCCGGCCGGCCGACTCGCCCGTGACCGTGGGTGGCCACCCGATCACGCCCTGCGGGCTGCTCCCGCGACGGCCCCGAGGTACCTTGGGCTCATGGCAGACGCGGAACGTGATCACCACCACCCGCACGGCGCGACCCGGATGACGCGGTTCTGGCACGGTGGTGCCCTGGTCACCCACCAGGTGCCGCTGGCGCTGGTCGGTCTGGCCTGCCTCGCGCTGGGCATCGTGGTCGCGGTCGTGGTTCCGGACAGTGACGGACCGGCCTGGGCGATGGCGGTCGCGGGCTGCCTCGCGGCCGGTGTGCTGCTGCTCGGCCGGATCGGCGTCGCGGTGTTCCGCCGGCACCGCCGCGCGGCGGTCTGAGCGCCTCCGCGCGACCGTCGGGGACGCCGCCCCACGCCCGTCCGAGTGGACCGGACGAGGCCGTCCCGGCCTTCCGACCCGGGCTTTTGTCGAATTCCGCCGGAACCCGTCGCGCACCGAACTCCCGATCGGGTCCATCCGGTCGGATCGGCCGGTTTTCGGCCCATCTGCCAACTCCTTCTCGCTTCTTTCACAATTCCGGGGCACCAGCCCCACAGTTCCCCCTACTGTGATGTCGGTCCGGGGCGCCAACAGCGCCGGATGCGAGGCCACTTGCCGGCGCCGGGGAGGGTGCCGCAGAGGGGGGAACGATGAGCGGCAGCGCCGTGCCCGGACGGGCCCCGGTCGCCGGGGGGATCCGGGCCCAGGTGAAGCGCCAGCTGGCGCGCCGGGTCGGGAGCAGTCCCGGCGAGGGTGCCACGGTGCTGATCTACCACCGGGTCGGTGGCGGCAGCCCGGACGAGCTGGACGTCGCCACCGCCGACTTCGCCGCCCAGGCCGATCTGCTCGCCGACCTGCCGCCCGGCCGGGTGGTCTCCCTGGACGAGGCCACCGACCGGATCGAGGCCGGCCGCCGCACCCCGGGCGTGGTCCTCACCTTCGACGACGGCTTCGCGGACGTGTTCGAGAACGCCTGGCCGCTGCTGCGCGAGCGCCGGCTGCCGTTCACCGTCTACCTGGCCAGCGGCCACGTCGGCGGCGAGATGCGCTGGGAGGGGTCGACCGCCAAGGCCACCGGCGCCCCCGCGCTCAGCTGGGAGCAGCTGCGCGAGATGACCGCCTCCGGCCTGTGCACGGTCGCCAACCACACCCGCACCCACGCCCGCCCCGAGCTGCTGTCCACCACCGAGCTGGACGGCTGCAACGACGAGGTCGAGGAGCACCTGGGCGTCCGGCCCAGCCACTACGCCTACACCTGGGGCGTGCCGGTCCCGCACATGGAGCCCGCGCTGCGGGCCCGCTTCCGGACCGCCGCCACCGGCGAGGTCGGCCGCAACGCCCCGGGGGTCGACCCGGTGCGGCTGCGCCGGGTGCCGGTCCGCCGCACCGACCCGATCGACTTCTTCCGCGCCAAGCTGCACGGGCGGCTGATCCCGGAGCGCGCCTACGCCAGGATCGTCGCCACCGCGAAGGCGGTGGGCGCCCGTGCCTGAGGAGTCGATACCCCCGCGGCTGCGCGGACCCGGCGGCCGCCCGCTGCGCGTCGCCCACCTCACCACCGTCGACATGAGCCTCCAGCTGCTCCTCGCCACCGAGCTCAAGGTCGATCTGGAGGCCGGGTTCGAGACGTACGGGATCAGCGCCCCGGGCCCGTACGTCCCCGACCTGGTGGCGATCGGGGTGCGGCACGAGCCGCTGCACGCGCTGACCCGGGCCTGGGAGCCGCGCGCCGACGCCGCCGCGGCCCGTGAACTCCTCGCCGTGCTCCGCCGGATCCGTCCGGACGTGCTGCACACCCACAATCCGAAGACCGGTGTGCTCGGCCGGGTCCTCGGCCGGCTGGCCCGGGTCCCGGTGGTGGTCAACACCTGCCACGGGCTGTGGGCACAGGCGCACGACCCGTTCGCCAAGCGCGCGTTCGTGCTCGGCGCGGAGTCCTTCGCCGCCCGCTTCTCGCACGCCGAGCTGTACCAGAACGGCGAGGACCGCCGGACCCTGGCCCGCGCCGTCCCGGCCCGCCGCTCGCGGGTGGTCGGCAACGGCGTGGACCTCACCCGCTTCGCCGTCGATCCCGGCGAACGCGCCCGGGCCAGGGCCCGGTTGCGCGCCGAGCTGGGCCTCGGGCCGGACGAGCTGCTGGTCGGCGGGGTCGGTCGCCGGGTCGCCGAGAAGGGCATCCGGGAGTACGCCGAGGCCGCCCGCGCCCTGGCCGGCAAGGCCAGGTTCGTCTGGATCGGTCCCGACGACCCGGACAAGCCGGACGCCCACGGCGCCGAGTCCGGGGTCGCCTTCCTCGGTCCGCGGGCCGACATGCCCGCCGTCTACGCCGCGCTGGACGTCTTCGTTCTCCCCTCCTACCGGGAGGGGTTCTCCCGATCCGCCATGGAGGCCGCCGCCGGCGGCCTGCCGATGGTGCTCAGTGACATCCGGGGCTGCCGCGAGATCGGCACCCACGACGAGCACCTGCTCCTCGCCCCGCCCGGGGACGCCCGGGCCCTCACCAGTGCGCTGGACCGGCTCCTCACCGAGCCCGGCCTGCGTGAGCGCCTCGGTCCGGCGGCCCGCCGCCGCGCCGGGGCGGCGTTCGACCAGCGGGCGGTCGCCGCCGTCTCGCTGGCCACCTACGCGGCCGTCGCCCGCGCCAAGGGGCTGCCCTGGACGGTCGGCTGAGCCCGCCCACGACCACACCACCGCATCAGGGGAAGGACCGTCATGAAGCGAGGGGGGGACCTCGCGATCACCGTCCTGACCGGGATCGTCGCGATTCCGCTGGGTCTGGTGATCGCTCTGCTGATCCGCTGCACCATGGGCGGACCGGTGCTCTTCCGTCAGACCCGGACGGGGCTGCGGGGCGAGGAGTTCGAGATCCTCAAGTTCCGCACCATGCGGGACAAACGTTTCCCGGAGGAGCCGGACGCTCCCCGGATCACCCGGCTCGGGGACCTGCTCCGCCGGACCAGCCTGGACGAACTGCCGCAGCTGTGGAACGTCGCGCGCGGTGAGATGGGTGTGATCGGCCCCCGGCCGACGCTCCCCGAGCAGGTCGTCCACTACTCCCGCCGCCAGCGCGGCCGGCTCGACGTGCGGCCCGGGCTCACCGGCTGGGCCCAGGTGCAGGGCCGCAACTCCATCACCTGGCCGGAGCGGATCGAGCTCGACCTCTGGTACGTCCGGAACCGCTCGCTCGGCCTGGACCTGCGGATCCTGGTGCTGACCGTCGGGGTGCTGCTGCGCCCGGCCGGGATCACCGCCGCCGGTGGCGTCAACCCGGGCTTCCCGGCGCCGACCGAGCCGGCCGACGCCGCCGCGAGCGCCACCACCGCTGCCGCCACCGTGGCCGCGGTACCCGTCACCGCCGTTGTCACCGCCGCCGGCGTCCCGCCGGTGGGCGCCGCCGAGCCGGCCCCGGCCGTGATCGGTCTGCCCCGGCAGGCCACCGGGCCCAGGCCGGTGCCGCCACCGCTCCGGACCCGGCCGGTCCGTCCGGCACCCGTCGGCGCCGCCGTCGAGGAGGCGTCCTGACCGCCGGACCCGGCAGGATGTCCCCCATGCCCTCCGACCGGCCCCCGGCCACGTCCTCCGTGACCGAGCCGCCCGCACTCTGGATCGCCGGCGCCGGTGGCGTCGGCCGCGAGGCGCTGGACACCGCGCTCGCGGCCGGCGTCCCGGTGGCGGGATTCCTCGACGACCGTCAGCACGGCGCCACCGTCCGCGGCCGGCCGGTCCGCAGACCCGCCGAGCTCGGACCGGGTGCCCGCTACCTGGTCGGCATCGCCGACCCGGCCGTCCGGCAGCGGCTCTCCGCGCTGCTGGACGGCCTGGGGGCGGAGCCGTTCACCCTGGTCCACCCCCGGGCGCTGATCGCCCCGGACACCCTGCTCGGCCCGGGCTGCCTGGTGATGGGCGGCGCCTACGTGTCCAGCAGCGTGCGGCTGGGAGCGCACAGCCAGGTCCACTACAACGCGACGGTCGGCCACGACACCGTGTTCGGCGAGCGGGTGACGGTCTACCCGGGCGGCAACGTCTCCGGCGCGGTGCGGCTGGCCGACGGCGCCACCGTGGGCTCCAACGCGGTGGTGCTCCAGGGCCGCGCGATCGGCGCCGGGGCCTTCGTCGGCGCGGCCGCGGTGGTGACCAGGGACGTGGCCCCGGGCGAGGTGGTGGTCGGCTCCCCGGCCCGCCCGCTGCGCCGGGACTGAACGGCCCCGCCGGGCCGCCCGTCGCGGACCCCCGGGCGCCCGGGCGCCCCGACCGGCGCCCCGATAGGCTCCGGGGCATGGCGATTCCGAAATTCCTGGCCGAACTCCGCGCGGTGGTCGGCCCCCGCAAGCTCTGGCTCAGCGCCGCGGCCGCGGTCGTCCTGGACGACGAGGGCCGGGTGCTGCTCGTCCAGCGCGCGGACGACGGCAACTGGGCGCCCCCGGGCGGCATCCTCGACCCGGGCGAGCAGCCGGCCGACGGGGCGGTCCGGGAGTGCCTGGAGGAGACCGGGATCGCGACCGTTGCCGAACGGCTCGTCGCGCTCACCGTCTCGCCGGACATCACCTACCCCAACGGCGATGTGACGCAGTACCTGGAGGTCGTCTTCCGTTGCCGCCCGCTGGGCGGGGAGATCGAGGCGGACGAGGACGAGACCCTCGCGGTGGGCTGGTACCCGCTGGACGCGCTGCCGCCGATGGGCGAGCGCGAACTCGGCTGGATCGAACGGGCGGTCTCCGGCGCGGCCGAGACGGCCTTCCGGTGGGACGGCGCGCAGCGCCCCTGAGGCTCGGGCCCCCGACGTCCTGGATGTAGGCGCCCTAGAGCGTGCGGAACCAGGCCGCCGTGCGCTCCAGGCCCTCGCGCAGCGGGACCGGGCTGACGTCGGGGAACAGTCCGCGCAGCCGCGCGTTGTCGGCCTGCGAGTCGCGGACGTCGCCCGGCCGGGGCTCGGTGTGGGCGACCTCGACGGGGTGGCCGAGCACCGACTCCAGTTCGCCGACCAGTTCCAGCAGCGAGGTGCGGGTACCGAAGGCGAGGTTCACCGGGTCCGCGCTCACGACCCGGCGCAGCACCGCGTCGGTGATCACCTGGGTCACGGTGCCGACGTAGGTGAAGTCCCGGCTCTGCCCGCCGTCGCCGTGCACGGTCACCGGCCGTCCGGCGAGCGCGGCGTCCAGGAAGGCCGGGACGACCGCCGCGTAGGCGTGCCCGGCGGGCTGCAGCGGGCCGAACACGTTGAAGAACCGCAGCGGCAGCACGCCCAGCCCGTAGCAGTGGTGGTAGGCCGCCAGATACGCCTCGGTGGCGAGTTTGCTGACCGCGTAGGGGCTCATCGGCGCGGTGCGCATGGTCTCCCGCTTGGGCAGCTCCCGGTTGGCCCCGTAGACCGAGGAGGAGGAGGCGGCGGCCACGTAGAGGCCCCCGGCACGACGGGCGGCCTCCAGGACCTCCAGGGTGCCGGTGGCGTTGGCGTGGTGACTGGCCAGTGGATCGGCCACCGAGCGCGGCACGGAGGGCAGTGCGGCGAGGTGGACCACCGCGTCGGCGCCGTCGAGGGCCTCGTCGAGCAGCGCCGGGTCGAGGACGGAGCCCTCGTGGAGCACGGCCCCGGTGCCGGCCAGGTTGGCCTTCCGCCCGGTGGAGAGGTTGTCCACCACCCGGACCTGGTCCACCTCGGGTCGGTCCAGCAGGGCCCGGACCAGGTTGGCCCCGATGAATCCGGCTCCGCCGGTGACGACCACACGCATGGCTGAGGTTCCCCCCTCGCGACGACCCGGCCCGCTCGGCCGGCCCCGCGCCGATGGTAGCCGCGCCGTCACCCGCCGTGTGCCGGAACGCCGAGAACGGCCGGAACGCGGGCGGAGGGCGGACACGGGCGGAGGGCGGACGCTGCCGCCCCGTACCGTCGGCACCCGGTCGCGGTCAGCCCTTGGGCTGGCGGTACGCCTCCTCGGCGGCGTCCAGCACCGCCGCGAGGTCGCCGCCGGCCGTGGCGGTGGCCACCGCGGCCACCGCGCCCTCGACGAACGGGGCGTTGGCGAACCGGACCGGGAACGGCAGACCGTGCTCGTCGGCCTCGGCGAGCAGCGCCCGCACGGTGGTCACCGCGCCGCCGAGGTCGGCCAGGACGACGACGCCGTGCCCCTGGTCGACCCGGCGGGTGGCGGCCGCGACGAGCACCGCGCTGATGCCGGGTCCGGCGACGAGGTCCCCGCCGGTGCCGGCCACCGGGGCGGGGGAGGGGGTAGCGGTCAGCGCGAGCGCCAGGGCGCGGACGGCGTTGGCGAGCTCCTGGCTGTGCGAGACCAGCACGATCCCGACCCGGCCGTGGACGGGTGGCCGGCCGGGTGAGGGCCGGGGCAGCGGGGTGGGCGCGGGTGGGGTGCGGGGCGCCGGTGGCTGCGCCGAGGCGGCCTCGGAGATGGGGATGACATCGGCGCGGGTGCCGTCCCGGCGGCTCATCGGCTGCTCCTCGGCGCGTTCGGTGGGGGCTCCCCACACTCTGGCAGTTCGCCCGCCGGGCGCGTGGGCGGGACACGCGCCCCCGGGGTGCGCCGGGGTGTTCGGGGCTGCGTCCGCCCGCCGCCGGTGGTTCGTCCCCTCCGGCCGGGCGGGACCTGGTGATCCCGCTGACCGGGGCCGCGGCGGTGACTAGGCTGGGCCCGTTCAGGCCGTCGGGAGGAGAGAGCAGCAGTGGCAGCCAACAGCGGGACCGGGGTGGAGGCGACCGAGGCGGTGGAGCTCGCCGCGAGCGGGAAGCCGAAGGTGGACTTCACCGGGGCGACCTGGCTCTTCAGCAGCCAGGGTGTCGGGGACGTCCAGATCGCGTTCGTGGACGGGTACATCGGCATGCGGGACGGCCGTCAGGAGGACGGCCCGATCCTGGTGTTCACGCCGGGGGAGTGGCGGGCTTTCGTGCTCGGCGCGCGGGACGGCGAGTTCGACCTCACCTGACCGGATCCGGGCGTACCGCCCCCGCCGGGTGCCGGTCCGAGCCGTCGGGGGCGGCACCCGGACACCCCCGGGGGTGTCCGGGGACGGCCGACCGGTCGTGAAGGTCTCCGCCGGTCATCGTTCCGATCACATTTGAGCGTGCCCCGTCATAATTTCTGTTGACTGCTGGACAAACGCAGCTCAGAGTATGAACACAGGCAGACGCCGTGCCCACCGCCCCCACGCGGCCAGACACGGCGCCTGCTGTGCGACCCGGCAGCGCTGCCGAGCCTCCTCCCAGTCATCCCTCTGCGCACCGGGGGTGCGTCGGCCGGTCCCGGCCCACAAGGGGCCGGCAGTCGCCGGGAGGATGGCGCCGATCCCGAGAGCGACTCAGGGCCGGCACCGTGCTCGGGACCCGCACGCCCCCACGCGGCGGCGTCCCGAGCAGGTCCGCGGGAGCGACGGGCCGGGGCCCCGCGGACCTTGCTTGTGAACATGGAACTGTTGGCTTGTGTGCTGTGCGGTGCGACGGCGGAGCTGGGTGCTCGGCACGACGGTGTGCACAGTGAGGAAAACGCGTGTAGGGCCGCGTTGCGACAGACCGTCCCCCCGGAGGGTGAAACCCAGAACGGCTGTCGTGCTGAACCGAACGTAGCCCGGACGGTTGCTCAGAGTCAACATTGGTCTCTGAGCGTGGATCTCCGTCCGGCGCCCCACCCACCCCGCGAGCGCGGTGTGGTGGGCACGTACGATGTTCCCATGTCTTTTCTCCGCCGTCGCTCCGGTCAGCCCACCGGCCCGGACTTCGACGTGCTCGCCATGGACCCGGGCGACTGGCCCGGTGACTTCGGTGCAGCCATGATGACCGGCCCGGACGGCGCCTGCCAGGGGATTTTCCTGCGCTACGACCTGTTCGGCGGCAGAGGCCCGGCGATGTTCATCGGCAACCTCCCCGAGGGCTCGCCGGCCCGCGAGACCGGCGACAGTGTGCCCTTCGAGGTACGCCAACTGCTCGCCGCACTGGAGAACGAGGAACCGGTCGACTTCGTCTCGGCGGAGGACTTCCCCGTCATGCTCGGGGACGATCTGCTGATCGTGAAGAAGGTCAAGGTCAGCGAGGGCCGGGTCTTCTGTGCCCAGTTCGGCCGGAGTGACGGTGTGCAGGTCACGATCGCCTCCTGGGACCGACCGATTTCGGACGATCTCTACCAGTTGCTCAAGCCGCTGCCCGCGGACATGTTCCAGCAGGGCTGACCGGGCCGGGCCGCTGCCCCGGAGGGCAGCGTTCCGGTTCCCCTTCCGCTGCCCGCCGGGGCGTCCGGACGCCCGGAGATCCGGACCGCCCCGCGGGGCGTCCGTCGAGCCGCTCGCCACGACGTCCGGCGCGGCACCGGCCACGACGTCCGCCACGGTTTCCGCTCCGACCCGGGTGCCGCGCCCCGTCCCGGGCCTCGGGCGCTGCTTGACGGCTTCGATCACGCCTTCGTAAAGTCGCGAACATGCCGTGCCGTCTCCCGCTGCTGACCCGTCGCAGCTACCTCGACCTGCGGCGCACCGCCAGCGCGGCGTGTCCGGGTCACTGAGGGGGATTCGTCCCCGAGGCGGCGGGCGCCCGGCCGAGCGGCCGGCGCCGACCCGCGGGGGGCCGTCGCGCCCGACCCCGGGTCCAGGGGCGGGCGTCCAGCCGGAGTCCCGGGCCGCCACCAGGTACCGCGCGCCCGTCCCGGCGTTCCGCCCGCCCTTCCCCGCACCAGCCGCCGGGGGTGCCGGCGCCGACAGCGGAACGGCCGAGCCCCCGACGACAGCGGAGGCGTGGCCGCGCCGGCCGTCGGCCCCACGCCCCGCTGGCGGGTACGGACCCCGAGCCCACGCTGCCGCCCCGGAGGCCCCAGCCCCATGAGTACCGTCGCTGCCGACCAGTCGCCCGCCACCCCGTCCCCCGGTTCCGTTCCGTCCTCCGGCTCCGTCCCTTCCCCCGTCGCGGCCGCCCTCGCCGGGCTGCCCCGGGTCGTCGACCTGCTGGCCGCCCGGGCCGAGGAGCACGACCGCGACGCGACCTTCCCGTACCAGGGCATCGAGGCGGTGCACGAGGCCGGACTGCTGACCCTGACCGTCGCCGCCCGCTACGGCGGCCCCGGCGGCACGCTCGCCGACACCGTTCAGGTGCTGGCCCAACTCGGGCGCGGGGACGCGTCCGTGGCCGTGGTCACCGCCTTCACCCTGCTCCAGCACGCCGAGCAGGCCCGGACGGCGGGCTGGCCGACGGCCGGCTACCGGCGGCTGCTCACCGAGTCCCGGCGCGGTCCGGCCCTTGTCAACACCCTGCGGGCGGAACCCGGGAGCCGCGAGGGCGAACCGCCGGCCACGGTGGCCCGATGGGACGGTGAGGTGTGGCTGCTGACGGGCCGCAAGACGTACTGCACCGGTGCCGAGGCGCTCGCCTGGATGGCGGTGACCGCCCGGACCGACGAACCGGAGCCCCGGACCGGCACCTTCCTGGTGCGCGGCGAGAGCGAGGGCCTGGAGGTCGACCCGACCTGGGACCAGGTCGGTCTGCGGGCCAGCGCCGGCCACGACGTCGTCCTCGACGGGGTACGGGTGCCCGCCGAACTGGCCCTCGGCCTGAATCCGCCCGGAAGCGGTGCCGGAAGGGGCGGCGGTACCGGAAAGGGCGCGGCCGGTTCCGCCGCCGCGGGCGCGGTCCCGGCGGCCGAACTGGCTCGGGCCTGGCACGATCTGGCGCTCTCCGCGGTGGCCGTCGGGGTGGCCCGCTCGGCCCAGGACTGGCTGGTGCGCTTCCTGCACCAGCGAACTCCGGCCAATCTGACCGAGCCGCTCGGCAGCCTGCCCCGCTACCGCTGCGCGCTGGGCGAGATCGAGGCTCAGCTGATCGGCGCCGAGGAACTCGTCCGCGGTCTGGCCGCGCGGGTGGACCTGGCGGAGCCGGACGCGGTGGCCCGGACCGGGCCGGCGCACCTGCTGGCCACCCGGGCGGCGACGGCGGCCGTCCAGCAGGCCGTGTCGCTCACGGGGAATCCGGGGCTGAGCCGGCGTCACCCGCTGGAACGGTACCTGCGGGACGTGCTCAGCAGCCGGGTCCATCTGGCCCCGGACGAGGCCGTCCTGGAGGCCGCCGGTCGGGCCGCCCTGGCGCGCGGCGCGCGGCACTGACCGACCGGACCGGGAGACGACCCGCCCGGGCCGCGGGGGCACCCGCCCGCCCGGTGCCGGACCGGGCGGGCCTCACCTGGTCCCGACGGCGGCCCGGACGGCCCGGCGGGCCAGCGCGGCGTCGTCGTAGAGCCGGCGGATCATGATCCGCTGCTCCTCGCCGGCGCCCGGGACGTCGTACAGCCGGATTTCCCGCATCAGCACCAGCACCAGGTTCACCAGGAACGCGTCCCGCGCCATCGTGCCGCCGCTCTGCGCGAGCTGGCTGATCTGGCGGCGGGCCGCGGTGTCCCCGGAGAGGACGCTCCAGAGCACCGCGAGGTCGTAGCCGGGCAGGTACCAGCCGGCCTGCTCCCAGTCGACCAGCACCGGTCCTGACGGCGCCAGCAGCATGTTGCTGAGCAGCGCGTCGCCGTGGCAGAGCTGGAGCGGACCGTGGCCGAGTCCGTGCAGCAGGCCGCGCAGGTCGCCGGCGTCCCGGTCGGTCAGCTGGCCCACCGAGTGGTAGCGGGCGATCTCCAGCTGGTAGTCCAGCCGGGGCTGGAAGACGTCGGTCGGCGGACGCCACAGGTTGAGCGTCCGGACGGCGGTGAGCAGCGCGCGCACCTCGCCGGGCGTCGGGGCGTTGACCGGGTGGCGCTCCCGGGCCGCCGGCCGGCCGGGGACGCGCTCCATGACCAGCACGCAGCGGTCGTGGTCGGCCGCCACCAGCCGGGGCAGCCGCACCGGCGGACGGTGCCGGACGAAGGCCCGGTAGACCGCGACCTCGTGGTGGAAGTCGGCGACCAGCTGTTCGAAGTGCTCGCTCCGGACGGCCTGCGGGGCGAGGCACTTGGCCACCACCGGCGCCCGGCCGATGGTGCCCGCCACCAGGATGTGGCGGCTGCCCTCGCGCAGCACCTGGCGCGGGGTGAAGGCGGGGCATATCCGCGCGACCCCGGCGAGGGCGGCCCGGACGGTCGGGGTCTGGAGGGCGGACGGGTCGATCCGTTCCTGCACCGCGGGCTGGCCCGGCCGGGTCGGCGGGCGAAGCAGTCGGCCGTCGCCGGGGCGGACGGCGGGGATCCGGGCGCCGGGCAGCCGGGGGACGGCGGTCTCGGCCGGGCGCAGTCCCAGTGCGGTCCGGGCGGCCTGGCCCCGCGCGTCCCCGGGCCGGCCGTCGGCGGCGCGCGGGGCGGCGGGCCGGGACGGCGGGACCTGCTTCGGGCCGGGACGGCCGACGGCTGCGGTGGGGGGGCGCAGCGCGGTGCGGGTCGTGGTCGGCGTCGGGGAGGTCGCTGAGGAGTACATGGGGTGAGGGTGGTCCCTTCCTGTCCGGCTGCGGGTGCGGCCCCGCGGGGGGTGCGGGGAGGGCCGGTGCCGCGTGCTTCCTGGCGTGACGGTGGCCCTGGCTGGGTCGGGTGGTGCGCGGGCGCCGGGCACGGACGCCGGGGCCGGAGCCCCGTGCTGCGGCGGTGGACCGGCCGTCCGCACCCTGGGGAATGCGGTCGGCCGGTACTGCCGTGGCCGTGCCCGGCGCCCCCGCGCCACCCGGCCGCGCCACCCCCTCGGGTGAGGACCGGGGGCGTCCCCGCGACCCGTGCGGGGGAACCCCGTACCGGCCTGGGACACCGCCCGACCCGGGGGTCGAGGTGGCGCACCTCTACATGACACCCGGATGCCGGTGGTTGGTAATGTGGCGGACCCTGGCGAAGCCTGGCGAATGCTCGCCCGGCACATGACGGAGCCTCTAGCCTCGAACCAGCCGAGGAACCTGGGGGCTTCACGTGAGCAGGGGACCCAACACCCGACTCGCCGATCTGTTCGTCCTGACCGGATGGTCGAAGGGCGAGCTCGCGCGGCTGGTCAACAGGCGCGGTGCCGCGATGGGACAGCAGCAGCTGTCCACCGACACCTCGCGGGTGCGGCGGTGGATCGAGCAGGGGGAGATCCCGCGCGATCCGGTGCCGAGGGTACTGGCAGCCGTGTTCACGGAGCGGCTCGGCCGTGTCGTCACCACTGAGGACCTCGGTCTGGAACGACACCGGCCCACCAGGACCGGAGCGGCGCAGTCCGCCACCTCGTCACCATGGGAGCCGGATCGAACGGCCGCGGTCCTCACCGAGTTCACGGGAATGGACCTCATGCTGAACCGACGTGGATTGGTGGGCGCGGGCGCAGCGCTCACGGCGGGGGCGGTCGTCGCCGACTCGCTGAAGGGCTGGCTGGGAGGGGACGCGGTCGCGTACGCGGCCTCGGCGCCCGGCCCGCGGCCGGTACTCGCCCAGGGCGGTGTCCGCCCGGTGGTGGACCTGTACGACCCGGGCCCGGTCGGGCTCGACGAGGTGGAGGCGCTGGAGCGCTCGGTGCAGGTGTTCCGGGCCTGGGACGCGGCCCGCGGCGGCGGTCTCCAGCGCAAGGCGGTGGTCGGCCAGCTGAACGAGGTCGGCGGCCTGTTGACGCACCGGCACAATCCGGACGTGACGCAGCGGTTGTGGCTGGTCGCGGCCAACCTCGCGGTGCTGGCGGGCTGGATGTCGCACGACGTGGGCCTGGAGCCGACGGCGCAGAAGTACTTCATGCTGGCGGCGGACGCGGCCAGGGAGGCCGGCGACCGGCCCCGGGCCGGGGAGGCGGTCTCCCGGGCCGCGCGCCAGATGGTGCACCTCGGGCGGGCGGACGAGGCGATCGGGCTGATGGCGGCGGCGAAGGCGAGCGGCGGCCGGATGCTGCCGAGAACGCGCGCCATGCTGAACACCGTCGAGGCGTGGGCGCACGCCTCGGTCGGGCAGTCGCAGACCACCTGGCGGCTGCTGGGGGAGGCGGAGGAGTTCTTCGCCGAGGACCCGGACGGTCCGCCGCCGTCCTGGATGCAGGTCTTCGACGAGGCGGAGCTGCGCGGGATGCAGGCGCTGGTGCTGCGGACGCTCGCCGAGCACGACCGGGAGGCCGCCGAACCGGCCCGTCGGCACGCCGAGCGGGTCGTCCGGCTGCGGGAGGGGACGGGGCAGCTGCGGTCGGCGCTGTTCGACCGGATCACCCTGGCCTCGGTGCACTGGCTCACCGGGGAGCCCGACGCGGCGGTCGCCCAGTGCCGGCAGGTGCTGGGCCTGATCGGCCAGAACTCCTCGCACCGCACCTGGGACCGGCTGCGGGAGATGTACCGGCTGACCTCGGGCTACCGGGGGGTGCCGGCGGTGGACGAGCTGCGGGAGTACCTGGGGCGGGAGCTGCGGGCGGCGGACGCGAAGAAGCGGCCCGCGCGCGTCTGACCCGGGCCGGGCGGCTCGGTGGGTCGGTGGGCGGTCCGGGCGGTGGGCGGACCGGGCGTGGGTCGGCGGAGCGAAGGGTCAGGAGGGGTTCGCCGGGCGCAGCAGCATGCGCAGCGCGGTGACGGTGCCGTCGGTGCCCAGCACCGGTTCGCCGGCGCACTCGACCATGCCGTGCCCACCGTCAGGCCGCCGCACCTGGAGGGTGCCGAAGGCGTACCGGCCGTGCACCAGGGCGTCGGTCATCATCCGGCGCAGCTGCGGCCGGTCCGCCTCGCTCAGGCGGTCGGGCAGCCGGTCGAGGCTGAGCGGTCCGTGTCCGGGGTCGCAGCCGAGGAGCCGGTAGGTCTCGGCCGACCAGCGGACGTCGTCGGTGAGGAGGTCCCACTCGGCCGAGCCGATCACGGCCGCGCCGGTCGAGGTCCGGATGGCGCTGTCCACTCTTTCGCCCACCGGCCCTTCGCCGTCCGTCGCGCCCTCGTCGGGGGGTGCGACGGGTGGTGGGCCGGGAACGGGCGAGTTCTGCATGGCGAGTCCAGTGGTCCGTTCGTGGAGAGCGGCCGGTGCGTGGTGGCATCGACTGTCGCACAGCGGTCTCACCCTTGTGGGCGATTTGGACAGATCGCCGTCAAAGTTCCCCCGGCATATGCCAGTGCGCACAAAGGGCCGGTCGCCCTGTGTGCGACGGGCTGCCCGAGGCGGTAACCTTCGGTGATTCCGGCGCCCGGGCGCCCACCGCTGTACCCACCAGACACCCCGGCGACGGAAATCCCGTTGCCACTACGACCGCCGCAACGGATGCTGACCTCATGTTCGAGCCAGTGATAGCACCCAGTGCCAGCCTCCTCGGCCTCCTGCAGCGAGGTCGCGGTGACGGGCAGCTCCATGCGCTGGCCGCCGACCGCACCGAGGCCATGGCCGCGCTGGAGGAGTGCGTCACCAGCGACCCGCGAGCCGACTGGCAGGTCGAGAACCGTTCCCTCTACTACGCGCGCCTCTACATGGAACTGGAGGCGCCGCTCGACGGCATAGAGGACCACCTCCACTCCCCGGAGGACCTCCTGGACGAGGACGAGGCCCGTACCGGCCTCGCGCTCTCCGTCCTGGGGCACCTCGCCGCGTACGGCCGGCGGGACGCGCTCCTGATGCTCCGCGAGTACGCCGCCACCGGCACCAACTGGGCCTGGGCGCTGGACGAGCTCGCGCTGCGCGACGACGACCGGGGCCTGCTGCTGCTCGGGACGGCCGTGCTGGACCGCTTCGCCCCGGGGCCCGAGGGCGACGCCGAACTGCGTGAGACCGTACGGAGCGCGTACGAGCCCAGGCCCTGGCGGCTCTGGGCCGCCTACCACCCGAGGGTCGCGGCCGCCAGCGAGCAGGCCCCCTTCGACGTGTGGCAGCGCCAGCTGAACCGCAGCGGCGTGACCCCGGGCTGGTCCACCGCCGATGTGCTGGCCTGGGCCGACCAGGGCGAGCTCGGCGGCCTCGGCGCCGCGGCCTTCGCCGGCGGCCCGGTCCGTCCCGGGTCCGCACCCGACGCCGGAGCCGGTCCGGACGCGGTGGACCGCCGTGCCGCCGCCGCCGCCCGCTGCCTGGCCGCCGTGGTGCGGCCGGAGGACCGGCCCGAGGTGCTGGAGGCGGCCCGCAGCGGTCTGCCCGGTGCCCGCCGGGCGGCCCTGCGCCATCTCGTCGATCGGCAGGACCCGGCCGCGGCCGGACTGATCGAGGCCGCCGCGGCGGAGGTCGACGACCGTTTGGTGCGCTTCGCCCTGGAACTGCTCGGACGGATGCGGGGCCCGGAGGCGCTGGCGCAGGCCCGCCGCTGGGCCGATCCGGCCACCGGGGGCGCCGACAGCGCCCTCGGCGAGGCCGCCGTCCGGCTGCTGGCCGACGCGGGCGAGCCCGCCGACGGTCCGCTGGTGGTGGGCGGGCTGCGTCGCTGGGTCCTGCTCCGCGGGGTGTCCGGCGCCGACGCCGGGCTCGGGACGCTGGTCGACGGCGCGGGGCGGCTGGCCGCCGCCGAGGCCGTCCCGGTCCTGCGCCACATCTACGGCGAGGCCGTCTCCTCGGAGCTGCGCGGCCGCGCGGCCCGGGCGCTCGCCGCGACCGACGTGCACTTCCCCGAGGGGCCGGCCGTCGAGTGCCTCTGGGACTGCGAGGAGTCCACCCGGGAGCTCGCCGCGAGACATGTCGCCACCACCGGCGACGCCCGTGTGCTGGAGCGCCTGCGCCGCCTCGCCGCCGACCCGGCCGAGGAGGCCGAGGTCCACGCCGCCGTCCGCGGCCGGCTCACCGCCGCCCACGAGCGCAGGCGGTAGCCGCCCACCGGGCCACGACCGGACGAGAAGAGCGGGCCGGTCCACCACGAGGGTGGACCGGCCCGCTCTTCTCGTTCCCGGGGTTCCGGGGCCGACGGACTGGAACGCGGTTCTACTTCGCGACCACGCCGGCGTCCGGCGCCAGGGTGCCCACGGACACCAGGGCGATGATCAGGATGCCGAGCGCGATCCGGTAGATCACGAACGGCATGAAGCTGTTGTTCGAGATGTACTTCAGGAACCACGCGATCGCCGCGTACCCGACCACGAAGGCGATCACGGTGGCCAGGATGGTCGGCCCCCAGGCCGGTGCCGGGCCCTCACCGATCTTGAACAGCTCCAGCAGTCCGGAGGCCAGCACCGCCGGGATCGCCAGCAGGAACGAGTACCGGGCCGCTGCCTCGCGGCTGTAGCCGAGCAGTAGGCCGGCGCTGATCGTGCCGCCGGAGCGCGAGACGCCCGGGATCAGGGCGAGCGCCTGGGCCATGCCGTACGTCGCCGCGTGCGGCAGGGTCAGGTCGGAGATCGGCTTGGCGTGCCGGACCGCCCGGGTGCGGTCGGCGATCGCGAGCACCACGCCGAAGAGGATCAGCGTGGAACCGATGATCCGCAGATCGCGAAGGTCCTGTTCGATGGTGTCCTGGAACAGCTTGCCCAGGATGCCGATCGGCAGCGTGCCCATGATCACGAACCAGCCCATCCGCGCGTCCTGGTGCGAGCGCAGCGCGGGCCGGAACAGCGAGAGCGTCCAGGTCTTGATGATCGCGGCGATGTCGCGACGGAAGTAGATCAGCACGGCGGTCTCGGTGCCGAGCTGTGTCACCGCGGTGAACGCCGCTCCCGGGTCCTGCCAGCCGAACAGGGCGGGGAAGACGCGCAGGTGGGCGCTGGAGGAGATCGGGAGGAACTCGGTGAGCCCCTGGATCAGGCCGAGGACGGCCCCGTGGAACCAGTCGATCACCGGACACCCGCCCGGGGTGTCCGTCGGTCGATGCGCATGAAGCGTTCCTTGTTGGTCGGTGCGGGAACGGCCCTGCGAACCGGTCGGCGCGGTCCAGTGGCGCGGTCCGATGGCAGGCGAACGACCGGTCCCGCCCGGCGCTCGGGCCGCGCGCGGGCCCGGCGTCCGCCTGATGCTACGCCGTTCGGGTGACAGCTTTTCGCCCGGCCCACCTCCGGAACACCGTCCGTCGCCCTGTTCCTCCCCGCTTCCTCCCGGCTTCCTCCGTTTTCGCCCGCCCGCCGCTCAGGCGGCGGTCGGCCGGGCCCGGGCCCAGGTCCGGTCCTCGGTCAGATAGGCGTCGACGGTCAGTCCGGCCTCGGCCAGAGCCCGTTCGAACTCGGTCCGGTCCATCGGACGGGACGGGAAGGTCTGGGTCCACCGGGCGTCCGGGAACTCGTACACGACGTGGATCCGGTTCACCCCGTCGCCGAGGGGTGTGGCCGATTCCACTCTGACCAGGCCGTTCTCCCCGAGGGCCCGCTCGCGCGGGACGTTCGTCTGCCAGTCCTCGCCCTCGCGCTGGACGAGCACGCAGCCGTCCGGGGCGACGTGCCGGCGGCAGGTCTCCAGCAGACCCCGGCGGACGGCGAGGCTGCCGGCGTGCACCAGGAAGGAGGCGAGCAGGACGACGTCGAAGCGTTCGCCGAGGTCCAGCCGTTCGATCGGGGAGAGCGCGGTGCGGGTCCCGCGGATCCGTTCCAGCATCGGCGCCGACTCGTCCACGGCCGTCACCCGGAAGCCCCGCGCCACCAGCGGACGGGTCATCCGGCCGACGCCGCAGCCGAGTTCCAGCAGGCTGGCGCCGGGCGGCACGGCGCCGGCGATCACCTCGACCTCGTCGCGGACCGGCAGCCGTTCGTACAGCTCGACCGCGCATCCGTCCGGGGTGATCGCCCCGGGGCCGGTGCCGGCGTATCCCTCACGTCGTTCGTCGGTCATGCGAACCATCCGAGCACGGGCGGCGCACGGGGGGAAGAGGGCGGGTGGTCGAGGGTTGGCGGATACCCCCAGGGGGTATAGAGTCGTCGACGAGCCGGGCAGCACGGCGAAGGAACGAGTACGTGGAGGACGACATGGCGCACCCCGCCCAGCACGAGCGGCAGCACAGCGGTCACGAGCAGCACGAGCACCACGAGAATCACCGGCAGCACGAGCACCGGCACCAGGGCGAGCACGGCCACGCCCACCACGCGACCGGCGGCGGGGGTGTGACCTGGGCGGCCGCCGCGCAGGCGACGCTGCACTGCCTCACCGGCTGCGCCATCGGCGAGATCCTCGGCATGGTGCTCGGCACCGCGCTCGGCCTGCACAACGGCGGCACCGTGGTGCTCTCGGTCCTGCTGGCCTTCGTCTTCGGCTACGCGCTGACCATGCGCGGCGTGCTCGGGGCGGGCCTGGACGTCCGCACCGCGGTGAAGGTCGCGCTGGCCGCCGACACCGTCTCGATCATCGTCATGGAGATCATCGACAACACCGTGATGGTGACCGTGCCCGGCGCGATGGACGCGGGTCTCGGTGACGTCCTGTTCTGGTTCGCCCTGGCCGGTTCGCTGGCCCTGGCCTTCGTCCTGACCGTCCCGGTCAACCGGTGGATGATCGGCAAGGGGCGTGGTCACGCCGTGGTGCACGCCTACCACCAGCACTGACCGGCCCGCCGGCGCTGCCCGCCGCACCGGACGCCGCCGCCCGCGCCGACCCCTCCCGCAGGGGTCGGCGCGGGCGGCGGCGTTCTCGCGTGCCGAGTCCGGTGGCCCGGCCCCGTTCCCCGCAAGGGCCCCGGGGTCCCGGTTCAGGCCGGGTGGTCGAGTTCGGCGAGGGTCGTGTGCAGCCAGTCCCGCTCGGCGGCGGTGGTCGCGCGGGCGATCAGCAGGATCCCCCGGCGGAACGGGTCGGTGGTCTCCTCGACGGCGACCGGTCGGTCGCCGTCGTAGAAGAAACTGGCCGGTTCGTCGAGGAAGGCGAGGCGGCGTCGGAGCACGGCGGCCTGCGCGGCCGGTTCGCCGTCGAGGTGGCGGAGGAAGGCGAGCACGGTGAACCAGCGGTTCTCGTCGCTGACGTCCAGCTCGTCCGGGGTGCGCAGTCGGTCCAGCAGGGTGGCCCGGCCGGTGTCGGTGAGTCGCAGGGTGTGCCGGGGGGCGGCCGCCGCGCCCGGTTCGGTCGTGCGGACGAGGAGCCCGTCGGCCTCCAGTCGCTTGATCGCCGGGTAGAGCGTGCCGTCGCTGATCGGCCGCACGTGGCCGGTGAGCGCGGCGAGGTGGCGGCGCAGTTCGTAGCCGTGCAGGGGCCGGTCGTGGAGGAACCCGAGGATCGCGAGTCTCAGCATGGGCCCACTCTGCCAGATCCGACGAGATATATCGGTGTTGCTGTACCTCGATGTCGAGGTATGGTCACTTCGCCGCTCCCGGAGGAACCGGGAGGCGCCCCCGGCAGTGCCTGCCCGGGGCCCCTTGTCGACAGCAGAAGGAGCACGACCGTGCGCGACGCCACCGTCACCCCGAACGGCGACCGGATCCGCTGGGTGGAGATCCCCGGCCAGGAGCCCGTCCGCCTCTACCTGCACGGCCTCGGCTCCAGTTCGCCCGTCTACTACGCCGCGGCCGCCGCGCACCCGCTGCTCACCGGGCACCGCGCACTGCTGCTCGACCTGCTCGGCTTCGGCGTCAGCGACCGCCCCACCGACTTCCCCTACACCCTGGAGGCGCACGCCGACGCCGTCGCGGCGGCCGTCCGGGCGGCCGGGGCGAAGCGGGTCGAGGTGATCGGCCACAGCCTGGGCGGCGCGGTCGCGATCCTGCTCGCCCACCGGCACCCCGGCCTGGTCGACCGGCTGGTCCTGGTCGACTCGGTCCTCGATCCGGTGGCCCCGGCCCGGACCGCGGGCGGCAGTGGGCTCGCCACCTTCACCGAGGAGGAGTACCTGGCCGGCGGGTGGGAGCAGGTCGAACGGTGGTCCGGCCCGTTCTGGTGGGCCACCATGCGGCTCGCCGGGCCCGAGGCGCTGCACCGCACGGCCGTCCACCGCTGCCGGGCGACCGTCCCGACCCTGCGCGAGCAGCTGCGCGGCCTGGAGGTGCCGCGCACCTTCCTCTTCCCCGAGGTCGACGGCGAGCCGGCCGGCGCGGAGTCCCTCCGGGAGTCGGGGGTGGTGCTGGCGGCGGTGCCGGACTGCGGGCACAACATCATGATCGACAATCCGGACGGCTTCGCCCGGGCCACCGCCGCCGCGCTGGCGTAGCGTCGTCCTGCCGGTGCCCCGTTCGATCCCCGTCCGTCGCCCACCGATTCCCGTCCGCCCCCGCCGATCCCCGTCCGTCGCCCACCGATTCCGTGCGGAGCGTGCCCGTCGTGCCGATCAAGGTCCCCGAGGCGCTGGTCGCCTCCCTCGTCGAGTGCGACGGCGCGGACGGCCGCGCCTGGGCCGACGGACTGCCCGCGCTGGCGGCGGCCTCGGCGGACCGTTGGGGGCTGCGTTTCGACGGACCGCCCGCGCACGGCGTGGTCGGCCTGGTCCTGCCCGTGCTGCGGGCCGACGGCTCCCGCGCCGTGCTCAAACTCCAGCGCGTGGACGGGGAGACGGCGGGCGAGCCGCTCGCCCTGCGGGCCTGGAACGGCCGGGGCGCCGTCCGTCTGCTCGACCACGACCCGGACACCGGATCTATGCTGCTGGAGCGCCTCGATCCGGCCCGCTCCCTGCTCGCCCTCCCCGACGACCGTGCCGCCACCCGCGTCCTCGCCGACCTGCTGGGCGAACTGACGGTACATCGGGCTCCGCCGGGGCTGAGGACCTTGGCCGAGGTCGCGGACGGCATGCTGGCGGAGGCCCCGGCCGCGCGCGAGCGGTTGGCGGCGGAGGCCGACCGCCGGCTGCTGGCGGACCTCGCGGCCGCCCTCCGCGAGGTCCGGCCCGAGCCGGGCGACCGGCTGCTGCACTGGGACCTGCACCACGGCAACGTGCTCGCCCCGCCGGGCCCCGACCCCCGTGCCCCCTGGCTCGCGATCGACCCCAAACCCCTGGCCGGCGACCCGGGTTTCGAACTCCTCCCGGCCCTGCGGAACCGCTGGTCCGACCTCACCGCCACCGGCGATCTCCGGCGCGCCCTGCGGCTGCGCTTCGACCTGCTGACCGACCGCCTCGCCCTGGACCGCCCCCGCGCCGTCCGCTGGACCCTCGCCCGCGTCCTGCAGGCCGCCCTCTGGGACATCGAGGACGGCGAGCCCGTGATCGACGGCACGCAGCGGGCGATCGCGGAGGCGCTGGCGGGGAGCCGGGGCGGCTCGGGGGTCACCCGGACCGGAGGGTGAAGCGGAGCGGGGTGCCCGGGCGGGCCTGCGCGGCGGCGGCGAGGTCCGCGGGGGGCACGACGCCGACGACGGGGTAGCCGCCCGTCGTCGGATGGTCGGCCAGGAAGACCACCGGGAGCCCGTCCGGCGGGACCTGGACGGCGCCCAGCACCATGCCCTCGCTGGGGAGTTCACCGGACCGGGCGCGGACCAGCGGCGGGCCCTCGGTGCGCAGCCCGATCCGGTTGCCGGCCGGGGCGACCCGGTAGGTGTCGCGGGCGAGCCGGGCCAGGGAGTCCGGGGTGAACCAGTCGGCCCGGGGGCCGGGTCGCAGCCGCAGGACCAGTTCCCGCGGGGGAGCGGGCAGCGGGACCAGGTCCGGCGTCGCCCGGTGCCGCGGCCGGGGGCCGGCCGGCAGCCGGTCACCGGCGGACAGCGGGGCGGGGCCGAGCCCGGAGAGCAGGTCGGCCGAGCGGCTGCCGAGCACGGGCGGGACGGCGATCCCGCCGGCGACGGCCAGGTAGGCGCGCACCCCGGCGGTCGCGGTGCCGACGTCGAGCACCGCCCCGGCGGGAACCGGGACCGGCGCGCCCCAGGCGGCGGGCCGGCCGTCCACCCGGACCGGGCAGGGGGCACCGGTCACCGCGACCAGCAGAGGTCGCAGGGCCCGCACCGCGACACCGCCCAGGGTGGTCTCCAGGGCGGCCGCCCCGGGGTCGTTCCCGAGCAGGCGGTTGGCCGCCCGCAGGGCCGGTTCGTCCAGCGCCCCGGCCCTCGGCACCCCGAGGTGCGCGACGCCGCGCCGTCCGAGGTCCTGCACCGTGGTCAGCGGGCCCGGCCGCACCACCAACAGCGCGTCGGCCCCGTCGGCCCTGGCCGCCCGGGCCGTCACTCCGCGCCTCCCCGGACCGGGACGAAGCGCACCCGGGTGCCCGGGGCGAGCAGCGCGGCCGGGGTGCGGGCGGTGTCCCACAGCGCGAGGTCGGTGCGGCCGAGCAGTTGCCAGCCGCCGGGGGAGGAGCGCGGGTAGACCCCGGTGTAAGGCCCGGCCAGGGCGACCGAGCCGGTCGGGACGGCGCTGCGCGGGGTGGCCCGGCGCGGCACCTCGTAGCGTGCCGGCAGGCCGGTGAGATAGCCGAAGCCGGGGGCGAAGCCGCAGAACGCCACCACGTACTCGGGCGCGGTGTGGATCCGGACGGCCTGCTCGGGCGGGACGCCCCACCGGGCGGCGACCTCGGCGAGGTCGGCGCCGTCGTAGACGGTGGGCACCTCGACCAGCGGGCCGGAGGCGGCGGCGGCCCGGTCCGGGCGGGCGGTGCGCAGCAGCCGGGCGAGCGCGGGGACGTCGCTCACGCCGTCCAGCAGGACGGTGCGCGCGGCGGGCACGATCTCCTCCACCGGGGGCAGCTCACCGGCCGACCGTCGCGCGCGCAGCCAGCCGTACAGGGCGGCGACCTCGGCGGCGTCGGGCAGTTCGACCAGCAGGGCCCGCTCACCGACCCGCCGCAGCACCGGGTCGTCGTCGGCCGGGCGGACGGCCCGTCCGCCCGGTGCCTCGCCCGCCGGGCCGCCGGCCGTCACGCGAACGCCTCCACCCGGACCCCCGCCGAGGCGAGCGCGCCCCGGATGCGCCAGGCGAGCTGGGCCGCGCCGGGGGTGTCGCCGTGGACGCAGAGCGAACGCGCCTCGACGGCGATCCGTTCGCCGGCGACCGCGTCCACGGCGCCGTCGCGGGCGATGCCGACCGCGCGGGTGATGACGGTCCCGGGGTCGTGCACCACGGCGTCCGGTTCGCGGCGCGGGACGAGGGTGCCGGCCCGGGTGTAGGCGCGGTCGGCGAACGCCTCGGTGACCACCGGCAGTCCGACGTCCTCGGCGACCGCCAGCAGCCGGGAGCCGGGCAGGCCCAGTACCGGCAGCGGTCCGTCGCAGACCGCCCCGGCCCGCAGGATCCCGGCGACGACGGCCTCGGCCTGCTCGGGGTCGGCGACCACCCGGTTGTAGAGGGCGCCGTGCGGCTTGACGTAGGAGACCCGGGACCCGGCGGCGCGGGCGAAGACCTGGAGGGCGCCGATCTGGTAGGCGACCTCGTCGGCCAGCTCCTCCGGCGGCACGTCCATGGCCCGGCGGCCGAAGCCGGCGAGGTCCCGGTAGGAGACCTGGGCGCCGATCCTGACTCCGCGTTCGGCGGCCAGCGAGCAGACCCGGCGCATGGTGGACGGGTCTCCGGCGTGGAATCCGCAGGCGACGTTGGCACTGGTGACGACGGAGAGCAGGGCTTCGTCGTCGGTCAGCGTCCAGCGTCCGAACCCCTCACCGAGGTCCGCATTGAGATCGATCACCGCATCGGTCACGCCCGTCCGCCTCCCAGCAGCTGTTGAGGCAGATGGTAGGGCCTGCGCCCGGGGAGTCCGCTCCGGCGACCGTCAGCCCGCGGTCGGGGCGGTCCCGCGGTGGGGGCCGCTCGGGTCGGTCGGCCGGGGCCCCTCGGGGAGCCGGGCCACCCGCGCGGCGAGCTCGGCCCGTTCGGCCAGCGGCCGCAGCGCCCGCAGCACCATCAGCAGCGGGACGACGCCCACCACTCCGAACGACATGTCGATGAAGCGCCAGTACAGCGGGATGCCCCGGAGCGGCCCGCAGATCAGCGCGAGCGGGATGATCCCGGCGCAGGCCAGCACCGCCCAGCGGATCACCCAGATGTTGCGCACCGGGTCCTTGAGCGGCCCCACGAACGCCGCCGCGATCACCAGGTGGGCGAAGGCGAGCCAGTCGGTGCCGTAGGCGAGGAAGGGGTGGCGGGCGTTGGTCTCGGCGATGCCGTCCCGGACCCGGCGGATCCACTCCAGCAGGGCCGGGAAGTGGTCGGTCACCGGGGCGCCGGGGCCGGCGGCCAGGTCGGCCAGCCAGCGGGTCTCGCTCTCCAGGGGGAAGGCCGTCAGTCCGCTCAGGACCAGGCACACCACGAAGACCCGGAGCAGGCGCCGCACCCTTCGCAGGGTCGTCCGGTCGCTGTCGGTCGCGTCGTTCATCTGCGTCCACCCATGACGAGGAGGCAGGTCGGGCTGCTCCCGCCTGCACGGGGGTGACTCTGGACCTTCGAATTGAACGCGTTCAACTCTCTCTGGTGGCGATGCTCCGGAGCGGGCCGGACGCACGCGGGCCCGGCACCCGAGGTGGGTGCCGGGCCCGGGACGGGCGGACGGGGTCGGGGTCAGGGCGTGTAGGTGAAGGCCGTCGGCGTCGCGGCGGAGCCGCCCGGGGTGACCAGGGTGACCGGGACGGTGCCCGAGCCGGCCGGCGCGGTGACCACGCACGCGGTGTCGGTGCAGCTGCCGCTCGCCGGGGTGTTCCCGAACAGCGCGAAGCCGTTGGTCAGGCCGGTGCCGGTGATCGTCACGGCGGTGCCGCCGGCCGCCGGGCCGGTGCTCGGCGCGAGCGCGGTGACGGCCGGCGCCGCCGGGGTCACGGGCGCCTGGAGCCCGCTGCCCAGCAGGTAGCGGGAGACGTTGTCGGACGGGTCGGCGTCGTCCTTGTTGGCCGCCGTCACGGTGATCAGCCCGGACGGCCGGGTGCCGTGCGAGCTGACCTGGACCTTCATGAAGTCGCTGCGCCCGGGCGCCCGGGTGCCGGTGAACACGGCCTCCAGCCGGCGGCCGTCGGGCGAGACGGTCTGGGTGAAGGTGTAGTCGTACGGGGTGGAGTACATCAGCGCGCCGGTGGTGGTGAGGCCGGGCGGCAGGTCGACGGTCAGCCGGGTCACCCCGGTGACGTCGGCGGTGCCGGTGGACTTCCAGGTGACGCTGAAGCTGGTGTTGTCGATCGGGAAGATCGGGTAGTTGCCCGCCTGCGTCACGGTGACGTTGGGGCCGCTCACGGCGGTCACCGCGGCGGTGGGGGCGGCCGTGGCGACGGCGGCCGTGGCGACGGTGAGGGTGGTCACGGCCAGTGCGGCGGCGAGGCCGCCTCGAACCAGTCTGGTGATCATACGAAGCATCATGGCCGAGTCCGGGGACCCTCGGGAAGCTTTTGTCGAAAGCGAGTTCTAATCGCGGACGGCCTGGACGGACCCCGCCCCCGGAGCCTGTCCGGAAGGTCCGTTTCGGTCGATGTCGGGGGCTGCCTCTACTCTTGTCCACCGTGACCGTCATCGCCGACCAGCCCACCGAGCACGGCCCCCGGCCGCCCGCCGGGCCCGCCGTCGCCGCCGCGCGGCCCGCGCCCGGCCCCGCCGCCGACGAGGGCCTGGCGCGCCGGCTCAAGGCGCTGGCCTGCACCGCGCCCCTGCACGACCTGGACAACCGCAAGGTGATGCTGGCCGGCGAGTACGGCGGCTACGCGATGGCCGAGGTCGGGCTCGCCGCGATCGACCTCGTCACCCTCAACATGGACTTCGACACCGGCGCCGACCGGGAGATAGTGCTGGCCCGGATGCTGCCCCGGGTCGCGGCCCAGGCCCCCGGCCGCCCCGCCGCCGAGCACCAGCGGGTCGGCCGCTGGGTGCTGGAGTCCCTGATCAACGTCGGCAGCGTCGACCGCGGCTTCCGCGCCGTCTACGGCACCTTCGGCGCCGACGGCGAGTACGTCCGCCGCGACTACGACTTCAAGCTGATCGAGGAGGTCCCGGGCCCCGACGGCGGCGTCTACCTGCGCACCACCGACGAGGCCGTCAACGTCCTGGTCGGCGCCCTGGACACCGACGTCACCTCCGCCCAGATCGCCGCCGAGGTCAAGCTGGAGGTGCTGATCCGGCGCGGCCGCCTGGCCGACGCCCAGCTCGCCGCCGAGCAGGCCCGGTACCGCACCGTCCAGTACGCCGAGACGCTGCGCCGCGCCCTGGAGGCCACCCGCCGCAACGTCCGCGCCGTCGACTGGATGCAGGCGATCCCGGACCTCATCGACGAGGCGCTCGACCACATCGCCGACCGCTACCGGCACGAGAACGCGATTCTCACCAACATCCGCAAGGCCCGCGACGAGGCCGAGGACCCGGAGCACAAGCGCCGCGCCGCCGAGCTGGTCGACATCGTCAAGGACTGCATCCGCCGCCACACCCAGCTTCAGACCCGGCTGCTGGAGGCGGGCCCGCTGTTCCGCGCCGAGCAGGACCGGCAGGCGTTCGCCACCCCCGGCGCCCGCAGCGGCATCGACCTCTACGGCCAACTGCTCGCCCCGGTGCTCCGGCTGCCGATAGCGCAGGCCGTCCGGCCGACCGGCGCGTTCTTCGGCCGCGGCACCGGCCTGCGCACCCCCGTCTCGGTCCGCGTCGCGGACCTGGTCGACCTGCTGCTCACCCCGCCCGTCGAGCGCGAGCACCTCGGCGCCGAACTGCCCGACCCGGACCTGGTCGCCACCCCGGACGACAGCCGGTTTTCCGAGGCCCAGCTGGAGGCCGCGCTGGTCCTGCTCGACCTGCCCGCCGACGCGCCCCGCCGGCTCTCCGGACTGCTCGCCGAGGCCCGCGGGCAGGACCCGGAGCTCCCCTACCTGGTCGCCCTGCTGGCCGTGCACGCGGCGAGCCCGCCGGTCGGCACCGCCTACCGGCAGGGCGAGGAACGGCTGCTGTTCGCGGTCGACGACGGCACCCCGCTGCACGATCCGGAGTTCGGCGGCGCCGATCTGATCGTCGGCAGCGCCCTGCTCGACGCGGCCGGGATGGCCGCCGACCGCAAGGACGCCGGCTGACCGCCGGCCCGGGGCCCGGAGCACCCCGCACCACCCGGCCCCGCACCGCCCGGCCCCGCACCGCCCGCCCCCGCACCACCCGTCAGTGAACCGTCCACCCGCGCACCACCCGCCCGCGCACCACCGCAACGCCCCCGAGGAGCACCGCCCGTGACGACCCACCACGACACGTCCTGGGCGCCCGAGACCGAACCGGCCGCCCCCGCGCCGATCACCCCGGCCGACGTCGCGGACGCCGCCCGCCTGGTCTCCTTCGGCCTCCAGGCCAAGCTGCTCCCCGCCCGCGACACCGAGTACGCCGAACTCGTCCGCCGCCACCGCGAGGACCCGCCGTTCGCCCGCCTCGCCGACGCCGTCGCCACCGGCATGGGCCTGGTCGTCCTGGAGGTCTCCCCGCGCGCCGGCATGGCCGTCGCCGCCGCCGAGGACTCCGTCTTCGCCGTCCGGATGGGCGACTACTCGCGCCGCGCCGCCTCCGAGTCCACCGACCGCTTCCTCCACGGCCTGGCCCACCTGGCCGTCGCCGCGATGGCCTTCCCCCGTCCCGAGGACCTCTCCGACGACGGCTACCTCGGCCGGATCACCGTCAACGGCGTCGACGCCTTCGTCCGCCAGGCGTGCCGCCGCCTGGAGGAGCAGGCCGCCGCCGACGGCGACAACACCGACCCGCAGAGCGACGCCCCCGGCCTGGAGGCCGCCTGGCGGGTCTGGGCCCGGCGCACCGCCACCGGCGCCACCAAGGACGCCCGCCGGCTCTCCGGCTCGACCATCGGCATCGTCGCCAAGGCCGTGCTGTTCCTGGTCGACTCCGGCTTCCTGCAGAAGGTCTCCGACGACGCCGGCGGCACCTACCGCACCACCGCCCGCTACCAGCTCCAGGTCCGCGACCTGGCCGGCGGCGCCGCCATGGCCGAACTGCTGGACCTCGGCATCGTGCCGGTGTCCGACGGCAGCGCCTCCCTGCTGCCCCCGGACACCGGGGACGACCTCGTCGCCGACGCCGGACTGCCGTTCCACTCGCTCTAGCCCCGCGCCCCGCCCGGCCCCACCGGACCGGCCCCCGCCCGACCGTCCACCCGCCTCCTGGAGAACCGCCGCACATGTACGAGCTCAACCGGGTCCGCCTCTACTCGATCGGACCGGCCGGCGCGCGCTACGCCGACACGGTGCTCGACCTGCGCGGCGTCGGCGAGCCCGTCGTCGACCCGGCGCCCCGCCAGATCGGACTCTTCGGCGAGGAGGCCGACGGCCCGGTCCGCCGCCCGGCCCCGGCCGGCGTGCTCTTCCTGGAGAACGGCGGCGGCAAGTCCGTCCTGCTCAAGCTGATCTTCTCGGTCATGCTCCCCGGGCACCGCAACACCCTGGGCGGCGCCAGCTCCGGCGTGCTCCGCAAGTTCCTGCTCGCCGACGACTGCGGCCACGTCGCCCTGGAGTGGCAGCACACCGTCACCGGCGAGCCGATCGTGGTCGGCAAGGTCAGCGAGTGGCGCGGCCGCCAGGTCTCCTCCGACCCGCGGAAGTTCGCCGAGACCTGGTACTCCTTCCGCCCCGGCCCCGGCCTCACCCTCGACTCCCTCCCGGTCGCCGAGCGGGTCAGCCTGGCCGGTGACCAGAAGGCCCGCGGCCGCCGCCGCACCATGAAGGGCTTCCGCGACGCCCTCACCGAGGCCGGCAAGGCCCACCCGCACCTCGACCTGGTCTTCGAGGACGGCCACGACCGCTGGACCGAGCACCTCGGCGAACTCGGGCTCGACCCCGAACTCTTCCGCTACCAGCGCGAGATGAACGCCGACGAGGGCGAGGCGGCCGGTCTGTTCGCGGTCAAGCAGGACAAGGACTTCACCGACCTGCTGCTGCGCGCCGTCACCGACACCCGGGACACCGACGGCCTCGCCGACCTCGTCCACGGCTTCGCCGCCAAGCTCGGCCTGCGCTCCGAACTCACCGCCGAACGCGACTTCACCGCCGGCTCGCTGGACCTCCTGGAGCGCATCGCCGAGGCCACCGCCGCCCGCGAGACCGTCCGCGAGTCCCACCGCACCGCCGAACGCCGCACCCGCCGGCTCGCCCACGCCCTCGCCTCCCGCGCCGCCGCCGAACGCGACCGGGCCGAGGACCTCGCGATCGAGGTCGCCGCCGCGGCGAGCGCCGTCACCGCCGCCGAGACCGACCGCACCCGGCACACCCTGATCGCCGCCGAACTCACCCACCGGCACGCCACCCTGGCCCTCGCCGCCGCCACCGCGGAGGCGGCCGGGCTGCGCCGCGAACTCACCGAGGCCCGCACCCTGCACTCCGCCTGGCAGGCCGCCGAGGCCGTGCTGCGGCACCGCGCCGCCGCCGACCGGGTGACCAGGGTCGCCGCCGCGATCCGCGAGGCCGAACTGGACGCCGCGCCCGCGCTCGCCGCCCGCGCCCGCGCCGCCACCGCCCTGGCCCGCGCCCTGGAAGGCGCCGCCGGCGCCGCCGAGGACCGCGCCGACACCGAGGAGCAGCGCGCCGCGGAACTCCAGGCCGACGGCACCCGGGCCCAGACCGACGCCACCGAGGCCGCCACCGCGGCCCAGAAGGCCCGCAGCGAGGCCGAGCACCTGCGCCAGCGCCTCGCCGAGGTCGAGCAGGAGACCGCCGCCGCCGTCGAGGCCGGCTTCATCGACGCCGACGGCGACGCCGACCCGGCCCGGGCCGCCCTGCACGCCGCCGACGTGGAGAAGGCCGCCGGCGCCGCCCTCGCCCGGGCCCGCACCGCCGCCGAGACCGCCGCCGCCCGGCTGCGCGAGGCCGCCGCCGCGACCGGCCGGGCCGAACTCGCCGCCGCCCGCGCCACCGACGCCCGCAAGGCCGCCGGCCAGTCCCTCGCCACCGAGCAGCGCACCGCCGCCCTGCTCGCCACCGAGCCCCGGCTCGCCGACCTGCTCTCGCTGACCCCCGCACCCGTCGACTGGAACGAGGACGGGTCCGGCGCCGAGGAGGACGCCGGTTTCCTCACCCCCGCCGTCCTCGACCGCAACGCCGAGTACCTGCGCGAACTCCTCGACGAATCCATCGCGACCGCCGAACGCACCCTGTTCGACCTGCGCACCGTCGCCGCCGACGACTCCCGGATCCTCGCCGCGCTCGGCGACGGCGGCCTGCTGCCGCCCGGACCGGACGTGCTCGCCACCGTCGAGTACCTCGCCGAGCACGGCATCCCCGCCCTGCCCGGCTGGCGCTACCTGGCCCAGTCCGTCGACCCGGCCGACCACGAGGCGATCCTCGCCGCCCGCCCCGAACTCGTCGACGGCGTGGTCCTCACCGACCCGAGCTCCCTCGACCGGGCCCGCGAGGCGCTGGGGTCCGCCGCCCTGCTGCCCCGCTCCACCGTCGCCGTCGGCGCCGCCGCCTCGATGATCGCCCCGATCACCGACGAACCGGCGTTCTTTCTCGTACCGCCGAACCCGGCCATGCACGACGAGTCCGCCGCCGACGACGAGCGCCGCGAACTGCGCGCCCGCGCCACCGCCCGCGAGGAGCACATCCGCGAACTCGCCGCCCGCCTCGGCGGCGACCGCGCGCTCGCGGCCCGGCTCGCCTCCTGGCACGCCAGCTGCCCGCCCGGCACCCTCGCCGAGCACGCCGCCGCCGCCGAGGCCGCCCGCGAGCACGCCGAGCAGGCCGCCGCCGCCCTGGCCACCCTGCGCGCCGACCACGACGAGGCCGAGGCCGACCACGCCACCGCGGCCGCCGCCCACGAGGAGCACCGGGAGAGCGCCCAGCGCGCCCGCCGCCGCGCCGACGCCCTCTCCGGCCTCGCCTTCCGCCTGCGCGAGCGCGCCAACTGGAGCCGCCGCCGGCGCGAACTCGCCGAGGACGCCGCCGAGTGCGACCGCCGCCGGACCCTGTGCGCCGAGCGCGCCCGCACCTGCGACGAGGACCGCCGGGCCGCCCAGCGCGCCGCCGACGACGCCCGCCGCACCGCGCGCACCCTGCGCGGCGAACGGGCCGAGATCGCCGCCGCCGAGCAGTCCGAGGAGCCCGCCGACACCACCCCCGCCGCGCTGCCCGCGCTGCGCGAGGCGTACCGCGCCGCCTCCCAGCTCTACGAGAAGGTCGGCGTCGGCGCCGACCTGCGCGCCGAACAGGCCCGCGCCGAGGGCGACGAGGCCGCCGCCGCGACCGAACTCGACCGCCTCACCAACAAGGTCCGCACCCGCGCCGAGGAGCTGCTCGGCAGCCCCGACGGCGCCGACGGCCCGGCCCGCCAGGCCGCCGCCGCCCGCGCCGAGGAGCTCGTCGCCACCATCGAGACCCGCGCCGCCTCGGCCAGCGAGCAGCTCGGCCGGCTCCGCGGCGAGGCCGAGCGCTCCGCCCCGGTCGAGGGCGAGGCGCACACCGAGCTGCCCGAGGAGCTCGTCCCCACCGACCCCGAGCACGCCCAGGTCCTGCTGCGCACGGCCACCGGCCGGCTCGCCGAGCGCCGCGAGGCCGTCGACACCGCCCGCACCGCGGCCGCCGACCTCCAGCGCACCTTCGACGCCGCCCAGTCCGCCGCCGCCGACTTCGACGAGCACGCCGGGCAGCTCCGCGACGGCCTGCGCGAGCAGGAGGAGGACGGCCCGGCCGTCGAGCCGTACCTCGGGCAGCTCGCCGACGCCCGCACCGCCGCCGCCGAGGCCCGCCGCACCCTGCGCACCGCCGCCGGTGAGCTGTCCGCCGCCGAACTCGCCGTCCGGGACGCCTCGGACGGGCTGGTCCGGCACGCCAACGCGGCCCGCTACGAGGCCGTCCGCACCCCGGCCCGGCAGCAGATCCGCGAACTGCCCGCCGCCGCGCTGCCCGACCACGCCGCCAACTGGGCGGTCGCCTTCGCCCCCCGGCTGCGGGTGCTGACCGACGAACTCGCGCAGCTGGAACGCAACCGGGGCTCGATCGTCGACCGGCTGCGCGGACTGGTGGAGTCCTCGCTGACCACCCTGCGCGCCGCCCAGCGGCTCTCCCGCCTCCCCGAGGGGCTGGGGGAGTGGTCCGGTCAGGAGTTCCTCCGGATCCGCTTCGAGGACCCGGACCACGCCACCCTGGTCGAGCGCCTCGGCGAGGTCATCGACGAGGCCACCCGCGCCGCCGTCCGCAAGAACAGCGACCTGCGCCGGGACGGCATGTCGCTGCTGCTGCGCGGGGTGGGCGCCGCGATCGGCCCCAAGGGCGTCTCGGTGGAGATCCTCAAGCCCGACGCGGTGCTGCGCGCCGAGCGGGTCGGCGTCGGCCAGATGTCCGACGTGTTCTCCGGCGGCCAGCTGCTCACCGCCGCCATCGCGCTCTACTGCACGATGGCCGCGCTGCGCGCCAACGACCGGGGCCAGTCGCAGCTGCGGCACGCGGGCACGCTGTTCCTGGACAACCCGATCGGCCGGGCCAACGCCACCTACCTGCTGGAGCTCCAGCGCGCGGTGGCCGACGCCCTCGGCGTCCAGCTGATCTACACCACCGGTCTGTTCGACACCACGGCGCTGGCCGAGTTCCCGCTGGTGATCCGGCTGCGCAACGACGCCGACCTGCGGGCCGGCCTCAAGTACATCTCGGTGGAGGAGCACCTGCGGCCGGGCCTCCCGGCCCCGCAGGACCCGGACGGCCCGGTCGTCCACGGCGAGATCACCGCCACCCGGATGTTCAAGCGTCCGGCGGAGGTTCCCGCCACGTCCTGACCGGCCTACGGTGGACGGCATGCTGACGATCGTTCACTTCAGTGACATCCATCTGGGCCAGGACCACCACGGCGACGCGGGGGAGCGGGCCCGCCGCCGGGCCGAGCAGGTGATGGCGTACGTGGACGCCCTGCCCGGCCCGGTGGACGCCGTGCTGGTCACCGGCGACCTCGCCGACGACGGGCGGCCGGCCGAGTACCGGGAGGTCGCCAAGACGCTGACCTCCCGGTACCCGGTGCTGCTCTGCCCCGGCAACCACGACAGCCGCGAGCCCTACCGCGAGGTGCTGCTCGGGGAGGAGCCGTCCGGCGGCCCGGTGAACCGGCTCCACCCGCTGCCCGGGGTCGACGTGCTGATGCTGGACTCCTCGATCCCCGGCCGGCACGACGGGCTGCTCGACGAGGAGACCCTCGGCTGGCTGGACCGCACGCTGGCCGGGGGGCCGGCGGACCGCCCGGCGCTGGTCGCCTTCCATCACCCGCCGGTCACCCTGCACCTGCCGTACGTGGACCCGATCCGGCAGTTCGGCGAGGAGCGGCTGGCCGAGGTGCTGGGCCGTCACCCCCGGGTGCGGGCGCTGCTCTGCGGCCACGCGCACACCGCGGCGGCCACCGTGTTCGCCGGGCTCCCGTTGCTGGTCGCGCCGGGTGTGGTCTCCACTGTGCCGCTGCCCTGCGAGGGCCGGGCGGATCTGGTCCTCGACCAGCCGCCGATGATCGCCTTCCATCTGCTGGACGACGACGGCCGGCTGACCACCCACTACCGGGTGGTCGCCCCCGCCTGACGCGGCGCGGGCCCGCCCGGGTGGGGTGGCGCTGTCCCCGGACGCTCCGGCGGCCGGGGGTGCGGGGTCTGCGCGTAGGGCGGCCGGGGGTGCGGCTGTTGCGCCTGCGGCGGTTGCGGCGCCGGGGGACGCGGCTGCGGCCGGCCCGCGTGCTGGCCCGGATATTGGCCCTGGTGCTGGCCCGGGGGCCGGTGCTGCGGCGGTCCGGCCGGAGTGCCGCTGCCGCCCATCGGTGAGGCGGAGTTCGGCGCGCGGACCCGCTGGGCGGCGACCTGGCGCGAGATCAGGATCTCCAGCAGGCACCACATCGTGCCGAACACCCCGAGCCCCATCGCCATCAGCGCCGGTGTCATCAGCCAGCTGTCGGCGTAGGAGGACAGCGCCGCCAGCACGATGCCCACCAGCGTGAACGCCAGGCAGAGCACCGCGCGGACGACGGCCGTCCGGACTTCGTCGGGAAGCCTGCGGCGACGGCGGGCGGTTGGCATCGGGCGACCCCCAGGCACGGAGCGGCGGACGGGCGGCGGGCGGTACGGCGGAGCACGAGCGGAGCGGGCGCCGCGCACACGCCCTCGCGCTCCACTCTGCCCCGTCGTACCCGGACTATGCGCGCGAATCCCCCGAACTGATGCCAAACCGTGTGATCCGGCCCGGACCGCGGCGAACGGTCCGCCGGACCCCGGTGCGCTCAGCCGAGTTGCTGGTTCAGCTCGGTCAGCGCGCCCTCGACGATGGTCCGCATCGCCTGCTCGGCCCGTTCGGCGTCCCCCGCGCAGACCGCCTCGGCGACCTCGCGGTGCAGCCGGATCGCGTACGGCTCCGGCTGATGGGGCATCAGATGGTACTCGGTCCGGCCGGTCAGCACCGCACCGACGGTGTCCCCGAGATGGGCGAACATCTCGTTGCGCGAGGCCCGCAGCACGGTGGAGTGGAACTCGATGTCGTGCCGGAGGAAGGTCGCGAGGTCGGCGGCGCGCGCCGTCATGGTCAACTCGACCGCCAGCGCGCTGAGTCGGCGCCGCTCGTCGTCGGTGGCGTGCCGCGCGGCGAGCGCCGCCGCGGCGGGCTCCACGGCCAGCCGCAGCGAGCCGAGCGAACGCAGCTGCGCGGAGCGGTCGGCGCCGGCCAGTCGCCAGCGGATCACCAGCGGATCGAAGACGTCCCAGTCCGACCGGGGCTGCACGGTGATGCCGACCCGGCGGCGGGAGGCCACCAGCCGCATCCCCTCCAGGATCCGGACCGCCTCGCGGACCACCGTCCGGGAGACGCCGAACCGCTCCTCCAGCTCCTCGGCCCGCAGCACGGTGCCCTCGGGGAGCTCCCCGGACGCGATGGCCGGCCCCAGTTCCGCGAGCAGTCGGCCGGGCAGCCCCTGGATCTCCATCCGGCCAGCCTAGTCGTCCGGCCCCGTCCCCACCTCCGTGGCCCCGCCGCCCCGGTGCTCCCGCCACGTCCACCCGTTCGGCAAAAGTATGACGATTTGGTTTCCAGCACTTGAATACGTCATACCTTTGAGGCGATAGTGGCGGCCAGGCAACGAAGGAGCACCACCTCATGGCTCTCAGCGTCGAGAACCAGGACACCCCCCACGCCCCCCTCGCCGTCGTGGTGATGGGCGTCTCCGGTGTCGGCAAGACCACCCTGGCCCGCCTGCTGGCGGACCGCCTCGGCCTCCCCTTCGCCGAGGCGGACGACTTCCACCCGCCCGCCAACATCGCCAAGATGTCGGCCGGCATCCCGCTGGACGACGACGACCGCGCGCCCTGGCTGCGCGCCGTCGGCGCCTGGCTGGGGGAGCGGGCCGAGGCCGGTACCGGCGGCGTCGTCACCTGCTCGGCGCTGAAGCACCACTACCGCGACATCCTGCGCGCGGCCTGCCCGGACGCCTGGTTCCTGCACCTCAGCGGCCGGACCGGACTGGTCGAGGACCGGCTCGCCCGGCGCACCGACCACTTCATGCCGCCGTCCCTGC
Source organism: Kitasatospora sp. NPDC094019 (assembly GCF_044764505.1). NCBI lineage: Bacteria > Bacillati > Actinomycetota > Actinomycetes > Kitasatosporales > Streptomycetaceae > Kitasatospora > Kitasatospora sp. NPDC094019. Next base: position 94,398 of record NZ_JBIWIF010000024.1, read on the forward strand.
TCGGCTCGCAGTACGCCGCCCTGGAACCCCTCGGTCCGGACGAGCGCGGCGCCGTCCTGGACATCGGGCCGAGCCCCGAAGAACTCGTCGAGAAGGCCGCGGCCCTGCTGCGGCCCGTCAATGGAGACCTCGCGTGACCCCCACCCTCACCGTGCTCGCGGCCGCCCCACCGGTCCTCCCGCACACCGACAGCGACGGCCGGCTGCTGCTCGCCGTGCTGCTCGCCATCGGCGCCATCGTGCTGCTGATCACCAAGCTCAAGCTGCACCCCTTCCTCGCCCTGACCCTCGGCTCCGGGCTGCTGGCCGCGGTCGCGGGCGCGCCGTTCGACAAGCTGCTCGGCAGCTTCTCCACCGGTTTCGGCGCCACCGTCGCGGGCGTCGGCCTGCTGATCGGCCTGGGCGCGATGCTGGGCAAGCTGCTCGCCGACTCGGGCGGGGCGAACATCATCGCGGACACCGTGCTGTCCCGGTCCCGGACGAAGGCGCTGCCCTGGGCGATGGCGCTGATCGCGGCCGTGCTCGGCCTGCCGCTGTTCTTCGAGGTCGGCGTGGTGCTGCTGGTCCCGATCGTGCTGCTGGTGGCCCGGCGCGGCAACGTCCCGCTGATGCGGATCGGCATCCCGGCGCTGGCCGGCCTGTCCGTACTGCACGGCCTGGTGCCCCCGCACCCCGGCCCGCTGGTCGCGGTCGACGCGCTCAAGGCCGACCTCGGCGTCACCCTGGCGCTCGGCCTGCTGATCGCCGTCCCGACCCTGATCGTGGCCGGCCCGCTGTTCGCCCGGGTCGCCGAGCGCTGGGTCGGCCCGCTGGAGATCCCGGAGAGCGAGACCCCGGCGGAGCCGGTGGAGCGCGAGCACACCCCGTCCTTCGGCGCCGTGCTGGCCACCATCCTGCTGCCGGTGGTGCTGATGCTCGGCAAGGCGCTGGCGGACGTCGTGGTCGACGACCCGAAGGCGCTGCCGCAGCGGGTGTTCGACTTCGTCGGCTCCCCGCTGATCGCGCTGCTCGCCGCGACCCTGCTCGGCATGCTGACCCTGGGCCGGGCGGCCGGCTTCGACAGGGCCCGGATCTCGGAGACCGTCGGTTCCTCGCTCGGCCCGATCGCCGGCATCGTCTTCATCGTCGGCGCGGGCGGCGGCTTCAAGCAGACCCTGATCGACGTCGGCGTGGGTACCGCGGTCAGCGACTGGTCGTCGAAGTGGCACATCCCGGCGCTGCTGCTGGGCTGGCTGATCGCGGTGCTGATCCGGCTCGCCACCGGTTCGGCGACGGTCGCCACCATCACCGCGGCCGGCATCGTGGCGCCGCTGGCGGCCGACATGTCGTCCACCCACGCGGCCCTGCTGGTGCTCGCCATCGGCGCCGGCTCGCTGTTCCTGTCGCACGTCAACGACGCCGGCTTCTGGCTGGTGAAGGAGTACTTCGGGATGAGCGTCGGCCAGACCCTGAAGTCCTGGTCGGTGATGGAGACGGTGATCTCGGTGGTCGCGATCGCCCTGATCATGCCGCTCAGCCTGATCGTCTAGCCGGGTCCAGGGACACGGAAAGGGCGGGCGCTCCCCCGGGGGAGCGCCCGCCCTTTCCGTCGTTCAGCCCGGTTCCGGCGGATTCACCGCACGCCCGGCGGCAGCGTGCCGCCGGGCGTCGCCGGCGCCCAGGTGGGCGGGGCCGCGGCCTCCTGCGGATCGGTCTCCCGCAGCAGGATCCGCCAGCCGTCCGCGCCGCCGTTGCCGTCGAGCCGCAGCTTGAGCTGCTTGACCTGCCCGCTGCGCTCGAAGTAGAGCACCACGGACTGCCGGACCGAGCCCTCGCCGTGGAACTCGGCGGTGACCGGGCCCTGCGCTCCCTGCTGGAAGCTCCGGACCCAGTTCGCCGCGGTGGTGTCGGCCTCGGCGGCCGACCCGTCGGAGGTGGCCAGCGCCGCCAGCCCGTTCCGCGAGCCGTCGGCGAGCCGCCACACCACCTCCTGGGTGAGCCGCAGGCTGCCGGTGGAGGGGTAGCCGACGACCCTCAGCGGCTCGTGGGCCGCGTAGTCGTCGGCGTACCGCAGCCCGTCGTCGCCGGCGAGCCACCAAGCGGTGATCGCGGAGGCGGTGACGGCGCCCGCGAGGGCGGCGGCGGTCGTCGCCCTCCACCGGCGGGCCATCAGGAGCTGCCCAGCGGTCGGACGATCCAGAACCGCTCGACCGGGGTGCCGGAGCGGCGCTGGCGGGCCAGGGCGTCGTAGAGCGTGGTCTGGTCGGTCAGTCCGTGCTGGCGCAGTTCCATCTTCCGTCCGTAACTGACCACGACGGCGGCGTGGTTGATCCCGCGGTCGCTGTACCACTTGAAGAACACCAGGTCGCCGGGCTTGGCGGAGTGCACGCTCATGATCGACTGGGTCCAGCGGTAGCCGGTCAGGTGATTGTAGAGGTTCTGCGCGGCGGACCAGGTGTAGCTCTTGAAGGGCTTCCACAGGAAGTAGCCCTGGTCCCACCAGGCGTAGTCCCGGGTGCGGTTGCCCTGCCGGGTCCGCATTCCGCCGCCGTGGTACAGCGCCTTGGAGACGAAGTTGGTGCAGTCCTGGTTGTACTCGCGGCGGACCCCGATGTTGCGCCGTGCCCAGTCCGCGGTGCCGTTGCCGTTCACGTTCGCGTAGCTCGCGGTGGTCACGCCGGCCGGTGCGGCCGGAGCGGCCGGCTCCGGCACCGGGAAGCCGTCGGTTCCGAGCGGGATGTCGCCGGTGGTGGGGGCGGGCGTCTGGTCCGCTCCCGTGACGTCGACCTGCGCCGCCGCGGCGGCGGAGGAACCGAGCTTCTGCTCGGCCGAGTTGTCGTCGGCCTCCGAGACGAGCTTCACGGCACCGCCGTTGACGGTGAACTCGAAGCGGCGGTTGGCGATGTTCTCGCTCGGGGTGTCCATCCCGGCCTCGCGGATCTGGGTGACCTCCTTGACCGTCGCCCGGACCACGACCTTGGCGGGGTTCTGCTGGTCGACCACGACGTCGGACAGCGTCGACGCGGCCGCCACATAGGTCTGGCTCTGGGTCGCCAGGCCCTCGCGGCTGCCGACCACGGCGTCCTCCTGGGTGGCCAGGAGGTCGACGAAGGCCGTGCCGTGCGCGGCCAGCGCCGCGGCGTCGGGCACCGTCGCCCCGGCGGTGACGCGCACCTTGTTGCGGGCGTCCAGGTACTCCTGCACGAAGCCGCGGTAGAGGTCACTGCCGCCGACGGCGGGCTTGCCCCGGGTGTAGCCGGAGACCGTCGCGGGGCTGGCGCCGAACGAGTTGTTCGACGTCACCACGAGCCGGTAGCCGCGGGTGTTGTCCAGGCCGGCCGCCACCGCGCGGGTCTCGGCGGTGGTGAACTGCTTGACGACGGCGCCGGTGTCCTGCGCCTCGACCTTGACGGTGTAGTACAGGTCCTCGCTGGCACCGTGGTCCACCGGGCTGCTCCAGCCGCCCACCAGGCCGGCGTCACCGATGCTGACGGAGAGCTGCTGGGGAGCGGCGGGCGCGGTCGGCGTGAGGTAGTCGATCCTCAGCCGGGGCCGCTTGGACTGGTCCGCGGCGCCGGCCCCGTGGTAGGCCGCGGGGGCCGAACCGGCGGCCGGGCGCAGGGCGATGCCGTAGGGCAGGCCCCGGTCGGTCCAGGACTGGAGCACCGACGCCAGGTCGAGGTCGGCGAGGCCCGTGGCGCTCGCGTAGCTCTCGTTGCCGGACGCCGACACGAGCTGGGCGCCGGTCTGGCCGGGGGTCCACTCGCTGCCGAGCTGGAACACGTCGGCGGTGGCCGCCGGACAGTCGGCCGCGCAGTCCGACCGGGTGAGCTCCAGCTTGGCGGCCGTGATCCGGGCGCCCCTCGGGAGCGCGGTCAGATCGGGCTTGAGCCAGCCGGACCAGGAGGTGCCGTCGAAGGTGCCGACCCGAAGGACGGACGCGTCGGGGGCCGGGCAGGCACCCGTGTCGCAGCCGGTGCCCGCGGTGGCGACCGAGGCCGAGGCGAGGGAGGTGTCGCCCACGGTCAGCGTGACCGGGACGGGTGGGGCCGGGGGAGCCTGGACGCGCACGTTCAGCTCCTGGTCGGCCGTCCAGGCGGAGCAGCCCACCGGGGTGCAGGCCCGGGCGGCCCAGCGGTAGGCGCCACCGTCGGTGAGCGCCCCCTCGGGAACCTGGACCGTGGCGCGGGCGCCGCTCTCGGCGGAGGTGGACGGCAGGCTGGTCGGCAGCGGGGTACCGGCGGAGTTCTTCAGGACGAACTCGGTCCTGACCCGGGCCTGGTCGGGGCTGGTGGAGACGGCCGAGAGCAGCGGCGTCAGGGTCTCCTGGGCGCCGGTCTGCAGCGCGCTCGGCACGTCCGGCAGCGGGCTGACGCTGAAGGTCACCCAGGGGGACCAGTTCAGGTTGTAGTGCAGTCCGTCGTAGGGCGAGCTGCGGAACCGGTAGGTGTGCCCGTACTCCAGCAGCCCGGCCGGGACGGTCACCTCGGAGGGGGTGCCGCTGGGCACGTAGCCGGAGACGTTGACGGCGCCCACCTGGGCCCCGGAGATGGCGTCGACCAGCTGGAAGGTGCCGGTGACCTTGTCGCCGTCGGGGTCGACGAAGGTGTCGCGGAGCACCGGGGTGGCGGTGTCGACCCGCCAGGTGCCGGTGCCGTCCTGGAGGAACGGCGGGCCGGCCTGCTGCTTGGTGCCGGTGCGCGGGCGGTAGTTGTAGTTCACCGTCAGCTTGGGCACGTTGGTCGCGGCGTTGGCGGAGTTCACCTCCTTCCAGTACTTTGTCGACACCTCGTCGGGCGCGCGCAGGCCCATGCCGGAGGTGGTGTTCTTGGCCGAGGCCCAGGTCTGCACCAGGTCGGTGACGTTGGCGTTGATCCAGCCGTCGCCGCCGCAGGCGTCGCGGCCCTTGGTCTCGGTGGAGCTGCCCTTCTTGGCCTTCCAGGCCGGCTGGGCGGTCCAGCGGGAGGCGGTGGACGCCAGTCCGGTGTCCCAGACCTCCCAGGTGTACGGCTGGCAGTCGCTGTTGCCGGAGTGGAAGTTGTACAGCGACAGGGTCGCGCTGGAGACCAGGGCGTCGGCGATGCCGGCGGTGTTCCAGTTGATGAAGGAACGGGCCTCGCGGGAGCTGCCGTCGGCGTTCTTGGTGCCGGAGTTGCCCCAGTAGATCTCGGTGTCGGCCGACCAGTCGACCGTCTCGCCCTTCTGCACCCGGGTGTCGAAGGCGTTGCCGAGACCGGCGGTGGCCGGGTCGACGGTCACCGGGTAGACGGTGGCCGGGTCGGCGAGGAAGGCCGCGTCCGGGGTGAAGACCAGATCGACGGTGTCGCCGCGCTGGACGACCTCCAGGCCGACCCGGGCCTGCCGGGGGTGCTCGCTCGAACCGGGCGCGGTGGTGGCGTCCCACATCACCGGGGCGGGCAGCACGGCGCGCTTCTGGCCGTTCTTCCGGTCGGTGAACAGCACGCTGCCGTCCGGCTGCGCCTCGGCCCTGGTGCCCTTGGCGCGCAGCGGCATGGTGTAGCTGTAGCCGCCGGTGGCCGGCCGCTGCTTGAGCGTCACGAACTGCTCGAAGCCGGTGCGGGTGGCCTCGACGACGAGGTCGCCGGCGCCGTCGCCGATGGCGTCCCGGTAGGTGGCCCGGGTGCCGTTCAGCTCGGGCCTGGGCAGGCCGCCGCGCCACTCCAGCGCGAGCTGGTCGTCGCCGGAGCCGAGCGAGACGAGGGTGCGGGCCGCGTCGGTGCCGGCTGCCTCCGTGCCGGCCGGCGCCGCCTGGAGGGCCTTGGACTCGGCCAGCGAGCGGGGGCGCTTGCCGCCCGCGCCGGCCAGCTTGAGGCCGTTGGGGTGGGCGGCGGGTGCCACCGAGCCGTCGGCGGCGGTCTTCAGGGTGAGGTCGACGTCGGCCCACTTGCCCTCGCGCAGGAAGCGCACCGGGCCGGCCGACAGTTCGGTGGTGAGGGTGCCGTCCGGGTTGGCCCAGGTGGTGGAGGTCTCGTCGCGCTCGGAGACGGCCTCGACGCGCTTGCCGGTCTTCTGTGCGACGGCCCGGGCGGTGCCGATGCTCAGCCCGGGGTCGAGCGCGGGGGCGGCGGGGGCCTTGCCGGGGGCGGGCTTGGCCTGCGGCTCGGCGGCGAAGGCGACCGGTGAACCGGCGGCCAGCGTCAGCGCCAGCGCGACGGCGAACGGACCGGTGAGGGTCCGTCTTGGGGTGTTCATGGGGGCTCCTTGACCCACTCTTGAGCAAGAGTGATGGCGGGAGCATAGGCAAGATCAAATGGCAGGATGATCATGACAAATAGGATATTGATCGGACAAAAGCTACCAATGTCTGGGAATTTCCTGGGAATGGTGATCCGATCGATACCAACTCCGGTGAACCTCTCCGGCACCGGGTAATTCCGCAGGTCGGCGCACATGCCGGAGGGCGGGCACCCCCGCTCTGGGGTGCCCGCCCTCCGGTTCTCCGGTGGCCGTGCGGGTCTCGCTCGGCCGTGCCGGTCGCTCTCGGTCCTGTTGCCTACTTGGCCGCGCGCTTGGCCAGGAACGCCTCGACCTCGGCCCGGATCTCCGGGGTGTCCAGACCGCGAACGGTCATCGTGGTGCGGCGGCGCAGCACGTCGTCGGCGGTGTACGCCCACTCGTTGGCGGCCGCGTAGGCGACCTGCGCCCAGACGTCCGGCCCGTCCTCGTGGATCGGCCGGCCGAGCTCCGGGTTCTCGTCGATCATCCGGGCGATGTCGAAGGAGAGCGTGCCGTAGTGGCTGGCCAGGTGCTTGGCGACCAGCGGCTCCATCCGCGAGCCCGGGTCCCGGTCGATCAGCAGGCGGTGCGCGACGGCGTTCGGCGCGCCGACGCCCGGCAGCGGGACGGTCGGGGCGATCGGGGACATGTCCTCGCCGAGGGAGGTGCCGGGCACGTGGGCCAGCTTCTCCAGCACGGTGCGGCCGATGTGGCGGTAGGTGGTCCACTTGCCGCCGGCGACCGACAGCATGCCGCCCTTGCCCTCGGTGACGACCGTCTCGCGCTTGGCGGCGGCGGTGTCGCCCGGGCCGCCGGGCAGCACCCGCAGGCCGGCGAAGCTGTAGGTGATCAGGTCCCGGTCGATGTGCTCGTCCCGGATCGCGTGCGCGGCCTCGCCGAGGATCTGGTCGACGTCCGCCTCGGTGGCCCGGACGTCCTTCGGGTCGCCGGTGTACTCCTCGTCGGTGGTGCCGAGCAGGACGTGGTCCTCCCACGGGATGGCGAAGGAGACGCGGTACTTGTCGATCGGGATGGTCAGCGCGGCGCGCCACGGCGAGCGGCGCTTGACCACCACGTGGGCACCCTTGGACAGGCGGATCGACGGCGCGGCGCCGGTGTCCTCCATCCGGCGCAGGTGGTCCACCCAGGGGCCGGTGGCGTTCAGCACCAGGCGGGCGTCGACGCCGAACTCGGTGCCGTCCAGGCGGTCCTTGAGCTCGGCACCGGTGACCCGGCCGCCGGTGAAGCGCAGGCCGGTGACCTCGGCGTGGTTGAGCACGACGGCGCCGGCCTCGACCGCGGCGCGCACGGTCATGACGGCGACGCGCGAGTCGTTCATCTGGTGGTCGCCGTAGACGGCCACCGAGCGCAGGCCCTCGGTGCGCAGCGCGGGCACCTGCTGGGCGGCGTGCGCGGCGGTGGAGACCCGGCCCATGCCGTCGCGGAAGGCTGACAGCGCCGAGTAGAGGAAGACGCCGGCGCCGAGCTTGGGCGCGCTGTGCGGGCCGCCCTTGTAGACCGGCACGAAGAAGGTCAGCGGGTTGACCAGGTGCGGGGCGACGTCGGTGGAGAGCACGCGGCGCTCCTTGTGGTTCTCCGCGACCAGCTTGACCGCGCCGGTCTGCAGGTAGCGCAGACCGCCGTGGACGAGCTTGGAGGAGGCACTGGAGGTGGCACCGGCGAAGTCGCCGGCGTCGACCATGGCGACCTTCAGGCCGGCCTGGGACGCGGTCCAGGCGACGGCGGTGCCGAGGATGCCGCCCCCGATCACCAGCAGGTCGTAGGTGGCCTTGCCGAGCAGCTCGCGGGTCTCGGCGCGGGAGGCGGTGCGGCCGGCGGTGAGCTCGGCGCCCAGGGTCGGGATGGTTGCCATGGTGTGTGTACGGCGCGCGGGTCGGGCGGCGCCGTTACTCCTCTCGGTGTGCGTACGGCCTCTGTGCGGAGAGACCGGGTCGGCCCGGTGCGGCGGGCCGGTGGAACGGGAGCGGCCGGCCGGGGCACGGGGCCCCGACCGGCTTCGCGATCAGTTGTTCTCTTCCTCCTCCACCCAGCCCATGGTGCGCTCGACGGCCTTGAGCCACTTCTTGTACTCGCGCTCCCGGGTGGCCTCGTCCATGCGGGGCGTCCACTCGGCGGCGCGGTGCCAGTTGGCCCGGAGGGTGTCGAGGTCGTTCCAGAAGCCGACCGCCAGGCCCGCCGCGTAGGCGGCGCCGAGCGCGGTGGTCTCGGCCACGTACGGGCGCTCGACCGGGGCGTCCAGGACGTCGGCGATGTTCTGCATGAGCAGGTTGTTGCTGGTCATGCCGCCGTCGACCTTGAGGGCGGTGAGCTCGACCCCGGAGTCCTTCTGCATGGCGTCGACGACCTCGCGGGTCTGCCAGGCGGTGGCCTCCAGGACGGCCCGGGCCAGGTGGCCCTTGGTGACGTACCGGGTCAGACCGGCGATCACACCGCGGGCGTCGGAGCGCCAGTACGGGGCGAACAGGCCGGAGAAGGCCGGGACGAAGTAGGCACCGCCGTTGTCCTCGACCGTGTTGGCGAGGGTCTCGATCTCGGCGGCGGTGGAGATGATGCCGAGCTGGTCGCGCAGCCACTGGACCAGCGAGCCGGTGACCGCGATCGAGCCTTCCAGGGCGTAGACCGGGGCCTGGTCGCCGATCCGGTAGCCGACCGTGGTCAGCAGGCCGTGGTACGAGTTGACGATCTTCTCGCCGGTGTTGAGCAGCAGGAAGGTGCCGGTTCCGTAGGTGGACTTGGCCTCGCCCTCGTTGAAGCAGGTCTGCCCGAACAGCGCGGCCTGCTGGTCACCGAGCGCGGCGGCGACCGGGACGCCGGCCAGGTCGCCGACGGCCTCGCCGTAGATCTCGGCGGAGGAGCGGATCTCCGGCAGGACGGCCATCGGGACGCCCATCGACTCGGCGATCTCCGGGTCCCAGGCCAGGCTCTTGAGGTTCATCAGCATGGTGCGGCTGGCGTTGGTCACGTCGGTCACGTGCTTGCCGCCGTCGACACCACCGGTGAGGTTCCAGATGACCCAGGTGTCCATGGTGCCGAAGAGGATGTCGCCGGCCTCGGCGCGCTCCCGCAGGCCCTCGACGTTGTCCAGCAGCCAGCGGATCTTCGGGCCGGCGAAGTAGCTGGCCAGCGGGAGGCCGGTCTCGCGGCGGAAGCGGTCCTGGCCGACGTTGCGGCCCAGCTCGCGGCAGAGCGCCTCGGTGCGGGTGTCCTGCCACACCAGCGCGTTGTGCACCGGCTCACCGGTGTTCTTGTCCCACAGGACGGTGGTCTCGCGCTGGTTGGTGATGCCGATCGCGCGGATGTCGTCCTTGCTCAGGCCGGCCTTCTCCAGCGCGCCGCGGACGACCGACTGCACCCGGGTCCAGATCTCGGCGGCGTCGTGCTCGACGTAGCCGGGCTGGGGGAAGATCTGCCGGTGCTCCTGCTGGTCGACGGAGACGATCCGGCCGTCGGCGCCGAAGATGATGCAGCGGCTGGAGGTGGTGCCCTGGTCGATCGCGGCGATGTAGTTGCCAGTGGAGGTCATGAGGGTCCTCGGCTCAAGAGGTTGGCGGGGGGCGTTGGGCCTGACTCTCAGGTCAGTCCCCGTGCTCGGGTGGGGTGGAAACCCGGGGGGATCAGAACGCGGCGTGGTACAGGCCGCCGGCCAGCAGGCCGCCGATGACCGGACCGGCCACCGGGATCCAGGCGTAGGACCAGTCGGAGCCGCCCTTGTTGGGGATCGGCAGCAGCGAGTGGACGATGCGCGGACCCAGGTCGCGGACCGGGTTGATGGCGTAGCCGGTCGGGCCGCCGAGCGAGAGACCGATGCCGACCACGGTGAAGGCGACGATCAGGATGCCGGTGCCGGAGAGGCCGAGGCCCTTGGTCAGGCCCTGGGTGAGGATGGCCATGCAGAGCACGAAGGTGCCGATGATCTCGGTGAGCAGGTTCTGGACCGGGTTCCGGATCTCGGGGCCGGTCGAGAAGATGCCGAGGGTGGGCTCCTGGTTGGCCTGGAACTGGCCGAGGTAGGTGAGCCAGACGAAGACGGCGCCGATCATCGCGCCGAGCAGCTGGGAGCCGAGGTAGATCGGCACCTTGCCCCAGTCGCCGCTGTCGACGGCGATGGCCAGGGTGACGGCCGGGTTCAGGTGGGCGCCGGACTTCGGGGCCGACATGTAGGCGGCGATCATCACCGCGAAGCCCCAGCCGAAGGTGATCGCCAGCCAGCCGGCGTTCAGGGCCTTCGACTTCTTGAGCGTCACGGCGGCACAGACGCCACCGCCGAGAAGTATCAGGGCGGCGGTGCCGAGGGTTTCGCCGACGAAGATGTCGCCGTTGGAGAACGCGGACACAAAGACTCCCTTGTCCATATGGCCCGGAGGTGCGGGTGGGGGCAGGGGCCGGGCGGATCGCTGGGCGGGTGAGCGCTCTGTGGGATGGATTCGCACGGCCATCGTTCGACAATGTCGACCGTCATGCGGAAGCTTCCTCCCCGGGTCACCCTCTCGTCAAGGCCGGGTTACGCAGCTGTGACCCTTCGCTCGCCGTGCTACCCGGTGTCACCGGATGGATCATCGTAATTTTGGACAAAACGGTAAGGCGCGGACGGGCATTTCGCCCGTCCGCGCCTCAGCGTGAACGTCCTGCCGTGCTATCGGGGGCCTGCGGCCGGGTGCGGCCGGGTGCGGCCGGGCGGGCCCGGGCGGGGCCCGGGCGAGGTCAGAACCGCCCGGCGCCCAGGTCCCGGGAGATCGCCCTGGCCGCGCTGCGCACCGAGGCGACCAGCGAGGGCTTCACGAAGCCGTCCTCGCAGACCCGCTCGACCGCGCCGCTGATGCAGACCGCGCCCACCGGGTTGCGGCGCCGGTCCTGGATCAGCGCGCCGATCGAGGCCACGCCCTCCCAGGTCTCCTCCACCGCGTCGGTCCAGCCGCGTTCACGGGTCAGCGCCGCCTCGGCGTCCACGTCCGCGGCCTCGGTCAGCGTCCGCGCGGTGTACGACTCGAACGGTCCCTCGCCCAGCTCGCCGCGCGCCACCGGGTCGTAGGCCAGTAGCACCTTGCCCAGCGCGGTCGAGTGCAGCGGCTGCATCGAGCCGACCTCCAGTACCTGCCGGGTGTCGTCCGGCCGGAAGACGTGGTGCACGATCAGCACCCCGCGCTGGTGCAGCACCCCCAGGTAGACGGTCTCCCCGGACGCCCTGGCCAGGTCGTCCGCCCAGACCAGGGCCCGGGCGCGCAGCTCGTGCACGTCCAGGTAGCTCTGGCCCAGCCGGAGCAGCTCGGCACCCAGCTGGTACTTGCCGCTCTCCGGGTCCTGCTCGACGAAGCCCTCCTGCTGGAGCGTGCGCAGGATCCCGTGGGCGGTGCCCTTCGCCAGGTCCAGGGCCGTCGCGACCTCCGACAGGCCCAGGCGGCGCTCGCCGCCGGCCAGCAGGCGCATGATCGCGGCGGCCCGGGAGAGCGACTGGATCGGGCCGGGCATTGGTACCTCCGCGCGGACAGGCGGTCGACATTGTCGACCGCAGTGGTAACGGCACGAGTCTGCCAGGCCGTCGCCGTTCCGTGCACCTTCCCCCTCGGTAACCTGCGTCGGCCGACCCGGTGGTGCGCCCGCGCACGGCCGCCGGGGCGGTCCCGGCACGGGTTCCCGGCGCCCGCCGACCCTACGGCCTGCCGCCTTGCCGCCCTGCCGCTTTGCCGCCTGTCGTCCGTCGATCGCCGGCTGTCGCCCGCCACCCGTACGGCCCGCCGGTGCTACCGCTCCCGGGCCGCCGCGGCCACGCCGTCGGCCACCGCCCGGATCCCGGCCGGTCCGACCCGGCAGCAGCCGCCCACCAGCCGCGCCCCGTCCGCCAGCCAGCCCGCCACCCTCGCCCGGCCGTCGGCCCGGGGGACCGGGGCGGCCCCGAAGGTCGGCTCACCTCGCCACGCCCCGGCCGTCGCGTCCCAGCCCTCGCCGCTGTTGGGGTACACCACCGCCGGCTTGCCCGACACCCGCGCCGCGAGCGCCACCGCCCGGTCCGCCTCCTCCGGCGTGCAGCAGTTCAGGCCGACCGCCACCACCTGGTCCACCCCGGCCGCCAGCGCGAACGCCTCCGCCAACGGCTGTCCGGCCCGGGTCCGCCCGTCCGCCGCGGCGAACGACAGCCAGACCGGCACCCCCAGCCCGCGCACCGCCCGCAGCAGCACCCGCGCCTCCTCCACGTCCGGCACCGTCTCCAGCGCCAGCACGTCCGGACCGGCCGCCGCCAGCACCTCCAGTCGGGGCCGGTGGAACGCCTCCAGCTCGGCCGGCGTCAGCCCGTACCGGCCCCGGTACTCCGAGCCGTCCGCCAGCACCGCCCCGTACGGGCCCACCGAGGCCGCCACCCACCGGCGCGGCCCGGGCAGCCCGCGGGCCGCCTCCCGGGCCAGTTCCACGCTGCCCGCCAGCAGTCGCGCGGCCTCCGCGCGGCCCACCCCGCGCCGGGCGAAGCCCGCGAAGCTCGCCTGGTAGCTGGCGGTGATCGCCACCCGCGCGCCCGCCTCGAAGAACGCCCGGTGCGCCGCCACCACCGCCTCCGGCGCGTCCGCCAGCAGTCGGGCCGACCAGAGCTCGTCCGTCAGGTCGAACCCGGCCGCGGCCAGCCGTTCGGACAGCCCGCCGTCCAGGACCAGCGGCCCGGCCGCCAGCGCGGCCGCGAAGTCCGGCGGGGGAGCGGCGGTCCGGTCGCGCGCGGCCTGGTCCATCACGGCCTCCTCGGGCGGACGTGGTCCCGGTGCGGTCCCGGCGGGTCCCGGCGTGGTCCCGGATCCTCCGGGGACGCCCTGGTCACAGGGTAGGAGGGGGCGGCTCGGACCGGGACGGAAAACCATTTGCCGCAGAGTCAAAGGATCGCTACGTTGCACTCAGATCGAGAAGGACGTCGGCCCGACACCACGGGCCCGGAGGGGGAGAGGAGCGCACCGTGGACGCCACCGAGCAGGCTTGGCTCGCCGCCTACGACCCGCGCGCCTACACCCCCGTCGCCGTCACGGTGGACGTGGTCGCCCTGACCCTGCGGCACGGCCGGCTCCACGTCCTGCTCGTCGAGCGCGCCCTCCCGCCCTACCAGGGGCGCTGGGCCCTGCCCGGCGGCTTCCTGCGGGCCGGCGAGGAGAGCCTCGACGACGCCGCCGCCCGCGAGCTCGCCGAGGAGACCGGCCTGCCCGGCACGGCCGGCGCCGAGGCCGCCCTCAGCCGGATCCACCTCGAACAGCTCGGCAGCTACGGCGTACCCACCCGCGACCCGCGGATGCACGTGATCTCGGTCGCCTACCTCGCCTTCGCCCCCGACCTGCCCGACCCGCGGGCCGGCAGCGACGCGGCCCACGCCGCCTGGCACCCCGTCGGCGACCTCGACCTCCGGCCCGCGGGCCGGTCCGAGTCCGCCGGTGCTCCCGCCGACACCCACGGGGGTGGCGTCGGCGGGAGCACCGGCTCCACCGGTTCCGGCGACGCCGGCGGCCCCGCCGGAGCGCCGTACCCGGCCGAGCCCGTCGATCCGGCCGAGCCCCCGCCCACCGGAGCACCCACCCCGATCGAGCTCGCCTTCGACCACGCCCGGATCCTCGCCGACGGCCTCGACCGCGCCCGCGCCAAGATCGAGTACAGCCCGCTGGCCACCGCCTTCCTCCCGTACGACTTCACCATTCCCGAGCTGCGCGCCGTCTACGAGGCCGTCTGGGACGAAAAGCTCCACCCCGGCAACTTCCACCGCAAGGTGCTCTCCGTCCCCGGCTTCGTCGAGGGCACCGGCAGCACCACCGAGCGCGGCGGCGCCCGCGGTGGCCCCCGGGCCCGCACCTACCACGCCGGCGACGCCAGGCTCCTCCATCCGGCTCTTCTCCGCCCCGCTCCGGGCGAGCCGGGACCAGAGCCCTCCCGGGCCCGGATCGGCTGACCACCACCCCGCTCCCGGCCGCCCGCACTACCATCCGGCCATGACGACTCACGAGGGCGGCACCGTGCGCCAGCAGCCCAACTCCCACTGCCACTTCTGTGGATCCCCCTACCCGCCCGGCACCGACGGCTGGCCCCGCACCTGCTCCGCGTGCACCGAGATCAGCTACCGAAACCCGCTGCCCGTCGTCGTCACCCTCCTGCCCGTCACCCAGGGCGACGCCGCCCCCGCGCTGGTGGTCATCCGCCGCACCATCGAACCCGGCTACGGCGAACTCGCCCTCCCCGGCGGCTACATCGACTACGGCGAGAGCTGGCAGCAGGCGTGCGTGCGCGAGCTGCGCGAGGAGACCGGCATCCTCGCCGAGCCCGCCGACATCACCCTCGTCGCCACCGACTCCGACACCCGCGGCGGCTTCCTCTGCCTCTTCGGCCTCCTCCCCGCCCGCCCGCTCACCGCCCTGCCACCCTCCGTCCCCACCGACGAGACCGACGGCTGGCAGCTCGCCACCCCCGAAACCCCGCTCGCCTTCCCCTTCCACACCCGCGTCTCCGGCTCCTGGTTCAACGGCGAGTTCACCCGCCCCTGACCAGCGGCGGCCGCGCCGGGCAGACCCTGGCGCCCCGGCCGCGCACATGGCAGGGTCTGCACCGACAGCCCCCAACCGGACGCGGGCCCTGCCACAAGCGACCCCGTCCGCCCTCATCACCGGCCGGGAGACCACCACCGTGAGCACCCCACCCCAGGACCAGCCACTCTGGCGCCCGAACCCCGCCCGTGCCGCCGGCACCGGGATCGTGGCCTTCCAGACCTGGGCCGCCCAGCACCACGGCGCCCCGGCCGCCCCGCTCGCCCCCACGACGTCGGACGCCGAGGCTTCCGCCCGCTACGCCGCCCTTCACTCCTGGTCGGTCGAGGACCTCGACCGTTTCTGGACCGCCGTCACCCAGTGGTTCGACGTCCGCTTCACCCAGGCCCCCGACGCCGTCCTCGCCGACCCCGCGATGCCCGGCGCCCGCTGGTTCCCCGGCGCCCGCCTCAACTACGCCGAGCACGCCCTGCGCGCCGGCGAGCAGGCCGAGAACGCCGACCGCCCCGCCGTCCTCCACCTCGACGAGACCACCGACGAGCCGCTCGTCCTCACCTGGGCCGAGCTCCGCCGACAGGTCGGGTCCCTCGCCGCCGCCCTCCGCGCCCGCGGCGTCCGCCCCGGCGACCGCGTCGGCGCCTACCTGCCCAACATCCCGCAGGCAGCCGTCGCCCTCCTCGCCACCGCCGCCGTCGGCGCCGTCTGGACCAGCTGCGCCCCCGACTTCGGAGCGCGCAGCGTCCTCGACCGCCTCCAGCAGATCGAGCCCGTCGTCCTCTTCGCCGTCGACGGCTACCACTACGGCGGCAAGGACCACGACCGCACCGAGGTCGTCGCCGAACTCCGCCGCGAACTCCCCTCGCTGCACACCGTCGTGCACGTCCCCCTGCTCGGGGCCCCCGCCCCCGAGGGCGCCCTCGCCTGGGGCGACCTGACCGCCGAGGACACCGAGCCCGTCTTCGAGGCCGTCCCCTTCGACCACCCGCTCTGGGTCCTC
The DNA here is from genome assembly GCF_044764505.1 of Kitasatospora sp. NPDC094019. Classification (NCBI taxonomy): domain Bacteria; kingdom Bacillati; phylum Actinomycetota; class Actinomycetes; order Kitasatosporales; family Streptomycetaceae; genus Kitasatospora; species Kitasatospora sp. NPDC094019. The sequence continues at coordinate 110,126 of NZ_JBIWIF010000024.1, forward strand.
TACTCCTCCGGCACCACCGGACTGCCCAAGGCCATCGTCCAGAGCCAGGGCGGCATCCTCGTCGAGCACCTCAAGCAGGCCGGCCTCCACCTCGACCTCGGCCCCGAGGACCGCTTCCTCTGGTACACCTCCACCGGCTGGATGATGTGGAACTTCCTCCTCGCCGGCCTCCTCGTCGGAGCCACGGTCGTCACCTACGACGGCAGCCCGGGCCACCCCGACACCGGCGCCTTCTGGTCCGTGGCCGCGCGCACCCGCGCCACCGTGCTCGGCACCTCCGCCGCCTACGTCATCGCCAGCCGCAAGGCCGACCTCCACCCCGGCCGGGACCTCGACCTCTCCGCCGTCCGCTGCCTCGGCACCACCGGCTCCCCGCTGCCGCCCGACGGCTTCCGCTGGATCTACGAGGAGGTCAAGGAGGACGTCTGGCTCGCCTCCGTCAGCGGCGGCACCGACGTCTGCTCCTGCTTCGTCGGCGGCGTCCCCACCCTCCCGGTCCATCTCGGCGAGATCCAGGCCCCCAGCCTCGGCGCCGCCGTCGAGTCCTGGGACGTCAACGGCCGCCCGCTCACCGACGAGGTCGGCGAGCTCGTCGTCACCAAGCCCATCCCGTCCATGCCCACCGGCTTCTGGAACGACCCCGAGGGCACCCGCTACCACGACAGCTACTTCGACACGTACCCCGGCGTCTGGCGCCACGGCGACTGGATCACCGCCACCTCCCGCGGCACCGTCGTCATCCACGGCCGCTCCGACTCCACCCTCAACCGCCAGGGCGTCCGGATGGGATCCTCGGACATCTACGAGGTCGTCGAGCGCCTCCCCGAGATCGCCGAATCCCTGGTGATCGGCCTGGAGGAGCCCGAAGGCGGCTACTGGATGCCGCTCTTCGTCGTCCTGACCCCCGGCGCCGAACTCGACCAGGACCTCATCGGCCGGATCCGCACCTCGCTGCGCACCGAGCTCTCCCCGCGCCACGTCCCGGACGAGGTCATCGCCGTCCGCGGCCTGCCGCACACCCTCACCGGCAAGCGGATCGAGGTCCCGGTCAAGCGCCTGCTCTCCGGCACCCCGCTCGACCAGGCCGTCAACCCCGGCTCCGTCGACAACCTCGACCACCTGCGCTGGTTCGAGCAGCTCCGCCAGGAGCGCGAGCGCGCCGCCGCCGAGTGACCGACGCCCGGACACGCCGAAGGGGCCCCGCCACCATCCGGTGGCGGGGCCCCTTCGTTCCGCCGCGTTGGTGCGCCGCGTTCGTCCGCGGTGCCCGTTCGGCGGGTCCCGCGACCGCTACTCGCCCGACAGCACCTGCTGCGCCGCGGCCCGCGCCTCCTCGGCGCTGTCCGCCGCCCGCGCCGCCTCGGCGGCCCGGCGGCACTGCGCCAGCGTGTACTTGGCCAGCGCCGTCCGGACATAGGGGATCGACGCCGCGCCCATCGACAGGCTGGTGACGCCGAGACCGGTCAGCACCACGGCCAGCAGCGGGTCGGAGGCCGCCTCGCCGCAGACGCCGCAGCTCTTGCCCTCGGCCTGCGCGGCCTCGGCGGAGAACGCGATCAGGTCCAGCAGCGCCGGCTGCCACGGGTCCTGCAGCCGGGCCAGCGCACCGACCTGGCGGTCGGCGGCGAAGGCGTACTGGGCCAGGTCGTTGGTGCCCAGGGAGAGGAACTCGACCTCCTGGAGGATCGAACGGGCCCGCAGCGCGGCCGACGGGATCTCCACCATCGCACCGTACTTGGCGCTCAGCCCGGCCTCGCGACACGCCTCGGCGAAGTCCCTGGCGTCCTTGCGGTCGGCCACCATCGGGGCCATCACCTCAAGGTGCACCGGCAGGCCCTCGGCCGCGGTCGCCAGCGCCCGCAGCTGGGTCCGGAGCACCTCGGGGTGCTCCAGCAGGGTGCGCAGACCGCGCACACCCAGCGCCGGGTTCGGCTCGTCGGCGGGGGTCAGGAAGTCCAGCGGCTTGTCCGCGCCCGCGTCGAGCACCCGGACCACGACCCGGCCCTCCGGGAACGCCTCCAGCACCTTGCGGTACGCCTCGACCTGCTTCTCCTCGGTGGGCGCCTTCGCGGAGTCGTCCAGGAAGAGGAACTCGGTGCGGAACAGGCCGACACCCTCGGCGCCCGCCTCCAGCGCGGCCGGCAGGTCACCCGGCCCGCCGACGTTGGCCAGCAGCGGCATCCGGTGCCCGTCCGAGGTCGCGCCCGGGCCGGAGGAGGCGGCCAGCGCGGCCTTGCGCTCGGCGGCGGCGCGGCGCAGTTCCTCCTGCTTCTCCGCGCTCGGCTCGACCAGCACGTCACCGGAGCTGCCGTCCACGGCGACGACCGTGCCCTCGGCGACGTCGGCCGCCCCCGGCAGCGCGACCACGGCCGGTACGCCCATGGCCCGCGCCAGGATGGCGCTGTGGCTGGTCGGCCCGCCCTCCTCGGTCACGAAGCCGAGCACCAGGGTCGGGTCCAACAGCGCGGTGTCGGCCGGCGCGAGGTCGCGGGCGAACAGCACGTACGGCTCGTCGCTGTCCGGCACACCCGGCATCGGCACACCCAGCAGGCGCGCGACGATCCGGTTCCGCACGTCGTCCAGGTCGGCGACCCGGCCGGCCAGGTACTCCCCGGCCGAGGCGAGCAGCGCCCGGTAGGCGGCGAACGCGTCGTAGACGCCGCGCTCGGCGCTGCTGCCGACCGCGATCCGGCGGGAGACGTCGGCCATCAGCTCCGGGTCCTGCGCCATCAGCGCCTGGGCCTCCAGCACGGCCTGGGCCTCACCGCCCGCCAGGTTGCCGCGGGCGGTCAGGTCCGCGGCCACGGCGTCGACGGCTGCCTGGGCGCGGGCCTGCTCACGCGGGGCGTCCTCGGTCGGGACCTGGGTGGCCGGGGGCTCCAGCACCGCGGTGCCCATGTGCCGCACCTGACCGATCGCGACTCCGTGGCTGACACCCACGCCGCGCAGCGTCTTCTCCATGTCTGTCTCCGTGAGTGAGGCGGCCCCGCCGGGTACCGCTGTGTGCCGGGCCGCCCCGACCGGAGCGGTGGGGCGGTGGGTCCTAAAGAAGGGGAGAGGTCAGTTCCAGCTGAACAGGGCGTCGCCGACGGCGACCTCCCCGTCCTCCAGGAGCCCGCCGAGCGAGTCGGCGGCGGCCTCCAGCGCGACGATCGGCGAGATCGGCGACTTGCCGGCGGCCTCGACGGCGGCCGGGTCCCACTTGATGACGGCCTGGCCGCGGGTGACGGTGTCGCCCTTGTTGACGAGCAGCTCGAAGCCCTCGCCGTTCAGCTGGACGGTGTCGATGCCCAGGTGGGTCAGGACCCCGTGCCCGTCCGCGTCGACGACGACGAACGCGTGCGGGTGCATCGAGACGACCACGCCGTCGACCGGGGCAACGGCCTCGGTCGGCCGGCGCACCGGGTCGATCGCGGTGCCGGGGCCGACCATCGCACCCGAGAACACGGGGTCCGGCACGCCGGCGAGCCCTACGACCCGGCCGGTCAGCGGCGACGTCACAGTGGTCATGGTTGAGCCTCCCAAGTGCGCAGTACAGGCGAGCGGCCGCGAACGCGGCGGGGTGATCGACTGCAGCCTAAATCATGTCAACTTCGGACATCAGCTGACATTCCGGGGGTCGGCCACGCCGTCCGCCCTCACCCGTCAGTCATCTCGTCGACCACTGGTGGTCTAGTCCTCTTGGTCGACGCGCCGCACTCTACAGGCATCTTGGCGAATCGGGACCATTGCTGTATATGCTCGCGAGAGCAACAAATCACGCGTCCGACCGGGTGACACCGGCGCGGCCCGATTCGCGCTCGGCCCGACGACCCGCTATGGTTGGTCGAGTCGCCGCAAGTCGACGGTTAACACCAGGTTTCAGAAACGAAAAGCGCCGGTTAAACAACGGCAAACGGATCTGATACGGTGGAATCACGAAAGAACGAAGCGCCCGGAGGGCCGGTGTGAAAGCCGCCTGAAGGAAGCGTCCGTTCCTTGAGAACTCAACAGCGTGCCAAAAGTCAACGC
>NZ_JBIWIF010000025.1:0-100040 GCF_044764505.1 Kitasatospora sp. NPDC094019
CGCTTCCTTCGTCCAACTCGCTGGTGTCTTCTGCGGCTTGACGCCCCGTCCGACGTTTCAAACTCTAGCCGATCCCCGCCCCGAAAAGCGAATCCGGCCGCAATCATCAAAAATGAGCACAACAAAACAAACCATCGCCGCAAAAGCCGAAAGGCATGGCGCGGCAAAGCCGGTTCTGGAAGTGGTGTTTCGAGGATTGGCCGCCCCGGGACCGTCCGCGCTGACGCGTGTCCGGTGCTCCATGTCGAGCGACCAGTGAACACTACGCCTGTTCGCGACCGAAGGCAAACGCCGGGCAAACTCCCGGGACAAGCCGCAGGCCGGCCCGCACGGGTGCGGGCCGGCCTGTCGAGCGGGACGGACTCGGAGCGGACGCGGGCGCGGGGCCCGCCCGGATCAGTCGTTGGTGGGGAAGCCCAGGTTGATGCCGCCGTGCGACGGGTCCAGCCAACGCTGGGTGACCGCCTTGCCGCGGGTGAAGAACTGGACGCCGTCCTGGCCGTAGGCGTGGGCGTCGCCGAACAGCGACGCCTTCCAGCCGCCGAAGGAGTAGTAGGCGACCGGGACCGGGATCGGCACGTTGATACCGACCATGCCGACCTCGACCTCGTACTGGAAGCGCCGGGCCGCGCCGCCGTCGTTGGTGAAGATGGCGGTGCCGTTGCCGTACGGGTTCGCGTTGATGAGGGCCAGGCCCTCCTCGTAGGAGGCGACCCGCACCACGGACAGGACCGGGCCGAAGATCTCGTCGTTGTAGACGGACATGCCGGGCTTGACGTGGTCGAACAGGGTGGGGCCGAGCCAGAAGCCGTCCGCGGTCGGCGAGCCGTTGCGGTCCTCGGCGGTGATCTCGTGCTTGCGACCGTCGACGGCCAGCTCGGCGCCGTCGGCGAGGCCGGACTCCACGTAGGAGGTGACCTTGTCCCGGTGCTGGCCGGTGACCAGCGGGCCCATCTCGGACTCGCCGTTGCAGCCGGGGCCGACGGTGAGGGTGGCGACCCGCTGCTTGATCTTCTCGACCAGCTCGTCGCCGATCGGGTCGACCGCGACCAGGACGGAGACCGCCATGCAGCGCTCGCCGGCCGCGCCGAAACCGGCGTTGACGGCGGCGTCGGCGCTCAGGTCGAGGTCGGCGTCCGGCAGGACCAGCATGTGGTTCTTGGCGCCGCCGAGGGCCTGGACGCGCTTGCCGTAGCGGGTGCCGGTCTCGTAGACGTAGCGGGCGATCGGAGTGGAGCCCACAAAGCTGACCGACTTGATGTCGGGGTGCTCCAGCAGCCGGTCCACGGCGACCTTGTCACCGTGCACGACGTTGAAGACGCCGTCCGGGAGGCCGGCCTCCTTCCACAGCTCGGCCAGGAAGTTGGCGGCGGACGGGTCCTTCTCCGACGGCTTGAGCACCACGGTGTTGCCGGCCGCTACGGCGATCGGGAAGAACCACATCGGCACCATGGCCGGGAAGTTGAACGGCGAGATGATCGCGACCGGGCCGAGCGGCTGGCGGATCGAGTAGACATCGATACCGGTGGACGCCTGCTCGGTGAAGCCACCCTTGAGCAGCTGCGGAATGCCACAGGCGTACTCGACGACCTCCAGGCCGCGGGCGATCTCGCCGAGCGCGTCCGAGTGCACCTTGCCGTGCTCGGCGACGATGATCGACGCCAGCTCGTCCTTGCGGGCGTTGAGCAGCTCGCGGAAGGCGAAGAGCACCGTGGTGCGCTTGGCGATCGAGGCGGTGCGCCACTCGGTGAAGGCCGAGGCGGCGGCGGCCACGGCCTGGTCGACGTCCGCGACGTCCGCGAAGTCGACGTGGCCCGTGACCTGGCCGGTGGCCGGGTCGAAGATGTCACCGCGGCGGGGCGCGGCACCGGCGGTGGCGACCGGGCGGCCGCCGATCCAGTGGGTGATGTGCTTGCTCAAGGTCCGTCTGCCTCCGAAGTCCGGGCGGCCTTGCGCCACCGGTCCCTTGTGTGACGCCGCCCGCACGGGACGGGGCGGCGAGGTCACGGGGCTACCGCGCTCACTCGTCCAGTCTGCTGGGCGGTCGGGGCGGCCTCAACGAACAGGCTGACGGGGATTGGGGATTCAGCCTTACAGGTCGTACCGCCGGCCCGCTCCTCCGGTCCCGTCCCCGTGCTCCCCCGGCTGCTCTCGACCCGCCGGACCGGCGTGATCGGCCAGCTCCTCGTGGGCTTCCACGTCCTCCAGGTACGGATCGTGCAGACCGTCCGCGGCCTCCTGGGTCTCCAGGAGGTCCAGCCTGAGGTCCTGGGCCCAGGCCAGCGCCCACCGCTTCAGCGCGGCGACGTCGCCGACGGGCAGGCCGCGGGCGCGGAACCGCCCGTCGGCGGCCTCGGCCAGGGTCTCCAGCCGGTCGGCGAGCGCGGTGGGCTGGAAGTCGGCGTCCAGCGCGGTGGCGAGCGCGAGCAGTTCGCCCTCCCGGTACCAGGCGGTGAGCGCGTGCACGTCGATCAGGTCCCGGGGCAGGGCCCGGTCGACGAGCAGCGCGGTGGTCAGGGCGGCGGCGTCCTCCAGCGCGACGGTGTCCAGCGGGAACGGGGCGCCGGGAGCGCGGTCGGGGTCGCCGTCGGGGCCGGGATCGGGGCCGCCCAGATCGAGGCGGACCGGACGGTGGCCCAACGGTTCCTTGCGCAGTTCGACCGTGTGCGCGCGCCCGCCCAGGGTGAGCCGGACGGAGAGCTGTTCCAGCCGGGGCGTGCCGGGGCGCTCCGCGGCCACGCCGCCCGCCGTCCGGTACGCCCGTGCCAGCTCGGCCGCGACCCGGGGCAGGTCGGTGGTCCCGGCCGCCACCAGGGTGATCCCGTCCTGCTCGCAGGCCGGGACGCCGTGGGCGCGCAGGGCGTGGCCGCCGGCGAGGGCGAGGCCGTGCCGCTCGCCCACGGGCCGGGCGAGGCCGAGGAGGCGCAGCTGGGCCGGGCCCGGGTGGAGGTCGGGGTCGACGGCGTCCGCGGCTGTGGTCACCTCTCCAGTCTGGCGCGCCGGCCGGTCCGGCGCGCCCGAGGAGGGGAGACCGGGCGGATCCTCGCGGTCACCAGTTGCCGAGCCCGGCCGCCGCCTCGTGCAGGGCGAGCTCCAGCAGCACGGGGTCGTTGAGCCGTCCGGACCCGTCGGGTGGGACGAGCCAGCGCACGCCCCTTCCCCGCCGGTCGGGGTGGGGGACGACGATCCAGGTGCCCTCACCGGCGCAGCGCACGCCGGTGCCGACCCAGCGGGCGGCGGTGCCGACGGGCACCAGGAAGCCGATGTGTTCGTCCCCGAAGTCGGCCAGGACGGGCCCGCAGGTGCCGGTGCCGAGGAGGTCGACGACCGGGCGGCCGAGTCGGCCGGGTACCGAGAGGACGTCCCAGTGCCGCCCGGCCGGGAGGAGGACCAGGCCGAGCCCGGTGCGTTCCCACTGGGCCCGGAAGGCCCGCGGGTCCGGTGCGGCCTGGGCCAGCCAGTCGAGTGCCGTGGTCTCCATGGTGCTGTCCCCGCTTTCGATGGCGCGGCGGGGCATGCGAGACCCGCCGTCACCAACGAGAGGCGGACGGCGGGTCTCTCTTACACGGGTCCGGTCCCGGAGAGCTCCGGAGCACAGGTTCTGCACAAGTCCGGAGCGGGCGGGAGCGGGTCCGGAGTACGCGTCCGAACCACGGGTCCGGCCGGGACCGGCGCGATTCCTTCCCGCGTCCCGGTCAGCTGTCGAAGCCGAGGCCCAGCTTGTCGAGGGTGCGCAGCCACAGGTTGCGTTCCCCGCCGGTGCGGTCGGCGCGCTCCAGCGAGCGGGTGGTGATCCCGATGCCGGCCCAGCGGACGGGCTCGGGCGGGAAGGGCAGCGGCTTGCGCCGCACCATCTCCAGCTCGGTGCGCTCGGTGCGCTCGCCCGCGAGCAGGTCGAGCATGACCTCGGCGCCGAACCGGGTGGCTCCGACGCCGAGGCCGGTGTAGCCGGCGGCGTAGGCGACCCGACCGCGGTAGGCGGTGTCGAAGATGGCGGAGAACCTGCTGCAGGTGTCGATCGCGCCGCCCCAGGCGTTGGTGAAGCGCACGCCCTCCAGCTGGGGGAAGCAGGTGAAGAAGTTCCGGGCCAGGGTGCGGAAGGTCTCCGGCCGCTGGTCGTACTCGTGCCGGACGTGGCCGCCGAAGTGGTAGACGGCGTCGTACCCGCCCCAGAGGATCCGGTTGTCGGCGGAAAGCCGGAAGTAGTGGAACTTGTTGGCGCTGTCGCTGAGGCCCTGGCGGCCCTGCCAGCCGATCGCGGCCAGCTGCTCGGGGCTGAGCGGCTCGGTCATCAGCGCGTAGTCGTACACCGGGACGATGAACGGACGGACGCGCTTGACGAGGGAGGGGAAGGCGTTGGTGCCGAGGGCGACCTTGCCGGCGAAGATCCGGCCGTAGGGGGTGCGGACGGCCATGCCGGCGCCGTGCTCGCGCAGGGCTTGGGCCGGGGTGTGCTCGAAGATCCGCACGCCCAGGCCGAGGCACGCCTGCTTGAGGCCCCAGGCCAGCTTGGCGGGGTGGACCATGGCCACGCCCTCCTTGTCCCAGATCCCGCCGAGGAAGGTCGGCGAGTCGACCTGGGCGCGCAGCTCGTCGCGGTCGAGCACGGTGACGTCGAGGCCGTACTGGGCGACGGCCTCGGCGACCTCGTGCAGTTCGTCGAGCTGGTGCGGCTGGGTGGCGATGTCGATCTCGCCGGTGCGCTCCCACTCGGCGTCGATGCCGTAGCGGGTGAGGGTGGCCTCGATGCCGTCGAGGTTCTCGGCGCCGAGGCGCTCCAGCCGGCCGAGCTCGGCCGGCCAGCGCTGCAGGCCGTTGCCGAAGCCGTGCGTCAGGCTGGCCGCGCAGAATCCGCCGTTGCGCCCGGACGCGGCCCAGCCCACCTCCTGGCCCTCGACCAGGACGACGTCGAGGGAGGGGTCGCGCTCCTTGGCGACGAGGGCGGTCCAGAGGCCGGAGTAGCCGCCGCCGACGACCAGGAGGTCGCAGTGGGTGTCGCCGACCAGGGCGGGCTGCGCCGTCGGCCGGCCCGGGTCCTCCAGCCAGAAGGGGGTGGGCCTGGCGTCACTGAGCGCGCGGGCGGAGTCCATGCATTATCAGCCACTTTCTGCACATTGATGGTGATGACCGGCGGCCGTCCCGACGGTACGCCGGGACGGCCGCCGGGGAGGTCAGGCGGTGGCCTTCCGGCGGTTCCCGAGCCACTGTCCGGTGACCGTGAGGGCGACGGCGGCGATGAACATCGCGGTGCCGATGACGTTCACCTGGACCGGGATGCCGCGCTGCGAGGCGCCCCAGACGAACATCGGGAAGGTGACCGTGGTCGGGCCCGAGTTGAACTGGGTGATGATGAAGTCGTCGAAGGAGAGCGCGAAGCTGAGCAGCGCGCCGGCCGCGATGCCGGGGGCGGCGAGGGGAAGGGTGACCCGCAGGAAGGTCTGGACCGGGGTGGCGTAGAGGTCCTGCGCGGCCTGTTCGAGCCTCGGGTCCATGCTCATCACGCGCGCCTTGACCGCCGTCACCACGAAGCTCAGGCAGAACATGATGTGCGCGATGAGGATGGTGGTGAAGCCGAACGGGATGCGCATGTTGAGGAAGAGCGTGCCGAGCGAGGCGGCCATGACCACCTCGGGCATGGCCATCGGCAGGAAGATCATCGCGGTGGTGGCGGAGCGGCCGCGGAAGCGGTAGCGGGCCAGCGCGAAGGCGACCATGGTGCCGAGCACGGTGGCGCCGATGGTGGCGAGCGTCGCGACCTGGAGGCTCAGCGAGAGCGACTGGCACATGTCGGCGACACCGCAGGGGTCGGTCCAGGCGTCGGTGGAGAACTCGTTCCACTCGTAGTTGAACTTGCCGACCGGCTTGTTGAACGAGAAGGCGAGCACCACCAGGTTGGGCAGGACCAGGTAGGCGAGGGCCAGCAGGCCCGCCAGCACCACCAGATGGGCGCGGATCCAGGTGAAGAATCGGGACATCAGACGAGTTCCTCCGTCCCGGCCTTGCGCATGTAGACCGTCACCATGCCCAGGATCAGGGCCATCAGGATGAAGCTGAGCGCGGCGGCCGTGGGGTAGTCGAGCACGTTCAGGAACTGCTTCTGGATGCCGTTGCCGACCATCTGCTCGCTCGGCGAGCCCAGCAGCTGGGCGTTGATGTAGTCGCCGGAGGCCGGGATGAAGGTGAGCAGGGTGCCCGCGACCACGCCGGGGAGCGAGATCGGGAAGGTGACCTTGCGGAAGGTCGTGAACGGGCGGGCGTAGAGGTCGCCGGCGGCCTCGTGCAGGCGCGGGTCGATCCGCTCCAGCGAGGTGTACAGCGGCAGGATCATGAACGGCAGGAAGTTGTAGGTGAGTCCGCAGACCACGGCGAGCGGGGTGGCCAGCACGCGGTCGCCGGAGGTGAGGCCGATCGCGCTGGTGACGTCCAGGACGTGCAGGGTGTTCAGCAGGCCGACCACCGGGCCGCCGTCCGAGAGGATGGTCTTCCAGGCCAGGGTGCGGATCAGGAAGCTGGTGAAGAACGGCGCGATGACCAGGATCAGCAGCACGCTTCGCCAGCGCTTGCTCGCCTTGAAGGCGATCGTGTAGGCGAGCGGGTAGCCGATGGCGAGGCACAGCAGGGTGGCGGTGGCGGCGTAGCCGAAGGAGCGGACGAAGTGCCACTTGTACTCGACCAGGGCGTCCCAGTACGTGGCGAGGTGCCAGGTGACGCGGAAGCCGTCCTCCAGCGAGCCGGTCTGCAGCGAGGTCGAGCCCTGGTAGAGCATCGGCACCGCGAAGAAGACGACCAGCCAGGCGATGCCGGGCAGCAGCAGCCAGTACGGGGTGAGCCGCCGCCTCGCCTTCGGGGCCGGCCCCGGGAGGGCGCCGCCGTCGGGGGGTACGGCCTGCGGCGGAGCCGCCGCGGTGGTGCTGGTCATGCCGCCGCCTCCCCGGTGCCCGCGTCGATCGCCTGCGCGGCGTCGAGGGCGAAGGAGTGGGCCGGGTTCCAGTGCAGGAGGACCGGGGCGCCGGGGACTATTCGGGCGTCGCGCTCCATGTTCTGCTCGAAGACGGTGACCTCCTGGCCGCCGTCGGTGCGCACCAGGTACTGGGTGGAGACGCCGATGAAGCTGGAGTCGACGACGGTGCCGGCCAGCCGGTTGCGGCCCTCGGCGACCTGGGCGGAGCCGTGCTCGATGGTGATCTTCTCCGGGCGGACGCCGAGGTGGACCCGCTTGGCCTCGGTGGCGCAACGGGCCCGGGGCACGGTGAGCCGGGCACCGGCCGCGGTGAGCAGCAGGTCCTCGCCGGCGCCGCCGGTGACGTCGGCGGGCAGCAGGTTGGACTGGCCGAGGAAGTTGGCCACGAAGGTGGTGGCGGGGTTCTCGTAGAGGTCGGCGGGCGCGCCGAGCTGCTCGACCCGGCCGCCGTTCATCACCGCGATGGTGTCGGCCATGGTCATGGCCTCCTCCTGGTCGTGGGTGACGTGCACGAAGGTGATCCCGACCTCGGTCTGGATCCGCTTGAGCTCCAGCTGCATCTGGCGGCGGAGCTTGAGGTCGAGGGCGCCGAGCGGCTCGTCGAGGAGCAGGACCTGCGGGTGGTTGATGAGCGCGCGGGCGACGGCGACGCGCTGCTGCTGACCGCCGGAGAGCTGGTGCGGCTTGCGCCGGGCGTACTGGCCGAGCTCGACGAGTTCGAGCATGTCCTCGACCTGCTTCTTGACGTCCTTGCGGCCGCGCCGGCGCAGCCCGAAGGCGACGTTCTCGAAGATGTCGAGGTGCGGGAAGAGCGCGTAGCTCTGGAAGACGGTGTTCACCGGCCGCTTGTACGGGGGCAGGACGGTCACGTCCTGGCCGCCGATCAGGACGGTGCCGCTGGTGGGCTCCTCCAGACCGGCGATCATCCGCAGGGTGGTGGTCTTGCCGCAGCCGGAGGCGCCGAGCAGGGCGAAGAAGGAGCCCTGGGGAACGGTCAGGTCCAGTGGGTGGACGGCGGTGAAGGCGCCGTAGGTCTTGCCGATGCCGGTCAGCCGGACGTCGCCGCCGACGGCCGCGGGGCTCTGCTGCTCTGTCATGGATGGTGTCTCTCTGGTTCTCTGCCGTCAGTGGGGGTCAGGCGCCGATGAGCTTGGAGAACTTCTCCTCGAAGTCGCTCTCCTCGGTCTCGGTGAGGGTCCGGAAGACGTGCGCCCTGGCCGCCATCTCGGGAGTGGGGACGACCAGCGGGTTGGCCGCGCTGTCCGGGGCGATGGCGGCCAGTTCCTCCCGCACCCCGGTGACGGCGGAGACGTAGCCGATGCCTGCGGTCAGCTGCGCCGCGATCTTCGGCTGGTAGTAGAAGTCGATCAGCTTCTCGGCGTTCGTCTTGTGCTGCGCCCTGGCGGGGACCAGCAGGTTGTCGGTGCTGGTCACGAAGCCCTTCTCGGGGATGACGAACTCGATGTCCGGGTTGTCGGCCCGCAGCTGGATCAGGTCGCCGCCCCAGGCGACGCAGGCGGCGATGTCCCCCGAGGAGAGCTCCTGGCCGTAGTCGTTGCCGGTGAAGCGGCGGATCTGCTTGTTGTCGACCGCCTTCTGCAGCCGGGCGACCGCGGCGGCGTAGTCGTCGGCGGTGAACTTCGCCGGGTCCTTGCCCATGTCCAGGAGGGTGATGCCGATGCTGTCGCGCATCTCGGAGAGGAAGGTCACCCGGCCCTTGAGGTCGGGATCCTCCAGCAGCTGGGCGACGCTGGTGACCTCCTTCCCCTTGGTGGCCCTGCGGTTGTAGGCGATGACGACCTGGATGCCGGCCCACGGGTAGCTGTACAGCCGGCCCGGGTCCCAGTCGGGGGCCCGGAAGCGGGACTCGATGGTGGTGATGGCGGTGGTGACGTTGGCCGGGTTGAGCTTCTGCGCCCAGCCGAGGCGGATCAGCCGGGCGGCCATCCAGTCGGTGAGCACCATCAGGTCGCGGCCGGTGTCCTGGCCGGCGGCGAGCTGCGGCTTGACCTTGCCGAAGAACTCGACGTTGTCGTTGATGTCCTCGGTGTACTTGACCTTGACCCCGGTGGCGGCGGTGAAGGCTTCCAGGGTGCCGTGCTTCTCCTTGTCGTTCTCGTCGGTGTCGACGTAGAGCGGCCAGTTGGAGAAGTTCACCTCCTTCTCGCTGTCCGAGAGGTCCTTGGCGGCGTTCGCGGTGGAGTCACCCGTCCCGCCGGTGTTCCCGGCCGGCGGGATGCCGCAGGCGGCGAGCGCGCCCGCGCCGGCGGTGAGGGCGGCGGCGCGCAGCACGGTGCGCCGGCCGAGAGCGGCCCGGCCACTGGTCAGACTGCGTTCCCATGCCTTGCGGACGGGTTCCGACAGTCCGTCGGTGAGCTCGTTGAACACCATGGGACGGGCCTCCTGGGGGGCGAGGGGGTGTGGGGGACCACCCCGGTCCGGTTATCTGTCTCCGAAGACGGTGCGGTGCCAGTCCTTGCGGGCGACCGCGGTGGTGTCGAACATGACGTGCTTGACCTGGGTGTACTCGTCCAGCGAGTACTGCGACATGTCCTTGCCGTAGCCGGAGGACTTGTAGCCGCCGTGCGGCATCTCGCTGATGATCGGGATGTGGTCGTTGACCCAGACGCAGCCGGCCGCGAGCTCGCGGGTGGCTCGCAGCGAGCGGTGGACGTTGCCGGTCCACGCGGAGGCGGCCAGGCCGTAGGGGGTGTCGTTGGCCAGCCGCAGGCCCTCGTCGTCGCTGTCGAACGGGAGCACCACCAGCACCGGGCCGAAGATCTCGCCCTGGACGACCTCGCTGTCCTGGGCGGCGCCGGTGATCAGGGTGGGGCGGTAGTAGGCGCCGCGGGTGAGGTCGGTGCCGTCGTGGCCCCGCGCGGGGGCGGCCCCGCCGGTGACCACGGTCGCGTAGCCGCGGGCGCGCTCGACGAAGCCGGCCACCCGGTCGCGGTGGGTGAAGGAGACCAGCGGGCCGAGGTCGGTGCGCGGGTCCAGCGGGTCGCCCAGCCGGATCCCCTCGTACAGCTCGGCCACGCCGGCCACGAAGGCGTCGTAGAGCGGCCGCTGGACGTAGGCGCGGGTGGCCGCGGTGCAGTCCTGGCCGCTGTTGATCAGGGAGGCGGCGACGGCGCCGTGCACCGCGGCGTCGAGGTCGGCGTCGTCGAAGACCACGAACGGGGCCTTGCCGCCGAGCTCCAGATGGGTGCGCTTGACGGTCGCGGTGGCGAGTTCGGCGACCCGCCGGCCGACCGGGGTGGAGCCGGTGAAGGAGACCATCGCGACGTCCGGGTGCGACACCAGGTGCTCGCCCGCGACCCGGCCCGCGCCGGTGACGACGTTGACCACACCGTCCGGGATGCCCGCCAGGGTGCAGGCCCGGGCGAACATCAGCGAGGTCAGCGGGGTCAGCTCGGCCGGCTTGAGGACGATGGTGTTGCCGGCCGCGATGGCCGGGAGGACCTTCCAGGCGGCCATCTGGAGCGGGTAGTTCCACGGCGAGATCGAACCGACCACGCCGATCGCCTCGCGCCGCACGTACGAGGTGTGGTCGCCGGAGTACTCGCCGGCCGCCTTGCCCTCCAGGTTGCGGGCGGCCCCGGCGAAGAAGGAGGCGTTGTCGATGGTGCCGGGGACGTCGAACTCGGTGGAGAGCTTGATCGGCTTGCCGGTCTGCGCGGTCTCCACCCGGGCGAGGTCGGCGGCGGCGTCGGTGAGGACGGCGGCCAGCCGGGTGAGCGCCTCGGAGCGGGCGCCGGGGGTGGCGCCGGCCCACTCGGGCAGCGCGGCCCGGGCGGCGGCCACGGCCTCGTCGACCTGTCCGGTGGAGGCCAGGGAGAACTCCTCGACGACGCTGCCGTCGGCCGGGTTGACGACCTGGAAGGCGTCACCGCTCCCCCGGCTCTGCCGGCCCGCGATGTACTGCGCGCCCGCGCCGAAGTCGGTCAGGTCCATCTGGTTCCTCCAGGTTCCGGTGGTGCGACCGTCCGGACGACGCTCCCGGCCCGTCCCACCGCCGCCGTGGGGGCGGGGCGAGGGGCGGGGCAGGGCGTGGCCGGCCGGCCGGTCGTCGCGCTCGTGGCGACGGGTTCCGGCCACAGGGCCGGATCCGTCGCGGTCGACCCGCTGACCATGCCTGCTGGCGCCGGGGCGTGACAAGGACCACTGCGACAACCTCGACGGAAAGCGCCTTACAAGGTGCAAGGCTTCGGGCAGGGCAACAGGTCGTCGCCGCGATGGATGATTTCCCTGACACTCTGAACCCTGGAGGCCCCGCGATGCTCCCCACCGTCGCCCGCGTGCTCGACCTGGAGGTGATGCGCCGCGGCCTCCCCCAGGTGGTGGCCGGAGCCGACCACCTGGAACGCCCGGTCCGCTGGGTCCACGTCAGCGAGCTGCCCGACGTCGCCGGCATGCTGCAGGGCGGCGAACTGGTGCTGAGCACCGGCATCGCCCTGCCCGAGGACCGCGAGGGCCTGGCGCGGTACGTGCGCGAGCTCGCCGACATCGGCGTGGCCGGACTGGTCATCGAGTACGGCCGGCGCTACTTCGACAGCCTGCCGCGCGCCCTGGTGCACGCCGCCGAGCAGCGCGGACTGCCGCTGATCGCGCTCCGCCGCGAACTGCGCTTCGTCTCCGTCACCGAGGCCGTGCACGCCCTGGTGGTCAACGCCCAGCTGGAGCAGCTGCGCACCTCCGAGGCGATCCACCAGGTCTTCAACGAGCTCGTGGTGGAGGGCGCCGAACCGGCCGAGGTGGTCCGCCAGGTGTCCCGGATAGCGGGAGCCCCGGTCGTCCTGGAGAACCTCGCCCACCAGGTGCTCACCCACGAGTCCGCCGGCCGGTCCGAGGCCGAGCTGCTGGAGGACTGGGAGCGCCGCTCGCGCGGGGTCCGCCCGCCCGGGCGCACCGGGTACGACCCGCGCAGCGGCTGGCTGGTCACCGCCGTGGGCGCCCGAGGGCAGGACTGGGGGCGGCTGGTGCTGATGCAGGAGCCCGGACCGCAGCCGGAGGGCGGCCCGCACCCGTACACGATGCTGCTGGAGCGCGGCGCCTCCGCGCTGGCCCTCAACCGGCTGGTGGTGCGCGACCGGGAGAGCCTGGAACGGCAGACCCACCGCACGCTGCTCTCCGGGATCCTCACCCATGCGCTGACCGTCTCCGAGGTGGCCCTGCGCGCCCAGGCGCTCGGCGTCCCGCTGGAGGGCCGACGGCTGGTCGGCGCGGTGCTGCGGCAGCGGCGCGGCCCGATCCCGGCCGCGCTGGAGGCACAGGCCCGGCTGCGCGACTTCACCGAACTCGCGGCCAGCGCCGTCCGCGCCTGCCGGCTGTCCGCCCTGGTCGGGGCGCTGGACGACGAGGGCGTCGGCGTGCTGATCACGCTCGGCCCGCAGCAGGACGAGCACGCCGCGCTGGACGCCTTCGCCGCGGCGCTGCGCCGGCTGGCCGCCGAGGCGGCCCGGGACGCCGCCGCGCCGGAGCCGGTGGTCGCGGTCGGCTCCTCCGTCGGCTCGGTCCGTGACGCCCGGCGCACCCTGCTGGAGGCCACCCAGGTCGCCGACGCGGCGCTGCACGACGCGCCCGGCGGCCGGGGCGCGTCCTACTACCGGCTGCCCGACGTGCGGCTGCGCGGACTGCTGCACCTGCTCCGGGACGACGCCCGGCTGCAGACCTACGTCGAACGGGAGCTGGGGCCGCTGCTCGCCTTCGACGCCGAGCACAACGGCCAGCTGGTGCAGATGCTGCGGATCTACCTGGAGCAGGGCCGGAACAAGTCCGCCGCGGCGGACGCCGCGCACCTGTCCCGGCCGTCCTTCTACGACCGGCTGCACAAGGTCGAGCGGATCCTCGGGGTCGACCTCGACCAGGTGGAGTCCTGCCTCTCGCTGCACGTCGCCCTGCTCGCGCTGGACGCCGTCCGCCGCTGAGCTCCTCCGTCGTCCCGCCCGCGCGGGCGGCGGGACGGCGGAGGAGCCGGAGGTCAGACGCCGGTGATCCGGGTCCAGACCTTGTGCAGGCCGGGCCGCTCGGCGGAGCCGACGTCGCGCATGGTGTGCAGCCGGGCCCGCATCTCCTCGGTCGGGAAGAGCAGCGGGTGCTCCGCCAGCTCCGCCTTCTCCCGGTCCCCGCTGGCCGCCAGCACCTCACGGGCGGCCGGAACGGGGCAGATGTACTGCACCGCGGCCGCCAGTTCGGCGGCCACCTCCGGCTGGTAGTAGTGGTCGATCAGCAGTTCGGCGTTGCGCTTGTGCCCGGCCCGGTTGGGGATCATCAGGCTCTCGGCCCACAGCTCGCCGCCCTCCTCGGGCACCACGAACGCGATGTCCGGGTTCTCGGCGGTGAGCTGCACGGCGTCGCCGGAGTACGCCTGGCAGGCCAGCGCCGCGCCGGAGGCAAGGTCGCTGGTGTAGTCGTTGCCGGTGAACCGGCGCACGTGCCGGGTGTCGACCATCCGCTGCACCAGGTCCATCGCCTGCCGGGCCTGGTCCTCGGTGAAGGCCGAGATGTCGGCGCCCTGGGCGAGCATCAGCAGGCCGAGCGCCTCGTCCAGCCCGGCGAACAGGGTGACCCGGCCCTTCAGGTCGGGCGCCCAGAGGTCGGCGACGGACTTGATCTCCCGGCCGAGCTCCTTGCGGTTGTAGGCGATGCCGGTGATCCCGGACTGCCAGGGCACGCTGCGGCGGCGCCCGGGGTCGAAGGCCGGGTCGGCGAGCTGCGGGTCCAGCTGCGCCGTGACATTGGGCAGGTTGGCCCGGTCCATCGCCTGCACCCAGCCGAGCGAGACGTACCGGCCGGCCATCCAGTCGCTGACCACCATCAGGTCGCGGCCCGGGTCGGTGCCCTGGGTGAGCACCGGGCCCATCTTGCCGAAGAACTCGTCGTTGTCGTTGATGTCCTCGGTGTAGGTGACCTTGATGCCGGTCCGCTCGGTGAAGGCGTCCAGGGTCGGACGCCCGCCGTCGTCGTCGGTGTCGATGTACTGGGTCCAGTTGGAGAAGCCCAGCCGCTTCTCGCTCTCCGAGCGGTCGGGGGCGGAGCGGCGGTCCTCGTCCACGTAGGCCGACCGGATGCCGCAGCCGGTCAGGGCGGCGGCCCCGAACAGTCCGGCGCCGGTGCCGAGCACCCGGCGGCGGGTCGGACGGCGCCGGGTCGGACTCTGGAGGTCGCTCGGGCGGCGGGTCGGGGTGGTGCTGGGCATGGTGGAGCCTCCGGAGCGGGAGACGGCCCCGGACGCGCGGGCGCCCGGGGCCGTCCTGTCGGTGAGAGTCAGACGGTGTGCGCGTCGGCGAGCGACAGCACCTCGTCGAGGACGGCGAGACCGGCCTTCGCCTCCTCCTCCGTCACCGTGCACGGCGGCACGACGTGGAAGCGGTTCATGTTGACGAACGGCCAGAGCCCCCGCTGCTTGCACGCGGCGGCCAGCTCGGCGATCGGCGCGTTGGCGGCGCCGGCCGCGTTGTACGGCACCAGCGGCTCACGGGTGGCACGGTCCTTCACCAGGTCGAGCGCCCAGAAGACGCCCAGCCCGCGCACCTCGCCGATGGACGGGTGCCGCTCCGCCAGCTCGCGCAGGCCGGGACCGATCACGGTCTCGCCGATGTGCTTGGCGTTCTCGACGATGCCCTCCTCCGCCATGGCGTTGAGGGTGGCGACGGCCGAGGCGCAGGCCAGCGGGTGGCCGGAGTAGGTGAGCCCGCCGGGGAACGGCCGCTCCGCGAAGGTGGCGGCGATCTCGGCGCTGATCGCCACGCCGCCCAGCGGGACGTAGCCCGAGTTGACGCCCTTGGCGAAGGTCAGCAGGTCCGGGGTGACGCCCCAGTGGTCGGCGGCGAACCACTCGCCGGTGCGGCCGAAGCCGGCCATCACCTCGTCGAGGATGAAGACGATGCCGTAGCGGTCGCAGATCTCCCGGACCCCGGCCAGGTAGCCGGGCGGCGGGATCAGGATGCCGGCGGTGCCGACCACGGTCTCCAGGATCACGGCCGCGACGGTGCCGGGGCCCTCGAAGGCGATGACCTGCTCCAGGTGGGCCAGCGCGCGCTCGCACTCCTGCGCCTCGTTCTCGGCGTGGAAGTTGGAGCGGTAGGCGTACGGGCCCCAGAAGTGCACGATGCCGGAGACGCCGGTCTCGTTGGCCCAGCGGCGCGGGTCGCCGGTGAGGGCGATCGCGTTGGCGGTGGCGCCGTGGTAGGAGCGGTAGGTGGAGAGCACCTTCTGCCGGCCGGTGTGCAGCCTGGCCATCCGGATGGCGTTCTCGTTGGCCTCGGCGCCGCCGTTGGTGAAGAAGATCTTGTCCAGGTCGCCGGGGGTGCGCTCGGCGATCAGCCGGGCCGCCTCGCTGCGCGACTCGACCGCGAAACCGGGGGCGATGGTGCAGAGCTTCGCCGCCTGCTCCTGGATGGCCGCGACCACCTTCGGGTGCTGGTGCCCGATGTTGGTGTTGACCAGCTGGGAGGAGAAGTCCAGGTAGCGGTTGCCGTCGTAGTCCCAGAAGTACGAGCCCTCGGCGCCGGCCACCGCGAGGGGGTCGATCAGCGCCTGGGCGGACCACGAGTGGAAGACGTGCGCGCGGTCGGCGGCCTTGACGGCCTGGCCGGCGGCCGCGTCGGCGGTGGGGATGCTCATGCGGCAAGGCTAGGGACTCGCCGTACCGAAGTGGAGAGCCATCCTGTCAGCCGGTCGGCGCAACGGCCGACAGGGTGCAAAGGCACAGGGCCCGGGTCGCGGGGACCCGGGCCCATGGTCGGATCACACGATCGTCGTCCGATCGGACCGTGTTCCGCGGGCGGTGCTCGCTCAGATGGCGGTCATCACGTGCTTGACCCGGGTGTAGTCCTCGAAGCCGTAGGAGGAGAGGTCCTTGCCGTAGCCGGACTTCTTGAAGCCGCCGTGCGGCATCTCCGCGACCAGCGGGATGTGGGTGTTGATCCAGACGCAGCCGAAGTCCAGCCGACGGGACATCCGCATGGCGCGGGCGTGGTCCTTGGTCCACACCGAGGAGGCCAGCGCGAACTCCACGCCGTTGGCGTAGTCGACGGCCTGCTCCTCGTCCGAGAACCGCTGCACGGTGATGACCGGGCCGAAGACCTCGTTCTGGATGATCTCGTCGTCCTGCTTCAGGCCGGAGACGACGGTCGGGGCGTAGAAGTAGCCCTTGTCGCCGACCCGGTGACCGCCGGCCTCGACCTTGGCGTGGGCCGGCAGGCGCTCGATGAAACCGGAGACCTGCTTCAGCTGGTTGGCGTTGTTCAGCGGGCCGTAGAGCACGTCCTCGTCGTCCACACCGCCGGTCCTGGTCTCGGCGGCGGCCTTGGCCAGCGCCTCGACGAAGGCGTCGTGGATCGACTCGTGCACCAGCACCCGGGTGGCGGCGGTGCAGTCCTGGCCGGCGTTGAAGAAGCCCGCCACCGAGATGCCCTCGACGGCCTCGGCGATGTCGGCGTCCTCGAAGACCACGACCGGGGCCTTGCCGCCCAGCTCCAGGTGGACGCGCTTGACGTCCTTGGAGGCCGACTCGGCGACCTGGATCCCGGCGCGCACCGAGCCGGTGATGGAGGCCATCGCCGGGGTGCGGTGCTCGACCATCAGACGGCCGGTCTCCCGGTCGCCGCAGATCACGTTGAAGACACCGGCCGGGAGCTCCAGGTCCTTGAGGATGTCGCCGATGATCCCGGCCAGCAGCACGGTGGAGGCCGGGGTGGTGTCGGAGGGCTTCAGCACCACGGTGTTGCCGGCGGCGATGGCCGGGGCGAACTTCCAGACGGCCATCATCATCGGGTAGTTCCACGGCGCCACCTGGGCGCAGACACCGACCGGCTCGCGGCGGACGATCGAGGTCATGCCGTCCATGTACTCACCGGCGGACTTGCCCTCCAGCAGGCGGGCGGCACCGGCGAAGAAGCGGATCTGGTCCACCATCGGACCGATCTCCTCGGAGAGGGTCAGCCCGCGCGGCTTGCCGGTGTTGCGGACCTCGGCGTCGACGATCTCGTCGGCACGGGCCTCGACCGCGTCCGCGATCTTCAGCAGCAGCTTCTGCCGGGTGCTCGGGGTCGAGTCCCGCCAGGCCGGGAACGCGGCCGCCGCGGCGTCCATGGCGGCGTCCACATCGGAGGCACCGGACAGCGGGGAGGTCGCGTAGACCTCGCCGGTGGTGGGGTCGACGATGTCCAGCGTGCGGCCGTCGGCCGCATCGACGAACTCACCGTTGATGTAGTTGCGCAGCGTGCGAAGGTCGCTCACGGGTGTCTCCTCGGTCTCGGCCTGCGGCATTGCAGAATCCGGCGCCATGGTACGTCGGCCGCGGGGGCCGGCGGAGGGCGCCGAGTGGCCGCGCCGGTCGCGCCGCGGTCCACTGGTTGGCGGAATGCGCACGGCACAGCGGAGCCGCGCGCGTACCGTAGCCAGGGTAGCCGTACCACTGCTGTTATCGACAGGCCGACCGCGCATCAACGATGAAATCCGCATGCGTTTTCCACGATCTCGACGAAATCAGCAGCTGCCGCGCTTGCGAACACGCGGCCGATCGGGCACAGTGGCGGCGTGGCCAACCGCGACCGGAACGCCAGCGTTCCCCTCGACGCCGCCTCCAAGGCGATCATCGAGCAGCTCCAGGAGGACGGGCGCCGCCCGTACGCCGCCATCGGCAAGGCCGTCGGCCTGTCCGAGGCGGCCGTACGACAGCGCGTCCAGAAGCTGCTCGACCAGGGCGTGATGCAGATCGTCGCCGTCACGGACCCGCTCACCGTCGGCTTCACCCGCCAGGCGATGGTCGGAATCCGGGTCGAAGGAGACATCGATCCCGTCGCCGACGCGCTGGCCGCCCTCGACGAGGTCGACTACGTCGTCTGCACCGCCGGCTCGTTCGACCTCCTGGCCGAACTGGTCTGCGAGGACGACGAGCACCTGCTCGAAATGATCAACAAGCGCATCCGCGCGCTTCCCGGCGTGCGGAGCACCGAGAGCTTCGTTTACCTGAAGCTCCGGAAACAGACCTACACCTGGGGCACCCGATGACAGCCGACCCGGCGCAGAAGGACCTTTCCAAGACCGCCTACGACCACCTGTGGATGCACTTCACCCGCATGTCGTCGTACGAGAACTCCCCCGTGCCGACGATCGTCAAGGGCGAGGGCACCTACGTCTGGGACGACAAGGGACGCAAGTACCTCGACGGCCTCGCCGGCCTGTTCGTCGTCCAGGCCGGCCACGGCCGTGAGGAGCTCGCCGAGGCCGCCGCCAAGCAGGCCAAGGAGCTCGCCTTCTTCCCGGTGTGGAGCTACGCCCACCCGAAGGCCGTCGAGCTGGCCGAGCGCCTGGCCAACTACGCCCCGGGCGACCTGAACAAGGTTTTCTTCTCCACCGGTGGCGGCGAGGCCGTCGAGACCGCCTGGAAGCTTGCCAAGCAGTACTTCAAGCTGACCGGCAAGCCGACCAAGTACAAGGTCATCTCGCGGGCCGTCGCCTACCACGGCACCCCGCAGGGCGCCCTGTCCATCACCGGCCTGCCGGGCCTGAAGGCCCCGTTCGAGCCGCTGGTGCCGGGCACCCACAAGGCCCCGAACACCAACATCTACCGCGCCCCGGCCTTCCTGGCCGGCCCCGACGGCACGGTCGACCCCGAGGCGTACGGCCGCTGGTGCGCCGACGAGATCGAGGTCGCGATCCTCAACGAGGGCGCCGAGACCGTCGCCGCCGTCTTCGTCGAGCCGGTGCAGAACGCCGGTGGCTGCTTCCCGCCGCCGCCCGGGTACTTCCAGCGCCTGCGCGAGATCTGCGACCGCCACGACGTGCTGCTGGTCTCGGACGAGGTCATCTGCGCCTTCGGCCGCCTCGGCACCATGTTCGGCGCCGACAAGTTCGGCTACCAGCCCGACATGATCACCTGCGCCAAGGGCATGACCTCGGGCTACTCCCCGATCGGCGCCACGATCATCTCGGACCGCCTCGCGGAGCCGTTCTACAAGGGTGACAACACCTTCCTGCACGGCTACACCTTCGGCGGCCACCCGGTCTCCTCCGCGGTGGCGCTGGCCAACCTCGACATCTTCGAGCGCGAGGGCCTGAACCAGCACGTCCTCGACAACGAGGCCAACTTCCTCGGCACCCTGGACAAGCTGCGCGACCTGCCGATCGTCGGCGACGTCCGCGGCAACGGGTACTTCTACGGCATCGAGCTGGTGAAGGACAAGGTCACCAAGGAGTCGTTCAACGACGACGAGGTCGAGCGCGTGCTCTACGGCTTCCTGTCGAAGGCGCTCTTCGACAACGGCCTGTACTGCCGTGCCGACGACCGTGGGGACCCGGTCATCCAGCTGGCGCCGCCGCTGATCTCGAACCAGTCGACCTTCGACGAGATCGAGCAGATCCTGCGGACCAGCCTCACCGACGCGTGGGCGAAGATCTGACCTCTCGGACTTTCCTTCCCACCCTCCGTCACAGGGCGGTCCCGCTTCGGCGGGGCCGCCCTGCGGCGTTCCCGCGCCGGCTCCCGGCGGCGGGTCCGACGGCGGGTCCGACGGCCGCTCCCGGCGACCGCTCCCGCCATCGGGTCCCGATCCCGGGTCCCGATGGCGCGTCCCGACGGCGGTTCCCGGCCGTTCCGTCATCGACCCCTCGATCAAACACGCCTGATTGCGGGCGATTTGCCCTGGATGGGCCAGTGTGCCGCAACCGCGCCCAGGCCCGATCGTTCTAATCTGACGACTGTCATATCCCTGCGGCCACCCAGGATGGAACCTCATGTCAGCGGCCCCTCCTGACAACGACGTGCTGTGGGCCCGGGGGATCGTCAAGTCCCACCAGGGCACCCCCGCGCTGCGCGGCGTCTCGCTCGGGGTCCGGGAGGGCGAGGTCCTCGCCGTCACCGGCCCGCGCGGCTCCGGCAAGAGCACCCTGCTCGGCTGCCTCTCCGCCCTGCTCCCGGTCGACGAGGGCGAGGTCTGGTTCAACAGCTCCCCCGTGCACACCCTCGGCCGGGCCGGCCGCGAACGGCTGCGCCGCGACCGCTTCGGCTTCGTCGGTTCCGAACCGCACCTGGTCCCCGAACTGACGGCCCGGGAGAACGTCGCCCTGCCCCTGCTGCTGGCCGGCGCCGGCGGCAAGGCCGCCCACACCGCCGCCGACGAGTGGCTGGAGCGCCTGGACATCGGCGACCTCGCCAAGCTCCGGCCGGAACGGCTGGTCCAGGGCCAGCGCCAGCGGATCGCCGTCGCCCGGGCCCTCGCACCGCTCCCGCCGGTCGTCTTCGCCGACGACCCCACCGCCCCGCTGCACCGCGAGACCGCCGAACAGGTCCTGCGGATACTGACCAGCGCGGCCCGCTCCCACCAGCTCACCCTCGTGCTGGCCACCCACGACCCCGAGCTCGTCCGGTACGCGGACCGCGCCGTCGCCCTCCTCGACGGTCGCCTGACCGGCCCCGCCACCCCCGTGCCGCGCGGCCTCACCGCCCCCGGCACGGCCGGGGCCACCGCCGTCCCGGCCGCCGGCCGCTGAAAGAGTCGACGCCGTGTTCTATCTCCGCCTGGCCCGGGGCTACCGGGTCCCCGACCTCGGCCGCTGGCTGCTGACCGCCCTGGCCGGCGCGGTCGTCGCCGCCTTCCTGCTGCGCGCCCTCGGCCGGGCGATGAGCGGCCCCGCCGACGGCCACGACGCGCTCGTCCGGCTGCTCTGGTGCCTTCCCCCGCTGGCCGCCGTCGCCTGGTTCGCGGCCGTCGCCGCCCGCGCCGTACCCGCCCGGCGGGCCGACCGGATCGCCGGACTCACCACCGCCGGTGCCGGGGCAGGCCGGATCCGCGCCCTGATCGCCGGCGAGGTCGCGCTCGCCTGCGGGGCCGGCGCCGGACTCACCCTGCTGGTCTTCCTGGTCCTGCGCAACGACATCGCCGGACCGACCCTCGCCGACGAACTGGGCATGGGCGTCGCCCTCCCGGCCGCCGCACCGGTCACCCTGCTCGCCCTCGTCCCGCTCACCGCCGGACTCGCCGCGGCCGGGGCCGTCCGGCCCGCCGAGACCCTGCCCGGACGCTCCGGCGCCGAACCGACCGGCTTCGGCCCGTGGCGGCTCGCCCTGCCGATCGGCCTCGCCGTCATCGGCCTCGCCCTGGAACTGATCGCGCTCCGCCCCGGCGCCGCCGCCGACGGCCGCCCGATCCACCTGCCGGCCGGACTCGGCAGCACCAGCACCGCCGCGCTGGGCGGGTGGACCGCCTCCGCGGTCGGCCTCGCGCTGCTCACCGGCCCGCTGCTCGGCTGGGCCGGGCGGCTGCTGGCGCTCGGACGGCCCACCCCGCTGCGGCTGCTCGCCGGCCGGGGCCTCACCGCGCAGGCCCGCCGGCTCGGGGCGCCGCTGGCCGTCCTCGCCCTGGCGCTCGCGGTGGTGCTCACCACCGTTCGCTACTGGCTGGGCGAGCCCGGCAGCGCGGACGTCCTGCCCGCGATCGAGGCCGGGCTGGTGCTGGGCTGCGCGGCCGGGGCGGTGGTGGTCCGGCTGGCCGAGCTGCGCACCGCCCGCCGGGGCGTCGCCGAGGCGCTGCTGCGGCTCGGGGCGTCGCCGCGGCTGCTGTTCGGC
The DNA here is from genome assembly GCF_044764505.1 of Kitasatospora sp. NPDC094019. NCBI lineage: Bacteria > Bacillati > Actinomycetota > Actinomycetes > Kitasatosporales > Streptomycetaceae > Kitasatospora > Kitasatospora sp. NPDC094019. The sequence goes on from NZ_JBIWIF010000025.1 coordinate 21,534, forward strand.
GCCGTCGTGCTGCGGACCCTGATGACCGGCACCGTCCTGCTGGTCACGGGCGGGGCCACCGCGGCCCTGGCCGCCGCCGGACTGCGCTGAGCCCGAGCGGGTCCCCGGCCCCGGTACCCGACGGCCTCGCAGGCGGACGGCCCGGGCCGTCCGGGACGAGTCACCGGTCGGCCCGGGCCGCGACGGGTCACCGGTCGGGTCGGACGGTCAGCCGGCCGCCGCGAGCTGGCCGCAGGCGCCGTCGATCTCCTGACCGCGGGTGTCGCGGACGGTCGTCGGCACGCCGTGCGCCTGGAGCCGCCGGACGAACTCCCGCTCGTCCTCGGGGCGCGAGGCCGTCCACTTGGAGCCCGGAGTGGGGTTCAGCGGGATCAGGTTGACGTGCACCCGCTGGTTCTTGATCAGCCGGCCGAGCAGGTCCGCCCGCCACGCCTGGTCGTTGATGTCCTTGATCAGCGCGTACTCGATGGAGATCCGACGGCCGGACTTCTCGGCGTAGTTCCACGCCGCGTCCAGCACCTCGGCGACCTTCCAGCGGGTGTTGACCGGCACCAGCTCGTCGCGGAGCTCGTCGTCCGGAGCGTGCAGCGACAGCGCCAGGCGGCAGCTGAGCTCCTCGTCGGCGAACCGGTACATGGCCGGGACCAGGCCGACGGTCGAGACCGTGATACCGCGCTGGGACAGGCCGAAGCCGTCCGGCGCCGGGTCGGTCAGCCGACGGATCGAGGCCAGAACCCGCTTGTAGTTGGCCAGCGGCTCTCCCATGCCCATGAAGACCACGTTGGACAAGCGGGCCTCGCCACCAGGGATCTCCCCGCTGCGCAGCGAGCGCATCCCGGCGGCGATCTGCTCCACGATCTCGGCCGTCGACAGGTTGCGGGTCAGCCCCGCCTGGCCGGTGGCGCAGAAGGGGCAGTTCATGCCGCAGCCCGCCTGCGAGCTGATGCACATGGTCACCCGGTCCGGGTAGCGCATCAGCACCGACTCGACGAGCGTGCCGTCGAACAGCTTCCAGAGCGTCTTGCGGGTGGTGTCGTCGTCGCAGGAGACGTGCCGCAGCACCGACATCAGCTCCGGCAGCAGGCTGTCGGTGAGCTTCTCCCGGCTGGCGGCGGGGATGTCCGTCCAGCTCGCCGGGTCGTTCGACATCCGGCCGAAGTAGTGGTTGGAGAGCTGCTTCGCGCGGAACGGCTGCTCGCCCAGCTCGGCGACGGCCTCCTTGCGCTCGGCGGGGCTCAGGTCGGCGAGGTGTCGCGGGGGCTTGGCGCCGCGCGGCGCGACAAAAGTGAGTTCTCCGGGCTTAGGCATGGTTCATCCAGTGTCGCAGACGCGCGGGGGCCCCGGACGCCGTGCGTCCGGGGCCCGGGGTCGGGCGGGTGGGCCCGGTGGCCCTGGTGGCCTCAGCTGCCGACGAAGGCCGCCAGCAGCAGCCAGACCACCGGGGCGGTCGGCAGCAACGAGTCCAGCCGGTCCATGATGCCGCCGTGGCCGGGCAGCAGGGTGCCCATGTCCTTGATGCCGAGATCGCGCTTGATCATCGACTCGCCCAGGTCGCCCAGGGTCGCGGTGACCGCCGCGCAGCCGCCCAGGACCAGGCCCTGCCACCAACTGCCGCCGTCGATGATCAGCTCCATCAGCAGCGCGCCCGCCAACATCGACAGGCCGATGCCGCCGGCCAGGCCCTCGCGGGTCTTGCCCGGGCTGATCGTCGGCGCCAGCTTGGTCCGGCCGAACTTGTAGCCCACCGCGTAGGCACCGGTGTCGCTGCAGACCGTGACGATGAGGAACAGCACGATCCGCTGCGGACCGTCGTCGGCCGCCAGCATCATCGCCACGAAGGTGGCGAGGAAGGGGACGTAGAAGGCGGTGAAGATGCCCGCCGTTATGTCCCGCAGGTAGTTCTCCGGCGGCTCGGCCATCCGCCGGACCATCACCGCGAGACCGGTGAGCGCGAGCGAGGCCGCCGCCCACTGGATCCCCGACCAGTAGCCGGTGGCGACCATGGCGATGCCGCCCGCGACCAGCGGGACCAGCGGCGCCTTGATCTCCTTGCGCTCGGCCAGCCGACTGGTCAGCTCCCAGACGCCGACCGACACCGCCGCGATCACCACGACCAGGAACAGGGCCTTGACGACGAAGAGCGAGGCGATGATGACCGCGCCGAGGCCGACGCCCACGCCTATCGCGGCCTGGAGGTTGCGGCCACCGCGCTGCTTGCGCTGCGCCGGCTGAGGCTGCGGATCGGGCTGGGCCACGGGTGTCTCCTGCCCTGGGTGGGACGACGGCACGAGGAAGGGCTGCCCCACCGCCGGTCCGCCCGGCACACCGGGGTGACCCGCCGGGGCCGGCGGCGCCTGCGGCACCGACGGCCCCGGGTACGCCACGGCGCCCGGGTACGGCCCGCCGACCGGAGCGGGCCCGGCGTCGTCGGTGATCGCGCGCAGCACGACCGTCTCCGACGCGCCCGGCTCCACCGCCCCGGGCTGCTCGTCGCGGAACAGCGGTCCGCTCAGCCGGCCCGTCTCCCGGGACGGCCCCTCGACGGGGTCGGGCCCGGACGGGGCTGCGGGCCGAGGCCCCGGGTCGGCCGGTACGGGAGGCATGACCTGAGTCTCCTCCGCGTCGGGGTCCCAGTACACCGGAGGCTGCTGGGAGTGACCCGTTCGGTGGCCGGGGTCACCCGGGCCGTACTGACCGGGTCGGTCGTACGGCCCGCCCGGCGGCTGCGCCGGGTACCCGCCGGCGGCGGGTGCGCCGGGCGGGCCGGACATGCCGACGGGCGCGGTGCCGGGGGCACCGGGAGCGACGGGCGGGCCCGGGGCCTGCGCAGGCGCACCGGGGGCCTGCGCAGGCTCGTACGGACGGTACGGCTGGTACTGCTGGTCGGACGTGCCCCAATAGCCAGGGGCGTCAGGGGCGTCGTTCATCAGACCTCGAGCAGCTCGGCTTCCTTGTGCTTCAGCAGCTCGTCGACGGAGGCCACGTACTTGGCCGTGGTGTCGTCGAGCTCCTTCTCGGCGCGACGGCCGTCGTCCTCGCCGATCTCGCCGTCCTTGACCAGCTTGTCGATGGCGTCCTTGGCCTTGCGGCGGACGGCGCGGATCGACACCTTGGCGTCCTCGCCCTTGCCGCGGGCGACCTTGATGAACTCCCGGCGGCGCTCCTCGGTGAGCTCGGGGAGCACGACCCGGATGATGGAGCCGTCGTTCGACGGGTTGACACCCAGGTCGGAGTCGCGGATCGCCTGCTCGATCGCCTTCAGCGCGGTCTTGTCGAACGGCGAGACGACGGCCATCCGGGGCTCCGGCACGGAGAAGGAAGCCAGCTGGTTGATCGGCGTCACGGCGCCGTAGTACTCCGCGACGATCTTGGCGAACATCGCCGGGTGCGCGCGGCCGGTGCGGATGGCGGCGAAGTCGTCCTTGGCGTGGCCGACGGCCTTCTCCATCTTCTCCTCGGCGTCGAGGAGGGTCTCTTCGATCACTGTGATCTCCCTGTCCGGTTCATCTGCTGGTGTCCCGACCGGTGTCGGGCGCCGGAGCCTCTCGGCGGCGGCGCCGTCCGGTGCGGCTGGTTACTGCTCAGGCCCGGACGGAATCCTGGCTGATGAGTGTGCCGATCTTCTCACTCTTCACCGCACGCGCGATATTGCCCTCCGCAAGCAGCTCGAAGACCAGCATCGGAAGGTTGTTGTCCTTGCACAGCGTGATCGCGGTGAGGTCGGCCACCTTGAGGTCGCGCGCGATGACCTCGGAGTACTCCAGCGCGTCGAACTTGACCGCGTCCGGGTTGGTACGGGGGTCGGAGTCGTAGACGCCGTCCACGCCGTTCTTGCCCATCAGCAGCACATCGGCGTGGATCTCCAGCGCCCGCTGGACGGCCGTGGTGTCGGTGGAGAAGTACGGCATGCCCATACCGGCGCCGAAGATCACCACGCGGCCCTTCTCCAGGTGCCGGACGGCGCGCAGCGGCAGGTACGGCTCGGCGACCTGGCCCATCGTGATGGCGGTCTGCACCCGCGTCTCGATGCCCTCCTTGACCAGGAAGTCCTGGAGCGCCAGGCAGTTCATGACCGTGCCGAGCATGCCCATGTAGTCCGAGCGGGCCCGGTCCATTCCGCGGACCTGGAGTTCGGCGCCGCGGAAGAAGTTGCCGCCACCGATCACCACGGCGACCTCGGTGCCCGCGCGGACGACCGTGGCGATCTCACGGGCGATCGCGTGCACGACGTCCGGATCGACGCCGAGCCCGCCGCCGCCGGCGAATGCCTCACCGGACAGCTTCAGCATTACCCGGCGGCGCGTGCCGTCCTGGATCTCCCGCGCGGTCTCCTGCGTCTCCTGCATGGACTTCTCCTTCTGCACCTACTGGTTCACAGGCGCGGGTGTGCGGGTGCCCGGCCTGCGCGTACACGCGAGGAGGCCACTGCCGCGGGAACCGGTTCGGTGTCCTGCACGGCAATGGCCTCCTCTTCGTTCATGCCGCCGACGCGGCTCGCCCATGAACGGATGGCGCTGGGTGAGCCCGTACGGCGCGTTCCCGTCGCCCTGGTCAGCGGGCGGGGACGGTTCCCAGCCTACGGCCGGGGAACCGGTGGAACGTTGCTCAGGCGCCGACGCGGAAGCGGGCGAAGCGCTTGAGGGCGACGCCGTTCTCCTCGAGGACCTTGGCGACGGTCTTCTTGTTGTCCTTCGCGAAAGCCTGCTCCAGGACGGAGTTCTCCTTCACGAAGCCGGTGACGCGACCCTCGACGATCTTCGGCAGGGCGGCCTCCGGCTTGCCCTCCTCGCGAGCGGTGGCCTCGGCGACGCGGCGCTCGTTCTCGATGTCCTCGGCCGGGATGTCCTCGCGGGACAGGTACTTCGGCGCGAAGGCGGCGATGTGCTGCGCGACGTCCTTGGCGACCTCGGCGTTCTCCTTGTCCAGCTCGACCAGGACGCCGACGGCCGGCGGGAGGTCGGGGCTGGTCTTGTGCAGGTAGACCGCGACGAAGCCGTCGCCGTCGAACTGCGCGAAGCGGCGGAAGACGATCTTCTCGCCCAGGGTCGCGTTGGCCTCGTCCACGAACTGCTGGACGGTCTTGCCGGCCTCGATCTCGGAAGCCAGGGCGGCGTCCAGGTCGGCCGGGGCGCTCTTCGCGACGTGGGCGGCGATCGCGTCGGCGACCTTGACGAAGTTGTCACCCTTGGCGACGAAGTCGGTCTCGCAGTTCAGCTCGACCAGGACGCCGGACTTCTTGTCCTCGGCGATCAGCGCGGCGACGGCACCGTTGGAGGCGTCGCGGCCCTCACGCTTGGCAACGCCCTTCTGGCCCTTGATGCGCAGAAGCTCGACGGCCTTCTCGACGTTGCCCTCGGCCTCGTCCAGGGCCTTCTTGCAGTCCATCATGCCGGCGCCGGTGAGCTCACGGAGCTTCTTGACGTCCGCGGCGGTGAAGTTCGCCATGGTGTGAATCTCTTCTCGCGTCTCGCGTGTCTGCGTGGAGTAGTGCCGGGACCGATGATTCGGCCCCGGCACGGGAGAGAGGGGCACCGACCGGTGTCGTACCGGCGAGTGCCCCTCACCCTTGGTACGTCAGGCCTGCTCGGCCGGAGCCTCGGTGGCCTCGGCGACGGGGGCCTCCTCGACGGGCGCCTCGGTGGCCTCGGCAGCGGGGGCCTCGGCGACCGGAGCGGCCTCGACGGCGACGGGGGCCTCGTCAGCCTTCTTCTCGCCCTCCAGGATGTCCTTCTCCCAGTCGGCGAGCGGCTGGTCGGCACCCGGCTCGGCCTTGACGTCGCCCTTGGCGACACCCGCGCGGGACTTGAGGCCCTCGGCGACGGCGTCGGCGATCACGCGGGTCAGCAGGGTGACGGAGCGGATCGCGTCGTCGTTGCCCGGGATCTTGTAGTCGACCTCGTCGGGGTCACAGTTGGTGTCGAGGATGGCGACGACCGGGATGTTGAGCTTCCGGGCCTCGCCGACCGCGATGTGCTCCTTCTTGGTGTCCACGATCCAGACAGCGCTGGGAACGCGCTGCATGTCACGGATACCGCCGAGGGTCTTCTCCAGCTTGTCGTGCTCGCGCTGGAGGACCAGGAGCTCCTTCTTGGTGAGACCGGAACCGGCCACATCCGCGAAGTCCAGCTCGCCCAGCTCCTTGAGACGCTGCAGGCGCTTGTAGACGGTCGAGAAGTTGGTCAGCATGCCGCCGAGCCAGCGCTGGTTCACGTAGGGCATGCCCACGCGGGTGGCCTGCTCGGCGATGGCCTCCTGGGCCTGCTTCTTCGTGCCGACGAAGAGGACGCTGCCGCCGTGGGCAACGGTCTCCCGGATGAACTCGAAGGCGCGGTCGATGTAGTTCAGCGACTGCAGGAGGTCGATGATGTAGATGCCGTTGCGCTCGGTGATGATGAAGCGCTTCATCTTCGGGTTCCAGCGGCGGGTCTGGTGACCGAAGTGGACGCCGCTCTCAAGCAGCTCCCGCATCGTGACGACGGCCATAGCCGTGCTCCTCAGGTGTTACGCCCGGCGCCGACGCAGCGGCGTCGCAGGAGGCGCGGTGGCGCTTCCCGCTCGGCTGGTGCGAACTGCCGGGTCAGGCTCGGTTTTGTCCGTGGCGGCCAGGTGACAGCCACGCCTGACGCCCCGAACGTGCCGAGCCGCTTCCCCCGGCGGTCCTGGGACCGGTCGGGCTCGGCGGACCGAGCGGCACTCGCACCTGGCGGGGGCGGCGGCTGAGCCGCTGTACGACCACCGGTGGCGGGGCGTGCGAAGTCGACCCGGCGGACCGGGTCGCGTGTGAAGTGTACGGGAAGCGCCGAGCGCCGAGCGACTCCGCGGAAGGCGGGCGGGCGGGGACCGGCCAGGTCCGGGGCGCCGGGGCGCCGCGTTGGGGTCCCGTGAACCTGCCGGGGCCCACTCGTTGGAGGGACGGCCATTGTCCACAGGGCCCGGTTGTCCACAGGGATCAGGGCCGGGGTGGCCGGGCCGGGCCGCTTCGGGGAGTCTCGGCGGCATGGCTGTGGGTGGCGCGGGCGCGAGTACGACGGTGAGGGCGGGTGCGGGTGCGGGTGTTGGCGTGGGAGTGGGAGTGGGGCGGCGGGTGTTGTCACCGCTCCTGTCGGTGGCGCTCGTCCTCCTGCTGACCGGTGGCTGGCCCGGGACACTCGGGCACGCCGCCGGGGCGGTCGGAGCGGAACGGGCGGTCGGGGCGGAACGGGCAGTCGGGGCGGCGAGAGCCGCGGTCGGCGGCACGGGGGAGGCCGGTCCCGGGGCCGGCGTTCATGGGGCGGGCGGGGTGCGCGAGGGCGGGGCGGGCGAGGGCGGGGTGCGCGAGGGCGGGCAGTGGTGGCCGGTGGACGGTCCGGACGGGGGACCGGGTGTCGTGATCGGCCGCTTCGAGCCGCCCTCGCGACCGTGGGACGCGGGCCACCGGGGTATCGACCTGGCCGCCACCACCGGTGCGGAGGTCCGCGCGGCGGCGGCGGGAGTGGTGACGTTCGCCGGACCGGTGGCCGGGCGACCGGTCGTCACGGTCACCCACGCGATGACGGGAGCCTCGGCGGCCGCGGCTTCGTCGGTCCCCCCGCCTCGGAGCACCTACCTACCGGTGGAGGGGACCCTCCCGGTCGGCACCGCCGTGGCGGCCGGACAGGTGGTCGGACGGCTCGCTCGCGGGGGCGGCCACTGCGCCGACACCCCCTGCCTGCACTGGGGCCTGCTGCGCGGGAAGCGCTACCTCGACCCGCCGGCCCTGCTCGGGAGCGGACGGGCCCGGCTGCTCCCGCTCGACCGACGGAGGGACCAGGTCACCGCCGCGCCGGTCCCCCCGGCCGGGCCGCGCGCCGTCCTCGGAGCACGGCGGCTCAGCTCGGGCCGAGGCCGTGCAGGGCGAGGGCGACCGCGGCGTCCGCGATCACCTCGGGACTCTCCGCCCGGCCGCCCGCGGCCCGGTGCTCCGCCTGCCGCACCGCCGCTTCGACGATGCCCTGGAGCAGCGCGGCGGCCAGCCGGGGCTGCTCGTGCCCGAGGTCCTCCAGCGCCTGGACCACCAACCCGACCAGCGTCCCGTGCGCGGCCCGGATGCGGTCACGGGCCTCGTCGTCCAGCTCCAGTGCGGAGATCGCCGCGACCGCCCGGTGGCGCGGGTCGGCGGCCAGCACCAGCTGGCTCCGGACATACGCCTCGATCCGCTCGGCGGCGGTGTCCCGGCTCGCCATGGCGGCCTCGATCTCGGCGGCCCACAGCGGGAAGTCCACCTCGCAGAGCGCCTCCACCACCGCCCCGCGGGATCGGAAGTACTCGTACACCGAGGAGCGCGCGAGACCGGTGCGCAGCGCGAGCGCTGGGAAGGTCAAGGCGTCCATGCCTCCCTCGGTGAGGAGACTGCGGGCAGCATCGAGGAGGGCTGCCCGCTGCATCAGGCGATGCTCGGCCACACTGGCTGCTCGGATCTTCGGCACGCCCTCCACTGTACGGAGCCCTACATCCCGCCGGTACGGTGCCGCGTACCGCGATGGATACGGAGGGATGCGTTCCGGGGCGCGGAGTGCGGCCCCGGCGTACGCGGCGCACCGGCCGGTCCGCGTGGACGCCCGACCGGGGGCGTTCGGACGGGGGCCTTCCGGTGGGGGCTTTTCGGCCAGGGAGGTCGGCCAGGGGCTTCGGCCGGGGACTTGGACCAGGGGGGCTTGGGCCGGAGCGAACGGTGAGGTCCGCTACCGGATGTCTGACAGTTTGGCGCGCAGCTGGAGCACCGACTTGGTGTGGATCTGGCTGACCCTGCTCTCGGTCACCCCGAGGACCTGTCCGATCTCGGCGAGCGTCAGCCCCTCGTAGTAGTAGAGCGTCACCACGGTCTTCTCCCGTTCGGGCAGGGTGTTGACCGCCTGCGCCAGCAGCCGGCGCAGCTCCCGGTCCTCGGCCACCTCGACCGGGTCGTCCGCCCCGTGGTCCTCCAGCGTCTCCATCAGGCTCAGCCGGTCGCCACCGTCACCGACGGGGTGGAGCAGCTCGTCGAGCGCCACCACGTTGGCGAGCGAGAGCTGGCTGAAGATGGCGTGCAGGTCCTCGATCGCGATGCCCATCTCGGCCGCGACCTCCGGCTCGGTCGGCGTCCGCCGCAGGCGGGCCTCCAGGGTCGCGTACGTTCGCTCGACCGCCTTCGCCTTCTGCCGCACCGAGCGCGGGATCCAGTCCAGCGCGCGCAGCTCGTCGATGATCGCGCCGCGGATCCGGCTGATGGCGTAGGTCTCGAACTTGATGGCGCGCTCGATGTCGAACTTCTCGATCGCGTCGATCAGCCCGAAGACACCGGAGGAGACGAAGTCGGCCTGCTCGACGTTGGACGGCAGGCCGACCCCGACCCGGCCCGCCACGTACTTGACGAGCGGCGAGTAGTGCAGGATCAACTGCTCCCGCAGCCGCTGATCGGCCGTCTCCTTGTAGGCGCGCCAGAGCTCTTCGAGCGCCGTGCGCTCCCGGCCGCCCGCCTCCCGGCGGGGAGCCGGCGCCTCGACGGACACGGGGGCGGCCGTGTCGGCGGGAGCGCCGGGTGCGTCCTGGCGGTCGTCGTGCGCCCCGGTGAGCGCCGGACGTCCGCCCTGCCGCGCCAGGGCCCCCATCGCACCCGTGGACTTGGACGGGTACTCGGTCGCGGTCCGCCGCTCGGTGCGCGGCCCTCCCGAGGACCGGGCGCCACCGGTCACTCGGTGTCCGGGAATGTGTGTGGGCATACGTTGGTCTGCGCCGTTCTGCCGAGTCATGTGCTGATAGGGAAGACATGGCGAGCGTAGCGTGACCGACTCGCTGCGGAGTGCTACCGCCACTCGGTCGTCCCCCGATCCGGTGGCGTTCGTGTCGCCCCGGCCGGGCACCGGAGGTGGACGAACCGGATGCCGAACCCGCCCGGCCGCTCCGCCCCGTCAACCCCGCGCCCTTCTCCGTCCTCCTCCCGGTCGCTCCTCCGGCGCGCGTCCTCCTGACGCTCCGCCCCCGTGCCTCCCCCTCACTCCCCCTCGGTGCTCCAGCGCCCTTCCCCGGACGGGCTGTCACCTCCTCCGCACCAGGCGCCAGTGCGCGCCGTGGCGCTCGACATGACCGAGCGAGCCCAACTCGTAGAGCCGCTGGAGCACCTCGTCCGGCGGAAGCCCCGACTGCCGGGCCAGCCGCTCCACCGGCGCGCCCTCCGCGGTGGCCGGCACGGCTTCCAGGACCTGTGCGGCCTCCGGGTCCAGGAGGTCGCGGGGCAGCACCGGCCCGCTGCGCTGCGGCGCGAGGTCATCGCCGATCGCCCCGATCAGCTCGACGACCTCGGCCGCGTCGGTCACCACGGTGGCGCCGCCGCGGATCAGCGCGTGCACCCCGGCGGAGAGTTCCGAGGTCACCGGCCCGGGCACGCCCATGGTGTGCCGGTTGAGGTCCCGGGCGCGTCTGGCGGTGCTCAGCGCCCCGCTGCGCAGCGCCGCCTCGACCACCACGGTGCCGCGGGTCAGCGCCGCGATCACCCGGTTGCGCAGCACGAACCGGAACCTGGTCGGGTGCTCCCCCGGCGGAAGCTCGCTCACCAGCAGCCCCCGTTCGGCGATCCGGCGGATCAACGTGGTGTTGCCCCGCGGATAGGCCACGTCCACCCCGCAGGCGAGGACACCGACCGTCGGGCCCCCGACCGCCAGCGCGCCCCGGTGGGCGGCGGCGTCGATCCCGTAGGCGCCGCCGGACACGACCACCCAGCCGCGCTCGGCGAGCTGGGCGGCGAGGTCCCCGGCGACGTGCGCGCCGTACGCCGTACAGGCCCGGGCCCCGACCACCGCGACCGAGCGCAGGGCGAGCAGGCGCAGCGAACCCGTTCCGACCACCCAGAGTCCGGTGGGCCGGCCCTCCCCGAGATCGTCCAGCTGGCTCGGCCACTCGGTGTCGCCCGGAATGATGAAGCGCCCGCCGGCCGCCCGTACCCGCTCCAGATCGGCGGCCGGGTCGAGGCCGGCCGTCCGGGCCCGGTAGGCCGCCAGCCTCGCGGTGCTCACGCCCAGTTGCTCGGCCGAGGTGTCGCCCCGGATCGCCCGTACGACGTCCAGCGCGTCGAGGCGGGCGAGCAAGCGGCCGAGCGCGGCGTCCCCGGGTTCGCCGAGTCGGCTGAGCGCGGCCCTGGCGAGGCGCTCCGGCTCTGGCACGGGCCGGGCCTCCGGTCCGGGGGCCCTGGGTGCCGCCGGACCGGACTGTTCGGCGGCACGGGGTCGGGCCCGCGCCCCGGGCTCCGGGGACGTCCCCGGATCGGTGGGCCGGTGCGGGGAAAGGTCGTCCGCGGTGGGGCTCATGTGCCGGTCTCCTCGGGCGTCTCGGTGGGGGTGGGATCGGTCGGGCGACGGGCGGACCGGCTGCGCACGGGACGACGTCCGGCCCCGGGGTCCGGCAGTTCCCCGGACCGCTCGCCCGACCCGTCCCCGGTGCGATCGGCGGCGCGGTCCGGGGCGCGGTCCGAGCTGCGGTCCGGGGCGCGGTCCGGGCGGCGGAAGAACTGCTCCGTCAGCGGGAGCCCCTGGTCCGCACCGGTACGCAGCACGAGGGCCGTCCGGATGTCGCGCTGTTCGGGACGGTCCCGGCCGGCGAGGTCGGCGACGGTCCAGGCGACCCGCAACACCCGGTCCAGGCCCCGGGCGGTCAGCAGGCCCCGCTCCAGTTGGCGCGCGGCGTCGTTCAGCGCGCCCGACGCCAGCTGCCAACGGGTGCGCAGCTCGTGTCCGGGGACCTCGGCGTTGGTCCGCCACGGTGTGCCCGCGAGCCGGGCCGCCGCGCGTTCCCGGGCCGCCAGTACCCGGGCCGCGACGATCTCGGTGGTCTCGGCCGAGGTGTCGCGCTGCATCAGCTCGGCCCTGGTCACGGGGGCGACCTGGACCTGGAGGTCGACCCGGTCGAGCAGCGGACCGGACAGCCTGCCCTGGTACCGGCTGACCATGGCGGGCGTGCACTCGCATCCCTCGCCCCGCCGTGAGTGACGCCCGCACGGGCAGGGGTTGGCCGCCAGACAGAGCAGGAAGCGGGCGGGCAGCCGGAGCGATCCGGCGGACCGCGCGATGACCACCTCGCCGGCTTCGAGCGGTTGGCGCAGCGCGTCCAGGACCCGGACCGGGAACTCGGGCGCCTCGTCGAGGAACAGGACCCCGCGGTGGGCCAGCGAGACCGCACCCGGTCTCGGCAGACCGCTGCCGCCGCCGACGATGGCGGGCATGGTGGTCGAGTGGTGCGGGGAGCAGTAGGGCGCGTGGTCGATCAGTGGCCGACCGGCCGGGAGCAGCCCCGCCACGGAGTGGACCGCCGTAACCTCCAGTGCTTCCTGCTGGGTCAGCCTCGGAAGCAGCGACGGCAACCGCTCCGCCAGCATCGTCTTGCCCGCGCCCGGCGGCCCCTTGAGGTAGAGGTGGTGTCCGCCGGCGGCGGCGATCTCCAGGGCCCGGCGGGCCTCGTACTGTCCGGCCACGTCGGCCAGGTCCATCCGGGCTGCCGCCGCGTCGGGCAGGCCGCGCACCCCGGCGGTGGGGAGCATGAGGCCCGCCATCAGCGGGTCGGGGCGCCCGGCGAGCCGGTCGGCGGGCTCCTCCGGCTCGGGGGCGCCGGTGAGCACGGCGATCAGCTGGCGCAGGCTTCTCACGCCGATGACGCTCACTCCGGGGACCAGCGCGGCCTCGGCGGCCGTCTGATCGGCCACCACCACCCGTTCGTAACCGGCGTCGGCGGCCGCCAGCACCGAGGGGAGCACCCCGCGGACCGGGCGCACCCGCCCGTCCAGTCCCAGCTCCCCGATGAGCAGCAGGTCGGCGATCGCGGACGGGTCGAGCCGCTCGGCCGCGGCCAGGACGGCGCAGGCCACCGCGAGGTCGAAGCCGCTGCCACTCTTGGGCACGGACGCCGGGCTCAGCCCCACCGTCAGTTTGCGCTGCGGCCACGCCTCACCGCTGTTCACGACCGCCGCTCGGACCCGGTCGCGGGCTTCGGAGAGCGCCTTGTCGGGCAGGCCGACCAGGGTGAACGCCGCCACCCCGGGCTCCAGATCGGCCTGGACCTCGACGATGACCCCGTCGACACCGACCAGGGCCACGGAACACGTCCGGGCGAAGGCCATCTAGACCACCCCCCGCAGGTGGTCGACCGTCGCCGCGCCGCGGACCCGGTTGATGACGGCGACGAGGTCGATCCGGACGCCGCCAGGCGGGACCGGCGCCCAGGGCGGGTCAGTGGAGCCGGGTCGGTACTCGGGGCCGGCCAGCCGGGCGAAGTGGCCGGGCCAGCGCTCGGACATCCACCGCTCGGCCAGGCGGCGCAGCCGGTCCGCCTTGATCGGGTCGATGGCCTCACTGGGCTGCTGGAAGCTCCGCTCGGAGCGGGTCTTGACCTCGCAGACCGCCACCGTGTCACCGTCGAGGGCGACGATGTCCAGCTCGCCCTCCACGCACCGCCAGTTGCGGTCGAGGATGCGCAGGCCCTCCTCGGCGAGCCGGCGGGCGGCCACCCGTTCGCCGTAGCGGCCGAGACCGGTGTTGCTCAGCCGTCCCGGTCCGGCCCCGCCCGGCGCGGGCGGGGCCGACACGGGCGGAACGTGTTCGACGGGGGCGTGGCGGAGCCCGGTTCGGCCGACGGGGGCGGGCCTCCCGCCGGGGCGCGTGCCGCCCGTCGGCGTGGCTGCCCGTCCCGCCGGGCCTTCGCGGTCTGCTGGCGCGTGGCGCGCTCGATCTCCTGCACGGTGACCACCTCCGACGAGGAGGCTGCCGTGCGATCCGGAAGCGGACCGGAGAGTTGTTATTTCCTGTGGAAAACCCGGGCCTGTGGATAACTCATGTCACCCGCCGGGGTGAGAATTCCGGAATATCCGAAATTCCCCTGGACATCCGGGGACCGGGCGGTCCAACGTCAGTTCCCGAAGCCGGGCTCGTCCGAGGGCAGCTCCAGATCGCTCTTCGCGAGCTCCTCGATGTTCACGTCCTTGAAGGTCAGCACCCGGACCTTGCGGACGAACCGGGCCGGCCGGTACATGTCCCAGACCCACGCATCCGCCATCGACACCTCGAAGAAGACCTCGCCCTGCACCGAGTGCACCTGCAGCTCGTAGTCATTGGTGAGGTAGAACCGTCGCTCGGTCTCGATCACGTACTTGAACAGGCCGACGACGTCCCGGTACTCCCGGTAGAGCTTGAGCTCCATCTCGGTCTCGTACTTTTCGAGATCTTCGGCACTCATCCAGGCGTCCCCTCAACTTGTCACGTCCACCCATTGTGGACCACCGCACTCACCCTCAGAGCCGGACCGGGTCGACCGGCGGCCCCTCGGTCAACAGCCGCTCCAGAAAGTCCACCAGTCCGACCGGATAGACCGTCTCGGAGGTGGACCGCAATTCCTCGACCGTCCACCAGCGCGCCGCCAGCAACTGGGCGTGTTCGTCCTCGCCCATGCCCGAGTGGTCCAGCACCGTCCGCGTCGTCCGGGCGAGGTGGAACCACTGTTCCTGCTCGAAGCGCCGTCCTTGATAGGAGAACGAAGCATTGCCGTACGCAACTACCGGTCCCAGCTCCACGCCCCGCAACCCGGTCTCCTCGACGAGCTCCCGCTCGGCGGCGTCCCGGGCGCTCTCCCCCGGCTCCAGCCCTCCGCCGGGGGTGAACCACCAGGTGACGCCGGGCGCCGCCGGATCCGAGCCGTGGAAGAGCAGGAGTCGGTCCCGCCCGTCGAGCAGCAGGATCCGCGAGGCCCTGCGCCGCTGTGCCGCCATGACGAGCCTCCACGCTCCTTCCGTCCGCCCCGGGCGTTTCCCCGATCCTGCCACCCGGCGTGGTCGTCCGGGGCGAGGTTCGGCAGAGCGGTCCCGGCGCGGGCGGCACCGGCCGGGGTCAGGCTGCGCGTCCACGGCGGCGCGCCAGGCCCGCCGCACCACCCACCGCCGAGGTCCCGACGATCGTCGCCGCGCCTGCGACGCTCGCCCAGAACGCGGGCTCCAGCGGTCCCGGGCCCGCCGGCCGGTGCCCGGTGACCGCCTCGAAGGCCGAGGTGGCGCCCAGCAGCGACGCCCGGCCGAGCGGCAGCACGGTCGCCTCCACCCTGGCCTGCACCTCGGTGGCCGGGACGGTCCCGCCGTCCGTCTCCAGGTGGACCCGGGAGTCGAGCGAGCCGAGCCGGTTGTCGCCGAGCAGGAAGAGACGACCGGCCGGCACCTCCACGCTGAAAGTGGCCCCCTGCGCACCCTCCCCGGCGAGGTAGGGCTCGTCCACCGGCTTGCCGTTCACCGTCAGCCGCCGGTCCCCCTCGCCGACCGCGACGGTGTCCCCTCCGACCGCGACCACACGCTTGACCATGAGCTCGCCGCCCCATGCCTGGTCGCGGAAGACCACCACGTCGCCCCGCCCGATGTCCGATCCGTCGGACTTCCTGGCCAGGACCGTGTCCTGGGCCTGGAGAGTGGGCGCCATCGAGGCGGTCGGAATGCTGTAGGGCCGGTAGCTCACGGCGATCACCGCGAAGCCGCCGATCAGCAGGACCAGCCCGAGGCCGAGCAGCACACCCTGGACCACGGCCGCAGGCCCGCGCCGACGGCGGGCGGCGGCCTGCGGATCGTCGGCCGCCCGTTCCACGACACTGCTCATCGACACCGTCCAACCCCTGACCGATCCGGAAACGCCCAAAGCGACACGCCTGGGCCATGGGCCGAAAGCCCGGCGGGCCGTGGCACGTCCGAGCAGATTACTCGTCGGTACCACGGCCCGCGCAAGACCCGGGCGCCCCCGGTCGTCGTCAGGACCGGTCGTCGCGGTCCGTCCCGTTCCACCGCCGGCGGACCAGCGGGAGCAGGGCGACGGCGCCCACCGCACCGGCCGCGGCCGGAACGGCGGGCAGGGCCGCCGCCGCGAGCCCCTTCTGGTCGAAGGTGTCCGGCACCGGCAGCGTCGACCAGCGGTTGATCGGCCACGCCACCACGAAGGCACGCCCGATGACGTCGTCCACCGGGACGGTGCCTCCGCCCGGCTGGTCCATGTGGAAGCGGGAGTCGAGCGAGTCCGCGCGGTGGTCGCCCATCACCCAGATCCGACCGTCCGGCACCTTCACCGGACCGAAGGGCTTGGTCCCGCAGGGGGTGTTGCCGGCATAGACGTAGGGCTCGTTGAGCGCGATCCCGTTGACCTTCACCGGGCCCTCGCCCTCGCACTCCACGGTGTCCCCGCCGACCGCGATGACGCGCTTGATGAGGTCCTTCTCGTTGTCGGACGGCATCAGGCCGACGAAGCTCAGCACGTTCTGGACGCCACGCACGAAGGAGTTGCTGCTCTCGTTGGTGGGCTCGTCCGCCAGCCAGCCGCCCGGGTCGTGGAACACGACGACCTCGCCGCGCTCCGGCTCGGCGCCGAACCACGGGGTGAGCTTGTCCACCAGGACCCGGTCACCGACCTGAAGCGTGTTCTGCATCGACTCCGACGGAATGGAGAACGCCTGGACGAAGAACGTCTTGATCACGAGAGCCAGCACAAGGGCGATGCCGATGAGGATCGGCAGTTCCTTCCAGAACGACCGCGGCTTGCGCTCGTTCCGCTCCGGACGCTCCTCGGTGCTGCCCGCCGGCTCCGCGCTGTCCGACGTGGGCTTCGAGGCGTCGTCGGTGCCGTCACCGTGTTCGTCCGCGGACCGGTCCGCCGCTTCCTCGGCCGAGGCCGAAGGCGCCGCGGCCTCCGCGGACCGGTCCACCCGGCCGCCGGAGCCCTCGGGCTCTCCGGCGCCCGAGCGGGCGCCGATCACCAAATCCCCCACAACGTCTCCTCCCTGCTGTGCGGACGCCTGCGCGTCCGCGCTCACAGTGCCGCACAGCGGGCACCACGTTCCATCGAGGGCCGCGCTCGGCGGGAATGCCCCTGCGGGGGTCCGACACCGGTACAGCCCTCGGGCGCGGCTCGTCGAAACGGCCGCACCCAGCACTTCTCTATCACTCCCGGACATCCGGCTCGCGGTCCCACGCGCGCGTCCCGACCGTCCACCGGCCCGGTCGGGCCTACGAGCCGGGTCGTCCCACCCGGCGGCCGACGAGCGGAAGGATGCCCAACACACCCATAACGAGCGGAGGTTCCTCAGGGATCGGGTCAACACCCACCGGGTTCGGCGCAGTTCCGGGGCCCGTCGGGCCGCGCGCCACCGAGGAGAGTGAAACCGGCACATCAAGTTGATGAACCCGGCCGACCGGCCAAGCGATCATGAACGCCCGCCCCAGCACCCCGCTCACCGGAATCGTGCCCTGACCCGGATTCCCCATATGGAAACGGGAGTCGGCCGAGACGTCCCGGTGGTCGCCCATCACCCAGAGCCGCCCCGGCGGCACCTTCACCTTGAACGGCTGTCGCGACGGCGGATTGCCCACCGCGAGGTAGGGCTCGTCCAGGGGCTTGCCGTTGAGAAGGATCCGGCCCTGCTCGTCGCAGCACTCGACCGTGTCGCCAGCGACCCCGATCACCCGCTTGATGAGGTCCTGCTCGCTGTCGGAGGGCAGCAGTCCGACGAAGGTCAGCACCTGCTTGGCCCCCCGCAGGAGCACACCGTCCGTGGACGCCCCGTGCTGGTTCTCCAGCCAGCCGCCCGGGTCCTTGAACACCACGACCTCGCCGCGCTCCGGCTCGGCGCCGAACCAGGGAGTGAGCTTGTCGACCAGTACCCGGTCCCCGATCAGGATCGTCTGCTCCATCGATCCCGAGGGGATCACGAAGACCTGCACCAGAAAGGTCTTCAGCACCAGCGCGACGATCAACGCGACCACGACGACCAGCGGAATCTCCCGCAGATGGGAGCGCCTGCGGCGCCGGGCCGCCCTGCGGGCGGTGCGGCGGCGCTCGGCGCGGCCCCGCACCACCGGGCCGTCGGCCCTCCCGGCCGGATCCACCGGTCCGACGGCTTCCCCCGCCCCGCCCCCGGCCGCGGCGCCGGTCCCGTTCTCGGCCCCCTTCTCGGCCCAGGCCCCGGCCGAGGGCTCGGAGCCGAGCGAGGGCTCGGGGCCGGCGTCCGGACGGTCGGCGAGCCGCCCCCTACCCCTGCTCCCCATGGCCGCCCGTCCTTTCCGCAGCGGCGTACGCGTCCGGCCGGTCCAGGTCGCTCCAGTGTCCGACCGGGTAGACCACCCAGGCGGCCCGCCCGATCACCTTGGACTCCGGAACGAAGCCGCCCCCCGGTTCGCCGAGGTGGTCGCGGGAATCGCGGGAGTCGCCGCGGTGGTCGCCCATCACCCAGAGCTTGCCGGGCGGCACCACCACGTCGAAGGCCACGCCGGACGCCTCGTCCCCCGGGAAGAGGTGGCCGGACTCGTCGACCGGCACTCCGTTGACGGTGATCGGGTGCCCCGGTCCGACGCTGGTGACGCGATCGCCACCGATGCCGACGACCCGCTTCACGTAGACGGAGTCACCGGCCGGGACCAGTCCGACCTCCCGGCCGAAGGAGCGCAGCGAGGTCAGGATCCCGGGGGGTTCGAGGGGCTTGCGCACGAAGGAGCCGGTGCCGTCGAAAACGATCACGTCGCCGCGGCGCGGGTGGCCGCCGAAGGCGTAGGACAGCTTGTTCACGATCAGACGGTCACCCGGGCGCAGGGTGTTCTCCATCGACCCGGAGGGCACCGAGAACGGGCGCGCCACGAAAGCGTTCACCAGCAGCAGCACGAACAGACAGGTACCGGTGAGCAGCAACAGTTCGCGCGAACGCGAGCGCCCGCGCTCTCCCACTCCCGGGGCGACCTCCGAAGCCCCGGGGCCGTCCGCACCGCCCCCATCGTTCGCACCGTTCGCACCGTCAACGCCGTCCCCACCGGCGAAGCCGTCAACACCGTCGACGCCACCCGAGAGTTCCGACGGCCCCGCGGTGTCCGAGCCGCCCCGCGCGCCCCGGTCGGCCGTCTCCCCCGCCCTGGACGCGGAAACGACCGCGGACCGCGTCGGCGAGTCCGCACCGGTGGGTGCGGGACAGCCGTCGCGGTCCGCGGGTGGTTCGTGCGTGCTCATCGGGGGCTGAGCCTACCGTGCGGCAGCCCGGCCCCCCAGAGCGATCCGATCCCCGGCAGTGCCGGGGCCGGTGGATCAGCGGTCGCGCTTCTCCTTGATCTTCGCGGCCTTGCCGCGGAGGTCACGCAGGTAGTACAGCTTGGCGCGGCGAACCGCACCGCGGGTCACGACCTCGATCTTCTCGACGATCGGGGTGTGCACCGGGAAGGTGCGCTCGACGCCGACGTTGAAGCTGACCTTGCGAACGGTGAAGGTCTCACCGATGCCGGCGCCGTGGCGGCGGATGACGACGCCCTGGAAGACCTGGACACGGGAGCGGTTGCCCTCGATGACCCGGACGTGGACCTTCAGGGTGTCACCGGCGCGGAAGGCCGGAATGTCGCTACGCAGCGAGGCCGCGTCGACAGCAGCGAGCTTGTTGCTCATGTTGCTCTCCATCGCAGGCGCCACGGGCCGCCCACGGAAGTCGTCACAAATGGGGTTCGCTGCGGGCCGCACCGGTTGCCGACGAGCCCCCCGTGGCGGGGGCGCCGGACCACGTGACTCCTACGGGAGGAGCCCAGCGACAGACAGCAGCGGCCTATTCTTCCACACCATCGGCCACGGACCGAAATCGGCCGAGCCGCTCGTCCCAGGCCAGGCCGAGCACGCTGAGCGCCTCGCGGTCCTTCTTGTCGAAGTCCGCGTGCCGCCACCGCGCCACCAGGTCCGAGCGGTTCGCCAGCGTGCGGGCGAACGCCTGCTCGCGGCGCCAGCGGGCGATCCTGCCGTGGTTGCCGCTCAGCAGGATGTCCGGCACCGTGCGGCCGCGCCACTCGGCGGGCTTGGTGTAGACGGGCCCCTCCAGCAGGTCGGCCATCGCCCCGGGGGCGAAGGAGTCGTCCCGGTGGGACTCGGCATTGCCGAGCACGCCCGGCAGCAGCCGGGCGATCGCCTCGACCATGACCAGCACCGCGACCTCGCCGCCGGCCAGTACGTAGTCACCGATCGACGCCTCGACCACCGGCATCCGGGTGGCCGCCTCCTCGATGACCCGCCGGTCGATGCCCTCGTACCGGGCCGGGGTGAACGCCAGCCAGGGCCGCCCGGCCAGCTCCTGCGCGAGCTCCTGGGTGAACGGCCGACCGCTGGGGGTGGGCACGACCAGAGTCGGCACCTCGCCCTCCGGACCCTGGCCGAGCACGGCGTCCAGGGCCTCGCCCCACGGCTCGGGCTTCATCACCATGCCGGGGCCGCCGCCGTACGGGCTGTCGTCGACGGTCCGGTGGACGTCGTGCGTCCAGCCCCGCAGATCGTGGACGTGCACGTCGAGCTGACCACGGGCGCGGGCCTTGCCGACCAGCGAGATGTTCAGTGGCTCCAGGTACTCGGGGAAGATCGACACGACGTCGATCCGCATCCCGTGCCGCACGGACGCCTCCCCGGACGACCCGGCGGACGCCTGCGCCGACGCCTCCCCGGACGACCCGGCGGGCTCCGCCGCGGACGCCGTCACGGCCGCCGCGGCTTCCTCCGCGCTCACCGCGACTCCTCCGCGCCACCCGCGTCAGCACCGTCGCCGTCGCCGGCACCGTCAGCGCCATCGCTCCCGGCCACGTCGCCACCGTCGGCCCCGGCCGCGACCTCGGCCTGCGCCAGGTCGATCAGCCCGACCGGCGGGTCGATCACCGCGCGCTGGTTCTCCAGGTCGATGGTCGGCACGATCCGGGTGACGAAGGGCACCAGGACGTCCGTCCCGTCCGCCTTCCGCACCGTGAGCAGGTCCTGGTACGGCAGATGGATCACCTCGGTGAGCTCACCGACCGGGGTGCCGTCGAGCAGGACCACGTCCAGGCCGATCAGCTGGTGGTCGTAGTACTCCTCCGGGTCGTCCGGACGCTCCTCCGGGTCCACCTCGGCGATCAGCAGTGTGCCCCGCAGTTCCTCGGCGGCGTTGCGGTCCTTGACGCCGGCGAACCGCAGCAGCAGCCGCCCGCTGTGGACCTTGCCGGACTCGACGGTCAGCGGGCCCGCCGAGGCGGGGTCGGTGAACAGGACGGCACCGGGCCCGAGCCGGAGCTCGGGTTCGTCGGTGCGGACCTCGACGCTGACGTCCCCCTTGATGCCGTGGGCGCGGCCGATCTTGCCGACGACGAGCTGCACGGTGATCGATCTCCTGGATGAGTGCTGCGGAGTTGCGGAGTTGCGGAACTGCCGCCGGAACGGCGAAGGCCGGCCGGGACGACATGCGTCCCGGCCGGCCTCGAAACCCTGACGGCTGAACGAGCAGCCGGATCAGCGAATGTTGTCCACGTCGACCAGGTCGACCCGGACGTTGCGACCGCCGAGGGCGCCGACGACCGTGCGCAGAGCACGAGCCGTACGACCGCCCCGGCCGATCACCTTGCCGAGGTCATCGGGGTGCACCCGCACCTCGATGGTGTTGCCCCGACGCAGGTTGCGCGAGCGCACCTGCACTTCGTCGGGGTGCTCGACGATGCCCTTCACCAAGTGGTCGAGGGCGTCCTCGATCACGCTCAGACCTCGGCGTCGGCGTCGGCCTCGGCCTTGTCCGACTTCTTGGCCTTCGGGGTGATGGCGACACCGGTGGTGGCGTCCTCGAAGCCGGCGACGGCCTTCGCGAACAGGTGCGAGAAGTCCTCGACCTTGGGCTCGGCGACCAGGAGCGGCGCCGGGGCCGGGAGGCCCTTGAACTTCTGCCAGTCGCCGGTCAGCTTCAGGATCGCGAGCACGGGCTCGGTCGGCTGGGCGCCGACGGACAGCCAGTACTGGGCGCGGTCGCTGTCGACCTCGATCTTCGAGGGGTTGTAGGTCGGCTGGTAGAGGCCGATCTCCTCGATCGCACGGCCGTCACGCTTGGTGCGGGCGTCGGCGACGATGATGCGGTAGTGCGGGGAGCGAATCTTGCCGAGACGCTTCAGCTTGATCTTGACTGCCACGGGAGTGGATTCTCCAGGTGTTGACGTGGGTGAGCGGCCCTGCCCTCGCGTGGGGTTGCGTGGTGGGCCGTCCAAGGGACACGCCAGCCGTAGGAGAGAGGGGTCCTGCCCGGCTGCCGGGTACTCAGCGGTCCATTCTGCCACAAGGGCGCCCAACCCCCGAAAACAGGTCGACCGGGAGCCCCCGCTCCCGGTCAGCCCAACACGTGCGCCTTCGCGGCGCACCTCCCTGGCGGATCACGGCGCACCGTCTCCGGACCACCCGCCGATCCTCGGCCGATCGTCCGTAGACATCCGCAGACCCCCTGCGGATCCCCGACGGCCACCTTCCGTCATCACGGCCGGACCACTGCCCGCACAGTCGCCGGCCGACTCTCCCGGTTCCCCGGCCCCCGGGTCTCCCCGAGCACCGGAACTTCCCGGATCACTTGATCCGGATCACGCGACCCGAGCCGCACGGCCCGGGCTTTTGCGACCTGGGCTTTGCGATCCGAGCTCTGCGACCCGAGCTACGCGATCTTGAACGGCTGCTGGCACGCGCCGCAGACGATGGACGCCTGGGCGAGCACCGAAGGAACGACCCGGACGTTGCGCCCGCAGCCGCAGACCGCCTTCACCCGGACGCCGCCCCCGGAGGAGCCGTGCCGGGCCGCCGGGCCGCGGAAGGCGCGCGAGGCACCCTCGCCGGCCACCGCCTCCTGGTGCGCGCCGAGGGCGCGATCCAGGCGTTCGATGGTCTCGGCGTACCGCTCCCGGGTCTCCTTGAGCATGGTCACCTGGGAGAAGCCGCTACTGGCGTGCGGTTCGACCGGGTGCGCCAGGCCCAGCTCGGAGGCCAGGAGCAGGAAGCGCCGGTTGTGGTAGCGGCCGGCGCGCGAGGTGTCCCGGATGTCCCGGGCCGCGGCCAGACCGTGGGCAGCCTCGTGGAGCAGCCGCTCGAAACCGAGCCGGGTGCCACAGGCCGAGGAGGACTCGCCGATCAGCGCCTCGGGCGAGGCGAGGTCGGGGAGGTCCTGGTGATGGGCCTGGATGTCACTCCAGGCGGCGGCCAGTTCGGCCGCGAGAACGAGGGGCTGTGTCGTGCTCACGCTAGACCAACGATGGAGTAGGAGCTGATGTTCCGCGTGTTCCCGTTCCCCGGGATTTCCCAGGAAACTCTCAGGAATGTGCGACCTCGCGCGAAATGCGCGTTCCGGATCTGACGCAAGACCAACCCCCTACAGGTTCCGACCCGTCGGGCTCGACGGGCGCCTCGTCAATTCCGTCCAGGGGCGGGCTGTCGCCCCCAGGACGTACGGCCCGCGGTCCTGTCGAGTTGACAGGGCCACGGGCCGTACACCGTACCGCTATTCCGTTAATACCGGCAGTTGACCGACCAGTAGGGATGTCGACAGGTGAGACGTCCGTGGAACAACACCGCTCATCGGACGTTCGAATTTCCTGTCGGCCGGGTCGAGAACCGTCAGAACGCGTCGTCTGCCATCGTTTTACGGCAGCATCCTTCGCGCACGGGAAGACACCCCGTAAGCCGCGCCGGAAGCCACCGCGGACAGCGCCGCGGAAGCCGCTCCGGAAACCACCGAACGGTCAGTAGGCGCGCGCGACGATCGCGATGTTGCCGTCCTGGTCGTCCGTCTGCGGCACCGAACCGTCGGCGGCCACGATGCAGCGCACCGAGACGCCCTGCTCGGCCAGCTTGGCCTCGCCCTCCGGACCCAGCTCGGCCCAGGAGATGCGGCCCCAGCCGGTGGCGGCGGCCTCGACGGCCTCGTCCAGGTTCTTCACGTCCACCGTGCGGGACTCGCGGCGCTCGCGCGACTGACGCAGCAGCAGCGCCTGGTCCTCCTCCAGGACAGCGGGGAGGGTGGCCGCCAGCGAGTCGATCGAGACCGGCTCCTTGCCGCCCGGGATCCGGCGGGCCAGCATGGCCGTACCGTTCTCCAGGTCGCGCGGGCCGACCTCGATCCGCACCGGAACGCCCTTGAGCTCCCAGTCGACCGCGCGGCGGCCGAACGGGGTGTCGGTGCGGTCGTCGACGACCACGCGGATGCCGGCGGCCTCCAGCGCGGCGCCGATCTCACGGACCTTGGCGATCACCGCGTCGTCGCCCTTGATGGCGAGCACGACGGCCTGGACGGCGGCGAGCCGCGGCGGTACGCGCAGACCGTTGTCGTCACCGTGGGACATGATCAGACCGCCGACCATGCGGGTCGAGACGCCCCAGGACGTCTGCCAGACGTGCTCGCGCTCCGCGCCCTGCAGCTGGTACGTGGTGTTGAACGCCTTGGCGAAGTTCTGGCCCAGCTCGTGGCTGGTACCCATCTGCAGCGCCTTGCCGTCGCCCATCATGCCTTCGAGCGTGAGGGTGTTGATGGCGCCCGCGAAGCGCTCCTTGGCGGTCTTGCGGCCGAGCACGACGTCGATGCCGAGCACGTTGGTCATGAAGTCGCCGTAGACCTGGGTGTGGATCATCGAGGCGTACTCGCGCGCGTCCTCGTAGGTGGCGTGGGCGGTGTGGCCCTCCTGCCAGAGGAACTCGGTGGTGCGCAGGAAGACGCGCGGCCGCAGCTCCCAACGGACCACGTTGGCCCACTGGTTGATCAGCAGGGGGAGGTCCCGGTGGCTCTGCACCCACTTCGAGAAGTACTCGTTGATGATGGTCTCGGAGGTCGGCCGGACCACGACCGGCTCGTCCAGCTGCTTGCCGCCGCCGTGCGTGACCACCGCGAGCTCGGGGGCGAAGCCCTCGACGTGCTCGGCCTCCTTGGTCAGGTAGGACTGCGGGATGAACATCGGGAAGTAGGCGTTCTGGGCACCCGCCTTCTTGATCCGGGCGTCCATCTCCTGCTGCATCCGCTCCCACAGGCCGTAGCCGTACGGTCGGATGACCATGGTGCCGCGCACCGGACCGTTGTCGGCCAGCTCGGCCTTGTTGATGAGGTCCTGGTACCAGCGCGGGAAGTCTTCCGCCTGGGGGGTGAGAACGGGTGCCTTAGCCATGGGCGAATCGTACGGGGAGCGGGCCCCCGACTTCGAATCCGTTCCGGGCCGCCGTCCGGAACCCGCCCTCGGTCTCCCGCACCGGGGCGCACGCCCCCGACACGCGCGCACCACCCCGCACCCCTCTGGACGCCGCGCCCGAGCCGCTGTTCGCTGGAGTGGGGCGGGACGTCGAGGGGGGTTCGGAGCAGCACGTCGAGGGACCGGATGGGAGGCCGCGATGGCTTCAGCTGGGTTGACCGGCACGACCGCACGACCCGCCGGCACCGGGCAGGCCAACGCCCGGGCCAGGGACTGGGCGGAGATCCAGGAGCGGATGCTGGTACCGCTCTACGAGGCCGTCCACGACCGGCTGGAGGTGGGTCCGGCGACCAGCGTGCTCGGGCTGGGCTGCCGCTCCGGCCTGGCCCTGCTGCTGGCGGCCGGCCGGGGCGCCCAGGTGGCCGGGCTGGAGCGGGACGGCGAGCTGCGCGCGCTGGCCGGCGGACGCGGCCTGCGGGTCGGCGCGGGCCACCGGCCGGCCCCGGACGTCGCCCGCTCGGCCTATTCGCTGGTCACCGTTTTCGAGCAGCCGCCGCCGGCGGGCGAACCCCGCCGGACGGTCGCGGCGGCGGCCCGGCTGGTCCTGCCCGGCGGGCACGTGGTGCTGGCCGCCTGGGGGCCGCGGGAACGCTGCGAGAGCGCGGCCGTCCTGGACGTCGCCCGGCGGATGGCCCGGCGCAGCGGGGCGCGCGACCCGTTCGAGCTGAGCCCGCCCGGGGCACTGGAGGACCTGCTGGCCGGAACGGGCCTGCGCCCGGTCGGCGGCGGCCGGGTCGGCTGCCCGTTCGCCTACCCGGACCTGGACAGCGCCGTGCGCGGGTTGCTCTCCACCGGGCTGTACGAGGCGGCGGCGGAGTTCTCCGGGGCGCCGCTGGTCGCGAAGGAGCTGGAGGAGGCGCTGCAGCCGTACCTGCGGCCGGACGGGACGGTGCGGATGGCGAACGTCTTCCGCTACCTGATCGCCGAACGCCCCCGCTGACGGCGACCACGACCGTGACCGTGCGGCAACGGCGCCGGCGACGCCCGACAGGGCCCGGTGGCCCCGCCGACCGAAGCGCGGCAACGACGGAGGGGCGCGCGTCGCACTGACGCACGCCCCTCCGCACCCGGTGCCGACGCGGGCACCCGACCCGGCACCCGACCCGGCACCCGCCCGGCGTTTCCGGGGCCGACCGTCGGCTCAGACCTGGTCGAGCGTCTTCCGGGGCACCCCCGCCGCCCGGTAGGCCGCCTCCTCGTCCAGCGTCTCGGCCTCCAGCAGCGCGGCCGCCAGCGCGTCCAGCCGCTCCCGCTGCTCGGTCAGCAGCCGCAACGCGTCCTCGTAGCACTCCGCGACGATCCGCCGGGCCTCCTCGTCCACCGCGTCCAGCGTGGTCGGCGCGGCGGAGAGCCCGTACGCCCCCTGCGGGTCGGACGGCACCGCGGTGAGCCGGCCGACCCGCTCGCTCATGCCCCACCGGCCGGCCATGCCGCGGGCGATCGAGGTGACCTGCTCCAGGTCGCTCTCCGCCCCGGTGGTGATGACCCCGTAGACCACCTGCTCGGCCGCCATCCCACCGAGCGCGCCGATGATCCGGCCGCGCAGGTAGGGCTCGGTGTAGGAGTACCGGTCGGTCTCCGGGGTGGACAGGGTGACCCCGAGGGCGCGGCCGCGCGGCACGATGGTGATCTTGCGGACCGGGTCCGCGCCCGGCTGGAGCATGCCGAGCAGGGCGTGGCCGCTCTCGTGGTACGCCGTCCGCTCGCGTTCGCTCTGCGGCATCACCAGCGGCCGGACGGCACCCAGCTGGACCTTCTCCAGCGCGTCCGAGAGGTCGCGCCCGTTCACCGCGTCCTGGCGGCGCTTGACCGCCAGCAGCGCGGCCTCGTTCACCAGGTTGGCCAGTTCGGCGCCGGTCATGCCGGGGGTCGCCTTGGCCAGTTGGACGAGGTCGGCGTCCCCGGCCAGCGGGACGTGCCGGGAGTGGATCCGCAGGATCGCCGCGCGGCCGTCGCGGTCCGGCGGGCTGACGGTGATCCGCCGGTCGAACCGGCCGGGGCGCAGCAGGGCCGGGTCGAGCACGTCCGCCCGGTTGGTGGCGGCGATGACGATGACGCCCTCGGAGCCGCTGAAGCCGTCCATCTCGGTGAGGATCTGGTTGAGCGTCTGCTCGCGCTCGTCGTGGCCGCCCATCCCGCCGCCGCTTCCGCGCTGCCGGCCGATGGTGTCGATCTCGTCGATGAAGACGATCGCCGGGGCGACCTTGCGGGCCTCGGCGAAGAGTTCGCGCACCCGGCTGGCGCCGACACCGACGATCATCTCGATGAACTCGGAGGCGGAGGCCGAGAAGAACGGCACGTCCGCCTCGCCCGCGACGGCCCGGGCGAGCAGGGTCTTGCCGGTGCCGGGCGGGCCGCTGAGCAGGACGCCGCGCGGCATCTTGGCGCCGAGCCGGCGGTACTGCTGCGGGTTCTTCAGGAAGTCGACCACCTCGCTGAGTTCGGCCTCGACCTCGTCGATGCCGGCCACGTCGGCGAAGGTGGTGCGCCGGCCGGCCTCGGCGGTGACCGGCTTGGGCGGGGCCTTGCGGCCGAGGGGGCCGCCGCCGAGGCCGCCGGCGGCCATCCGGCGGGCGAGCAGCACCCAGACCAGGATCAGCAGCAGCATCGGGGCCAGCGAGATCAGCAGGTTGGCGAGGAAGCTGCGCTGCTGGACGACCGGCGACGCGGTGACCTCGACGCCCTGCTGCTGGAGGGTGGTCCAGAGGTTGTCCCCGGCGAAGACCGGCCGCTGGGTGTCGAACTCGGTGTACGTCCCCTTGCCGCCGTCCGGCTTCGGCTCGGCGTTCTTGAGGGTGCCCTCGATCGCGTCGCCCTTGGAGTAGATCTTGGTGATGTTGCCCTTGTTGAGCTGGTTGTTGAACTCGGTGTAGGAGATCGTGGTGGCGCCGCCGGGGCCGAAGAAGGACAGCAGCAGATCGCTGATCAGGAACACCACGAGCGCGGTCAGGACGAGGCCCATCCAGCCGCCGGGCATCTTGCGGCGCGGCGGTGGCGGGGGCGGGGCCCCCTCGGAACGCCATGGCTGGTCGGGGGTCTGGCGCGGCGGCACGGGATCGGTCACCTGTCGGACAATACGGACATCTGCTCGGCGCCTCCAACCGCAACGCCGCGCCCCACCGTCAACGCCGCGCGGCCCCGCCCGACCCGACCCCGACGCCCGACCCGCCGCCCAGCGCCCGCCGGCCAGTACCCGCCGTCAGCCGTCAGCCCCGTTCGTCCGCCGCGGCCGACCCGGGCCACTCCTCGGCGGTCAGCGCGAACCGCTCGTGGTCCCGCCAGGCCCCCTGGAGGAACAGCATCCGCGGTGTGAACCCCTCGTGCCGGAAGCCCAGCCGCTTGGCGAGCGCGATCGACCGCCCGTTGTCCGGCTGGACGTTGATCTCCAGCCGGTGCAGCCCCAGCCCGGCCTCCGGGTGCCCGGCGAAGCAGGTGTCCAGCACCAGCCGCAGGCCCTCGGTCATCCGCCCGGTGCCGGCGAACGGCAGGTACGAGTCGTAGCCCAGCGAGCCGTTGCAGAAGCGGCCCATCACGATGTTGGCGACATTGACCTTGCCGACCAGTCCCCCGGTCTCCAGGTCGACGATCAGGAAGGTCCGCAGACCCGGCCCCTGCCGCTCCAGCAGGTCCGGCAGCGCGTCCGGCTCGACCGGGTTCCACCGGCCGATGTGCTCGGCGGACCGACGGACCGCCTCGGCGTACGCCACCTCGTCCCCGGCCCGCGGGGCCCTGATCGTCACTCGCATCGGACCATCATCTCGGATGACCATCGGGCATGCGAACGGCCCACCGCCCGGGAGGACCGGGCGGTGGGCCGTTCGGCCCGGGACCCGCGGACAGCGGGACCGGGGACAGGACCGGGGCAGGACTACAGCAGGTCCTTGAACTCCTTGGGCAGTTCGAAGTCGGCCGGACCCTTGCCCGCGCCGAGGCCGAACGCGCCGCCCTGGGCGGGCGCCTGGTCGGCACCGGGGCCGAGCGCGCGGCGCTCGGCGGCCGCGGCCTCCTCCTGCGCCCGCTTCAGCGGGTTGCCGCTCTTGCGCTTGCCCTTGGCGGCCGGGGCCTTCTTGGTGCTCTTCTTGCCGCCGCCGCCCATGCCCGGGATACCCGGCATACCGGGCATGCCCTTGCCGGAGGCCATCGCCGACATCATCTTGCGGGCCTCGAAGAACCGCTCGACCAGGTTCTTCACCTCGCCGACCTGGACGCCCGAACCCTTGGCGATGCGGGCCCGGCGCGAGCCGTTGATCAGCTCCGGCTCGGCCCGCTCGGTCGGGGTCATCGACTTGATGATGGCGCCGACGCGGTTGACGTCCTTGTCGTCGATGTTGTTGATCTGGTCGCGGATCTGACCCATCCCGGGCAGCATGCCCAGCAGCTTGGAGATCGAGCCCATCTTCTGGACCTGCTCCAGCTGCGACAGGAAGTCGTCCAGCGTGAACGCCTTCGGGCCGCCGCGCAGCTTGGCGGCGATCTTCTCGGCCTCGGCCTGCGAGAAGGTCTGCTCGGCCTTCTCGATCAGCGAGAGGACGTCACCCATGCCCAGGATGCGCGAGGCCATCCGGTCCGGGTGGAAGGCGTCGAACTCGTCGACCTTCTCGCCGTTGGAGGCGAACATGATCTGGCGGCCGGTGACGTGCGCGACCGAGAGCGCGGCACCGCCGCGGGCGTCGCCGTCGAGCTTGGAGAGCACCACGCCGGTGAAGTCGACACCGTCGAGGAACGCCTGCGCGGTGGTGACCGCGTCCTGGCCGATCATGGCGTCGACGACGAACAGGACCTCGTCCGGGTTCACCGCGGCCCGGATGTCGGCGGCCTGCCGCATCAGCTCGGCGTCGATCCCGAGGCGGCCGGCGGTGTCGACGATGACGACGTCGTACTGCTTCTGCTTGGCGTACTCGATCGAGTCCCGGGCCACCTGGACCGGGTCGCCGACGCCGTTGCCCGGCTGCGGCCCGTAGAACGCGACGCCCGCGCGCTCGGCGACGACCTGCAGCTGGTTGACGGCGTTGGGGCGCTGGAGGTCGCAGGCGACCAGCAGCGGGGTGTGCTTCTGCTGCTTCAGCCAGTGGCCGAGCTTGCCCGCGAGGGTGGTCTTACCGGCACCCTGGAGGCCGGCCAGCATGATCACCGTCGGGCCGCTCTTGGCGAACCGCACCCGGCGGGTCTCGCCGCCGAGAATGGCGACGAGCTCCTCGTTGACGATCTTGATGATCTGCTGGGCGGGGTTCAGCGCGCCGGAGACCTCGGAGCCGAGCGCGCGATCCTTCACCTGCTTGATGAAGGCCCGGACGACCGGCAGCGCGACATCCGCCTCCAACAGCGCGATGCGGATCTCGCGGGCGGTGGCGTCGATGTCCGCCTCGCTCAGGCGGCCCTTGCCCCGGAGGTTCTTGAACGTCGCTGCGAGGCGATCGGAAAGGGTGTCGAACACGTCGTCGCGGGTCCTCTACGGCATCGGTCTGAGTACGGTCGTCGTCCCCAAGGGTATCCGGCCGGTCCACGGACGGTCTCCACCCGGGTTCGAGGAAGTCCGGCGGCCCCCGGGACGGTGCCGCTCAGCCCAGGGCCGCGCGCACCGCCGCCGCCACCTCCCCGGCCCGCGGGGCGGACAGCGGACGGCCCTCCGCGTCGGTCAGGTAGAAGGCGTCGACGGCGTCCGCGCCCAGGGTGGAGACGTGCGCCGTCCGCACCCGCACCCCCGTGCCGTCCAGCGCCCGGCCGATCCGGTGCAGCAGGCCGGGGGCGTCGTGGGCGCGCACCTCCAGCACCGTCGCGGTCGCCGAGGCGACCGGGGGCGCCACCGCGACCACCGGCGGCGGGGTCGGGATCCCCCGCCGCCGCGGGGCCGCCGCGTCCCGCTCGGCCAGTCGGCGCGCGACGTCCAGCGAGCCGTCCAGGGCCCGGCGCAGGTCGGCCCGCAGCCGCGCCGCCTCCGGCAGCTCGCCGAACTCCGCCGCCACCGTCCAGGACAGCAGCAGCACCGGCCCCGCGCCGATCGGATCCAGCTCCCGCAGCCCCGCCGACCGGACCGTCAGCCGGTGCAGGGCCAGCACCCCGGCGACGGTGCCGAGCAACCCCGGCCGGTCCGGGACGGCCAGCAGCAGCCGCACGCCCATCGGCTCGGCGCCGTCCGGGTCCGCCCCGGCCTGGGCCAGCAGGGAGAGCGCCGGTCCGCCGGTCCGGGCGGCCTCCACCGCCAGCCGCTCCTGCTCGGCGGTCGGCGCGGCGGCCGGTTCCGGGCCCGCGGCGGCGTCCCCGGTCAGCCGGGCGGCGGCCCGCGCGGTCAGGCCGTCCACCAGCGAGGCCCGCCAGCCGCTCCACGCGGCCGGGCCGGTGGCCAGCGCGTCCGCCTCGGTCAGCGCCCGCAGCAGCTCCAGCCGGGGCAGCGTGGTGACCACCTTGGTGACGGCCTGCACGGTGGCCGGGTCGTCCGGGTCGCGCCGGGTCGCGGTCTCCACCAGGGTCAGGTGGTGGCGCACCAGTACGGCGAGGGTCTCCACCGACTCCGGGTCGAAGCCCATCCGGGCGGCCAGGTCGCGGACGATCACCTCACCCGCCTCGCTGTGGTCGCCGGGCCAGCCCTTGCCGATGTCGTGCAGCAGCGCGGCGACCAGCAGCAGGTCCGGCCGGGCCACCCGGCGGGTCATCGCGGCGGCCCGCACCGCGGTCTCCACCAGGTGCCGGTCCACCGTCCAGCGGTGCACCGCGTTGCGCTGCGGCCGGCAGCGGACCCGCTCCCAGTCCGGCAGCAGCCGGGTGATCAGCCCCTCCGCCTCCAGCGCCTCCCAGACCGGCAGACAGGTCTCACCGGCGCCGAGCAGGGTGACCAACTGTTCGCGCGCCTCGTCCGGCCAGGGCACCGGCAACGGACGGCACTCGGCGGCCAGTCGGCGCACCGTCGCGTGGGAGACGGTGAGCCCGTTCTGCGCGGCGGCCGCCGCCGCGCGCAGCGGCAGCACCGGGTCCGCGGCCGGGCGGGCACCCTGGGCGAGCACCGCCTCGCCGTCCTGCTCGACGACGCCCTCGGCGAGCGGCCGGCGCTCCACCGCGCCCCGGACCACCGCGCCCCGGGCCGCGGCGGAGGCCCCGCCGGACCGGCCTCCGAACGGACCTCCGAACGAGCCGGTGAACGGGAACCCGCGCCGGTGCGGACGGCGGCCCCGGCCCGAGCGGGCGGCCAGCACCCGGTCCACCGCCCGCCAGGTGACGTCCGCGGCGTAGGCGACGGTCCGGGCCGCCTCGTAGACCTGCCGCAGCAGGGTGTCCGCGTCCAGCACACCGAGCCGCTCGGCCACCTGGTCCTGGTCCTGGAGCGCGAGCCGTTCGGTGGCCCGGCCGGTGACCAGGTGGAGCGCGTCGCGGACGTCGGCCAGCCGGAGCGCGGCCGCGTCCAGGCCCTCCCGGGGCGCGTCGGCCAGCCAGCTCGCGGCGATCGCGTCCAGCGCGACCACGTCCCGCAGACCGCCCTTCGCCTCCTTGAGGTCGGGCTCCAGCAGGAAGGACAGCTCGCCGTGCCGCTCGGCCCGCTCCCGGCCCAGCTCGCGCAGCTCCGGCAGCCGCTCCGCCGCGCCCGCCCGCCAGTCGGCGAGCACGGTGGAGCGCAGGGCGGCGGTGAGCGCCGGATCGCCCGCCACGTGCCGGGCGTCCAGCAGGCCGAGCTGGGCCTTGAGGTCGGCGGCCGCCACCGCCCGCGCCTCGGCCGGGGTGCGGACGGCGTGGTCCAGGGCGGCGCCGGAGTCCCAGACCGGGTACCAGAGGCGCTCGGGCAGGGCCGGGTCCAGCCGGCCCTCGTGCAGCAGCAGCACGTCGAGGTCGCTGCGCGGGGAGAGCTCGCCGCGCCCGTAGCCGCCGACCGCGACCACGGCGGTCCCGGCGGGGGCGCCGGCCGCGGCGAACAGGCCGGCCAGCCAGTCGTCGGTGCGCGCGGACAGTTCGGCGCGGCGGGCCCGGCCGCCGGGGCCGGGGGCGGTGAGCAGCAGGGCCCGGGCGGCGGCGGGGTCGGCCGGTCCGGCCGGGCCCGGGTGGGAGTCGTCGGTGTGGGAAGCCATGCGAAGTCCCCGTCCGTGGTCGTGCGGGTCGGTCGAGCGGGCGCCGGAACGCCGTCGGCGGACCTGCGACCGTGGGGGGTCGCAGGCCCGCGGGGAGGGGCAGTCGGGTGCCGGTTCCGGCCGGGGCCGGGTGGACGGCGGGGGCGGGTGGACGGCGGGGCCGGTGCCTACAGGGCGTCGGGGCCGCGTTCGCCGGTGCGGACGCGGACGGCGGTGTCGACCGGGATCGTCCACACCTTGCCGTCGCCGATCTTCCCGGTCCTGGCCGCCTCGACCAGGACCTCGATCAGCTGCTCGGCGTCCTCGTCCTCGACCAGGACCTCGACCCTGACCTTGGGCACCAGGTCCACGGTGTACTCCGCACCTCGGTAGACCTCGGTGTGACCGCGCTGACGGCCGTAGCCGCTCGCCTCGGAGACGGTCAGGCCGTGCACGCCGAAGGACTGCAGGGCGGCCTTCACCTCGTCCAGGCGATGGGGCTTGATGACGGCGGTGATGAGCTTCATCGGGCGTCCACCTCGGTCTTCTCGGTGCTCTTCGCGGCGACGGCGACGCCGGTGGCGGGTTCGGCGGGTTCGGCGGGTTCGGCCGGCACGGCGGCGGGCGCCGGGGCCGGGGCGGCGAAGGACCTGCCCAGGCCCGAGCCGAGGGCGCTGAAGTCGTACGCGGACTCGGCGTGCTCGGCCTGGTCGATCCCGGCCACCTCGACCTCCTCGGAGACCCGGAACCCGATCGTCACGTCGATCGCCTTGGCCAGCAGCCAGGAGAGCACGAAGGAGTAGACGGCGACGACCGCCACGCCCATCGCCTGCTTGCCCAACTGCGCGAACCCGCCGCCGTAGAAGAGCCCCTCGGCGGTCTGGCCGACCGTCCCGGTGGCGAACAGGCCGACCAGCAGCGAGCCGATCGCCCCGCCGACCGCGTGCACGCCGACCACGTCGAGCGAGTCGTCGAAGCCGAAGCGGTACTTGAGGCTGATCGCGGCCGCGCAGGCGGCGCCGGCGACCAGGCCGATCGCCACCGCGCCGAGCGGGGAGACCGAGCCGCAGGCCGGGGTGATGGCGACCAGACCGGCCACCGCGCCGGAGGCGGCGCCCAGGGTGGTGAAGGCGCCGTGCCGCAGCTTCTCGTAGACCAGCCAGCCGATCAGCGCGGCACCGGTGGCGACCTGGGTGTTGATCAGGGCCATCGCCGCGACGCCGTTGGCGGCCAGCGCCGAGCCCGCGTTGAAGCCGAACCAGCCGAACCAGAGCAGCCCGGAGCCGAGCATCACCAGCGGCAGCGAGTGCGGGCGCATCGGGTCCTTGCGGAAGCCGATCCGCCGACCGAGCACCAGGCACAGCGCCAGGCCCGCGACACCGGCGTTGATGTGGACGGCCGTCCCCCCGGCGAAGTCGATCACGCCGTTGCGGTCGCCGAGCCAGCCGCCGTTGCCGCCGTCGAAGAAGAACACCCAGTGCGCGACCGGGAAGTAGACCACGGTGACCCAGAGCGCCACGAACAGGCCCCAGGCGGTGAACTTCGCGCGGTCCGCGACCGCCCCGCTGATCAGCGCCGGGGTGATAATCGCGAACATCAGCTGGAAGGCGGAGAACGCCGTCACCGGGATCGTCCCGGCCAGGTCGGTGAGGCCGACGCCGTGCATCCCCAGGAAGTCCAGGTTGCCGATCAGACCGGCGCCCGCGTCGGGTCCGAAGCTGAGCGAGTAGCCGTAGAGGACCCACAGCACACTGACGATGCCGAGCGAGAGGAAGCTCATCGCCAGCATGTTCAACGTGCTCTTGGCCCGGACCATCCCGCCGTAGAAGAAGGCCAGCCCCGGGGTCATCACCATGACCAGGGCCGCACTGACGAGTACGAAGGCGGTGTCACCCGCGCTGAAGCCGTCCGGCATCGGCGTACCTCCTGACTGGAGCCGATCCGCACCCGGGTTCCTGTCCCGTGCACCGGGGCGTCGGCGATGAGGAGGAGCGTGCCGAAGGCTGGTTTCGGCCGATGCGGCCGGTTGTTTCACCGCCGTGACGAGGGCGACGGCGGGGTTACGCGCGCGTGAACCCCGGCCGTGCCACCGGCCGGGACGGGTCCCCGGACGGCCGCCCCGCACGGGCCGTGTCCGCGGCGGCACGGAACGGCGCCGAGCGGTGGCGAACGACGACGAGCGAACGACGAGCGGCGGCGGAGCGGCGGACGGGTACCGATCGGCGGCGAACGGCGGGCGAGGGGTACCGAACGGCATCGACCGCGCCGTCGGCGGACGGCACGGTCGATGGGTCGGGGCCGGGCCTGAGCCGGGGCCGGAACCCGGGGTCGGGCCCCGGAGGCAGGGTCGGGCCGGCTCAGACCACCGAGACGTACTCCGGGATGTCCTGCACCACCCGCTCCTTGAGCCGGCTGACCGCGTCCACGCCCCGGTAGCGGGACGAGGCGGCCTCGGTGGTCTTGCGCACCCGGGAGTTGAGCCGCTCGGAGCGGACCTTGGTGGCGATGTCCACCGCCTGCTCGGCGAAGACCGCCGCCTGCTCCGGCTCGTTCTGGAGCAGGTGCACGCTGGCCATGCCGACCAGGTTGAAGGCGTACGAGCGGACGTGGTCGCCGTCCTGCCGGAACAGGTCGACCGCGCGCTCCATCACCGGCGCGGACATCGAGGCGTAGAGGCCGGCGTTGTCGGAGTGGTAGGCGAGGTCGCGGAAGGAGTGCGCGTTCTCGGCGTTCAGCTCGGCCGGGGAGAAGAACTTCAGCCAGTCCGGGTCGCCGTCGCCCTCGCGGATGTCGGTGAAGGTGTCCTCGGCCAGCCTGACCGCCCGGGCGCAGCGGTTCACCTCGCCGATCGTGGCGTACGCGCGGGCCTCCATCGCGTACAGCAGCGACTGCTGGCGCGGGGTGGCGGTGTCCCGGCTGCCGTACTGGGCGAGGTGGATCAGCTCCAGCGCGTCCTCGCCCCGGTTGAGGTGGATCATCTGCCGGCTCATGTCGGTGAGGATCAGGGCGCCGAACGGGCGGTCCCCGGCCTCCTTGGCGGCGTGCAGCGCCAGCACGTAGTACTTCTGCGCGCTCGGGTGCATGCCGACGTCGTAGGACATCCAGCCCGCCAGGTGGGCGAGCTCGGCGGTGAGCCGGAACAGCCGCCGGGTGGTCTGCTCCGGGTAGGTCTCCTGGAGCAGGTCGGTGACCTCGTGGAGCTGGCCGACCACGGCCTTGCGGCGCAGGCCGCCGCCGTTCTGCGCGTCCCACTGGCGGAACATGACCGTGGTCTGCTCCAGCAGTTCCAGCTCGGGCTCGGAGAGCCGGCCGGTGAACGGCTCGCCGCCGTTGGCCGCGGCCAGGATCGGGGTGGGGGCACCGTTCGGGCCCGGGGCCAGCCAGCGCTGCATCGGCTCGATCAGCGCGGCGCCGGCGGTCAGGGCGAGCGAGGTGCCCAGGAAGCCCCGCCGGTTGAGCATGAGGTCGCTGCGGGAGTAGTCACTGATCAGCTGGACGGTCTGCGGGGCGCTCCACGGCAGGTCGACGCCGCCGCCCACGGTGGAGACCGGCACGGCGGCGCGCAGGCCGAGGTCCTCGATGGAGACCACCGAGCCGAACCGCTCGGAGAACAGCTCCGACATGATCTTGGGGATGGGCTCGCGGGGCTGCTCGCCGTCCAGCCAGCGGCGCACCCGCGAGGTGTCGGTGGAGACGTGGTGGGCGCCGATCTGCCGGGCCCGGCGGTTGACCTGGCGGGCCAACTCCCCCTTGGACCAGCCGCTGCGGGCGAACCACGTGGTCAGCTTCTCATTGGGTTGCTTCTCTGCCATGGGTCCCCATCCCGCCCGGCCCCCGCGGGGCCCCGATCGTGATCGCCCGACGGTTGCGGGCTCTTGCCGGCCGTGCCGTGACCGAACTGCGGCGCTGCCGTCGCAGACGAACCGTCAGTTCCCCAACTCCCGGACCCCCGGCGCCCGGAGCGGCCCCCTGACGAGGTCCGTGTGCTGAACGTAACGCCCCGCGCACTGCCCCGGGGAGCGGCCCTGGCGAAACGCCACCTTTCGCCACCCCCAGGAGTGAACCGAAGCGTGTGGACAGACGGTTCACTAGGAGGTCCCGACGGCCCGGCATATGCGGGCCGCCAAGTCCCCACGGATATCCGGTCCTTCGGGCGAACTGCCGCCGTCACAGGGGATTTCGCCACCCGCACCGATCACCGGCCGCCCCGCGAACACGACGATCCGGCATCCGTACCGCCCGCCACAAGGCGGCGCCCGAGGCACACCACCGCAACTGGCGCACACCCGGCGCTGCGCGCCGTCACCGCACCACGCACCACGCAACGGACAATCAACACAAAGTCACCGTCCCGTAACCATCGGCAACCAGAACCTGTTGGGGGAGGCATGGACAACCTGTTCGGCGAACTTCGACTGGGGAGCCTGCGGCTGGCACCGCTGGGCGCGCGCCGTCGCACCCGCGTCACCGCGAGCCAGGCGGCCGCGGAGTACACCGGCCGGTGGGGCTGGGCCGTCGTCGTCGGCGAGCCGGCCCGCGCCGCCGGCGCCCCGGAGAGCTGCCACTGCGGCACCCCGCGCTGCGCCGCCCCCGGTCTGCACCCCTTCCCCGGTACCGGACCGGCCGCCGGCCCCGGACCGGACGCCTCGGTGCTGTTCCCCACCGGTCGCGCCTTCGACGTCCTGGACGTCCCCGAGCAGGCCGGCCTCCAGGCGCTGGTCCGGCTGGAGCGGATGGGCACCCAGGTCGGCCCGGTGCTCGCCGCGCCCACCGGGCGGCTGCAGTTCCTGGTCGCGGCCGGCACCGCGCTGCGGCTGCCGGACCTGCTCTACCGGATGGGCTGGGACGACGCCGCGCTCGACCTCGCCTGCCACGGCGAGGGCAGCTTCGTCGCCGCCCCGCCCACCGTGCTGGCCGGCCTCGGCCCGGTCCGCTGGCTGCGCCGGCCGACCCGGGACAACGCGGGCTGCCCGCCCGAGGCCCGGCTGCTGCTGGGCACCCTCGCCTATGCCTGCCACCGCGGCCGGGAGCGCCGCTCCGAACCGGCCTGGATCGCCTGAAGCCCGGTCCGGAAGAGCCTCCGACCCACCCCGGCCGGGCCCGGGGACGAGCCGGGCCGGGCGCGGGAACGCCGAAGGGTCCGCCCCTCGCGGGAGCGGACCCTTCACCGGTGGACCGTCGGTCCTCAGTCCCCGATCAGCGCGTCCACGAACGCGCCCGGCTCGAACGGCGCCAGGTCGTCGGCGCCCTCGCCCAGGCCGATCAGCTTGACCGGCACGCCCAGCTCCCGCTGGACCGCGATCACGATGCCGCCCTTGGCGGTGCCGTCCAGCTTGGTCAGCACGATGCCGGTGATGTCGACCACCTCGGCGAAGACCCGGGCCTGGACCAGCCCGTTCTGACCGGTGGTAGCGTCCAGCACCAGCAGCACCTCGTCCACCGGGCCGTGCTTCTCCACGACCCGCTTGACCTTGCCCAGCTCGTCCATCAGGCCGGTCTTGGTGTGCAGTCGCCCGGCGGTGTCCACCAGCACGGTGTCCACGCCCTCGGCGATGCCCTCCTTGACCGCGTCGAACGCGACCGAGGCCGGGTCGCCGCCCTCGGGGCCGCGCACCGTGCGGGCGCCGACGCGCTCGCCCCAGGTCTGCAGCTGGTCGGCGGCGGCGGCGCGGAAGGTGTCGGCCGCGCCGAGCACCACGCTGCGGCCGTCGGCGACCAGCACCCGGGCCAGCTTGCCGGTGGTGGTGGTCTTGCCGACGCCGTTGACGCCGACCACCAGGACGACCGCGGGGCCCTCCTCGTGCTTGGTGGACCGGACGGTGCGGTCGGCGTCCTTGCCGATCAGCTCGACCAGTTCCTCGCGCAGCAGGGCGCGCAGCTCGTCCGGGGTGCGGGTGCCGAGCACCTTGACCCGGGTGCGCAGCCGCTCGACCAGCTCCTGGGTGGGAGCCACGCCGACGTCGGCGGTCAGCAGGGTGTCCTCGATCTCCTCCCAGGTGTCCTCGTCCAGGTGCTCGCGGGAGAGCAGCGAGAGCAGCCCCTTGCCCAGCGAGTTCTGCGAGCGGGAGAGCCGCGAGCGCAGCCGGACCAGGCGGCCGGCGGTGGGCTCGGGGACGTCGAGGGCGGGGGCCGCCGGTTCGGCGGGCGCCGCCGCCTCCTCCTCGGGGGCGGCCGGGAGCTCCACCTCCTCGACGGTGCGGCGCGGTTCCTCGGTGGGCGGCGCGGCCTCCTCGCCGACGGCGGGCTCGCGCGGGGTCGGGGGCGCCGTGATGACCGGCGCCTGCGACTTCGGGGGCAGCTGCTGGCGTCGTCTGCCGGAAACGACGAGTCCGGCGATCGCGCCGACGGCGACCACCG
This sequence comes from Kitasatospora sp. NPDC094019, assembly GCF_044764505.1. Taxonomy (NCBI): domain Bacteria; kingdom Bacillati; phylum Actinomycetota; class Actinomycetes; order Kitasatosporales; family Streptomycetaceae; genus Kitasatospora; species Kitasatospora sp. NPDC094019. The sequence goes on from NZ_JBIWIF010000025.1 coordinate 60,930, forward strand.
CGATGACTACGGCAAGAATCACGTATTCCATAACCCCCCCAGTATCCGTGACGCCGGTCCGCGCGGACCGCAGGCGACGGACCGGATCGGGAACGGATCGGGAACGGAACGGGAACCGTCCCGGGAGCGCGCGCCCGCCGGAACGGGCCCGGACCGCGGCGGGCTCAGGCCCGGACCGCGGCCGGCTCCGCCGCCGGAACCGGCGCGGCGCGGGTCCGCCGCTCCCTCCGGTCGTCCCGCAGCCGCTGGCTGATCACCTGCGAGATGCCGTCGCCCTTCATGGTCACCCCGTACAGCGCGTCGGCCGACTCCATGGTCAGCTTCTGGTGGGTGATCACGATGAGCTGGGAACTCTCCCGCAGCTCCTCCATGAGCCCGATCAGCCGGCGCAGGTTGGTCTCGTCCAGCGCCGCCTCGACCTCGTCCATCACGTAGAACGGGCTGGGCCTGGCCTTGAAGATCGAGACCAGCAGCGCCACCGCGGTGAGCGAGCGCTCCCCGCCGGAGAGCAGGGACAGCCGCTTCACCTTCTTGCCGGGCGGGCGGGCCTCCACCTCGACGCCGGTGGTGAGCATGGAGTCCGGGTCGGTCAGCACCAGCCGGCCCTCACCGCCCGGGAACAGCCGGGAGAACACGCCCTGGAACTGCGCGGCGGTGTCGTGGTACGCGGAGGTGAACAACTCCTCGACCCGCTGGTCGACGTCCTTGACGATGTCGAGCAGGTCGCGCCGCCCGCGCTTGAGGTCGTCCAGCTGTTCGCCGAGGAACCGGTGGCGCTCCTCCAGGGCGGAGAACTCCTCCAGCGCCAGCGGGTTGACCTTGCCCAGCTGCTGGTACGCCCGTTCGGCCGCGCGCAGCCGCTTCTCCTGTTCGGCCCGGACGTACGGACGCGGCTCGCCCGGCTCCTGCCCCTCCTCCGGGGTCGAGGGCGGGACCGGCCGGTCGGGACCGTAGCCGTCCAGCAGTTCGCCGCCCTCGATGCCGAACTCCTCCAGCGCGCGGCTCTCCAACTGCTCGATCCGCAGCCGCTTCTCCGCCCGCAGCACCTCGTCGCGGTGCCCCGCGTCGACCAGCTTGTCCAGCTCGTCCTTGAGTTCGCGCCCGTGTTCACGGTGCTCCCGCAACTCCGCCTCCCGGGACGCCCGGGCCTGCTCGATCGCGGCCCGTTCGGCGTCCGCGCGGGCCAGCGACACCTCCAGGCAGGCGAGCAACTGCCGGGCCCCCTCGGCGACCGCGACGGCCACGGCGGCGTCGTGCTCGGCCCGCCGGCGGCGCTCGGCCGCCCGGGCGCGCGCCTCGCGCTCGGCCCGGGCGGCCCGGTCCAGCTGGTCGGCCCGCCCGGCCAGGGCGCGGACCCGCTCCTCGTGGGTGCGCACGGCGAGCCGGGCCTCCAGTTCGGTCGCCCGGGCCGCGGTGGCGGCGGCGGCCAGCCGCTGCTGCTCGGCGGCGTCCGGCTCGTCCTCCCCGTCGGCGGCCGTCTCCTCGGCCACCACCAGCCGTTCGGCCAGTTCCTCGGCGGTGGTCCGCAGCCGGTCCAGGCCCTCCTCCGCGCGGTCGGCGGCGGCGGTCAGCCGTTCGGCCTCGCCGGCGGCGGCCCTGGACTGCCCGCCGAGGCGGCCGAGGGTGCCCGCCACCGAGGCCCGTTCCCGCTCCAGTTGCCGCCGCCGGGTGGCGAGTTGTTCCAGGGCGGCGGCCGACTCACGGCGCCGCTCGGTGAGTTCGGCCAGCCGTTCGGCCGACTCGGCACAGCGGACGTCGAGTTCGGCGATGGTCCGGGCGGCCTCGTCCACCGCCGCCCGGGTCTCCAGCAGGCTGGGCGCGGCGTCGGAGCCGCCGTGCGCGAAGGCCGCGCCGAGCCGGTCGCCCTCGGCGGTGACGGCGCTCAGGCCGGGGTGCGCGGCGACCAGCCGGAGCGCTTGGTCGAGCGTGTCGACCACGGCGGTCCCGGCCAGCAGCCGGCCGACGGCGGGCAGCAGCGCGGGCGGGCCGTCCACCAGCTCCGCGGCCCAGCGGGCGCCGGGCGGCAGCTCCCCGGCCGGGGCCCCGGGCCGGGGGGCGCCGGCGATCAGCAGCGCGGCCCGGCCGGCGTCCCGTTCGCGCAGCAGTCGCAGTGCCTCGGCGGCGGCGGCGGGCGAGTCGACGGCCACCGCGTCGGCGGCGGCGCCGAGCGCGGCGGCGACGGCGGTCTCGTGGCCGGGGGTGATCCGCAGCAGTGCGGCGGCCGAGCCGAGCAGTCCGGCGAGCCGGTCCCCGGCGTCGAGCAGCGCGCCGCTGCCGTCCTTGTGGCGCAGGCCGAGCGCGAGCGCGTCGTGCCGGGCGGTCAGCGCGGCCCGCTCGCGCTCGGCGGTGGCTGCCTCCTCCCGGGCGGCGGCGAGCTCCCGCTCGACGGCGGCGAGCCGTTCCCGGGCGCCCTCGTGCGCGGTGTCGGCCCGTTCGCCGTCCTCGGCCTCGGCCTCGACCCTGGCCCTGAGCTCCTCGTACTCCTCCCGGGCCGCCCCGGCGCGTTGCAGCGCCTCGTCCCGGGCCTCGGCGAGCCGACCGATCTCGGCCTCGGCGGCGGCGGCCCTGGACCGGGCGGCGGCGGCCTGTCCCTGGAGCCGGGCCAGGCCCTCGCGGCGGTCGGCGATGGCCCGGGCGGCGTCCTTGAGCCGGCGTTCCTCGGCGGCCAGGGCGTGTTCCAGCCCGGCCTTGGTGTCGACCGCCTCGTCCAGCGCCTCCTGGGCCTGTTCCAGGGCCTCGGTCAGGGCGGCTTCCTCCTCCCGGACCCGCCCCGCCTCGCGCTCCAGCTCCTCCGGGTCCCGGCCGCGCCGCTCCTCGCCCTGCCCGTCGGCGGCCGCGTGCCGGGCCTTAGCTCCGGCCAGTCCGACGGTGCCGCGGGTGCGTTCGGCGAGGGCGGAGAGCCGGTACCAGGTCTGCCGGGCCGCTTCCAGGCCGGGACCGAGCTGCTGCACCTGCGCCTCCAGCACGGCCTCGCGCTGGATCGCCCGGCCGAGTTCCTGCTCGACGGTGGAGCGGCGCAGCCGCAGGGCCAGTTCGTCGGCGATCTCCGCCTCGACGGCCCGGCGCAGGGCGAGCAGGTCGTCGGCGAGCAGCCGCAGCCGGGCGTCGCGCAGGTCGGCCTGGATCCCGGCGGCCCGGCGGGCGATCCGGGCCTGCCGGCCGAGCGGGCCGAGCTGGCGCCGGAGTTCGGCCACCAGGTCCTGGACCCGGTTGAGGTTGACCTGCATCGCGTCGAGCTTCCGCAGCGCCTTCTCCTTGCGCTTGCGGTGCTTGAGGACGCCCGCGGCCTCCTCGATGAAGGCGCGCCGGCCCATCGGGTCGGCCTGGAGCACGGAGTCGAGCCGGCCCTGCCCGACGATGACGTGCATCTCGCGGCCGATGCCGGAGTCGGAGAGCAGTTCCTGGATGTCCAGCAGCCGACAGGTGTCGCCGTTGAGCGCGTACTCGCTGCCGCCGTTGCGGAACATCGTCCGGGTGATGGTCACTTCGGCGTACTCGATCGGCAGGGCGCCGTCGGTGTTGTCGATGGTGAGGCTGACCTCGGCCCGGCCGAGCGGGGCGCGCCCGCTGGTGCCGGCGAAGATGACGTCCTCCATCTTGCCGCCGCGCAGCGACTTGGCGCCCTGCTCGCCCATCACCCAGGAGAGCGCGTCGACGACGTTGGACTTGCCGGAGCCGTTCGGGCCGACCACGCAGGTGATGCCGGGTTCGAAGCGCAGGGTGGTGGCGGAGGCGAAGGACTTGAACCCGCGCAGCGTCAGACTCTTCAGGTGCACGCGCCGCTCTCCTCGCCTCGCCCGCCGGGCCCCGGCCGGCCCTGCCGCGACTGTATCCGCCCGCCCCGCCGCGACCGGCGGGGATCGGGGCCGGACACGACGAAGGGACGCCACACGGGGCGTCCCTTGCAAGCTGCGTCCCTTACGGGGCGGCTCGGTGCACAGCGGCGTCGATCGGGATCGGGCGGGACTCAGGTGAGAGCCGGCTCCCGCTGGTCCAGATCGATGCTGTTGAGCAACGAGTGCTCGTCGGCGACAGCGGTGAGTGCGTCGTTCACAGCCTGCATCCTGATGAGCTCGGCTTCGAGATCCTGGACGCGCTGCTGCAGCCGTCGCATCTCGGAGAGCATTCGCGGGTCGGGGCCGCCGACGTACCCGAGAAGCGCCTTTGCCATGATGAATGGTCCTCCACGCTGAGTGACCGAACCGGAACGGTCCAGGTCTAGGGGGAAGGGGGACGCACGCGCGGCGTGCACCGGCAGTGCTGGCTGGGCACTGCGGCACAACCACCGTGAGCTGGGCTCACGGGGGCATGCGCCTACCGGATAAACGCGGTCGTGTGCGCGGGTTTCCAGCGTCTCACCAAAGACGGTACGGGTCAACACGATCACCGCACGCTACCGCGCCCCTGTCACCTGCCTGGCGGTGTCATCACGCCCGGCGGCTCCGGAGGGGGGTCCACCAACTGCTCGTGGATCATCGTTCGATGCGGAGTCAACCACGAGTCTGCCCGGATGGCAACCGTACGACACCGCCGGTTGACGATCGTTTTCGACCGACCCTCCCCAGCCCCGGCCGAGGGGGGTGTTCAGCGGATCTCGAAGCTCCCGTACCCGGGCCCGACGGCGGTCCAGATCTCGGTCACCCCGCTGACCCGGCCGGGCGTGTCCGGGCCCCTGAGCAGCGCGAGCAGTCGCTCGCACTCCGGGGCGAGGCCCTCGGCCACCACCTGCACCCGGCCGTCGCCGAGGTTGCTCGCGTAACCGGTCAGTCCGATCTCCAGCGCCCGCGCCCTGGTCCACCAGCGGAAGCCGACCTGCTGCACCTTGCCGCGCACCCAGGCGGTGACGCGGACCGGCTCGTCACTGTGGGCGTCGCGACCGTGCATGCCCCCGACCCTATCCGCCGCGCCGACGGCCCGCGCCACGGGGAAGCCGGGACGGCGCGAGGCCCCCGGCCGGTCGTGGGACCGGGTCGGGGGCCTCGCCGCGCGGCCGGAGTGCGGCACCGGGCCGGGGGCCGACGGGGTCAGAAGCCCCCGCCGAAGTCCCCGCCGCCACCCCCGAAGTCGCCGCCACCGCCGAAGTCCCCGCCACCGCCGCCGAAGCCGCCGCCGAAGTCGGAGGAGTCGAAGTCGGCCCCGGACTGGTCCCCGCCCTCGTAGCCGGAGCCGGCGTCCGCCGGTCCGTACGCGTACGCGGGGGTGGCCATCATCGAGCCGAGCATGGTGCCGACCAGCAGCCCCGGCAGCAGACCGCCGCCGCCGAAACCGCCGAAGTAGCCGCCGGCCCAGGGCCCGTAGGCCGGGCCCGCGTTCCAGTACGGCTGCGGGCCGTGCTCGGTCGGCACGGTCCGGATGTCCGGGTCCTGCCCGGCCGCCAAGCGGTCCCCGTCCGCCCGGCAGACCGGGACCGAGCGGGCGGCGCCGCCCGCCGGCGCCCAGTCGGCGTCCCGCACCGACGGGCCGTGCCGGGGGTCGAAGAAGCACGGGGGACGCCGCTCGGGCAGCGGGTGCCCGTCCCGCCGGGCGGCCAGGGTGGCCAGCGCGAACCGGCCGTCCTCCAGCGCCTCGGAGACCGGCTTGGCGTCCTCCGGCCCCTTGGCCCCGTCCATCAGCAGCTTGGCCCGCTCGTAGGAGTCCAGGGCGTGGGTGTAGTCGCCGCGCTGGGTGTCGTCGGCGTCCGGCGCGGACGGGACGAAGTCGAGCCGGTCGAGCTCCTCGCCGTAGGCGGTGATGTCCTCGTCCACAACCCGGCGCACCTGGGCGAGTTCGGCCTGCCGCTGCTCCTCCTTGCGCCGCTTGGAGCGGCGGAAGAGCAGGAACACCCCGGTGCCGGCCAGCGCCAGCAGGGCCAGCGGGACGGCGATCGCGGCGACGGAGACACCGCCGGCGGCGCTGTTCACGCCGTGCCCCTTGACCTGCGGGGCGGCGGTGTCCACGAAGTCGCCGAGGGTGGCGCCGATGTCGCCGGGGTGGGCGCGGAAGGCCGCGCCGGCGATCCGCTGGGCGCTCGCGCTGGCCAGCGCGGCCTTGTCCGAGCGGGCCTGGAACTGGTCGCCGCGCCAGATCGCGTAGGTGCCGGTGACACCGACCTTGGTGCGCAGGTCGTCGAAGACGGTCGAGGCGCCGTACGGGTCGGCCGCCGGGACCACCGCCACGAAGATCGGCTTGTCCGCCTTGCGGATCTTCTCGGTCAGCGCGTCGGCCTGGCCCGGGCCGAACCGGCCGGCCATCGCCGGGTCGACGTAGACCCGGCCCTGCTTGAGCGCGGCGGCCGCGTCGTCGAGGCCGCCCGCCGCCGAGGCGGCCGGCGCCAGCAGGAGCAGCAGCCCCAGCAGCGCCGCCACCAGGGCCAGCGGCCCGGCGCCCCGGGAACGTCGTCGAGCAAGGGTTCTCATGCCACCGACGCTACCGCGACCGGTCCCCCCGCCGGGCACACCGGCCGGGTACGGAACGGACCGGCACCCCCACCGTCCGCCGGGGTGGGGCCCCTTCCACGGGATGATCTTTCCTCCGACCGCCCCGGATCCCCGCTCCGGGCGGGAACCCGGCCGTCGGCCCGGTCGTACCACCCGGCGTGTCCCGGCGGACGCGGAGCCCGTCCCGGGCGTCCCGGCCGCACCGCGCGACCAGGCATAGTGGTGGCCGAACGGTCGCCCCATGACCACCTCCCGACCGTCCTGCCCCCTCCCTCCTGATCGGAGCACGTGTGATCATCGGCCTCGTCACCGCCGTGGCGGCCTCCGCCTGCTACGGCACCGGTTCGGTCCTCCAGGCCGTGGGATCCCGGCGCTCCGCCCGCGAGGAGGCCGCCAAGGGAGGCGACTCCGCCGGTACCACCGCGCACGGCGGGCCGAGCCTCTCGTCCACCGCCAAAGCCGCCGTGACCTGGGAGTTCATCCTCGGCACGGTGCTGGACTTCATCGGCTTCGGGCTCGGCGCGCTGGCCGCCCGGCTGCTCCCGCTGTTCCTCTCCCAGACCATCATCAGCGCCAACCTGGTGATCACCGCGGTGCTGTCGATCAAGCTGCTCGGGATCCGGCTCAAGCAGCTGGAGTGGGCCTCGATCGGCGTGCTCTGCTCGGCGCTGGTGCTGCTCGCCGTCTCGGCCGGCCCGGAGGGCGGGCACCACACCGAGATGTCGTTCCACTGGTGGCTGCTGGCGATCACCACCGTGCTGCTGGTGGGCGGCGCCCTGCTGGTGCGGCGGATGGGGGCCAACGGCGCGATCGTCGCCGGCCTGCTCTCCGGCCTCGGCTTCGGCGCGCTCGGCGTGGGCGTGCGGATCCTCAACGGCGTCGAGCCGTTCGACCTCGGCAGTCTGCTCTCCGACCCGGCGCTGTACGCGATCCTGGTCGGCGGCATCGGCGGCATGTACGTGCACACCGTGGCCCTGCAGATCGGCTCGGTGAACGGCGCCACAGCCGCCCTGGTGGTCGGTGAGACGGTGCTGCCGGGCGCGGTCGGCGTGCTCTGGCTCGGCGACTCCTCCAAGGCCGGGCTGGGCTGGCTCGGTGTGGCCGGCTTCGTGCTGGCGGTGGTCTCGGCGGTCGGTGTCGCCTACTTCGGCCAGGACACCCACGGTGGCCTGCCCGACGGCGAACCGACCCGGCCGGAACTCGCCGAACGCTGAGGCCGGGCGCCGGAGGACCGGTGACGGGGGGCCGTCGGGGCGGTCCCCCGCGGCCCCCGTCGGCCCCTCCCCCGGTCAGCCCCCGTCGCGCACCCGCGGAACGCGCTGGCAGCGGGGGCAGAAGTAGCTGGACCGGTTCATCCAGGAGGCCCGCCGGATCGCGGTACCGCAGCGCCGGCAGGGCTCGTCCTCCCGGCCGTAGGCGTCCAGGTCCCGGGAGAAGTAACCGCTCTCGCCGTTCACATTGACGTACAGGCTGTCGAAGCTGGTACCGCCGACCGCCAGCGCCGCCGCCATGACCTCGCGGGAGTTCGCCAGCAGCAGCGCCGCCTGCGGCCGGGTGAGCGTCGCGGCCGGCCGGTCGTAGTGCAGCCGGGAGCGCCACAGCGCCTCGTCCGCGTAGATGTTGCCGACCCCGCTGATCAGCGTCTGGTCCAGCAGCGCCCGCTTGACCGTGGTGCGCCGGGCGCGCAGCGCCGCGACGAAGGCCGCGTCGTCGAACCGGGCGTCGAGCGGGTCGCGGGCGATGTGCGCGATGGAGACCGGGGTGCCCTCGGGATCGCCGTCCTCGGCCTCCTCGACCGCCAGGCCGCCGAAGGTCCGCTGGTCGACGAAGCGCAGCTCGCGCCCGCCGTCGGTGAAGCGCAGCCGGACCCGCAGATGCGTCTCGTCCGGCACGGTCGGGTCCTGGACGAGGAGTTGGCCGCTCATCCCGAGGTGGCCGATCAGCGAGAATTCCCCGCCCGCCGCCGGCCTGCCCGGGCCGGCCAGCGGCACCCAGAGGTACTTGCCGCGGCGCTGCGCGGTGCCGAGGGTGGTGCCGGTGAGCCGGGCCGCGAAGTCCGCCGCACCGGCCGGCTGACGGCGGACCGCGCGCGGGTGCAGCACCTCGACGTCGGCCACCGTCCGCCCGGCGACCCAGTTCGCCAGACCTCGGCGGACGACCTCGACCTCGGGAAGTTCGGGCACGGGAACACGCCTCCTGCGGAACGGACTCGGCTCTGCAGGAGGAAGGCTACTGCGTGCTCAGGCGCCGCTCGGCAGCCGGTCGGCGTGCTTCTCCTTGATCGCCCGCCAGGCGCTCTCGGCGGCCTTCTGCTCGGCTTCCTTCTTCGAGCGGCCGACGCCGCTGCCGAAGTCCTCGCCGGCCACCCGGGCCGCCGCGGTGAAAGTCTTCTCGTGGTCCGGACCGGACTCCTCGACCACGTACTCGGGCACTCCGATGCCCACCGAGGCGGTGAGCTCCTGGAGGCTGGTCTTCCAGTCCAGGCCCGCGCCCAGCTGAGAGGACTCCTCGATCAGCGGGTCGAACAGGCGGTGGACGAACTCGGTCGCGGCGTCCAGACCCTGGTCCAGGTAGACCGCGCCGATGACCGCCTCGACGGTGTCGGCGAGGATCGACGACTTGTCGCGGCCGCCGGTACCCTCCTCGCCCTTGCCCAGCCGGATGAACACACCGAGGTCCAGACCCCGGCCGACATCGGCGAGCGCGCGCGAGTTGACCACCGCGGCGCGCAGCTTGGCGAGCGTGCCCTCGGGAACGTCCGGGTGGACGCGGTAGAGGGTGTCGGTCACCACCAGGCCCAGCACCGAGTCGCCGAGGAACTCCAGGCGCTCGTTGGTGGGCAGGCCACCGTTCTCGTACGCGTACGAGCGGTGGGTCAGGGCACGCACCAGAAGGGCGCGCTCGAGCGTGTACCCGAGGCGCCCTTCCAGGACGTCGTATTCGGTCGAAGCCGGCCCGCCGGCCTTCCCACCGCCCGAAGGAGACTTCGGTGCGCTGGTCGCCTTGCGGGAAGAGTTACCGTCCGACATCGATCCGTACACCCGCCGATCAGACCGAGAGGACCTGGCGACGGTTGTACGTGCCGCAGCTGGGGCACGCGATGTGGCCCAGCTTCGGCTCGTGGCAGCGGTCGCACGCCACGAGGGCCGGGACAACGGCCTTCCAGTTGGAACGGCGGTGGCGCGTGTTGCTGCGCGACATCTTCCGCTTCGGAACAGCCACGGCTACTTCTCCTGGTTCTCGGCGAGACCCTCACGGGTACCGCTGTTCTTGGTTCCGTCACCCTCGTCGCCGGGGGCGGCGGAGAGTCCCTGCAGAGCCGCCCACCGGGGGTCGGCGGCATCGTGGTGGTGCGCCGGGTCGTCACTCAGGCGCGCCCCGCATTCGGAGCACAGGCCCAGGCAGTCTTCCTGGCACACCGGCTGCAGCGGCAGTGCGAGCACCACCGCGTCACGCAGCACCGGCCGGAGGTCGAAGAAATCGCCCTCCAGGCGGTAAGTCTCGTCTTCCGAGTCCTCGTCGAGATCCTCGGTCCCGGAGGTCCGGGCGCGGTGGCGCTCGTCGGACTCCGGGTAGTAGTACAGCTCCTGGAAGTCCACGTCGAGGTCGAACTCGACGGGCTCCAGGCACCGGACGCACTCGCCCTCGACCTCGGTCGCGGCGGTGCCGGTGACCAGCACGCCCTCGACCACGGACTCCAGGCGGAGGTCCAGCTCGATCCCGCTCTTCTCCGGGACGCCGATCACGTCGATGATCCCCAGGCCCTCGGGGGCCTCCAGGGTGCGGGACACCTTGCGCAGCGCACCCGGACGACGGCCCAGCTCGTGCGTGTCGAACACGAGGGGGTCGCGGTGGTCGAGGCGGTTCAAGATGTCCTGACTTCCTGAGGGGGATCTGGTGCGCGGCGCTGCTCGTCGGGCGGTTCGCGGGCAGACCTGCGGCCCGACACGGAGAGGCCGGAGTGGTCAGACTACCCGAGTCTCCCGTCAGGCCCAACTCCGCTCCCGGCCGCGGGGGCCGGGAGCCGGGGACGCGCTCCGCTACCGGCCGCCGAGCTCCCGCAGCCGGGTCATGTCGATCATGCTGGTGTCGAAGAAGCTGGTCTCGTCCAGTCCGGCCTGGTTCTGCTGCGGCACCGGCGCCGGCGGACTGCCCGGCTGCTGCGGGTAGTCGTAGCCGCCACCGCCGTACTGCTGCTGCTCGTAGCCCTGCTGCTGGGCCGGGTAGGCGTAGCCGGCCTGCTGGCCGTCCGGGTAGCCCTGGTGCTGCTGCTGGTACCCGCCGGCCTCCTGGCCCTGCTGGTGGCCCCACTGGCCGCCGTACGGGTCCGCGCCCTGGCCGGCGGCCGGGTCGTAGCCGCCGCCGTACACGTCGGCGTACTGGGCGCCGCCCTGCTGGGCCACCGCGTACTGGTCCGCGCCGGGCGCCTGCCAGCCGGCCGCGGCCGGGGTCTGCTCCGGCCAGGTCTGCTGCTGCGGCACCTCCTCGCGGTACCAGGCCAGCTCGCTGCCGTCCGGGTCCCCGGCGAAGCCGGCCGCGACCGCCTCCGCCCGCTCCTTGGCCTGCTGCGCCTCGTCGGCGGCGGCCAGGTAGGCGCCGAGGTCGTCGATCGGGCGCTTTCCGGTCAGCTTGTCGCGGCCCTTGCCGACCGCCTCCAGGGTCGCGCTGAGCACGTTCTCCAGGGTGGCGAGCTTCACATCGACGTACTCGTCGACCTCGGGACTCGGGCTGATCCGCTGCGGCCGGAACTCCTCGCCGTCGGTCTCGCCGTCGTACTCGACCTCGAAGACGCTGTTGTCGCCGCGCAGCTTGGTGCGGCCGCGGCCGACCGCGCCCAGCGTCTTGGTGAGCACGACCTCGAAGTTGGCCAGCTTGCTGTCCACGTAGTCGTCGGCCTCGGTGCGCTTGGTCTCGACCTCGGCGCGGGCCTCGGCGAGGATCCGGTCCGCCTCGGCCTGGGCGCGCCGGACCACCTCGGTGTCGGAGATCAGCGAACCGCGCTCGGCGTGCGCGCCCTGGATGATCAGGTCGGCCTCGGCCTGGGCTCCGGCGACCATCGAGTCGTGGTCGGCCATCACCGACTGTGCCTGGGCCAGCTCGGTCGGCAGGGCCGACCTGAGGTCCTGGAGCAGGCTGATCAGCTCGGCGCGGTTCACCACGCAGGAGGCCGACATGGGCATCGAGCGGGCGCTCTCGACGGCCGCCACGATCTCGTCGACCTTGTTCTGCACGTCCACGGGGATTCGTCTTTCCGTGTGCCGCCGAGGTCCGGCGGAGGCAGCGCCCGGCGCGGTGGACGTCACCGCAGGGCTGGAACACAGACTGTACGGCCAGCGCCGGGCGAGCTCACAACGCCTGGACCGGGCCGCTCCGCCACCTGCCCGACATACCGTGACGAACCGGCAGAAACGGACGGCCGGTCACCCCGGGCCGGTCCCCGCCGGGCGACCGCCGTCCGCCGGGCCGCCCGCTACTGCTGGGCGCGCCGCTCGGCGATCCGCTCGACCAGCCGGCGGTGCACCGTCTCCGGCAGCAGGTGCGAGACGTCGCCGCCGTAGGAGGCGACCTCCTTCACCAGGGTCGAGGAAAGGAAGCTGTACGTCGGCGAGGTCGGTACGAAGAGCGTCTCGACGCCGGTCAGGCCGTGGTTCATCTGGGCCATCTGCAACTCGTAGTCGAAGTCGCTGACCGCGCGCAGGCCCTTGACGATCGCCGGGATGTCCCGCTCCCGGCAGAAGTCCACCAGCAGGCCGAGGTGCGACTCGACCACGATGTTCCCGTACTGGGCGGTGGTCTCCTCGATGAGGGCGATCCGCTCCTCGATGCTGAACATGCCCTGCTTGTTGCGATTGATCGCGACCGCGACGTGCACCACGTCGTACAGCTTCGAGGCCCGCTCGATGATGTCGAGGTGACCGTTGGTGATCGGGTCGAAGGACCCGGGGCAGACGGCGCGGCGCATGGCGTGTGTGCTCCCTCGTGGGGTGACGGGAATGCTGCGGGCCCGGGCCCGCCAGCGGTGGTCCGACGACCGCTAGGAGTGGTCGCGGGTCTCGTCGGCGGCGCGACCGTACCAGAGCGTGCCCTCGCCGTAGCGACGGGAGCGCAGCTCCTCGAAACCCTCCGGCCAGCCGAACGCGCCACCGCGGGTGCTGCGCTCCACGGTGACGAGCACGTCCTCCGCGAGCCAGCCCCCGGCCGACAGTGTGACCAGCATCTCCCGGACCTCGTCGTCCGTCATCACGTACGGCGGGTCGAGGAAGACCAGGTCGTACGGCGCCTCCGGGGCCGGCCCGGCGACGACCTTCTCGGCCCTGGCCGCCTGCACCAGCGCACCCGGCAGACCGACCGTCCGGACGTTCTCCCGGATCACCCGGGCCGCCTGGGCGTCCGCCTCGACCAGCAGCACGTGCGCCGCCCCGCGCGAGAGCGCCTCCAGGCCGACCGCGCCCGATCCGCCGAACAGGTCCAGCATCCGGGCGCCGTGCAGGGTGCCGCGCAGCGCCTCCAGGGTGGAGAACATCGCCTCCCGGGCCTTGTCGGAGGTCGGCCGGGTGCCCCGGCCGGGCGGTACGGCCAGTCGGCGGCCGCCGGCCGCCCCGGCGATCACGCGGGTCATGGTGGTGGGGGGTCCTTTCGTCGCTGCCCGACCACGCTATCCCGATCACCGCCCTCCGCTCACGCCGGAGGGGCGCCCGCGCGGGACGCCCCTCCGGTGGTGCCCCGGTCGGGTCAGCTCGCCTCGGAGCCGGCCGCCCGGTCCGGGGCCGCCGCGCCGAGCAGCGAGGGCGAGGCGTAGCGGGACCAGGACAGGCAGCCGTCGGGCGGGCAGTACTCGGGACGGCGCGGGTCGTGGCCGAGCTCGCGCAGCTTGGTGCGGACGGAGTCCGGCGTGCGGCCGAAGCGGGCGGCGATCCGGGCGACGGTCTCGCTCTCGTGGAAGCGCCGGACCAGCTCCTCCTCGTGCTGCGGCACCCAGGGGGCGCCGTGGCCGGGGTAGAGCTCGCGCAGCACGTCGCGGTCGGGGATGGGCTCGGAGACGTCGGCGACGATCGCCAGGGCCCGGAGCGCGCGGTTGAGCGCGATCCGCAGCGAGGCGACGTCCTCGACCGGGAGTCGCAGCTTGCCGGAGGCGAGCGGGGTGGCGGCGGCGCCCTCGCGCCAGCCGGCCAGGGTGAGGGTGACCTCGCGGTCGTCGTCGCTGGCGAGTTCGATCCGGAAGACCTTGTCGCCGAGCGGGAGCTCGTTGAGATGACGGAATGCCATGGCTAAACCCCCAAGTGTGGTGTCAGGAGCGCACCTTGGGGGTGCGTCCCGAACACCTTCATTCTCTCCCGGGGGTCTGACAATCGGGCCCGGCGGCGGGCCCGGCGGACGGGCCGGTCAGCCCTTCTCCATGTAGGCCGCGCGGTCCTCGTCCAGCAGGCTCTCCAGGGCCGTGCGCAGGTCCGGATGGGCGGTGAGGTCCGGGTCCTCGGCGACCAGCCGGGTGGCCTCGGCCCGGGCGGTCACGATGACCTCCTCGTCCTCCAGCACCGAGAGCACCTTGAGCGAGGACTTCACCCCGGACTGCGCCTGGCCCAGCACATCGCCCTCGCGGCGCTGTTCGAGGTCGATCCGGGACAGCCGGAAGCCGTCCAGGGTCTCCGCCACCGCGTCCAGCCGGGCCCGGGCGGGACTGGCCGCCGGCATGTCGGTGACCAGCAGGCAGAGCCCCGGGGCGGAGCCGCGCCCGACCCGGCCCCGCAGCTGGTGCAGCTGGGAGACGCCGAACCGGTCCGCGTCCATGATCACCATCGCGGTGGAGTTCGGCACGTTCACCCCGACCTCGATCACCGTGGTGGCGACCAGGACGTCCACCTCACCTGCGGCGAACCGGCGCATCACCTCGTCCTTGGCCTCCGGCGCCAGGCGGCCGTGCAGGATCTCCACCCGCAGCCCGGCCAGCGGACCCGCCACCAGCTTCGCGGTCGTCTCCACCACGGACAGCGGGGGCCGCCGGTCGCCCTCGGCCGCCGCCCCCTGGTCCGGCGCGTCGTCGAGCAGCTCCTCCAAGTCCTCCGCCGGACGCCGCTTGCGCTTCGCGCCCTTCGCCGGCTCCGGCTCCTCGTCCCCGATCCGGGGGCAGACCACGTACGCCTGATGGCCCTTGGCCACCTCCTCGCGGACCCGCTCCCAGGCCCGGGTCAGGAAGTTCGGCTTCTCCACCGCCGGCACCACATGGGTGGAGATCGGCGAGCGCCCGGCCGGGAGCTGGTCCAGCACCGAGGTCTCCAGGTCCCCGAAGACGGTCATCGCGACCGTGCGCGGGATCGGGGTCGCCGTCATCACCAGCAGGTGCGGCGGCTGCTCGCCCTTGGCCCGCAGCGCGTCCCGCTGCTCGACGCCGAACCGGTGCTGCTCGTCGACCACGACCAGGCCGAGGTCCTGGAACTGCACCTTGTCCTCGATCAGGGCATGGGTGCCGATCGCGATACCGGCGTCCCCGCAGGCCATGTCGAGCAGCACCTGCCGCCGGGCGGGCACGCCCATCGACCCGGTCAGCAGCACCACCCGGGTGCCCAGGTCGGAGCCGCCGAGCAGGCCGCCCTCGGCGAGGTCGCCCATCATCTCCACGATCGACCGGTGGTGCTGCTGGGCCAGCACCTCGGTGGGCGCGAGCAGCGCCGCCTGCCCGCCCGCGTCGACCACGGCCAGCATGGCCCGCAGCGCCACCAGGGTCTTCCCGGAGCCGACCTCGCCCTGGAGCAGCCGGTGCATGGGGTGCTCGCTCGCCAGGTCGGCGGCGATCTCGGCGGAGACCGTGCGCTGGCCCTCGGTGAGGGTGAACGGCAGCCGGGCGTCGAAGGCGTCCAGCAGGCCGCCGGGGCGGGCCTCGCGCGGCTTGGCGGGCAGGGCGGCGTCGGCGGCCCGGCGCTGGGCGAGGGCGACCTGGAGGACGAACGCCTCGTCCCAGCGGAGCCGGTCCTGGGCGCGTTCCCGGTCGGCCTGGCTCTGCGGGCGGTGGATCAGTTCGAGCGCCTCGGGCAGCGGGATCAGCCCGTGCCGGTCGCGGAGTTCGAGCGGCAGCGGCTCGCCGACGTCGGAAACGTGCTTGGTGAGCGCCGTCTCCACGCAGAGCGAGAGCTTCCAGCTGGGCATCTGGGCGCTGGCCGGGTAGACCGGGATCAGCCGGCCGGCGAACCGGGCGGCGGCGCCGTCGCCGTCCGTGTCGTCGAGCAGCTGGTAGTCGGGGGAGGCCAGCTGACGGGCCCGGTTGAACACCCCGACCTTGCCCGCGAACAGGCCCTGAAGGCCCGGTCGCAGCTCCTTCTGCCGCCAGCCCTGGTTGAAGAAGACCAGCGTGAGCCGGCCCCGGCCGTCGGTGACCACCACCTCCAGCCGGTCGCCCTTGCGGCCGCGGAAGGGGATCAGCGTGACCTTCTCGATCCGGGCCAGCACGGTGACGTGCTCGTCGACCTCCAGCTCGTCCAGACTGGTGAGCTGGCCCCGCTCGACGTAGCGGCGCGGATAGTGGTGCAGCAGGTCCCCGACCGTGCGCAGCTTGAGGCTGTCGGCGAGCACCTTGGCGGTCCGGTCGCCGACGAGCTTGGTCAGTGGTTCATCGAGAGCGCCCATCAGGCCCCTGTTTACACCACCGGACCGACAACGCGGCCCGCACCCGGCCAGGTCGGTCGGCTCACTCGACGCCGATGAGCAGCGGCGCCGACTCCTGGCCGCCGTGGAAGACCACCGCGTCCACCTCGGGGCGGCTGTGCCGGGCGTGGGCGACCAGCCGTTCGGCGAGGCCCTCGGGGGCGCCCTCGCCGAGGACCAGGGTGACCAGTTCGCCGCCGCCGCCGAGCATCCGGTCCAGCACGCTCGTGCCGACCTCGGCCAGCCCGGTGCCGATCACCGCGACGTCCCCGTCGATCAGCCCCAGCACGTCGCCGGCCTGGCAGACCCCGGCCATGGTCCAGGACTCGCCCTCGGCGACGGCCAGTTCGGCGTACCGGGTGGCGCCGGCCGCCGAGGTCATCGCGACCACGTCCTCGTCGAAGCGCCGGCCGGCCTCGTGCACGGCCAGCGCGGCCAGCCCCTGGACCGGCGAGCGGGTGGGCAGCACCGCGATCCGCACCCCCTCCTCGCGCAGCTGGTCGGCGGCGGCCCCGGCGGCGGCCCGCAGTTCGGGGTCGTTGAGCAGCAGCACCACCTCGCGGGCGGCGGCCCGGCGCACCGCGGCGGTGAGTTCGGCGCTGGCCGGCGGGCGGCCGGGTTCGGCGTGCAGCACGACCGCGCCGGCCTGTTCGCAGAGTTCGGCGAGACCGGCGCCGGAGACCACCGAGAGCACCGCGCGGGCCCGCCGCTCGGGCTCGCCCCTGCCGTCGGCGGCGCCGGACCGGGCGGCGGCCTCGGCGAAATGGGTGATCCGGATCTGGTGCGGGCGCCCGGCCCCGACCCCGGCCTCGACGGCGGCGCCCGCGTCGTCGACGTGGACGTGCACGTTCCACAGGCCGTCGCCGCCGCCGACCACCAGTGAGTCCCCGAGCCCGGCGAGCCGTTCGCGCAGCGCGGGCAGCGCCTCGTCGGGCGCGTCCAGCAGGTAGATCACCTCGAAGGCGGGGTGGCCGGGGCCCGGCGGGCGCACGTGGACCCCGCAGCTCTCCACCGGCCGGAGGTCGTCGCGGAGCGCGACCGGCCCCATCGGCTGGTGTCCGGCGACCGCGTCGGCGAGCGCCCCGAGGACGGCGACCAGGCCGCGGCCACCGGCGTCCACGACCCCGTTCTCGGCGAGGACGGCGAGCTGCTCCGGGGTGTGCCGCAGGGCCTCCCTGGCAGCTCGGTGGGCGGCCTCGGCGACCTGGCCGAGACCGTCGCCGGCCCGGGCGGCCTCCCTGGCGGCGATCCGGGCGACGGTCAGCAGGGTGCCCTCGACCGGTTCGGCGACCGCCTGGTAGGCGGAGTCGGCGGCCCGTTGGAGGGCGGCCCGCAACTGGTCGGCGCCGCCGCCGGCGGCGAGGGTCTCGGCGGTGCCGCGCAGCCACTGGGCGAGGATGACCCCGGAGTTGCCGCGGGCGCCGACGAGCGCGCCGCGGGCCATCGCCCGGGCGGTCTCGGCCAGGCCGGGCGCGGGGCCGGGGCCCGGTTCGGCGAAGCGGCTCTCGACGGCGGCGGCCGCCGACTCGACGGTCAGGTACAGATTGGTGCCGGTGTCGCCGTCCGGGACGGGGTAGACGTTGAGTGCGTCGATCTCCTCGCGGGCCTGGCCGAGCGCCCGCAGCGCCAGCTGGCACCAGCTGCGCACGGCCGGGGCGTCGAGCGTGTGCAGCACCAGGTCTCCTCCGGAGTGGGACGCCGTGATGGCCTGAGGGTGAACGGCGAGGGGTGGTACGGGCAGGTTATCGGGGCCCGGACGACGGCGGCGGACACGGCGGCCGGAGCGATCAACCCCCCGGTCATGGTAGTTTCGTCGAACGGAAGCAAGCGTTGTATGCTCTTCCGGTTGCCTGGAACAGGTTCAGGCTCACCCTTCGGCCCGGTTCGGTTCACGCGAGTGCTCCGCTGGTCCAGCGGGGTTTTCGAACGTAAATGATCTGAAGTCTTGGAGTGACTCCTGTGGCTGCCAACTGCGACGTCTGCGGCAAGGGGCCGGGCTTCGGCAACAGCATCTCCCACTCTCACCGCCGTACCCCCCGTCGTTGGAACCCCAACATCCAGACGGTGCGCGCTGTGATTGGGCGGACGCCGAAGCGGCTCAACGTCTGCACCTCGTGCATCAAGGCCGGTAAGGTCTCGCGCTGACGCGCAGACCGGTACGCCGGTCCTCCAGCAAGCCGGTTCATCCTCGGATGGGCCGGCTTCCTGTTTGCCCGGCGGCTCCGCCGACCGTTCCGCCGATGGGCGGGCCCCACCCGGGCCCGCCCATCGGTCTTTCCGGCCGTGCTCAGCGCCAGCGCCAGGCGTGGTCCACCGGGCCGATGCCGGCGCCGAGCGCGAAGCCGCCGGCGATCGCGCCGGTGATGTACTCCTTGGCCGAGGCCACCGCCGCCGGCAGCTCCTCGCCCTTGGCCAGGCCCGAGGCGATCGCGCTGGCCAGGGTGCAGCCGGTGCCGTGGGTGTGCCGGTTGTCGTAGCGCGGCGCCCGGTACCAGTACTCCTCCCCCGCGCCCCCGTACAGCAGGTCGGCCGCCTCGCCGGCCAGGTGCCCGCCCTTCACCAGCACCCAGCGCGGCCCGAGGTCGAGCAACGCCTTGGCCGCGTCCAGCATCCGGTCCTCGCCCTCGACCGTCCGGCCGGTGAGCTGGGTCACCTCGTGCAGGTTGGGGGTGGCCAGGGTGGCGACCGGCAGCAGCCGCTCCCGGACCGTGGCGACGGCCTCGGCGGCGAGCAGCGCGTCGCCGTGCTTGGAGACGCCGACCGGGTCCACCACGACCGGGGCGCCGACGCCCGCCAGCAGCTCGGAGACGGTCTCGACCAGCTCGATCGAGGCGAGCATGCCGGTCTTCACGGCCTGGACGCCGATGTCGTCGACCACGCTGCGGAACTGGGCGCGGACGGCCTCGGCGGGCAGCTCCCAGTAGCCCTGGACGCCGAGCGAGTTCTGCGCGGTGACGGCGGTGACGACGCTCATGCCGTGGACGCCGAGGGCGAGCATCGCCTTGAGGTCGGCCTGGATGCCGGCGCCGCCGCCGGAGTCGGAGCCGGCGACGGTGAGCACGCGGGGAGGTGCGGTGGAGGACATGGCCCCCAACCTACGCGGTCAGAGCACGGCCTCGGACTCGGCCCAGCGCACCTCGGGGACGGTCTTGAGCCGGGTCACCGCGTCGGCGATCGGCACCAGCCGGATGTCGCCCCGGCGCAGCGCGGTGAAGTGACCGAACTCGCCCCGGTGGACGGCCTCCACGGCGTGCCAGCCGAAGCGGGTGGCGAGGACGCGGTCGCGGGCGGTCGGGATGCCGCCGCGCTGGACGTGGCCGAGGATGACCGGGCGGGCCTCCTTGCCGAGCAGGTTCTCCAGCTCGTGGGCGAGCCGGTTGCCGATCCCGCCGAAGGTGCGGTGCCCGAACCGGTCGAGTTCGCCGTGGTCGAAGCGCATGGTGCCGGGCATCGGGGAGGCGCCTTCGGCGACCGCGATGATGGCGAACTTCTTGCCCCGGGCGAAGCGGTCCTCGACCATCCGGGCCACTCCCTCGATGTCGAACGGCCGCTCGGGGATCAGGATTCCGTGCGCGCCGCCCGCCATGCCGGCGGTGAGGGTGATCCACCCGGTGTGGCGGCCCATGAGTTCGACGACCATCACCCGCTGGTGCGATTCGGCGGTGGTCTTGAGCCGGTCGATCGCCTCGGTGGCGACGTGCACGGCGGTGTCGAAGCCGAAGGTGACGTCGGTGGCGTCGATGTCGTTGTCGATGGTCTTCGGAACGCCGACCACCGGCAGTCCGGCCTCGCTGAACAGCCGGGCGGCGGTGAGGGTGCCCTCGCCGCCGATCGCGATCAGCGCGTCGATGCCGATGTCCCGGGCGAGGGTCTTGGCGTTCTCGACCGCCCAGGCGATCCGCTCGCGCTGCACCCGGGCCGAGCCGAGGACGGTGCCGCCGAGGGTGAGCAGACCGGTGACGTCGTCGTGCGAGACCGGGCGGGTGCGGCCCTCGATCAGCCCGAGGAAGCCGTCCTCGATGCCGACGATCTCGTCGCCGTGCACATCGGTGCCGCGGTGCACCACGGAGCGGATCACCGCGTTCAGGCCGGGGCAGTCGCCGCCGCTGGTCAGGACTCCGATGCGCATGCCGGTGGCTCTCCCGCTCCAAGTGGTTCAGACCACAGTGGTCCAGACCACTCATCCGGAAGGCGGGTGGCCGGGCTGTGGGTCCAGCCTACGCACACACCTCGCCGGGGGCCGGTTCGCACGAGCGCCCGGGAGCGTCGCGCGCCCCCGTCGTACGCCCCCGCCCGGCCCCCGGGCCGCCCCGGCCGGGCGCCAACCGCCGGACCCGGCCGTCCCGTTGTCCCCCGTGGGGGGGTCGGGCCGGTCACTCCGAGAAGTGGTCCCAGCCGCCGACCCGGTCCCAGGCCGCGCCGTCCACCGTCACCCGGCCGCCCCTGGCCGCCCGCGAGCGGCCGACGACCTCGCCCACCACCCGCCAGCGGGCGGGCAGTTGGACCCCGCGCGGGAAGGTCGCCACGATCGCGTGGTCCTCGCCCCCGGACAGCACCCACACCAGCGGGTCGACCCCGACCGCCTGGCCGATGTCCGCCATCTGCGCGGGCACGTCGAAGTCGGCCGCCCGCAGGTCGATGTCCACCCCGCTCGCCAGCGCCACGTGCCCGAGGTCGGCCACCAGCCCGTCGCTCACGTCGATCATCGCGGTGGCGCCCAGCTCCGCGCCGGACGGCCCGGCGTGGTACGGCGGCTCGGGGCGGCGGTGGGCCTCGACGAAGGCCCGCGGCGAGCGGAAACCGCGCTGCAGCACCGTCAGGCCCGCCGCCGACCAGCCGAGCCAGCCGGTGACCGCGACCACGTCGCCCACCTGGGCACCGGCGCGCGTCACCGGCGCGCGCCCCTGGAGATCCCCGAGCGCCGTGATCGCGAGCGTGATGGTGTCCCCGCGCACCACGTCACCCCCGACCACCGTCGCGCCCGCCACCTGGCACTCGTCGCGCAGCCCGTCCATCAGTTCGGTGGCCCAGGTGGTCGGCAGGTCCGCCGGCGCGACCAGGCCGAGCAGGATCGCGGTCGGCACCGCGCCCATCGCGGCCACGTCGGCGAGGTTCTGCGCGGCTGCCTTGCGGCCGACGTCGTACGCGGTGGACCAGTCCCGGCGGAAGTGCCGGTTCTCGATCAGCACATCCGTGGTCGCCACCACCCGGCCGTCCGGGGCCTTCACCACGGCGGCGTCGTCGCCCGGGCCGAGGTCGACCGCGTCGGTGAGCGGCACCCGGGCGGTCAGCTCCCTGATGAGTCCGAACTCGCCGAGCTCGCCCACGGTCCCCTGCATCTGCCGTCCTCCCGGTCACGCCCTGCCGGGCGCCTACGTCCTGCGGCCACGCCGCCTCCGCGCGCAGCGTACGCCCTCCGACAGCGCAGAGGTCTCCCCTCCCCGGCCCACCGGGAGGTAGCGTGGTGATCAGTCTGCCGTTGAGCCCGTTCGCCACCCGACACCCGACCGGGCGAGCACGGCCGCGATCCCCGTATCCAGCCGCCCGGAGGTCCCCGTGGTACAGGCATACATCCTGATTCAGACCGAGGTCGGCAAGGCCAGCGCCGTCGCCGTGACCATCGCCGGGATCCCCGGCGTCCTCCAGGCCGAGGACGTCACCGGGCCGTACGACGTGATCGTCCGCGCCGAGGCCGACACCGTCGACGACCTCGGCCGTCTGGTCGTCGCCAAGGTCCAGCAGGTCGAGGGCATCACCCGGACCCTGACCTGTCCCGTGGTCCACCTGTAAGAGCCGCTTACCATCGGCGGGTGACCAGAGAACTCCGCGCCCCCCGCTTCCTGGCGGCACTGCCGGCCCCCGTCCGGTGGCTGGCGGTGCCGACCGCGCTCACGTGCACCGTCGTGGTACTGATCGGCAGCTGGAGCACGCCCGAGAAGATCGAGACGCCGAACCCGGCCCCCAAGGCGGCCGGCTACTGCCGGGCCCTCGCCGACGCCCTCCCCCAGGAGCTGTACGGCCACCCCCGCAAGGACCCGACCCCCGCCTCGCCGTTCCTGGCCGCCTGGGCCAGCTCGCCGAAGGTGGTGCTGCGCTGCGGCGTGGACCGGCCGGAGGCGCTGAACGGCCCGGCCGCCACGGACGTCGCGCCGATGATCGACGATGTGACCTGGTGGCCGCAGGAGCTGGGGGACGGCGGCTACCGCTACACCGTCACGATGCGCAAGGCGTACGTGGAGCTCACCGTGCCCAAGGGCTCCTTCGCCAACCCGATGGACGTGGTCGCCGCGCTCTCCCCCGTGGTCGCCGCCACCATCCCCTGACCGGACGCGACCCGACCGGCGCGCGGGGGGCGGCCCCGGAACCCCGGGACCGCCCCCGCGTGCCGTCGGCGCGGACTACCGCAGACCGGTCGAGCGGCGCATCGCCGCCTGCAGCAGCCGGTCCACCAGCTCCGGGTACGACATCCCGCTGGCCTCCCACATCTTCGGGTAGGCCGAGATCGGGGTGAAGCCGGGCATGGTGTTGACCTCGTTGACCATCCAGCTGCCGTCGTCCAGCAGGAAGAAGTCCACCCGGGCCAGACCCTCGCAGCCGAGTGCCTCGAACGCCTCGATCGCCTGCCGGCGGATCTCGGCGGTCTCCCCGGCGGTGAGCTCGGCCGGGATCCGGACCTCGGAGGAGTCGATGTACTTGGCCTCGAAGTCGTAGAACTCGTAGCCGCCGCCGACCAGCACCTCGGCCGGGACGCTCGCCCGGGGGCCGTCCTCGAACTCCAGTACCGCGCACTCCAGCTCGCGGCCGGAGACCCCCGCCTCGATGATCAGCTTGGGGTCGTGGCGGCGCGCCTCCTCGATCGCGGCATCGAGGTCGGAGAGGTCCTTGACCTTGCTGATGCCGATGCTGGAGCCGGCCCGGCAGGGCTTCACGAACAGCGGCAGGCCGAGGCCGGCCACGCGCTCGCGGACCGCGGCCCGGCCCTCCTCGGTCTCCCACTCGCGCGGCCGGACCACGGTGTACCGCCCGACGCCGAGGCCGTGCGAGGCCAGCAGGCGCTTGGTGAACTCCTTGTCCATGCCCGCCGCGCTGGCCAGCACGCCGTTGCCGACGTACGGCACCCCGGAGAGCTCCAGCAGGCCCTGCAGCGTGCCGTCCTCGCCCCACGGGCCGTGCAGCAGCGGGAAGACCACGTCCACCTCGCCGAGCGCCTTGGGGGTGGCACCGGGCTCGCTCCAGACCACCTCGCGGCTGCCGGGGTCGACCGGCAGCGCGACCCGGCCCTCGGTGGACTCGGCGACGTGCTCGACGTCCGGCAGCCGGCCGTCGGTGATCGCCATCCGGGCCGGCTCGTCGCTGGCCAGCGCCCAGCGGCCCTCGTGGGTGATGCCGATCGGCAGCACCTCGTACTTGTCGCGGTCGATCGCCCTCAGCACGCTGCCCGCGGTGGAGACCGAGATGGCGTGCTCGGAGCTGCGGCCGCCGAACACGACGGCGACCCGCGGCTTCGCGGACGGGTTCTGGGAGGTCTGTTCGATGCTCATATCGCGACAGAGGGTACCCCGAGGCGGGTTTCGGGACAGTGACCGACCCGGCCGGGCAGCGGCGCCCGGGCCGGAACGGCCCGCCCGGCCGACCCGACCGGCACCGGGGCCGTCAGCGCCGTTCGGGCTTGGCCGAGCGGGACATCAGCGCCCGCAGCGCCTCCTGGGTGGGCCTCCCGTTGTGCACGACGTCCACCACCGCCTCGACGATCGGCATGTCGACACCGTTGCGCCGGGCCAGGTCGAGCACCGATTCGCAGGACTTGACGCCCTCCGCGGTCTGCCGGGTCGCCGCGATGGTCTCGGCCAGCGACATGCCCCGGCCCAGGTTGGTGCCGAAGGTGTGGTTGCGGGAGAGCGGCGAGGAGCAGGTGGCCACCAGGTCGCCCATGCCGGCCAGGCCCGCGAAGGTGTACGGGTCGGCGCCGAGCGCCAGCCCGAGCCGGGTGGTCTCGGCCAGCCCCCGGGTGATCAGGGTCGCCTTGGTGTTGTCGCCGAGCCCCATGCCGTCGGCCATGCCGACCGCCAGGCCGATCACGTTCTTGACCGCCCCGCCGAGCTCGCAGCCGATCACGTCGGTGTTGGTGTACGGCCGGAAGTACGGCGTGTGGCAGGCCGCCTGGAGCCGCTTGGCGACCGCCTCGTCGGTGCAGGCGACCACACTGGCGGCGGGCTGCCGGTTGGCGATCTCCCTGGCCAGGTTCGGCCCGCTGACCACGGCGATCCGCTCCCGGCCGACCCCGGCGACCTCGGTGACGACCTCGCTCATCCGCTTGGCGGTGCCGAGTTCGATGCCCTTCATCAGGCTGACCAGGACGGTCTGCGGCTCCAGCAGCGGCGCCCAGGCGGCGAGGTTCTCGCGCAGCGTCTGCGAGGGCACCACCAGCACCGCGAAGTCCGCGCCGGCCAGCGCCTCGGCCGGGTCGGTGGTGGCCCGGACGGTGTCCGGCAGCCGTACCCCGGGCAGGTAGTCCGGGTTGGTGTGGGTGGCGTTCACGGCCTCCGCCAGCTCGCGGCGGCGGCCCCAGAGGGCCACCTCGCAGCCGGCGTCGGCGAGCACCATCGCGAACGCGGTGCCCCAGGATCCGGTGCCGAACACGGCGCAGCGGGTCACTTGGCTTCCTTCCCGTCCTCGTCGGTGCCACGACCGCTGCCGCGGCGGGCCGCGGCAGCGGCCCGCTGCCGGGCCGCCTCCCGCATGTCGTACCGCTCCGCGGGCGGTTCCTCGCCGCGGATGTCGGCCAGCACGGCGGTGATCGCCGTCATGATGTCCTCGGTGGCGTCCCGGAGGACCTGTGCGGTGAGTTCCTGGCCCTGGTACTTGCTCAGGTCGACGGCCGGCCCGGCCGCCACGACCACCCGGTGGCGCGGGAACAGGTTGAACCTGCTCCTCCCGCCGCCGCCCCGGCCGTACGGCGGGATGATCTCGTGCGCGCCCCAGTGGGCCACCGGGATGACCGGCGCGCCCGTCATGAGCGCCACCCGGGCGACCCCGCTCTTGCCGGTCATCGGCCACAGGTCCGGGTCCCGGGTGAGCGTTCCCTCCGGGTAGAACTGCACGCACTGGCCGCCGTTGACCGCGTCGATGGCCGAACGGAAAGCCTGCGCCGCGTCGGTCGACTCCCGGAACACCGGGATCTGGCCGGTCTTGCGGAGCATGAATCCGATGAACGGGATCGAGAACAACGAGGACTTGCCGAGGATCCGGGGCGGCCGCCCGCTGTTGTACTGCCAGTGCGCGTAGACCACCGGGTCGATGACCGAGTTGTGGTTGACCGCGGCGATGAACCCGCCCCGCTCGGGCAGGTGCTCCCAGCCCCGCCAGTCGGGCTTGACCAGGGCGGTGTTCACCGGCTTCACCAGCACGGCCGCAAAGCGGTACCAGAAGCCGTAGTCGGCGTTGCCGAAGCTGGCGTTCGAGCGGCGGGCCACCCCAGGTCCTCCTCATTCGTGCGGCACGTGGGGTGCCGCGGTCGATCTCGCTTCCGCCGCCCTCTCGGGGCGCGGGCGCGGAACAGTGTCGCCCGACCGCTCGCCGACTGTCGAGCAACCCGGCCCGGACGTCCGCCGGGCGTGATCAAACGCACGTCCGCACAGCTCGGACGGCCTGGCGAGGGCTCCGGGACCGGCGTCACAATGACGCCGATGACCCAGGACACCGTACGCCCCGGCAGGCCCGTCGCGCCCGCCGCACCCGCCGCCGACTGGTCGCTGGTACTGCCGCTCAAGCGGCTCGCCGGGGCCAAGTCCCGGCTGGCCCCGTTCGCCGGCCGGCACCGCCCCGACCTCGCACTCTCGTTCGCCCTGGACACCGTCGCGGCCGCGCTCGCCACGCCGGGGACCGGCCGGGTCCTGGTGGTCACCCGGGACTCCGGGGCCGGGGCGCGGCTGGCCGCGCTCGGCGCCCTGGTGGTCGACGACGAGCCCGGCGGCGGCCTCAACGAGGCCCTGGCGCACGGCGCGGCGGCCGCGCTCGCGCTCGCCCCGGGCGCGCCGCTGGCCGCGCTCTCGGCGGACCTGCCCGCACTGCGCCCGGCCGAGCTGGGCCGGGTACTGGCCGCCGTCCCGGCGACCGGCCGGGCCTTCCTGCCGGACGCGCCGGGCCTGGGCACCACCTTGCTGGCCTGCGCCCCGGGCAGTCCGCTCGACCCCGCGTTCGGGGACGGCTCGCGCGCCCGGCACGCGGCCGGCGGTGCCCGCGAACTGCGGCTGGCCGGCGTGGAGTCGGTCCGCCGGGACGTCGACACCGGTGAGGACCTGGCCGAGGCACTGGCGCTCGGCGTCGGACCGCACACCCGCGCGCTGGCCACCCGGCTCGGGTACCTGCCGCGACAGTGGCCGTCCGCCGGGCCGACGGACGGCTGAGACACCACCGGGGACTGTCGGTGCCCCTCGCTATGCTGCTGGCATGCAGGCCACCGCGTTCACCTTCGACCCCGCCACCCGGGCCGGCTCCGTGCTGCTCGACGACGGGACCCCGGTGCCGTTCGACGCGGCCGCCTTCGACGCCGGCGGGCTGCGGCTGCTGCGCCCGGGCCAGCGGGTGCGGATCCGCACCGAGGGCGGCGGTGACGCCCGGCGGGTGGTCTTCGTGACGCTGCAGACCTTCCCGGACCCGGCCGAGGGCTGACCGGGGCGGCGGCGCGCTCGGGAACCGCGTCACCGGGAGGAAATCCCGGAAAAGCGATAAGCCGTGGCACCACCCCGCCGGGAATTCCCGGAGGGGGGCGGCGCCACGGCTCGCGAAGGCCGTCCGACGACGACGCGCACCGACTACTTGGCGGTGGTCTTGCGCGCGGTGGTCTTGCGGGTGGTGGTCTTCTTCGCCGGCGCCGTCTTCTTGGCCGTGGCGGTCGCCTTCTTGGCGGTCGCGGTGGTCTTCTTCGCGGCGGCGGTGGTGGTCGCCTTCTTGGCGGCGGTGGTGGTCGCCTTCTTGGTCGCGGTCGCGGTGGTCTTCTTCGCGGCGGCGGTGGTGGTCGCCTTCTTGGCGGCGGCCGTCTTCTTGGTCGCGGCCGTCTTGGTGGCGGCGGCCTTGGTCGCGGTCGCCTTGGTGGCGGTCGCCTTGGTGGCCGTCTTCTTGGCGGCGGCCTTCTTCGCCGGGGTGGCGGCAGCGGCGGCGGCAGCGGCCGTGGCGGCGCGCTTGGTGGCGGCGCGCTTGGCGGCCGGAGTGGCGGCGACACCGCTCTTGCCCGGGGTGAGGGAGCCCTTGGGCGCCTTCTTCACCGAGGGGCCTTCCTTCGGCAGCTTCTTGGCGCCGCTGACCAGGTCCTTGAAACCCTGGCCGGGACGGAAGCGGGGCACCGAGGTCTTCTTGACCTTGACCTTCTCGCCGGTCTGCGGGTTGCGGGCGAAGCGCGCGGAGCGCTCCACCTTCTCAAAGGTGCCGAAACCGGTGACCGAAACACGGTCACCGGCCACGACGGCGCGCACCATGGTGTCGAGCACTGCGTCGACGGCCTCTGCGGCAGCCTTGCGACCGCCCAGCTGCTCGGCCACCGCTTCGACAAGCTGAGCCTTGTTCACGTCTTCCCCTTCGGAAACGGGCGCCGGATGATTCCATCCGTTCATTTCGCACGTTAGGTATGTATCTGCGGACTTTCAATTACCAAACGCGCGAATCACCCTAGTGTCGCAATGGATTTGCGCGTCGGCGACCTCAGACGAC
The DNA here is from genome assembly GCF_044764505.1 of Kitasatospora sp. NPDC094019. Classification (NCBI taxonomy): domain Bacteria; kingdom Bacillati; phylum Actinomycetota; class Actinomycetes; order Kitasatosporales; family Streptomycetaceae; genus Kitasatospora; species Kitasatospora sp. NPDC094019. Next base: position 88,688 of record NZ_JBIWIF010000025.1, read on the forward strand.
GGGCGGGCGCCCCTCGTCGAGGTCCTGCACAAAGCGACTCAACCGCCGCGCCGCCCCCGGAAGATCGCGCTTGGCGGTCTCGGTGACGATGAGCAGTTGACGGGTGAGAGCGGTCTTTGCATCGGCAGACACGTTCAGCGCATGCACGCGGTCGTGAGCTTGCTTCAACCGCTCGGCCACAAGCGCGAAGAGCGCTGCGACTTCCGGGTCGTCCGGCTCCTCAGCAGCTGAGGTGGCGGCGTCCGGCCGATCGTCAATTCGGCGTTCGGATCCCCGGCCCGTGGACTCCGGTGACGCGGGTTCGCCGCCCGCGTACGGAGGTTCATGGTGCCGGTGCATGCACTGATTGTGCCATCTACGCGCAGTTGTGCATGCGCGGGGCCCTCCGACGCAAAACCGAATCGTCAATCCGGGGCCCGCGGGAGGGCACAACTCCGGTCCCGGAACGCCGGATGGCCCGCCCCCCCGAGGGGGGAGGCGGGCCATCCGGCGGATCGTCAGAATGCTTGTCCGGAACGGGCGGTCAGGCCGCCGGCAGGGTGCGCGGCTTGAACGAGGGCCGGGCCGCCTCGAAGGCCGCGATGTCGGCCTCGTTCCGCAGCGTGATGCTGATGTCGTCCAGTCCGTTGAGCAGCCGCCAACGGAGATTGTCGTCCAGTTCGAACGGCGCGGTGATGCCTTCGGCGCGCACCTCGCGGGCCTCCAGGTCGACGGTGACGGGGGCCGTCGGGTCCGCCTCGGTGAGCTCCCAGAGCCGTTCCACGGTCTCCTGCGGAAGGACCACGGTGAGCAGGCCGTTCTTCAGCGAGTTGCCGCGGAAGATGTCGGCGAAGCGCGAGGAGATCACGGCGTGGAAGCCGTAGTTCTGCAGGGCCCAGACGGCGTGCTCGCGGGAGGAACCGGTACCGAACTCGGGACCGGCCACCAGGACCGTGGCACCCTGCCGCTCGGGCCGGTTGAGGATGAACGACTCGTCCCGGCGCCACGCCTCGAACAGGCCGCCTTCGAAACCGGAACGGGTGACCTTCTTCAGCCAATGGGCGGGGATGATCTGGTCCGTGTCGACGTTGCTGCGGCGCAGCGGCACGGCCCGCCCGGTGTGGGTGGTGAACTTCTCCATGCTGCTCAGACCTCCACGGCGGCGCTGGACGCCAGATCGGCGGGGGCCGCGAGGCGGCCCAGGACGGCGGTCGCGGCGGCGACCTGGGGCGAGACCAGGTGGGTGCGGCCGCCCTTGCCCTGGCGGCCCTCGAAGTTGCGGTTCGAGGTCGAGGCGCAGCGCTCGCCGGGGGCGAGCTGGTCCGGGTTCATCCCCAGGCACATCGAGCAGCCCGCGTGCCGCCATTCGGCGCCGGCCGCGGTGAACACCTTGTCCAGGCCCTCCTCGACGGCCTGGAGGGCGACCCGGACCGAGCCCGGGACGACCAGCATCCGCACGCCGTCGGCGATCCGGCGGCCGCGCAGCAGGTCGGCGGCGGCGCGCAGGTCCTCGATCCGGCCGTTGGTGCAGGAGCCGACGAAGACCGCGTCGACCGCGACCTCGCGCAGCGGGGTGCCGGCCTCCAGGCCCATGTAGGCCAGGGCGTTCTCGGCGGCGATCCGCTCCTGCGGGTCGGCGAAGGAGGCCGGGTCCGGCACGTTCGCGCCGAGCGGGGCGCCCTGGCCCGGGTTGGTGCCCCAGGTGACGAACGGGGTCAGCTCGGTGGCGTCGATGAAGATCTCGTGGTCGAAGACCGCGTCCTCGTCGGTGGCCAGGGTCCGCCAGTACTCGACGGCGGCGTCCCAGTCCTCGCCCCGCGGGGCGTGCGGGCGGCCCTCCAGGTAGGCGAAGGTGGTCTCGTCCGGGGCGATCATGCCGGCCCGGGCGCCCGCCTCGATGGACATGTTGCAGATGGTCATCCGGGCCTCCATGGAGAGGCCGCGGATCGCCGAACCCCGGTACTCCAGGACGTAGCCCTGGCCGCCGCCGGTGCCGATCCGGGTGATGATCGCCAGGATGAGGTCCTTGGCGGTGACGCCGTCGGGCAGCTCGCCCTCGACGGTGATCGCCATGGTCCGGAACGGGGCCAGCGGCAGCGTCTGGGTGGCCAGCACGTGCTCGACCTGGCTGGTGCCGATGCCGAACGCCAGCGCGCCGAAGGCGCCGTGGGTGGAGGTGTGGGAATCGCCGCAGACCACGGTCGTGCCGGGCTGGGTGAGGCCCAGCTGCGGGCCGACGACGTGCACGACGCCCTGCTCGACGTCGCCGAGGGAGTGGATCCGGACGCCGAACTCGGCCGCGTTCTTGCGCAGGGTCTCCAGCTGGACCCTGGAGACCGGGTCGGCGATCGGCTTGTCGATGTCCACGGTCGGGGTGTTGTGGTCCTCGGTGGCGATCGTGAGATCGGTGCGGCGGACCGGGCGCCCGGCCAGCCGGAGGCCGTCGAACGCCTGCGGGCTGGTCACCTCGTGGAGCAGGTGCAGGTCGATGAAGAGCAGGTCGGGCTCGCCCTCCGCGCGCCGGACGACGTGGTCGTCCCAGACCTTCTCTGCGAGTGTCCGTCCCATCGGATTCCCTCCAGCCGGCCGCGTTGCCGGCCTTCTCGTGTCGTCGAGGTCGAAGCTGTCGCGGCCCGGTGCGGCACACGACGAGCGACCTGCACACCGGATCGGTGTCCACGATGCGGACACCTCGGCGGGGTCGCATCCTGGATGTCTCCCGGGCTGCTGCATCCAGAGTGGCGCTTTTCGCAGAAGATTGAACTTGCGTCTCGCGGAATGAGACTGCAGTCTTAGCGCATGGACAACTCTAGCGGCGTCGGCGTGCTCGACAAGGCCGCTCTGGTGCTGAGCGCACTGGAGTCGGGCCCCGCCACGTTGGCGGGGCTGGTCGCCGCCACCGGTCTGGCGCGCCCCACGGCCCACAGACTCGCCGTCGCACTCGAACACCACCGTCTGGTCACCAGGGACATGCAGGGCCGGTTCATCCTCGGCCCGCGCCTGTCCGAACTCTCCGCCGCGGCGGGCGAGGACCGGCTGCTCGCCACCGCGGGCCCGGTCCTGACCCACCTGCGCGACGTCACCGGCGAGAGCGCACAGCTCTACCGCCGGCAGGGCGAGATGCGGATCTGCGTCGCGGCCGCCGAGCGGCTCTCCGGTCTGCGGGACACCGTCCCGGTCGGCAGCACCCTGCCGATGAAGGCCGGCTCGGCCGCCCAGGTCCTGCTGGCCTGGGAGGAGCCCGAGCGGCTGCACCGGGGCCTCCAGGGCGCCCGGTTCACCGCCACCGCGCTGAGCGGTGTCCGGCGGCGGGGCTGGGCCCAGTCGATCGGCGAGCGGGAGCCGGGCGTCGCGTCCGTCTCCGCGCCGGTCCGCGGCCCCTCCAACCGCGTCGTGGCCGCCGTCTCGGTCTCCGGGCCGATCGAGCGCCTCACCCGCCACCCGGGGCGGCTGCACGCGCAGGCCATCATCGAGGCCGCCAACCGGCTCACCGAGGCCCTGCGCCGCAGCTGACCCGCCCGTCCCCCACCCGCCCCCACGCCCCTCCCCCGCTTCCCCACCCCCACCGATGAACCACGAAGGGCCCCGCTCACTGTCGAGCGGGGCCCTTCCGGCGCGGATCCCCCGGCGTCCGGGAACGCGGCCCGGGAAAGAGAGCCCGGGAAAGAAAGCCCGGGAAGTCGTCCGGGAAATCAAAAAAGACCCCGGGAACCGGGGCCTTTCTTTTCTGGCTGGGGTACCAGGACTCGAACCTAGACTAAATGAACCAGAATCACTCGTGCTGCCAATTACACCATACCCCAATACAAAGCAATCAGCCGATGAGCAACCTCACCGGCTTCCTGCTTCAGTACCCCCGACCGGATTCGAACCGGCGCTACTGCCGTGAGAGGGCAGCGTGCTAGGCCGCTACACAACGGGGGCATCCTGGCGGTTCCTCGCGGAACCAGTACCCCCGACCGGATTCGAACCGGCGCTACTGCCGTGAGAGGGCAGCGTGCTAGGCCGCTACACAACGGGGGCTTTCCAGGCGGTCCCTTGCGGGACCAGTACCCCCGACCGGATTCGAACCGGCGCTACTGCCGTGAGAGGGCAGCGTGCTAGGCCGCTACACAACGGGGGCTTGTCTTCACTTGTCGCGGCGTGGACCGCGGGTACTGCGCTGGGGTACCAGGACTCGAACCTAGACTAAATGAACCAGAATCACTCGTGCTGCCAATTACACCATACCCCACCAGAGTTGAACCCCTGTCGGGGATCCTCTCGGGCTTGCGCCTCCCGCTCGGCTCCGGCGGGGGCTTTGACTCCCTCGTCGTTGCCCTCCCGGGCGGCGCAGAAAGAACATTACCCGACGTCCGCCCCGGCTCCAAAATCGATAACCCCAGGCAGCGGGAAGGGGGCCGTCCGGTGACCCCCGGGGGCGCCGCGGGCCCGGCGCGAAGGCCGGGCCCGCAGGGCGTTCCACCCCTGTCCGGCGGCCGGTCACGGGCCTGCCCGTGGGCAGGCCCGCCGGGACCGCGTCCCGGGCCGGGGCCTCGCTAGCCGCGCTTGACCACCTTGTTGGCAAGGGTGCCGATGCCCTCGACGGTGACGGCGACCTCGTCGCCGACCTGGATCGGGCCCACCCCGGCGGGGGTGCCGGTGAGCACGACGTCGCCGGGCAGCAGCGTCATGGCCTCGGAGATGTGGACGATCAGCTCGGCGACCGAGCGGACCATCAAGGAGGTGCGGCCGGTCTGCCGGAGCTCGCCGTTGACCGTGCAGGTGACGGCGAGGTCGGAGGGGTCGAGGTCGGTCTCGATCCACGGGCCGAGCGGGCAGGCCGTGTCGAAGCCCTTGGCGCGGGCCCACTGGCCCTCGCGCTGCTGGACGTCGCGGGCGGTCACGTCATTGGCGCAGGTGTAACCGAGGATCACCTCGGGGACCCGCTCCAGCGGCACCTCGCGGCACATCCGGCCGATCACCACGGCCAGCTCCGCCTCGTGCTGGACGTCCGAGGAGAACGGCGGGTAGGCGATGTTCTCGGTCGGGCCGATCACCGAGGTGGAGGGCTTGAAGAAGGTGAGCGGCACGTCCGGGACGGTGTTGCCCAGTTCGGCGGCGTGGGCGGCGTAGTTGCGGCCGACCGCGACGATCTTGTTGGGCAGGATCGGGCTCAGCAGCCGGACGTCCTGGAAGCGGTGGCTCTCACCGCTCGGCCGGGGCTGGCCGAACGGGTGGCCCGCCAGCGCGTGGACCACCAGCGACTCGGGCCGCGCCGGGTCCCCCTCGACCACACCGAAGGAGACGCTGCCGGCGGCAGGACTCCCCTCCCGGACGGAAAACCTGGCAATGCGCACGGCTCGGGCACCCCTCGCGTCGTCGGCCGCCCGGGGCGCGCCCGGGCGCTGGTGGAGGCCGGTCCCCCTTCGGGCCCGGCCCCGCTCAATCGCCGCCCAGGCTATCGCGCGGGCCCCGGACCGGCCCGTCCACGGGCCCGGACATCCGGACGCCGGCCGGGCGCCCGGGTACGCGAAGGGCCCCGCCACCGGGGGTGGCGGGGCCCTTCAGGGCGTATGCGGAACGCTTCAGTCCTGCGGAACGTTCACCACCGGAGCGACCATCAGCCGGGTGCGGCGCGGGTTGGCGGTGGAGGTCGGCAGGTCGGTCGAGTAGGTCACGGCCCCCTCGGGCCGGCGGGCTCCGGGGATCTGGCCGAAGTCCTCGACCGAGGCCAGCGTCGTCCGGCGCGGGTTCGCGGTGGACGTGGCGGGCAGCGTGGACTCGGCGGCCTTGTTCGCCTGGGACATCTCGTCAGCACCTCATGGTCGTGGCCGGGCGGCCGACCGCGATCGGCCCCGGCCTGAGTGATTCGGGAGGATTCTGGGCAGGCTGATCGGGGCCGTGCTCCGGATACCGCAAGGTTACGGATCTCTTTCCACAGGCACCGTGACCAAAGCTACACATTCATCTGTGATTTTCGTCACAAATCACGGAACATAATGCCTATATCCGACATGTCGCTGCATCAGTTTTTACCGGCATATCGGATATATCGGGCATACCCGAAGCGCCGTGCATCAGGTTGATCTCGGCTCCCGTTGGCATGTATCTGACGAGTGTCCGAAAAAGGCGGTATTCAGGTCCGGTTGCCGTACAGACCGTGAGATTCCGCGCGCGGTGGGTAGTGCCGTCCGACCCGCCCCGCTCGCCCTTGTTGGGATTCCCCGGCTGTGCTGGAATGCCACGGACCGTGGGTAGGGAGTAGTCCACCCCGGTGCCCGCTCTCCCGGACCGGCCGGGGTGCGGATGGAAACTCCACACCGTCCAGGCTGCGGCGACGCGGCGGGACGCCCGGTCCAGAGGTTGCGACGCCAGTGCAGGGACGTTTCAAAAGGGGTAGCGGCGGCGCGGGTGACCCTGAGTCGCGTGAGCCCGTGGCAGCCCCCCAGCCGACGGCGGCCCCCGGCGGTCCGGCCGAACCGACACCCGACGTGATAGGCCGCCCCGAGGACGAGGGCGCGGAGCGGACCTCGGCCAGGGGCAAGCTCCGCTCCTCCCTGACCCGGCGCCGGGCCAAGGGCATGAGCCGGCTCGCCATGCGCAACTGGCGGATCCGCAGCAAGCTGATCGCCCTGCTCGCGCTCCCGGTCATGGTCGCGCTGGTCCTCGGTGGCCTGCGCATCCAGACCTCGCTCGAAACCTCGCAGCAGCTGGCCCAGATGGCCAACCTCTCCGACCTGGCCAAGAAGGCGACCGACCTCGCCAACGCCCTGCAGAGCGAGCGGGACGTCAGCGCCGGGCCGATGACCAACAAGCCCAACGCGCCGCTGGACGACGACATCGTCGCCGCCCGCAAGGTCACCGACGACCTCAGCCGCACCTTCACCGCGTCCGCGGACAAGTTCGAGAACCTCGAACTCTCCGGCGGCAAGGCCCTGCTCTTCCAGATCCGCAAGGACCTGAACTCGGTCTCCGACGCGCGTGGCAACCCGTACCAGAACAACCAGAACATCCAGGCGACGATCACCGCCTACGACGTGATCATCCGCGACCTGCTGTCGATCACCCAGGACATCGCGCTCGCGTCCAACAACCGCGAGCTGGTCCGCGCGACCCGCGCCCTGCAGCAGTTCTCGCTGGCCAAGAACTCCACCTCGCAGCAGCGCGCGCTGATCAGCGCCGCGCTCGCCAACCCGGGCGGCCCGGACCTCAGCCTGAGCGACGAGTCCTTCGGCATCCGGTTGAAGTCGTCCTACGACAACGCGCTGACCGGCTTCAACAACATCTACACCTCGCACGACCTGGACAACCTGCGCGGCCAGCTGAGCTACAACTCGGTCGTCGCCGCGGCCGACCGCTACGCGCGCTCGATCCTGCAGCAGAGCGGTATCCACCAGAGCGAGGTCGTCAGCTACAAGGACTGGTACGAGCAGTCCACCGCCAAGATCGCGGCCGAGCGCCGGATCGAGTCCAAGCTCATCGAGGACCTCGACGGAAAGGCCCAGGAACTCCAGTCCCAGGCCGACACCGAGGCCCTGATCATCGGTGCCGCCGTCGCGCTCGTGCTGCTCGTCGCCCTCGGTGGCGCCGGTCTGATCGCCCGCTCGATGGTGCGCTCGCTGACCCGGCTCCAGTCCGCGGCCGAGGACGTCGCCGAGCGGCGACTGCCCGAGCTGGTCAAGACGCTCTCCGAGACCGACCCGCACGACGTCGACGTCACCGTCGAACCGGTCGGCGTCGACTCCGCGGACGAGATCGGCCACGTGGCCCACGCCTTCGACATGGTGCACAGCGAGGCCGTCCGCCTCGCCGCCGAGCAGGCCCTCCTCCGCGGCAACATCAACGCGATGTTCACCAACCTCTCCCGCCGCAGCCAGGGCCTCATCCAGCGCCAGCTGTCGCTCATCTCCGAGTTGGAGAGCCGCGAGGCGGACCCGGACCAGCTGGCCAACCTCTTCAAGCTGGACCACCTCGCGACCCGTATGCGCCGCAACGGCGAAAACCTCCTCGTCCTCGCCGGTGAGGACCCGGGCCGCCGCTGGACCCGCCCCGTCCCGCTGGTCGACGTGCTCCGCGCCGCCGCCTCCGAGGTGGAGCAGTACGAGCGGATCGAACTCGCCGCCGTGCCGTCGGCCGAGGTCGCCGGCCGCGTCGTCAACGACCTCGTCCACCTGCTCGCCGAGCTGCTGGAGAACGCCACCTCGTTCTCCAGCCCGCAGACCAGGGTCCGGGTCACCGGCCACGCGCTGCCGGACGGCCGGGTGCTGGTCGAGATCCACGACACCGGTATCGGCCTGAGCCCGGACGACCTCGCCGAGATCAACGAGCGCCTCGCCAACCCGCCGACGGTGGACGTCTCCGTCTCCCGCCGCATGGGCCTCTTCGTGGTCGGCCGCCTGTCCCTGCGACACGGCATCCGGATCCAGCTGCGTCCCAGCGACTCCGGCGGTACCACCGCGCTGGTCATGCTCCCGGTGGACGTCACCAACTCCGCCGACCGCCGTGGCGCCGCCCGCCCCGGCGGCGGCCAGCAGCCCAAGCAGCAGCGCGGGGTCGCCCCGACGCCGCGCCAGCAGCGCCAGATGCCGGCCGGCCAGGGCGGCGGCCGCGCGGCCGCGCTCGGCCAGGGTCCGGCGGGCGGTGCCCCGCAGGGCCGGCCGCAGCTCGGCCAGGGCGGTCCCGGCCCGTCCGGCGGCCCGGGTGCCCAGGGCGCCCCCGCCGGCGGTCTGCCGACCCGCCAGATCGGCCAGTCGCTGCGGGAGAACCTGCCGCAGGCCGGCCGCCCCGGTGCGCCGAACCAGCAGACGCCGAACCAGCAGGGCGCGAACCAGCAGGGTCCCAATCAGCAGGGCGGTCAGGGCCGACCCGGTCAGGGCCGACCGGCCCCGCAGCAGCAGGGCGCCCCGAACCAGCAGGGCGGCCTCCCGCAGCGCTCCCCCGGCCGGCCGGGCCCGGCGCAGAACGCCCCCGGCGGTCTGCCCCGGCGCGACCGGCAGCCCGGCGGTGCCCAGGGTGCTCCGCAGGGTCCCCAGGGTCCGCAGCAGAACGGCCCCCAGCAGGGCGGTCCGGGAGCACGCCGCCCCGGCCAGGAGCGTCCGCAGGGCGCCGGCGCCCCCGCCGCCCGCGGCGGCGATCAGCCGCAGCACGGCTGGGCCGACCAGGCGGGCCGTCCCGGCGCGCCGGCACCGCAGGCCGCCCGCCCGGGCGAGCGTCCGCAGGACGGTCTGCCGCAGCGCCAGCGCCCCGGCCAGGGCCGTCCCGGTCCGCAGGGCCGACCGCCGCAGGGCCCCCAGGGTCCGCAGCAGGGCCAGGGCGGCCGTCCGCAGCAGCCCGCCCAGGGCAACCGTCCGCAGCCGGGCCGGCAGCAGCCGCTGCCGCAGGCTCCGCAGCCCCAGCCGCTCCCGGCGGCCGACGCCTCCTCGATGGAGAGCACCCAGCAGCTCGCCCGGCCCCGGTTCGAGGCCAGTGACATCGACCCGCGCGACCCGCTGGGCCTCGGCCTGGTCGAGCCGGTGCTGCCGAGCGTGCCGAACCCGGTCCGACCGGAGCGGAACACCCAGCAGCCGCAGGCCCCGCAGCAGCAGAGCCCGCAGCCGCCCGCGCGGCAGGAGCCGATGGCGCTGCCGTCCGGCCCGTCCGAGGGCGGGGCACCGGCCGAGCAGGGCTGGTACCGCGAGGAGGGCCGCCCCGGCGAGCAGGCGTACCAGCCCCGCCGTCCCGGCACCACGGCCCCCGGCTTCCCGCAGCAGGAGGGCCAGCGGCAGCCCGCCCCGGGCCGACCGCAGGGCCCGCAGCAGCAGGCACCGCAGCAGCGGCAGCCCCAGCCGCAGGGTCAGGCTCCGCAGCAGGGCCAGGCACCGCAGCAGCAGCGGGCCCCGCAGGGTCAGCAGCAGCCCCAGCGGCCGCAGGCCCAGCAGCAGGCACCGCAGCAGGCGCCCCAGCAGGCGCCGGGCCAGCCGGAGCAGGGCGACGCCCCGTGGCGCCCGTCCGCCAACGACGAGCGCTGGCGCCGGGCCGAGCAGGTCCGCGAGCCCTCGACCAGCGGGGTCACCATGTCGGGCCTCCCCCGGCGCACCCCGCAGGCCAACCTGGTCTCCGGGACCGCCGAGTCGGCCCCGCTGACCGGTCCGCAGGTGTCCCGCGCGCCCGAGGAGGTCCGCGGCCGACTCACCAACCTGCGCCGCGGCATCCAGCAGGGCCGCCGGGCCGGTGCCGAACAGGCCGCGGGCCAGCCGCCGGCCAATCCGGCCGGATCCGACCATGGTGCCCAGCAGCCCGGGTTCGATAGCTTCGGGGGCCGGAACGACGGCAACGCCGCAGATCATCAGGAGCGTTGAGTTGAATCAGATGAGCCAGGCCGCACAGAACCTGAACTGGCTGATCACCAATTTCGTGGACAACACCCCTGGGGTGTCGCACACGGTGGTGGTCTCCGCGGACGGCCTCCTGCTGTGCATGTCCGAGGGTTTCCCCCGCGACCGCGCCGACCAGCTCGCCGCCGTCGCTTCCGGCCTCACCTCCCTCACCACCGGCGCCAGCCGGATCTTCGAGGGCGGCGAGGTCAACCAGACCGTGGTCGAGATGGAGCGGGGCTTCCTCTTCCTCATGGCCGTCAGCGACGGCTCCGCCCTCGCCGTCCTCGCCGCCCCCGACTCCGACATCGGCCTGGTCGGCTACGAGATGGCCCTCCTCGTCGACCGCGCCGGAGCCGTCCTCACCCCCGCACTCCGCGCAGAACTCCAGGGCAGTCTCCTGCACTGAGTCGCCCTGAGCGGTACTCCCACCAGTCCCACCTCCCCGCCGGGTCCGACCCGACCGGACCCGGCGTTCCACCCTCAGCTACCCTCAGGCAGCTGATTTCGCCTCAGCTGGCATCGCCCCAGCTGGAACCGGCTGCCCCAGGCTGCAGCACAAGGAGGACCCATGACCCCGCCTTCGAATCCCGGCGGCTCGTACGGCAACGGGTACGGCAGCGGCTACGGCGGGCAGCAGTCCGACGGCTACGAGCAGCAGCCGCTGGTCCGCCCGTACGCGATGACCGGTGGCCGCACCCGGCCGCGCTACCAGCTCGCCATCGAGGCCCTGATCTCGACCACCGGCTCCGCCGAGCGGACCGGTGGCCTGCTGCCCGAGCACTCCCGGATCGTCAACCTCTGCCGGGAGGTCAAGTCCATCGCGGAGATCTCCGCGCTGGCCGGTGTTCCGCTCGGTGTCGCCCGGATCCTCGTGGCCGACCTGGCCGAGGCCGGTCTCGTCGCCATCCACCAGCCCGCCGCCGCGGGCGAGTCGGGCGGAACGCCCGACGTCACGCTGCTCGAAAGGGTCCTCAGTGGACTTCGCAAGCTCTAACGCGGCCGCCCCCACCCGCGCCACCACCTCCGCGAAGATCGTC
>NZ_JBIWIF010000026.1:0-92182 GCF_044764505.1 Kitasatospora sp. NPDC094019
CCCGCCGGCCGGCCCTGCACTTTCGCACCGACGGCGCGGGGGCGCGCCCCCCCCCCCGGCCCCCCGCGGGGGGCGCGGCCGCCCCGGGGGGGGCCGGGGGGGGGGCCGGGCGCCCGGCGGCCGGAAAGGCCGTCGGCCCGAAACGCGGTCGGCCGGGTGCGGGTCAGCCCAGGTGACGGGCGAGGAACCGCACGGTGCTGTCGAGTTCGAAGGCCGGGATCTCGCCGTGCCCGCCGGGGTTGGCGTGCAGCGTCTTCTCGGCGGAGCCGAACGCCTCGAACAGCGCGAGGCCCGCCTCGCGCGGCACCCGCTCGTCGTCCCACTGCAGCAGGAACTCGACCGGGGCGGTGATCCGCGCGGCCTCCGCCGCCGAGGCGAGCGCCCCGCCCAGACCCAGGACCGCCGCGCGGACCCGGGGTTCGGCGGCGACGAACGGCACACCGAGGCCGCAGCCCAGGGAGACTCCCCAGTAACCCACCGGACCGGTGCCGACGTGGTCGAGCCGCTGGACGGCGTCCAGGACGGCCCGCCATTCCGGCACCGTCCGCCGTGCCACCAGGGCGTGGAACTCGGCGAGCAGCTGCCCCGGCTCCGCGCCGGCCGCGATCCGCTCCTGGTTGGCGACGGCGAGCCGGTTGTACTCCTCGACGACCGGCCGGTCGCCGTGCCCGGGGACGTCCGGCGCGACCACGGCGAAGCCGCACTCGGTCACCAGCCGACGGGCCCGGGCCAGGATGCCGGGCTGCTTCTTGTGTTCGCCGCCGCCGTGGCCCAGCAGGACCAGCGGGCGGGTGACGGCGGGACCGTCCGGCGTCCAGAGCGCGGCGGGAGTGTCGTCGACGACGACGATCTGCTCGCGGATGCCGTGGGAGAGGGTTTCGGAAGTGATGCGCACAGTAATCGGGCCTTTCGGGATGCCTGGTGCGGGCAGCCCTCAGACCATGCGAGGGAGGGGTGCCCGATCGGTCACAGCGTTGATCGGTCCCACCTCCTCTGGTCGCAGCGGCGCACGGCGGGAGTGAAGGTATCACGGCGATCTTGAATCGGGAGCTGTTAGAGGGTCTCACGATCGCGTTTGACGCTCACGGCTCGTTGGAGTTATAACTTCTAACGAACGCGAAAGTATCTGCCGAACGAAGAAGCGAAGAAGGAGAACGCGATCATGAGTGACGAGCGTCTGGTCCAGGTCGTCCTGCCGGGTGTCGTGGCCCCGGAAGGGCTGGAGCTCCGCTACGGGGCCGTGCCGGAGGCCGAGCGGGGCCGGATCGTGATCGGCGTCGAGGCGACCGGGGTCTCCTTCGCCGAGCAGCAGATGCGGCGCGGCCGGTACTACGACCAGCCGCCCTTCCCCTTCGTACCGGGCTACGACCTGGTCGGCCGGGTCCTGGCCACCGGCGAGGGCGTCGACCCGGCGTTGCTCGGCCAGCGCGTCGCCGCACTGGTCAAGGTCGGCGGCTGGGCCAGCCACGTGGTGGTCGACGCCGCCGACGCCGTGCCGGTGCCGGACGGCCTCACCCCGGCCGAGGCCGAGACCGTGGTGGTCAACGGCATCACCGCCTGGCAGATGCTGCACCGCCGGGCCCGGGTGCGCGCCGGACAGACCGTCCTGGTGCACGGCGCGAGCGGCGGCGTGGGCTCCGTCCTGGTCCAGCTCGCCGGCGCGGCGGGCGCCCGGGTGATCGGCACCGCCTCCGCCCGCCACCACGAGGCCCTGCGCGCGCTCGGGGTCGAGCCGGTCGACTACCGCGCGGGCGATGTCACCTCCCTGGTCCGGGAGTTGGCCCCGGGAGGCGTGGACGCGGTGTTCGACCACGTCGGCGGGCGCAGCGTGGTCGACTCCTGGAGCCTGCTCGCCCCCGGCGGCACGCTGATCGCCTACGGCAGCGCCTCGACCCGGGACGACAGCGGTTCCAAGCAGTGGCCGGTGCTCAAGATCCTCGCCCGCACCTGGCTCTGGAACACCCTGCCGAACGGCCGCCGGGCCCACTTCTACAACATCTGGGCCGGCCGCGGGCTGGGCAAGGACCGCTTCCGCGCCCGGCTGCGGGCCGACCTCGGCGAGGTCTTCGGCGCGGTGCGCCGCGGCGAGGTGACGGCCCGGGTGGCCGCCGAACTCCCGCTGACCCGGGCCGCGGAGGCACTGCGCCTCGCCGAGTCCGGCACGGTCGGCGGCAAGATCGTCCTGACGCCCTGAGCGGGCCGTGCGGCACCCCCGCCCCGGCTCGCGGCTCGGGGCGGCCGATTGTCAGTGCTGGGGCCTATGGTGAGGGTGAACGACTTCGGGGTTGCTGGTACGGCCGCCCCTGTCGATGCCGAACGAATCTGGAGGGGATGCCGGATGTCTGTCGACGGTTTCGCACTGCTGGCCGGGGCGCACGAGTACCTGCTGACCGCGGTGCGGGGGGTGCCGGAGAGCGCCTGGGGCGCGCCGACGCCGTGCAGCGAGTGGACGGTGCGCCAGGTGCTGAACCACGCGCGGCTCGACCAGCAGGCGCTGGTCATGCAGATCACCGAGGAGGCCCCGGCGGGGGACCCGTTCGACCCGGCGGACGCTCCGGCCGGCGGTACCGGGGACACGGTGGCCGAGCTGGCGGCGGTGCTCGCCGGGGCGGCCAAGGCGTGGGAGTCGGTCCGGGACGCCGGGAGCGTGCCGACCCCGATGGGCCCGATGCCGGCGGCGGCCGGGGCGGCGGTGGCGGCGCTCGACGCCGCCGTGCACGCCTGGGACATCGCCCGCGCGACCGGCCAGGACCTCCCGCTCACGGATGCCCTGGCGGAGGGGCTGGAGGACCCGGCCGCCCGGATCGTCGACTTCGTCCGGGACACCTTCGGCAAGTTCGGCCCCGTGGTCGAGGTCCCCGCCGACGCCGGCCGGGCGGCCGGGCTGCTCGGCTTCACCGGCCGCGACCCGCAGTGGGCGCCGCCGACCGCGTAGCGCCGGGCCGTCAGCCGCCCCGGGCCGTCAGCAGGTGGCGGCGTCGGCCGGGAGGGCGAGGCCGGCCGTCACCTGGCGCTCGCCGGTCACCTTGACGATCTGGTGGTACGGCCCGGTGGGTGCCGGGTTCGGGGCCGCCAGGTCCAGCCGCTGCGGCAGGTCGGCGTCCTTGACCGGCGCGCCCAGCTGGACCACGGAAAGCACCCCGGAGCAGTGCGAGGTCACCGGGGGCGCGCTCCCGGCGGCGATCCCGTTGGCCGGGCCGACCGTCACCTCGACGGAGTCCAGCGGGCTGTAGGCGTAGGACGGGCGCGTGACGGTGCCCGAACCGGTGTGGGACAGCCGCACGGTGAACCGGGTGATCCGCACGGTCACCGGTCCGCAGGGCCGCTGACTCGTCGCGGTGTCGAGGTGCAGGCCGTCCAGGTCCATGAAGATCCCCGGTTCGACGACCCGGGTGGCGCCGGGGAGCCGGCCGAGGTAGCCGGCCACGGTGGTGTCGCCGACCATGCCGGTGTCGTAGCAGCTCGGGCTCGGCGCCGGTGCGGCAGTGGTCGGGGTGGCCGTCGTCGCTCCCGTGGGGGTGCCCGTCGAATCGGGGACCGTCGTGCTCACCGAGGGCGACGGCGATCCCGCCGCCCCGGTGGAGCCACCGGACGTACAGCCCGCGATCCCCAGCGCGGCGGCCACCGCCCCGGCGAGGACCGCCGCTCCCGACCGCCTCGTACGCGTCCCACTCATCGCCCCGGGCCCCTCTCCTGCCGCACCGCCCGGAACGGGATCGGTCCGGAACGAGGTCGATGCTTCCAGAACTCGGCTGCGGGGAGGGCCCGTTCGTGGGAATCCGAGCCAGTTGTGGGAATCCGGAGCGTTCGTGGGGATCCTGGCCGGTCGTGGGGATCCGGGCACCGACCGACCCGGATCCCCACCGCCGTCAGGCGAGGTTCTTCTCCAGCGCGGCGAGGTAGTTGCGCATGAAATGGTCCCGCATGCCGTCACTGGCCGGTGCGAAGGCGTCGGCGGTCAGGCCCTTCGCCCGGTCCGCCAGACCGCCGACCAGGCCGACCGAGTCGTGAAGCTTGCCGCCGGAGTCGATGTACCGCAGCGCGTCGACATGGGTGTAGGCGGGCTCGGGCGGCAGCTGGGGGACGATGTCGTTGTTGTTGACGAAGCGGTACATCCGCTTCTGGAAACCCTTGTTGTACGCCGCGGCCAGCAGGCGGTCACAGGTCCGGGGCTGGCCGAAGGTGACCACGCCGTCGGCCGCCAGTCGCGGTTCCTCCAGCAGGAGCCGGGCGCCGGCCAGCATGGCCAGCGCCCCGCCCAGGCTGTGGCCGGTGAGCCAGATGCTCTGGTCCTGGGTGCGGAGCTCGGTCACGGCCTTCCGCACGTCCGGGAACACCGACTCCAGGGCCTCGCCGAAGCCGTAGTGCATGTAGCCGGTCCTGGCCGGCCCCGGCCAGGGCGGAGTGGAGGCGTCCGAGAGCCAGTCGCGGATCTGCTGCGGCTCGGTGCCCCGGAAGGCGGTCACGATCATGTGCTCACCGGCCATGGTGAATGCCTGGGTGTCCTGGAGCGGGAAGGGCGGGGCGAAGACGGTCTCGTGGTGCCGCACCTCGGTGAAGCCCCAGTCGCGGGCCTGTCGCTCGATGGTGTCCTTGTCCTTGTAGGCCAGGTCGGCGGCCCTGGCCAGCCAGTACGCGTGCGGCAGGCTGTAGCTCTTCACCCGATGGTCGAACGTGGTGGGGACGGCCACGCCGGGACTCCTCTCGTGGGGCCGGCGGCCGGCGGGCCACCGGCGCGGTGCGGTCCTGCACTTCCTAGCGCCCGATCGTCCACGCGCGACCGGCGCCGCACCGCAGGGTCACCCGAACGAACCGGTGGACCGGAACGACCGGCGACCCCGCCGCACCGCCCGGCGCTACCGGCCCGGCACCGCTCGGTCCGGGAGGTCCGGAACACCCGGGAGGTCCGGAACACCCGGGAGGTCCGGACCGGTCTGCGCCCCGGTGTGGCGGGACAGAGCCTCCCGCAGCCTGGTCAGCCGGGCGATCTCCCCGTCCAGTGCGGCGAGCCGCTGCTCGACCACCGGGGCGAAGGTGTCCGGTCCGGAGTCACCGTCCGAGACGCAGCTGCGCGGCGGGTCCTCGGCCAGCAGGTCCAGCCGGTGCGAGCGGCTGACCAGGTCGTCGACGGTGAGGCCGAGCGCCAGCAGAGCGCGGATGACCCGCACCCTGACCACGGTCTCCGAGCCGTACTCGCGCTGACCGGAGGCGCTGCGGACGGGTGGCGGGAGCAGACCGCGCTGTTCGTAGAAGCGCAGCGCCCGGGGTGTGGTGCCGGCGGCCGCCGCCGCGTCGCCGATCCTCATCCGAGTCGCCATCCGTCCTCCGTGTGTCCGTCGACCGAACCGGCCGGAGAGCCGACCGGTCCGCCGGTTCGTCAGTTCGTCAGTTCGTCAGTTCGTCAGTTCGTCAGTTCGTCAGTTCGTCAGTTCCACGATCAGCGCGCCGAAGAGGTCGCCCTCGATCAGTCGGGACAACGCTCCGGGTGCCTGGTCGATGCCCGTCAGCACGGTCCGGGGGGACGGTCCTTCCCCCGGACCGCCGCCGGGTCGGCGGTCCGGCGGTTGGCGGCCCTTGATCGCCGCCGACCGGCCACAGGGGCTACTGCGGTTCCCACTCGGCGACGAGATAGGTCCCGTCGTCCTGGCGGGCCAGGGTGACCAGGAAGTTCCCCTCCTCGGGGTTGCCCTCCGCGGTCTGCCGCCAGCCGTCCTCTCCCAGAACGTCGGACCGGACCTCGACGCTCAGGCGCACCTTCGCGTCGTCCAGTTTCGACGGCGGCCCCCCGACCCCGTCCTCGGCAACCTTTACTCGCACACTGCGCACCTGGCGCCACCCCTTGTGCGCGACGACCTCCTCCTCCTTCGGAGGAGTGGGGTTGTCCGGTTCCTCCGCCTGCAATGCCTCCCGGACCTCCTTGTCGTAGGAGTCCTTGGTGCGGTAGGGCTTGGTCCGTTCAATGGCCGCGATGCGGCTCGCGTAGTCCGTATAGGTACTGCTGTGCGAGGCGACACCCCACGCGACGGCGACGGACTCGGCATCCCGAGGAAGCACCGACAGGGGTGGAGGGAGCACGGCAGGACGGGTCGGAGCCGGCGGCGGTGGAGCCGGCGGTGCGACCCCGGTCGGCTGTGGCACCGTGCTGCCGTCCGGGGCGACACAGGTGGTGACGCAGCGCCTCGGCCCGACCGCCTCACCGGTGGCGTACTCGGTCCACGGCACGGGCAGCGCGTACACGATGTTGGAGCGGTCCTTGCGGATGCCGGAGATCCTGAAGGGCCTGTCGCCGTCCTTCAGGGTCCAGGTGGTCTCCTTGCCGTCGACCGAGCCGTCGATCCTGATGACGTAGTCGTAGCTGTACTCGGCGGCGACCGCCGTCACGGCGAAGACCTCCGGCTTCTGGTTCTCCAGATAGTGGAACCTGTCCTGAAAGTACGGCGCGTACCCTACGGTCTCGTGCTGGTAGACGGCCAGCGCGCTCGGGCTCGGTGAGTCGAGGTCCAGGCCGACGCCCGACGCGGCCCCTTCTCCCTGGGTCATGCAGCCGATCACGGTGCCGCCTTCCGGCGGGCGCGGACTGTCCACGCGTTCGGCGCGGATCCCCCGGATCGCGACGGTGCGGTCCTTCGCACCCACTGCCTCGATGTCGATCTTCGAGCTGCCGACATCCATGCCTCCGCGCTGGTGCGCCCAGGATCTGGCCGTCGTGCATCCTCCCGCCAGCGCGGAGGTCGGGATGTCGGCGGCCCCCACCACCGACGGCAGGACGGTGGCTTCGCCGCGATCGCCGACGGACTGCCCGTACCGGGCAGTGAACCGCGGTTCCTCCTTCACCAAATCGTCCTGAAGCACCGTCGTCAGGAGCGCGACCGGTACCCCGATCACCAGCAGCAGTGCGCCCACCACCACCCCCGTGATCACCTGCACCCGGCTTTGCGACCGCTCCGGCCGCCCGACCTGCTGCTGCGGCGGCGAGGCCGGCGGATCCGGCACCGCGGCAGGTTCCGGTGCCTGACCGGCACCGTCTGAATCCCCAACGCTCACTCGTGTCTCCCCCAAGACTCGAAACGGGTGTCGGCACGAGGCTACCGGCGGCCCCCGTCCGCCGGTAGACAGTGTCACGGCTCCTCGGAAGCCCAACAGCGCTGCAGGTCAATACACTTGCCGGATCTTCGGACATCGGCCCGGGCACCGAGCCGCCGAACTTCCAGCTGTCCGCCGGTTCATGTATTCGTCAGTTTGTCAGTTCCACGATCAGTGCGCCGAAGAGGTCGCCCTCGATCAGCCTGGACAACGCTCCGGGAGCCTGCTCGATGCCCGTCAGCACGGTCCGGGGGACGGCCAGTTCACCGGAGCGCAGCCAGTCGGCGAGCCGCTCGCGCCATTCCGGGTCCAGGTCCTGGTAGCGCTGGCCCGCGATGCCGTGGACGGCGGCGTCGCGGAGGAGCAGCCGGAAGCTGTCCACCACGGCGGGGGCGCTGGCACCGCGCCGGGCGGGGTCGAACTGTCCGGCGAGCGCGCCGATCAGCGCGAACCGCGCGCCCGGGCGGGCGGCGTCGACGGCCGCCGTGAGCTGCTCGCCGCCGACCATGTCCACGAGGACGTCGATGCCCTCCGGGGCGGCTTCGGCGAGCTGGTCCGCGATCGGGCGTCCGCCGCGTACCAGGACGGCGTCGTAGCCGAGTTCCTCCGTCAGCCGCCTCGCCTTCGCGGCCGAGCCGGTGGTGCCGATCACCCGCGCGGCCCCGAGCAGCCGGGCCAGCTGTCCGGCCACCGTGCCGACCGCTCCGGCCGCTCCGGTGACGAGGACGACGTCGCCCTCCCGCACCGCGGTCGCCCGGGTCAGCGCGCCGTAGGCGGCCAGGGCGGGCGACAGCAGGGCGACCGGGTCGGGGAAGCCGTCGGCCACCCGGGTGAACGCGGCGGGCTCGGCCACGGCGTGCTCCCGCCAGCCCAGGAGATGGGTCACCAGGTCCCCGGGGCGCAGCGGTCCGTCGGCGGGCGCGAACAGGACTTCGCCGAGCGCGGGTCCGAAGATCCGGTCCCCGGGGCGGACCGTGGGCAGTGCGGCGGATTCGAGTTCGCCCCCGATGAGGCTGCGCAGTCCGGGGAAGACCAGGAAGGCCCGGTTGCGGACGAGTACCCGGTCCGCTCCGGGCGCGGCCAGGGGGGTTTCGACGAGGGCGAAGTCAGTGGGGACGGGGAGCCCGTCCGGGGCGGTGACAAGGTGGACCTCGCGGGTGCTGGCGGGGAGCGATGGCATGGGTGAACTCCTCGGTTCGGCGGTGGCGTCGGCGGCGGAGCGGGACCGTCTTCGGGCCGTCCGACTCCGGGACGCTAACCCCTGCCCCGCGCGTCAGGGGCAAGCCCGTTCCCGGCCCTTCGCGGGCGCCGGTCGCGGTCGAGGCTTGCGATTGTGGCGCGCATGCAACTATTGTTTCCACAGAGATTGCACCTGCAATCAATCTTGGGCCGTCTCCTGGAGTCCGACATGAGCAGCAGCCTGTTCGCCCCCCTCACCCTGCGGTCGCTGACCGTCCCCAACCGGGTGTGGATGCCGCCGATGTGCCAGTACAGCGCCGCTCCGGACGGCGAGGCGGCGGGCGTGCCGACGGACTGGCACTTCACCCACCTGGCCGCGCGGGCCGCGGGCGGGACCGGGCTGATCATCACGGAGGCCACCGCGGTGAGCCCCGAGGGCCGGATCTCGGCCTACGACCTCGGGCTGTGGAACGACGCCCAGGTCGAGGGGTTCCGGCGGATCACCTCCTTCCTGAAGGAGCACGGCACCGTCCCGGCGATTCAGCTCGCCCATGCCGGGCGGAAGGCGTCGACCGAGCGGACCTGGGTCGACCGGGGACGGGCCGTCGCGCCGGACGAGACGCACGGGTGGCGGCCGGTGGCCCCCAGCGCGCTGCCGTTCGAGCCGGACCGGGTCGCGCCGGAGGAGCTCACGGTGGAGCAGATCGGCGCGATCGTGCGGCAGTTCGCCGACGCCGCGCGGCGGGCGCTCGACGCCGGCTTCCAGGTCGCCGAGATCCACGGCGCGCACGGCTACCTCGTGCACGAGTTCCTCTCCCCGCACAGCAACCGGCGCACCGACGGGTACGGCGGTTCGTTCGAGGGCCGGATCCGGTTCGCGCTGGAGGTCGTCGACGCCGTCCGCGCGGTGTGGCCCGAGGAGCTCCCGGTCTTCTTCCGGATCTCGGCCACCGACTGGCTCACCGAGAACCCCGAGGACGGGCGCGAGGGCTGGACCTCGGCGGACACCGTTCGTCTGGCCAAGGAGCTGCACGCCCACGGCGTCGACCTGCTGGACGTCTCCACCGGCGGCCTCGTGCCGGACGCCCGGATCGAGGCCGGCCCCGGCTTCCAGGTGCCGTTCGCCGAGGCGGTCCGCACCCAGACCGATCTGCCGGTGGCGGCGGTCGGCCTGATCACCGACCCGGAGCAGGCCGAGCGGATCCTCGCCGAGGGCCGGGCGGACGCCGTCCTGATCGGCCGCGAGCTGCTGCGCAACCCGTTCTGGGCCCGCCGGGCCGCCACCGAGCTCGGCGTCGAGGTCGCCGGCCCGATGCCGTACCACCGCGCGTAGCCCTCGCCACCACCGCGCCGGACGGGCCCGCGACGGCCCGTCCGGCGCGGCCGTGCTCAGCGGTCCTTGAACTCCTCCAGGGCCCGGCGGACGAGCAGGCTCATCTCCTCGCTGCCGCCGTGACCGGAGTCCTCGACGATGTGCAGCCGGGCGCCCGGCCAGGCCCGGGCCAGGTCCCGGGCGGTCCGCACCGGGCAGCTCAGGTCGTGCCGCCCGTGCACCAGCACCGCCGGGATCCCGGCCAGTTTCCCGGCGTCGCGGATGAGCTGTCCCTCCTCCAACCAGGCGCCGTGGCCGAAGACGTGGGCGCAGATCCGGACGAACGCCACCTGGGCGTCGGCCTCCCGCCGGCTGTACGCGCCGGGCACCCCGTTGGGCTCGCCGGCCACCACCGCGTCCTCCCAGGCCATCCAGTCGGCGGCGGCCCGCTCGCGCACCGTCCGGTCGGGGTGCGCCGTCAGTCGCGCGTACGCGGCGAGCAGGTCCCCCTCGCGTTCGGCCTCCGGCACGGCGTCCCGGAAGCGCTCCCACTCCTCGGGCCGGAACCGTGCCACGCCCCGGTAGAGCCAGTCGATCTCGGAGCGGCGGGCGGTGGTGACGGCGGCGATCACCACCTCGGTCACCCGCTCCGGATGCCGCTGCGCGTACGCGACGGCGAGCGCCGAGCCCCAGGAGGCGCCGTTGACCAGCCAGCGTTCGATGCCGAGGTGCGCCCGCAGGCGCTCGATGTCCTCGATCAGGTGCCGGGTGGTGTTCCGGTCCAGGTCCACGGCCGGGTCGGAGGCGTGCGGGGTGCTGCGCCCGCAGTTGCGCTGGTCGAAGCGGACCAGGCGGTAGCGGGCCGGGTCCCAGGCCCGCACCGGGCGGTCCGGCGTGCCCGAGCCCGGCCCTCCGTGCAGATGGACCGCGGGCTTGCCGGCCGGACTGCCCAACTGCTCGTAGTAGAGGCGGTTGCCGTCCCCGGTGTCGAGGAAGCCGCGGTCGTAGGGTCCGGTCGGAGGGTAGAGATCCACCATGGCGGTCGATCGTACGCGGACCCGACGGCGGCGCCCGTACCATCTGTGGAATGAGTCGATCACCTCACCCGGACGAGGAACTGACGGACCGCCGGGTTGTGGCGTTCGCCCGTCCGGCGGCGGGTCTGGCAGCCCTGGTCGAGCGGTACTGGTGGTCCGAGGGCGGCGCGGGCGCGCTGCCTCGGCTGCTGCCCGGCACCGGCGCGGAGCTCTGGGTGCACTGGTCGGGCGGGGTGGACCTGCGACCCGTGGGCGGCGGGCCTCCGGAGCGCAGGTCGCCGGCGGCGTTGCCGGCCGCGCACCTGGTCTGCCTGCGGCGCACGCCCTGGTCCGTGGAGCACCGGGCGGGGGCCGGCCGGCCCGGGTTCGTGGCGGTGCGGTTCCGGGCCGGCGCGCTGCGCCACCTGGTACCGGTCGGCCTCGACGAACTGGCCGACCGGACGGTGGGCGCCGAGGAGCTGTGGGGCGCTCCGGGGCGGCGGTTGGTCGAGCGGGTCCGGTCGGCCCGCGGCCCGGCCGAGCGGGTGGCGGTCCTGGACCGCTTCCTGACCGGGCGGCTCGAAGCGCACCATCGGCCGGATCCGTGGCTGGACGCCGCGGTCGGGCGGATCTACCGCAGGCCCGCCGGGCTGCGGATGGACCGGCTGGCGGAGACGATCGGGGTCGGCCCGCGGCAGCTGCAGCGGATGTTCCCGGCCGCGGTCGGTGCCGGACCCAAGGAGTTCCAGCGACTGGCCCGGTTCCAGCGGGTCGCCCGGCTGCTGCTGCGGTCGGAGCGGCCCCACAGGCTCGCGGCGGCACTCGACGCCGGGTACTACGACCAGAGCCACTTCACCCGGGAGTCGCGTCGGCTCACCGGGGAGCGCCCGGCCGAGCTGCTCGCACCCGGCCGGTCGCATTTCTACTATCCGTCGCTGACCGCCGACGGCCAGGCTGGGCTCCGACCGACACAGGAGGAGACCCGATGACCATGGTGCTGGCGATGCTGCGGGCCGAGCCGGAGTACGCGGACGAACTGGACGCCGCACTGCGCGAGGTGGCCGGGCGCACCCGGGGTGAACCGGGCGCGCTGGCGTACTCGGTCGCCCGGCAGGACGGCGGCCGGTTCCTGGTCGTGGAGCGGTACGCGGACCGCGCGGCCCGTGACGCCCATTTCGCCGCCCCGTACGTGTCCGCGCTGCTCGACCGGTTCCCGCTGCTGCTGGCGGAGGAGCCGGTGATCGAGTTCGCCGAGGTGGTCACCGCTTTCGCCCGCTGAGCGCCGTACCGGGCCCCGCGGGCCCCGGGCACCGTCCGCGCACGGTCCGCCGCTGCCCGAAGCGACCGGGACCGCCGACACCGGCGGGAGGAACGCGTCGCGCGCCCCGTCCGCCGATACGCTCGGCCCACTGCCGCGCTCCGTCCCGCGCGCCGCCCCGGTCCAGGGCGCGGACGCGGCCCCCGGCGGGGCCGGGACGAACGGACAGGGAGCGACCGTGGCCGAGGAGTTCGCACTGCTGGGGGTCCCGTCCTGCGCGGGCACGCACGGCCCCGGCCAGGAGAAGGCCCCGGCGGCCCTGCGCGCCGCCGGCCTGGTGGAGCGGCTGCGGGCGGCCGGGGTGACGGTGACCGATCACGGCGACCTGCCGGTGGTGCCGTTCCGCACCGACCCCGACCGCCGCGACCGGCAGAACCTGCCGCTGGTGGTCGAGGTGGTGCGGGCGGTGGCCAAGGCCGTCGGCGCCGTCCTCGACCAGGGCGCGGTGCCCCTGGTCGTGGGCGGGGACTGCACGATCACGCTGGGCGTGCTCGCCGCCCACGTCGCCCGCCGGCCCGGCACCGGCCTGCTGTACTTCGACGGGGACCTCGACCTGTCCGTCCCCGAGACCAGCCGCTCCGGGATCCTGGACACCATGGTGCTGTCGCACCTGCTCGGCGAGGGCGCGCCCGAGCTGCGGGAGGCCGGGCCGCGCACCCCGCTGCTGGGGCCGGAGGGGATCGTGGCGTTCGGCCACGACCCGGTGGAACTGGGCGCCGCGGGACGGGAACGGCTGGGCCGCTACCGGCTGCGCGCGCTGCCGTGCACCGAGCTCACCGCGCCCGGGGTGGACCCGGTGGTCGAGGCGCGGGCCGCCTGGCGGGCACTGGCCGCCGACCACGAGCGGTTCGTGCTGCACTTCGACGTGGACGTGATCGACTCGGTGGACTTCCCGCTGGCGAACTTCCCGCACTTCAACGAGGGTCTGCCGGTCGGCGTGGCCTTCGACTGCCTGGCCGAGTTCTGCTCGGCGCCGCAGCTGGCGGCGCTGGTGGTGACCGAGGTCAATCCGGACCGCGACCCGGACGGGGCCATGGTGGACCGGCTGGTCGGCGCCCTGGTCGGGGCACTGGCCCGGCGCGTCGACTGACCGGGCCCGGAGCGCGGAGCGCCGTGCCACCGGCGCCCGTTCCACCGGCCCCGGTTTGACCACCGCCGTTGATGGACATGGGTCAACCCGCTGGGCGGTTCGATCCGGACCCGTGAAAGCGCACCCGACCCGGGAGAGGCCGACCCCATCCCATGACCGAGAATCCCCGCCGCGTCGCCGTCGTGGGCGCGGGCGCCTCCGGCGTGCTGACCGCCGCGCAACTGCTGCGCCGCGCCGACCTGGCCGGCGTCCCGCTGGACGTCCGGCTGATCGACCGCGCCCCCGCCCCCGGCCGGGGCGCGGCCTACGCCACCACGGCCGACCGCCACCTGCTCAACGTCCCGGCCGGGCGGATGAGCGCCTTCGCCGACGCGCCCGACGACTTCGTCCACTGGCTGGACCGCCACGCGCCCGGCGTCCACACCGCCGCCGACCACGTCCCCCGCCGCCTCTACGGCGCCTACCTCGGCGAGGTACTGGCCGCCGCCGAGGCCCGCGCCGGCACCGCCCGGCTGCGCCGGGTGGACGACCGGGTCGTCTCCGCCCGCCGGGCCGGACCGGGGATGTCACTGCGACTCGGCACCGGACGCCGCCTGGACGCCGACGCCGTGGTGCTCGCCCTCGGCACCTTCCCGCCCGACAACGCCTGGGCGCCCGCCCGGCTCCGCCGCTCCCCCAGGTTCGTCGCCGATCCGTGGGCCCCGGGCGCGCTGCGCGGCCTCGCCGAGCACCAGGACCTGCTGCTCCTCGGCACCGGCCTCACCATGATCGACGTCGCACTCGTCCTGGCCCGCCCCGGGCGCCGTGTGCACGCGATCTCCCGGCACGGCCTGGTCCCCCGCCCGCACGCCGCGACGGCGCTGCCCCCGGCGCGCCCGCCGCGGGTCGACCCGGCGGCGGGCCTGCCCCGGGTGCGCCGCGCGCTGCTCGCGCACGTCTCGGCCTGCCGACGCGTCCACGGCGACTGGCGGGTCGGCATCGACAGCCTGCGCCCCGTCACCGCCGCGCTCTGGCAGGGCCTCTCCCCGGCCGAACGGATGCGCTTCCAGGCCGAGGACCGGCGGCTGTGGGACGTCCACCGCCACCGGGCCGCGCCCGCGACCGCCCGGGCCTTCGCCACGGCCGAGGCCGAGGGGTGGGTCACGGTCGGACCGGGCGAACTCGCCGACGCGGCCCCCACCGGCGACGGCGTGCTGGTCCGGCTGCGCGACGGCCGTACCCTCACGGTCGGCGCGGTGCTCAACTGCACCGGCCCGCAGGCCGACGTCCGCCGGGTGCCGGACCCGCTGGTGGCCGTGCTGCTCGGCGCCGGACTGGCCGAACCCGACGACCTCGGCCACGGCTTCCGCACCGACGCCCGGGGCCGGGTACGGCCCGCCGACGGGGCCCCGCCCGCGCCGCTGTGGACGCTCGGCGCGCTGCGCCGGGGCACGCTGCTGGAGAGCACCGCCATTCCCGAGATCCGCGCCCAGGCCGGGGAGGTCGCCGGGGACATCCTCGCCGCGGACCTCGCCGCGGCGGACGGCTCCGGCACGGATGCCGCCGCCACGGACTTCCTCGCCGGGGCGGGCTGACGCCGCGTCCGGCCGAAGACCGACCCCGCGCCGAGGCCGCACCGCCCGGTCCCGGGACGGTGCGGGGACGGAGCGCTACATTGGACGGAGGGCCGGGGAGGGGGCGGGCACCGGGTTCGTTCCGGTTCCGCGGCCGTTGGGAGCACCCGTGACCTCGACCCGAGTGACCTCACCCCCCGTTGCCTCGATCCTTGTTGCCTCGACCCGGGTGACCTCGCCCCGCGTGGCCCCGACCGGGGCGGCCGACCGGCCCCGGCGGCGCCGCGCCGCCCGCCTCGCGATCGGCGCCCTGGTGGCGGCCACCACCGCCGTGGTCGCCCTGCCCGCCGTCCCCGCCCAGGCGGCCGGGAACAGGGCGGCCGGGAGCAGGACCGTCTACCTCACCTTCGACGACGGACCGAGCCCCCGCTACACCCCCCAGGTCCTGGCGCTGCTGGCCCAGTACGGAGCCCGCGCCACCTTCTTCGAGATCGGCCAGAACGTCGCCGCGTACCCCGCGGTCACCCGCCGGGTGCACGACCAGGGCCACAGCGTGCAGAACCACAGCTGGTCCCACCCCGACCTGCGCTCCCTCTCCAAGTCCGCCTTCGACTCCCAGGTTTCGGCCACCGACGCCCGCATCCGCGCCAGCACCGGGACCACCCCGAGCTGCCTGCGGCCGCCCTACGGCGCGGTGAACTCCGCCGTGCGCTCCGGCGCCGCGCGGCTCGGCAAGACCGTCCAGCTGTGGAGCGTCGACCCGCAGGACTGGGCCCGGCCCGGACGGGCCGCGATCGAACGCCGGGTCCTGGACCGGGTCACCCCCGGCGCCGTCGTCCTGATGCACGACGGCGGCGGCGACCGCAGCCAGACCGTCGCCGCGCTGTCGAACATCCTGCGCACCCTCAAGGCCCGCGGCTACACCTTCGCCCCGCTCCCCTGCCGCTGACCCGCCGCCCGCGCCGTTCCCTCCCCTCCGCCCCTCCATCACCGGCACCGCCGGCACCAGGGGCCCGCCACTTCTTACACGCCTTTGCCGTCGCTCTGCCGATCCCCTGACCGGGGCCCGGCACTGTCGTCCTCACCAACGGGGCACGACAGGACGGAAGGAACACCACCATGACGAGGAACGCGGCCACCACCACGGGCACCCTGCGGCGGGCCGGGGCGGTCGCCGGGGCGGCGGCGGTGCTGCTGTCGGTGCTGCCCGCCGGGGCGGCGGTGGCGGCGCAGCACGGGGCACGGCCGGGCAGGGCCGCCTGGTGCCCCGAGGTGGAGGGGCTCCGGGTCGACTGCGGCACCGTCACCCGGCCCGTGGTGGGCGGCAAGCCCTGGCTGGGCAGCGTCCCCGTCGCCTACGCCGTACTCCGCCACCGCGACGCGGGCCCGGCGCTCGGCACGGTGGCGGTCAACCCCGGTGGCCCGGGCGAGACCGCGATCGACCGGGCCGGGGTCTTCGCCGCCGGGCTCGACGGCGTGCTCGCGACCCACGACGTGCTGCTCGTCGACCCGCGCGGCACCGGCCGCTCCGGCCGGATCCCGTGCGGGGTCACCGACGCCGAGTACCGGTTCGCCGACCGCGCGGGGCAGCGCGACGCCGTCGCCCGCTGCGCCGCCGCGCTCGGGCCCCGCGCCGAGGGGTACACCAGTGCCGCGACCGCCGACGACCTCGACGCCGTCCGGGCCAGGATCGGCGCCGCGACCCTCGTCCCCTACGGGCTCTCCTACGGCACGTACCTGATGCCGGTGTACGCGAGCCGCCACCCCGGGCGGGTCGACGCGATGGTGCTCTCCGGCGCCTACCCGCTCGGCGTCGACCCGCTGGCCCGGCCGAGCGCCGACGCGGTGTCGCTGGCGCTGAAGCGGGTCTGCGAGCGCAGCGGCGCCTGCGACGGGGACACGGCCGTCGAGGACCTCCGCACCGTGGCCGGGAAGCTGCGCGAGCGGCCCTCGACCCTGCGGATCGAGGCCGCCGGCCGGAGTCGCACGCTGCGTTTCACCGAGGACAAGCTCGCCAACCTGCTGTACGAGGCGGCCAGTCGCGGCGCCGGGGAGAGCCCGGCCGAGCGTTCGCTGCTCGGTGAGCTGCCGTCGGCCCTGCACGGCGCCGCGAACGGCGACGACCGTGCGCTGCGGGCCCTGGTGGACGCCGACTACCGGTCTGCCTCCCGGGAGGACCAGGCGCCGTTCCTGGCCGTGGTGTGCAACGACTACCCGCGGGCCTGGTCGGTCGACTCCGCGCTGCCGGAGCGCTGGCGCGAGTACCGGGCCGCGCTGTCGGCGGCCGACCCGGGCCGGTTCGGGGCGTTCAGCGTCAAGGGCTTCACCGAGGGGCAGACCGACGGCGCCGACGCCTGCATCCGGTGGCCGCGTGCCGGCACCGCCCGCCCCCAGCCGGTGGACGCGGCGCAGCCGGACGTGCCGGTGCTGCTGTTCGCCGGTGACCTCGACTCCAACACCCCGGAGAGCGCCACCCGGCAGGCGGCCACCCAGTTCCGGCGGGCGGCCGTCGTCACGGTGCCCAACGCCGGCCACGTGGCGGAGCTGGAGTCCACGCACTGCACGCTGGGGATCGTCGACTCCTTCGTCCGCACCGGGCAGCCGGGCGACACCTCCTGCACCGCCGCGGTGCCGCCGCTCGCCGTCTCCCCCGTGCGCCGCTGACCCCGGCCCGCGCCGACGGCACCCGCCCACGCCGACGACGAGGTCCACCGTCCGCCGACCGGGCACCGCGCGACCCCGCCCGGGCCCGGCCGGCGGACCTCGTCCGCACCCCGACCATCCCCCGCGACCAGCGAGAATGACGCCATGACAGATGCCACCACCCACGGCCGCACCGTGCTCGTCGTCGAGGACGACCCCGGTGTCCGCGCCACCCTCGACCAGTTGCTGCGCTTCGAGGGCTACCGGGTCCTGACCGCGACCGACGGGCAGGGCGCCCTGGAACTGCTGGAGCGGCACCGTCCCGACCTCGCCGTGGTGGACGTGGTGATGCCCCGGCTGGACGGACTGGCCCTGTGCCGGATGCTGCGCCGCCGCGGCGACCGCCTGCCGGTCCTGGTGCTCACCGCCCGGCACCAGCTCGGGGACCGGGTCGCCGGGCTGGACGCCGGGGCCGACGACTACCTCGCCAAGCCCTTCGCCACCGAGGAACTGCTGGCCCGGATACGCGCCCTGCTCCGGCGCTCCGCCCTGCCCGCCGACCCCGGCGTGCTGGCCTGCCAGGACCTCCTGCTGGACACCGCGGCGCGCAGCGCCCATCGCGGCGACCGGATCCTCGACCTCACCAAGACCGAGTTCGACCTGCTGGAACTGCTGCTGCGCAACCAGGGCGCGGTGCTCACCCGGCCGCAGATCTACGAGCGGATCTGGGGCTACGACTTCGACACCGACTCGCGCTCGCTCGACGTCTACATCGGCTATCTGCGCCGCAAGAGCGAGGAGGGCGGCGAGCCCCGGCTGATCCACACCGTCCGCAACGTCGGCTACCTCGTGCGGGCCGCGTAGTGCTGCGCACCAGGATCGCCCTCGTCGTGGTGGCCGCCACCCTGCTCGCCATCGCCGTCTCCGTCGTCAGCTCCTACCGGGGCGTCTCCGGGCTGGTCGCCGACCAGTTCGACCGGGCGCTGGTGGACCGGGCGGACGCCGTCGCCGCCGTCCTCGACGCCGGACGGGTCCCCGCCGAGCGGCCCGACACCGCCGAGCAGCTGCTCCTCCCGGACGGCACGGTCCGGCCGCTCTCCCCCGGCCGCGCGGTGCTGCCGGTCCCCCCGGGCGCGCTCGCCGTGGCGCGCTCCGGGGAGGGGCGGCTGATGGACGAGACCGCGGTCGGCGACCGCACGTTCGGGGTGCTGGTCCAGGGCCGCGGCGAGGGCCACGGGGCGCTGGTCGTCAGTCAGGACTACGCGGGCGCGGAGCGGGTGGACCGGGAGTTCCTCGGACGGATCAGCTGGACGACGGCGGGCGCGGCGGCGGCCTGCGCCGCGCTCAGCTGGCTGCTGATCGGCCGGATCCTGCGCCCGATGCGCCGGCTGGCCGGCGCCGCCGAGCGGATCAGCTCGACCCAGGACCTGAACACCGCGCTCCCGGCCGCCGGGCGCGACGAGGTGGGCCGGCTGACCCTCGCCTTCGAGGTGATGCTCGACGCGCTGCGCCGATCCCGGGAGGCGCAGCAGCGGCTGGTGCAGAACGCCAGCCACGAGCTGCGCACGCCGCTCACCTCGGTGCGCGGGAGCGCGGAGCTGTTGCAGCGGGCCCGGGGGCGGCTGGCGCCCGAGGACGAGGAGAAGATCCTGGGGACGCTGGTGACGGAGAGCGTGGCACTCGACGAGCTGGTGCGGGAGCTGGTCGAGCTCGCGACCGACCGGCAGGCCGACGAGGATCCGGTGCCGCTGGACCTGGCGGCGGCGGCCGAGGACTGCGCGGACCGCTTCCGGCGCCGGACCGGGCGGGTGATCACGGTCGGCGCGGCGGGCGCCGGTCCGGACCGGGACGGGGCGGTGCTGGTGCTGGCCCGGCCGCGCGCGCTGCACCGCTGCCTCGACAACCTGCTCGCCAACGCGGTCAAGTTCAGCCCCGGGGACACGCCGGTCACCGTGCTGGTGGAGTCGGCCCCCGCGGGGCCGGAACGGAGCGCGGGCGGAGGCCGCGGCGGGGACGCGGGCCGACGCGGGGACGGAGGCGGAGGCCGCGGGGGCGTCCGGCCGGGGGTGCCGTACGTCCGGCTGGTGGTGCGCGACCTCGGGCCGGGGATCGGGCCGGACGAGCGCGACGCCGTCTTCGACCGCTTCTACCGGGGCGCCGGCACCCAGTCGACGCCGGGTTCCGGTCTGGGGCTCGCCATCGTCCACGACCTCGTCACCGCCGACCGGGGCACCGTGTTCGCGGGCACCGGCCCGGCTGGCGGCGCGGAGGTCGGCTTCACCCTGCCCCGCGCCGTCCCCGCCGTCCCCGCCGCGCGCGGCCGGTAGCGCGACCCGTGGGCGCGCCCGGTAGCCCGTCCCGTCGGTGCTGCCCGTCGGTGCCGCCCGTCGGTGCTGTCGTCAGCCCTCGGCGCCGATGGAGCAGTTGCCGTCGGGGGCGTGGCCGAGCGGCCAGGCGACGGTGTCCAGGACGGCGCCGCGCACGGCCGGGTCGAGGTGGACGATCGGGACGGCCTTGTTGTACGGGTTGCCGTACTGGTCGAGACAGATCCAGCCGCTGGCCCCGTCCACCCGGTTGCCGCCGTGGAGGCGGCGCCAGCTCTGGGTGACGTCGTCCAGGGAGGGTATGGTGACGGACTCGCCGACGTCCTTGCGGATCCCCGCGACGGCGGTGGTCACCGCGTCGTAGGTGATGATGATCCGGCCGTCGCGGCGGTCGGCGGGCCCGATCCGATCGGGCTGCTTCGTCTCCTCCGCCCGCAGCAGGGCGGCGAGTTCGGCTGTCGGGCCCTTGGATCCGCCGGGGCCCTCGGCACTCGCCTCGCCCCAGCTGTCGGGGTGGGCCAGCGCCGTGTACCGCACGGTGATGCCCGAACTCTTGGTGAGCGAGCCCCAGTTGCCCTCGAACTTCTGGTCGACCATCAGCGTGGAGGCGTGCGAGCCGGTGATGACCGTGTACGCCTTGTTGCACTTCCGGTTGCCCAGTGCGACCAGGAACAGCCGCAGTTGCACCGGGCGGCCGGCGAAGAACAGGGTGGACGCGGCGGAGCTGCAGATGTCGGGCACCATCTGGGCGAAGACGTTGCCGAGGTTGCCCTCCTGGGTGAAGTCCTTCGGGGACTCGAAGGTCTCCGGGGCGTTGGGCGCGCCCTTGGTGAGCTTGGCGAAGGTGGCCCGCAGGGTGGCGAGGTAGTTGTCGCCCTCCCGGGTGTCCTCGACCACCAGGGTCTCGGCCGGCTTGATGGCCGCCCCGTAGGCGGCGAGGGCGCTCGCCTGGTCGCTGTTGCTCGGGGCGATCCGGGCCAGACCGGGGAACTCGCGCGGGTCGGCGGCGGTGTTGGCGATGTCGTCGGCGGTCATCGGCCCGGCCACGACCGGGATGTGCTTCTCCGCCGTGAGGTAGTGCACGGCGGCCTTGCTGTCGGCGATGCTGATGTTGATGCCGGTGACGGCCCGGAGGTTCTCCTTGCCGTCGGCCGCGGACCGCGCCAGCTGGTCGGCGACCCGCCGCCATTGCCCGTACTCCCGGCCGGGGTTGGCGAGGACCAGGCGGATCGGCGGCTGCTTCCCGCTCTCGCGGTTGGCCCGGTACTGGGCGAGGTAGGCGCCCTGGACCTGCTCGACCATCTCGCGCCGCTCGGCCTGCTGGTCGGAGACGAGCGGGATCATCAGGGCGACGGTGACCGGGTTCTTCCCGGCCACGCTCTCGTTCTCCTCCTTGATGCGCGAGGTCACCGGCCCCAGTTCGTCGGTGAACACGAACGAGCCGTCGGTGACACCGACGCACTCCTTTTCGACCTCCGTCACTCCCTCGGCGCAGCTGGGGTCCGTCAGGAGGCGGTAGCCGAAGAAGACGGCGGCACCGAGGACGGCGGCCGCGAGCAGGAGCACCAGCGCGCGGTTCAGGGGCCCTTGGGGCAGGGACGGTTTCACGGTCGGGCGTCTCCTCAGGTCGGGGCGGTTCGGCTCGCGGCAGACCGGGTCTCGTCAGGCCGGGTCGGGTGACGTCGGGTCTCGTCAGGTCGGGTCGGACGAGGTCGGCAGGTCGGGTGCCTGGTGCCAGCGGCGCAGCCGCCCGGGCCAGATCTCGTGCGCCCGGAAGAACACCGTCTGGTCGGCCGCGCCGGTGTGCTGGGCGAGGGTGAGCAGTTGGAGCCGGACGCTGTCGATCAGCGCCTCGGTGGGCGCCGACAGCGGGTGGGACTGGATCCACAGGCTGCGCACCAGGTGGAAGATCGCCTGGTGGACGGCGAGGCCGCCCTGCTGGCACGCCTCGCACGGCGTGTCCGCCCCGGTGGCGGCCGGCAGAGGTGCCGGTGGGTGCGGCGCGGAGCAGACCAGGTTGACGGTGGCGAGCCAGTCGGCCGCGCTCAGCTCGGCCAGCCGACGGTGCAGGGTGCGGACGACGACCCCGGTGTCGTGCAGGGCGAGCGCGTGGTGGAGGGCCCGGTCGGGCAGCCCGGCGCCGTTCACCGATTCCCGCGGGTACTGCGCGTACTGGGCGTACAGGGTGCCGTGCAGGTGCCGCCAGGTGTCCATGCCGGGCTCCCCGGCGACCCGCACGGCCAGGCGGTGGCCGAGCAGGACGCGCAGCGTCCGGTCCTGGACGAACGCGGCGTCGAGGGACCGGTCGGCGGCGGCGCGCCAGTGGTTGTGTTCGAGCAGTGTCCTGGCCTCCTGGACGTCGAGCGGGCCGCGGCCGATCTGCGGGTAGTAGACGCCGAGTTGGTCGGCGGCCGCGTTGTCGAGCGCCGCTCCGTAGAACATCAGCCGCTCACGGTCGCGCTCCTCGGGGACCAGCACCGTGAGCAACTGCTCGTGGACGGTACGCGCGGGCGCGTCGTCGGCCGGGAGGTCGAGCAGCCACCGGGGTTCCGCGCTGTCCCCCTGGCGGATCGTCTTCCGGGCGGCCCGCACCAGGGCGTCGGCGATCCCGGCCCGGCCCGCGCTGAGGCGGTGGACCGCGCGGGCGGTGCCGGACGGGGGGTGGTCGGTGTCGAACATCAGGGTGACCTCCTCCAGCCCGAGTCGGGCCAGCGGCAGCCGTACCGTCCAGCCGGCCGGCGTCCCGGGGCGGTCCCGGCGCCGGAACGGGCCCTCGGCGCGGCGGGTCGACGGCACGGTGTCGTCGGCGTCGGATCCGGGCGGCTCCCCGGCCAGGACGGTGGTGATCACGGCCGGCCTGGTCCCGGCCGGTTCCTCGTGCCAGACCCGCAGCAGCGTGCTCAGCACCGGCCGGCCGAGCGGGGTGTGGGCGTTGTCGAGGAGCAGCAGCGGGCGCGGCACCCGGTTCATCCGGCGCGGCCAGGTGTGGTGGGCGTCGATGTCCGCCAGGAACGCGGCCATCAGGTGGCGCTCCGCGGCCGCCCGGTCGTCCGGGTCGCCGCGGAAGCGCCGGGCCAGGGCGGCCAGTTGGACGTGGTCGGCGCCCTGGCCGACCACCGGCCGGGACGCCCACCAGCGCAGCCCGTGCCGGTGGGACGAGGGGCCGAGCAGTTCGGGGGCGACGAGGTCGACCAGTCGGGTGGCGAGGGGGTCCGCCGCGGCTCCGGGGGCGGCCGGGCCGGGGGCCAGCTGTCGCATCCACTGGATCACCCGCGCGCGCCGGGCCGCACCGACGGGGACGCTCTCCGCGAGCAGGCTCTCCAGGCGCCCGACGGCCGCCTCCCGCTCGCCGTTGCCGGCGGCCTGCCAGGCGGTCACCGCCAGCAGGCCCTGGACGAGCCGGGGGAGGGCGAGGCTTCCGCCGAAGTCGCCGGGTCGGCGGCTCAGTTCCTCGCGGAAGTGGAACAGCAGGTCGGAGGCGTGCGAGGCGTTGCGGCGGGCGGGGTCCTCGTCGGCGGCGGCCAGGGCGGGGAGGGCCAGGGCGGGTTCGGTCCGGGCCGGGTCGCCGCGGCCGAGGTCGGGGCGGCCGAGGTCCGCCGACGCGCGGCGCAGGTGGGCCGCGTACCGCGCGTCCAGGCCCCGCAGGAGGGCGGTGCGCCCGCTGAGCCGCCCGCCCGAGCACTCGACCACCAGTGGGGTCCCGTCCGGGACGGGCAGTCGCCGCGTCCTGACGTCCGGGCCCTCTCCGGTCACTTCCAGGCCGACGAGCGAAGGTACGACCGTCTCGAACACCGCCGCACGCCCGTGCAGAACCACCGCGACCCCCCAGCCGTCCGGCGAGGCCGTACCTCGCCGTGCGGATGGAGGATAGGCGACCGCGCCCGTCCTGTGCAGGGATACCACCAACAACGGGACCCGGGGTCCGGGCGGATCCGACCGGTCGTCAGCCCGCCCGGCGCGAACGTCCCTTGGTAACGGGCGGCGCCTCCGGCGCGGAGGGGGCACGGAGCGGGGCGGGGGCGCAGAGCAGGGCGGTGCGCAGGTCGAGCCGGTCGTCGAGCCGCAGCAGGCTCCGGCCGGTCAGTTCCTCGATCCGCTTGACCCGGTAGTGGACGGTGTTCACGTGGACGTGCAGGGCCTCGGCGGTGCGGGACCAGGAGGCGTTGTGGCGCAGGAAGGCGTCGAGGGTCGCGACCAGGGAGACGGTGTTGGCGCGGTCGTGGTCGACCAGCGGGGCGAGGAGCCGTTGGTGGAAGGCGGCGGTGACCTCGGGCGGGATGCCGCGCAGCAGGTCGGCGAGGGAGGCCGTGCCCGCCCAGCGGCCGACCGCGCCGGGCGGGCGGGCGTCCAGGGCGTAGCGGGCCTGCACCAGGGCGGGGCGCAGGTCGGCGGGGGTGGGCGGGACGGTGGGCCCGACGCCGGCGGCGGGCCGTCCCGGGGCGGCCTGGGCGCGGGACGCCGTCGGTCCCGGTCCGTCGCCGGGCCGGGGCGGTCCTTCGCCGAGCCGGGGCAGGGCGAGGTCCAGGGCTGCGGCGACGGCGTCCTCGGGCAGGGCGACCAGGGCGACGGCGCCGCCCCGGCCGTCGGGGGCGGCGATGAAGGGGGCCTCCGTCGGGTGCAGGGCCTCGGCGAGAGCGGCGGCGGCCCAGGCCCCGGAGGGGTCGGCGGGGCCGGGGACGGTTCCGGCGGTGCTTCCTCCCCAGGCGACTCCTCCCGAGGTGGCCGCGGAACCGGAGCCGGCGCCGAAGCGGGCGGCGACGGGGGTCAGCGGCTGCCGCGGCGGCAGCCCGGCGAGGGTGAGGGCGTGGCCGGCCTCCGGGTCGGCGCCGGCGGCGAGGAGTTCCAGCAGCCGGGTGCCGGCCTGCCGCTGGGCGGCCGCGGTGGCGCGGGCGCGTTCGGCGAGCGGCGCGAGCAGTTCGGCCAGGCCGTGCAGCATGGTGGCGGCGGCGGGCCCCGGCTCGGTGTGCGGTCGCAGCAGCCAGCCGTCGAAGGGCGTCGTCCCGGGCGGGCCGACCGGGATCGGGGCGGCGGCCGGCACCGCGGCCGGGGCCGGGATCGGAGCCGGGGCCGGGGCCGGGAAGGTCGCCGGGGCGACCTCCGCCGAGGAGGCCAGTACCCGGCCGGCGCCGGTGACCAGTGAGCAGTCCGGCACGCCCAGGTCGGCGACGGCCCGGCGCAGCAGTCCGTCCAGCGGCGCGTCCGCGCCCAGCATCGAGGTCAGGGTGCGCCGGACCCCGGCCGGCAGGCCGGCCCGGCCCTCGGCGCCGGCCTGGAGGTCGCCCCAGAGCCGGAGGTAGATCCGGTCGGTGACGGCCCGGAAGCTGGTGCCGCTGGGCACCGACAGCAGCGGCACGCCGTGGCGGCGGCAGGCTTCGGCCAACTCCGGAGGAACGGTGCCGTGGGTGCCCTCGCCGGCCAGCAGCGCGGCCGCCTCGGCGCTGCGCAGGGCGTTGGCGAAGCGCAGGGCGGTGGCGAGCCGCGGGGCGGGGCGGGTGTCCTCGGGCCGCCACCACACCAGGCCGGTGAGCACGATCTCGCCGGGCCGGAGGTAACGCGCCGGGTCCTGGAGGTCGGTGGAGGTCACTCCGGTGACCTCGCGGCCGAGCAGGTCGGGGGTCGCCCAGGCCACCTCGATGTGCAGTTCGTCCAGCGCCAGGAGGTCCCCGACGATCATGTTGTGCTCCCTGTGCCGTACCCACGGGCCACCCTCGCCCGTGCGATGTCTCTGTGCGTTCGGGCATGGTAAATGCCAGGGAGACGGGCCTTCTTCCCTCTTGTGCGATCACCCGGGACCGGGGCCTTCGGACCGTACCGATCTCCAGTGGTCCCGACAGTGGCGTTCCGCTTGGATCGGAGTGCGGGGAACGCGCGGCCGCCCCGACCTCAAGCGGGTCGGCCGCGCGCTTCCGCCTCAGGCCCCGGCCGTGGTGCCCCGGCCCGGACCGCCGGCTCCCCCGCCGCGGCGGTGCTCGTCGATCGCCTGCCACACCCGGTCGCGCAGGAACGGCGTCTCGGTGAACCGGACACCGGTGGCGTCGCGCAGCGCGTTGGCGAAGGCCGGAGCCACCGGGTTGAAGGGGCTCTCGCTCATCGACTTGGCGCCCAGGGGGCCGATCGAGTCCGAGGTCTCGGAGAAGTGCACCTCGGTCCGCGGCACGTCCGCGAAGGCCGGCAGCCGGTAGCGGCGGAAGGCGGCCGTCGTCACCTCGCCCCGCTCGTCGACCAGCACCCGTTCGAACAGCGTGGCGCCGAGGGCCTGCGCCACGCCGCCCTCGACCTGGCCGCGGCACTGCAGCGGGTTCATCACCCGCCCGGCGTCGGCCCCGTGGACGCTGCGCAGGATCCGGATCTCCCCGCTGTCCGGGTCCACCGCGAGCCGGAACCACTGCGAGTTGAACGCCACCGAGCGCGGCGAGCCGCCCCAGTGGCCCTCCCCGGTCAGGGCGGCACCCTGCGCGGCGGCCGCCGCGAACACCTCCTTGAGCGGCACCGGGCGCCCCTCGCACTCCACCGCCTCGGCGCCGAGCGCGATCCGGCTGCGCGGGGTGCGGGCGTACTCGGCGGTGAAGCTGAGGATGCGTTCGGCGAGCGCGTTGGCGGCCTTCATCACGGCCTTGCCCGCGACCACGGTGCCGGCCGAGCCGAAGGCCCCCGTGTCGTGGCGGACCACGTCGGTGTCGGACTGCCGGACGGTGATCCGGTCGACCGTCGTGCCGAGCGCCCCGGCGGTGATCTGCTTGTGCACGGTGGTGGTGCCGTTGCCGAACTCGGCCGTACCGACGGCGATGTCGTACGTGCCGTCCTCCAGCAGCGTCACGGCGGCGTCCGCGAAGTGGCCGCCGGGCGGGCCGGTCGCGATCGCCGACATCGCGAAGCCCTGGCCCACCAGCCAGCCCTCGGGGGCGAGTTCGGCGCTGCGGTCGTCGGCGAGGGCGTCCCGCACCACCCGCAGGCACTGGTCGAGGCCGTAGGAGGCAATGTGGAGGTCCTCCTCCTCCCCCGCCGGGCCCACCATGTGTTCGCCCGGGCCGATGATGTTCCGCTCCCGGAACTCCAGCGGGTCCATGTCCAGCCGCCGGGCCAGTTCGTCCATCGCCGACTCCACCGCGAAGGTCACCTGGCCCAGGCCGTAGCCCCGGAACGCCCCGGCGGGCACGCCGTTGGTGTAGACCGAGTACGCCTCGACCTGCTTGTGCGGCGCCCGGTAGACGCCCATCGACTCGCCCACGCTGTGGAACATCACCGCCGGACCGTGGTTGCCGTACGCGCCGGTGTTGGCGACCACCCGGAACCGCAGCGCGGTCAGGGTACCGTCCGCCTTCGCGCCCGCCTTCACCGTGATGGTGAACGGGTGCCGGGTGGTGGCGCCGAGGAACTGCTCGGCCCGGGTGAACTCCAGCTTCACCGGCCGCCGCAGCCGCAGCGCGGCCAGTACGGCGATGTCCTCGGTGAGCATCTCCTGCTTGCCGCCGAAGCCGCCGCCGACCCGGCCCGCCACCACCCGGACCCGCTCCATCGGCAGGTCGTACAGCGCGCAGAGGGCCCGCCGGGTGAGGAAGGGCACCTGGGTGGACGAGCGCACCACGATCCGCTCCTCGCCGGTCTCCTCGTGCTCCTCGAAGTAGACCAGGCAGCCGTGCGTCTCCAGGCTGGCGTGCTGCACCCGCTGGGTGCGGAAGGTCTCCTCGTACACGACCGCCGCCTCGGCGAAGCCCTGCTCGACGCTGCCGATCTCGCCGTGCACCTCGCCACAGACGTTGTTCTCCGCGCGGGCGATCCGCGACTCCGGGCCCTTGGGGTGCAGCACCGGGGCGCCGGGCAGCATCGCGAGCTCGGGGTCGAGGACGTACGGAAGCACCTCGTACTCCACCGCGACCCGTCGGCAGCCCTCGTCCGCCGCGGCCTCGTCGTCGGCGACCACCGCCGCCACCCGCTGGCCGGCGAAGCGGACCACGTCGTCCAGCAGCCGGGTGTCGTCCGGGTCCTCGGTGGGGTGCTCGTGCCGGGCGGAGGAGTAGAGGCGCTCCGGCGCGTCGTGATGGGTGAACACCGCGCGCACCCCGGGGACGCGCAGCGCCGCCGAGGTGTCGATCGACACGATCCGGGCGTGCGGGTGCGGGGAGCGGAGCAGTTTCATGTGCAGCAGGCCCTCCACCTCCAGGTCGAAGGTGTAGCGCGCCGTCCCGGTGACCACCTGCGGCCCGGCGGGGGCGCCCGGGCTGCGGCCGACCGCCTCGCCGGGGGCGGGCTCCTCGGTGTGCTTCACCCCGCGGAGCGCGTCCTCGATCGCCCGGTAGCCGGTGCAGCGGCACAGGTTCCCCTTCAGCGCCCGGGGCAGGTCGGAGAGTTGGTCCTCGTCGAGCTTGGCGGCGGTCATCAGGAAGCCGGCCGTGCAGAAGCCGCACTGGAAGCCCTGGGCGTCGAGGAAGCGCTGCTGCACCGGGTGGAGGCCGTCCTCGGTGGCGAGGCCCTCGACGGTGGTGACCGCGCGGCCGTCGGCGCGCCGCGCCGGGTAGAGGCAGCTGTGCACCGGCTCCCCGTCGACGTGCACGGTGCAGGCGCCGCAGTCGCCGGCGTCGCAGCCCTTCTTGACGCCGAACCAGCCGCGGTCGCGCAGGTAGGTGCGCAGGCACTGGCCGGGGCGGGGCTCCGCGTCGGAGTCCTCTCCGTTGACCCGGACCGTGAAGCTCATCGGCCGGTCTCCTCGGACGGGGCGGGTGCCGTCGGCGGGGCGGGTGGGGCGGGTGCCGTCGGCGGGGCGGGTGGGTGGGTGGTCCCGGCCCGCCCGGTCTGCGCCACCGGCGCGGCCGGCCGCACGAGTTCGCGCCGGACCTCCTCGGCGAACCGCAGGGTCATGTGCCGCCGCCAGGCCGGCAGACCGTGGATGTCGTCGAAGTACTCGTCCGGCGCGACGGCGTGCTCCACCGCCTCCCGCACCGCCTCGGCGTTCGGCGGCACGGCGAAGCCCAGCCGGACCGGCCGGACCGTGGCCGCGGTGATGTGCAGCGTGAACTCCCCGTCCACCGGGTCCAGGGTGCCGATCACCAGCGCGCCGGAGCGGCCCAGGCCGTACAGGGACGCCTGGCGGAACGCCGTCCGCCGGGCCAGCGCCCGACCGGGCAGGGTGATCGAGCGCAGCAGCTCGCCCGGCCGCAGGTCCTTGACCCCGGCACCGAGCACGAAGTCCCCGACGGGCAGGGTGCGGGTCGCGCCCGTCCGGTCGAGCAGGCGGCAGACGCCGTCGAGGGCGGCGGTGAGGGAGATCATCGGCCCGGCCGGCAGGCCGTTGCAGAGGTTGCCGCCGACGGTGGCCGCGTTCCAGATCTTCCAGGAGGCGAGGAAGGCCCGGCAGCACTGCTCGAACAGCGG
This sequence comes from Kitasatospora sp. NPDC094019, assembly GCF_044764505.1. Lineage (NCBI taxonomy): Bacteria > Bacillati > Actinomycetota > Actinomycetes > Kitasatosporales > Streptomycetaceae > Kitasatospora > Kitasatospora sp. NPDC094019. The sequence goes on from NZ_JBIWIF010000026.1 coordinate 28,888, forward strand.
CGCCGCAGTCCAGCCGGTCGGCTTCGGGTGGCGGGAGAGCTGCGCGATCGTGCAGGTCGCGGCGATCTCCAGGCCGCCGTCCGGGGTCGGCCGCAGCGGCTCCCAGCCCATCCGGTTCAGGTCGAACAGCCGCCGGAGGTGCGGCTGGGGCTCCGAGAACAGGTACGTTCCGCCGCCCAGCCAGGCGTCCCCCGGCCTCCACGTCCCGCGTTCGCGCGCATCGCGCAGTTCCACCACGGTGTTCAGGTCCATGTGCATCCACCGTCCTCGACAGATCGACATGGGTATTGCAGCAACGCGCCACGTCCGGAACGAGTGGATCCGCACACCAGCGCGCCGTCTCCCGGCTGGACGATCGTCCAGGGACGGCCCGGGCGGCTCGGCGGGTTCCGGCTCCGGGCGGATACGGTCCGTCCCCGGTGGGGGTGCGGGGCGGCACCTCCACCGGGGACGGGAAGCGGCCCCACAGAGGGTTATTGACGATTCCTCAGGTCCTTCGTGGAGCGATTCGCCGGACGGGTCCGGTCAGCGGTGACGGGTGACGAGGGCCTCGATCTCGGGGACGAGGGCGGCGGGGGTCGGCAGGGCCTGGTTCTCTGCCCGCAGTCGCTCGGCGCCCGCGCGCAGGTCCTGGTCGGTGACGAGCCGGGTGAGCAGGGCGGTGTCGACGGCGTCGGAGGCGGAGCTCAGGGCGGCCCCCGCGGCGGTCAGGGCGTCGGCCACCGCGAAGTTGTCGGCACCCTGGGGCAGCAGGAGTTGGGGCACGCCCGCCTGCACTCCGGTGAGGGTGCTGCCGGACCCGCCGTGGTGCACCACCGCGTCGCAGACCCGCAGCAGCTCCGCGAGCGGCACCCAGGGCAGCGGGCGGACGTTGTCCGGCAGGGTGCCCAGGTTGCCGAGGTCGGCGTCGCCGACGGCGAGCAGGAACTCGGCGTCGACCGCGCCGGCGGCCTCGACCAGCCGGGCGATCGCCGTCAGGCCGTCGAGCCCGGCGATGACGGTGCCCAGGGTGACCGCCACCCTCGGCCGGTGGCCCCGCTCCAGCAGCTCCGCCGGGACCACGCCTCCTCCGTTGTACGGGAGGTAGCGCATCCGCAGGCCGCCCGCGTCACCGCCGAGCGAGGCCGGAACGATGTTCAGCGGCGTCGTCGGCGCGGGGCCGGCCACACCGTGCTTCTCGTAGACGTCGGCGAAGTGGACGGCCAGCCGGGCCGCCAGGTCGAGGCCGGAGGTGAGGCCGAAGTTCTGCAGCGCGGCCGGGATGCCGAGCCGGGCCGCGACCAACTGGGCGGAGGCCAGGCAGGAGTCGTGGACGATCAGGTCGGCGCCCCAGCTCTCGGTGACCGCGAGCAGGTCCTCCACCGTGGAGCGCGAGCCGTGGGCGAAGGCGGCCGCGGCCATCTCCATGATCTCGTCCTGCGTCATTCCGGGCTGGGCGTAACCGGCCTGGAGGCCGGAGGTCTTCTCGAAGGACTCCCGCAGGGGCCGCCCGTCGCCGATCTCGACGATCGGGAAGCCGGCCTGCCGGAGCTGGTCGAACGGGCTCGGGCTGGCGAACAGCACCTCGTGCCCGGCGGCCCGCAGGGCCTGGGCGGTCGGCACCATCGGGAAGAGGTGGCTCGGCGCGGCCGGGCCGGTGAAGAGTATGCGCACGGTGATCTCCTGATCGTTCTCGATTGGGGCGTGCCACGGATCGCGCACGGGACGATCCGTCTCCCGTGAGCGTCAACTGACGAACGGTCAGATCTCTTTCCACGAAGGATCGACAATCGGACGTTCGGGTGCGCGGACGCGCGGGGACAGGGACGGACAGCCCGGCAGACGGGCCGGACGGACGTCGGAGCCGGACGGACGGCCTCGCGAGCGGGCCGGACGGCCCGGGGCTGCCGGATTCCCGGGGCCGTGGGAGGCGCGGGGCGTACGGGACGCGCCCCGGAGGGGACGGGTTATCTGCCCCGGCGCGCCGCTCCGGTCCGGTCCGTGGCCCGTCTCTCCCGGAGGCGGGCCACCGCGACGGGCCGCTCCGCGGCGGGGCGCCCGACGGCGAACGTCCTCGGCATGCTGCTTCCTCCCGTGGTGGTGCCGCGTCCCGCACGCGATCCCGCGCCGGGAGGAACGCACCGGACACCCTGGGAGGGAATGACTGGCCGACGGCCGGGGCCGACGGCGCCCGGACTACCGACCGGGCTGTGCTTTCGCGCGTTCCGGCGTCGATGCTACGACGAACCACCCGTCCGCGCACGGAATTCGGGGGATGGCCGGATCACGACCCCGGCCCGCGGAGCACGGCAGCGGCGATCTCCAGGAAGTCCGCGACCGGCCCCGGCCCGTGGCCCTCCGGCGCCACCAGGCAGGTGACCACCGGCGGGTGGTCGGTGATCGGGAGGTGGACCAGGCCCGGACGGTCGTACGAGCGCATGACGCTCAGCGGCACCAGGGCGAGGCCCTGGCCGGAGGCGACCAGTTCGAACTTCTCCTCCAGCGAGGCCGTCCGCCGACTGCGGTGGTCGAAGACCGGCTCGCCGTCCAGGTCCGCCAGCACCAGCGTGCCGCGCCCGGCCAGCCGGTGGCCGGCCGGCAGGCAGGCGACCTTGGTCTCGTGGCCGACCGGGACGGTGTGCAGCCCCGATTCGTCGAACGGGTGCCGGAGGAAGCCGACGTGCGCCCGGCCGTCCCGCAGCGGCGCGTCCCGCTCGGTCCACGGCAGCGGGAGGACGTCGACCACGAGGTCCGGGTGGCTCGCGGAGAAGACCCGGATCGCCTCCGCGACGCGCAGGCCCGCCGAGAAGCCGACCACCAGCCGCCCCGGGCGGCCCGCCTCCCGCACCCGGCGCACGGCACCCGCCACCGTCGCGGCGACCCCGTCCGCCTCCTCGTACAGGCGCTGCCCGGCGGGCGTCAGTTCGACACTGCGGGTGGTCCGGGTGAACAGCGGGCAGCCCAGCTCCTGTTCGAAGGCGCGGATCTGACGGCTGAGCACGGGCTGGGCGATGAACAGCGCCGCGGCCGCCCGGCCGAAGTGCCGGTGCTCGGCCACCGCGACGAAGTAGCGGAGCTTGCGCAGATCCAGATCCATGCCCGCACGGTATCAATGCGCCCGAAAGGGTATTGGACGCCCGGCCCGCGCTGCTCGGAGACTCGTCCGGGAGCCGCTCGGTTCGCCCGGTGACGGCCGGCCCGCACGATGACCGCCCGGGGCCCCGTCCACAGGACCGGACCCCGGCGAGCAGCACGTCCCTGAACGGCAGCTCCCCTGAACAGCGGCTCCCTTGAACAGCGGCTCCCTTGAACAGCACGTCAACGAACAGCACTTCCACGAACAGGACCCCCATGAGCGACACCCGCAGGACCGCCCTCGTCGTCGGCGCCTCCCGTACCCTCGGCCTCGGGATCGCCACCGAGTACCTCCGCCGGGGCTGGGACGTCATCGGCACCGTGCGCGGCGACCGGCCCACCGCGCTGCACGAACTGCTGGACTCCGCCGACGGCCGGCTGACCGTCGAGTCACTGGAGATGACCGACCCGGCCTCCCTGTCGGCACTCCGCGACCGGCTGGCCGGGCGCACCCTCGACCTCCTCTTCGTCAACGCCGCGATCGCCCGCGGCGATCTGCCGATCGGCGAGGTGCCGACGGAGATGTTCACCGAGGTCATGGTCACCAACGCGCTGAGCCCGCTGCGCGTCGTCGAGACCCTCCGCCCACTGGTCCCGCCGACCGGCACCATCGGTGTGATGTCCTCCGACCAGGGCAGCATCACGAACAACACCAGGGGTGGGCAGGACCTCTACCGGGCCAGCAAGTCCGCGCTCAACCAGCTGATGCGCTGCCAGGCCGCCCGGCACGCCGGGGACGGCCGGACCCTCCTGCTGCTCGACCCGGGCTGGGTGCGCACCGAACTCGGCGGACCCATGGCCGAGTTGAGCGTGGAGGAGAGCGTGCCCGGGGTGGTGGACACGGTCGAACGCCACCGCGGGGCGGGCGGCCTCCACTTCGTCGACCACCTCGGCCAGGTCGTGCCCTGGTAGGGACGCGATGACGATGTCGCGGCCGTGTCACCGTTCCGACGCGGGTCCGCCCCGGGGCCTCCGACGGGCTGGGCGCGCCGGGCGGGGGCGGGTGACACTCGTCACGGCGGACGTCCGGGGGGGCGTCCGCCACCACGGGGCCCCGGGGGACGTCCCGGGGGAAAGGGGGGCGGGTTGACAGCCGAGGACAGGGAACGGTGGGCGGCGGCGCAGCGGCGGTGCGCCGTGCTCACGCCGGTGGCGGTGGCGGCGCTGGTGGCCGCGGCCGGGCCGGTCGTGTGGTGGGAGTCGCAGGACACGCCGGGTGACCGGACCGTTTGGCTGGTGGCGGCCGGTGCCGCCCTGGTGGCGCTCCTCGCCGTCGCGCGGCCGGTGATCAACGACCTGTCCGACCGGGACTGGGCGGCGGCCTGGGTCGGCCTGCTGGCGGTGCCCGTGTTCGCGCTGGGCACGGTGTTCGCGGCCGCGCAGACCGCCCACGCGGTCGACGCGGCGCGGAACGAGTCGCGGCGGGTCTCCGCCACGGTCACCGGCTGCCGGGTCACCGGGCGCAGCGTGGACGAGCAGAACATCGGGCACGACCTCTGGGGCTGCACCTACCGCTGGTTCGTCGAGGACCGCGAGTTCCGCGAGGAGCGGCCGGTCCGGAAGCCGTATCCGGAGGGCCACGAGACCTCGGTGTGGCTCGACGGGTCCCGGATGATCACCGGGCGGCCGAGCCGGATCGCGATCCCGTTCTGGGGTGCGGCGGCGCTGGCCGCGTTCGTGTGCACGGTGATGCTCGCGATGATCACCCGCTGGAAGGCCCGGGTGGCCGGCCTGGTCCGGTGACCGTCCGGGCCCCGGTCGTCTATCCTCTACCTCAGGTTTCGGGCAGGGGGCCCGGGTTGTCCTTGGGGGTATGTGTGGTCACCGGTCGTGTGGTGCGTTACGACAGCGTGCGGGGCTACGGGTTCATCGCTCCGGACCACGGCGGGGAGGACGTCTTCCTGCACGTCAATGACATGCTGATGCCGGAGTCCGTGGTGCACTCGGGCCTGGTGGTCGAGTTCGAGATGGAGGAGGGCGACCGCGGGCTGAAGGCTTCGTCGGTGCGGCTCCCCAAGGGCGCGGTCTCGCGGCCGACCGGGCCGGCCGTCACGGTCCCCCTCGTCCCGCGGTCCGCGGCCGACCACGACGACGCGGAGTGCGACGTGTTGACCTCGGCCGAGTTCGTGGTGGAGGTGACGGAGCTGCTGCTCGCACAGGTGCCGTCGCTCACCGGTGAGCAGGTGCTCAAGGTGCGCGAGGCGATGCTCCGGTGCGCCCAGGGGCACGGCTGGACCGAGGGCTGAGCGGGGCGCCCGCGCCCGGTGGCCGTCGGTCGGCCTCGGGGTGCGGGGCCGACCGACGGCCGGGGGCCGCGGGTCCTGCGTCAGGTTGTGCTTCGGGTCCCGCGGCAGGTCGTGCGACAGGTCGTGCGTGGGCTCAGAAGAGCACGTCGGTGCAGGAGTAGAACGCGTTCGACGTGTCGGCGACGTCCCAGACCGCGACCACCACGTGGTGCCCGGTGCGACCCGTGGGGAGGGTCCCGGTGTGAGTGGTCGTGGCGGCGGGCTGGCGGCCGTTGTAGGGGACCGTCAGGAACGGCGTGAGGTCGAGGTTCGCCCGGGTGATCTTCTGGGTCGGGTCGTAGCCGGGCTTGGTCAGGAAGTACCGGAAGTTCGTGGTCGAGTGCCTGGCCTCGATCTCCCAGGTGAAGGTCTGCTGGCCGCCGGCCGTCACCCTGGTGGTCGGCCAGGCCCCGCTGCGCGGGTTGTCGAGCGGGGCCCAACGGGCGTCCGCCCCGGCGCAGATGGTGCCGTCGGCGGGACCGCGGGTCGGGAAGCCCTTCGGGCCCTCGACGCTCTGCGGCTCCCACTGGATGTCGCCGCAGTTCTTGACGACACCGGCACCGCACAGGGCCGAGCGGCTCGGCGGCAGGTTGATGAATCCGTGCGAACTGGCCGGGACGGCCATCGCGAGCGGAACGGCGACGGCGGCCAGGGCCGCGCCGACGGCAAGGCGTTTGCGCATGATGCTCCTCCGTGGGGGTGGATGGAGAGTGCGCCCGGCCCAGGACACGCGCGTGGGGGTGCGCCGACCAAGGGGATCTTGGCATGCCTGCGCCAGGTGAATGCCCATACCGTAGGCAGCGCGCGACCCCTCGTCAATGGTCTGGACCACTTGCCGAGCAACAATCAATCGCCTTGTACAACAGGTGCGTTGATATTCACCAAGCGGTGCCGCCCGAGCCATCCGGCGATCGCCCGGCCGATCTCCTCCGGCCGGTCCTCAGGAGCGTGGTGCCCGGCCGGACCGCAGTGCTCGACGGTGAGCGCGGCGACGTGCTCGCGCGCCCAGGCGACCACGGCCTCCCCGACCAGCAGGGTCGGCGAGGAGTCGAAGGTCAGCAGCAGCTTCGGCACCTCCGGACTTCCGGCCAGCCAGCCACCGTACGCCTCCATCCGGGCGACCACCTCGGCCGGATCGCCGTCGATCGGCGTCATCCGGGACCAGGCCAGCATCGGACGGCGGCTCTCCGGCGTCGGGAACGGCTCCCGGTAGGGCCGGACCTCGTCCTCGCCCAGCGGGTGCAGCACCCCGCCCTCGAAGGCCGTCTCGATGAAGATGTTCTGCTCCAGCACCAGTCGCTCGCCGACACCGGGCGCACGGAACGCCTCGGCGCGGGCCCGGGCCGGCGGCGGCAACTCCTCGGCGGCCAGCGGCTTGAGGAAGGTCTCCAGCAGGACGACCCCGGCCACCCGGTCCGGACACCGGGCCGCCCGGTCGAGAGCCAGGGCACCGCCCCAGTCGTGGCCCACCAGGACGACCCGGTCGAGGCCGAGCGCCTCGAACCAGGCGTCCAGATGGCGGGCCTGGTCGTCGAAGGTGTAGCCGATGGCCGGCTTCCCGGAGGAACCCATGCCGATCAGGTCGGGCGCGAGCACCCGGGAGCGGTCGGCCAGGCGCGGGACGACCTTGCGCCACAGGTGGGAGGAGGTGGGGTTGCCGTGCAGCAGGACGACCGGCGGGCCGCCGGCCGTGGCACCGGCGCCCGCACCGGTGTCCGCGCCGGTGTCCGCGCCGGTGTCCAGGTAGGCGAGGTGGGAGTCGAGAACGGGGACGGTGAGCATCGGGACGGTTCCTCTCGTGGCACCGGAGCGGGTGGGGCCGTGCCCCACCCCCAATCCGTTAGTGACACTAACGATTTGATGTTCACGACCGTATATCGTTAGGGTGACTAACGCAACGGCTAGACTGCGGGTCGTGAACACCGACGAGACGCCCCACCGCCCTCCGGGCGCCACGGCCGACCACACCGCCCCGGCCCGCGTCCGCAGCCTGCCCAGCCGACTGCTGGCCCTCAACGGCCTGCACGCCGACCGCCTGGTGAACGACGGCCTGGCGGCGGAGGGCGCCCGCAAATGGCACTTCGCCGCCCTCACCGCGCTCACCGAGGGAGGCCCGGCCAGCCAGTCGGAACTCAGTCGGCGCACCGGCATCTACCGCAGCGACATGGTCGCGGTCGTCAACGAACTCGCCGAACGCGGCCTGGTCGAGCGCACCCCCGACCCGGCGGACCGCCGCCGCAACGTCATCACGGTGACCTCCGAGGGGCGCGCCCACCTCCGGCGGCTCGACACCGTCGTCGACGCGGCCCAGGACGCGCTGCTCGCCCCCCTGGACGCCGACGACCGGGTCCGCCTGACGGACCTGCTGACCCGCCTCCTGGACTACCACGAGCGGACCGCCGCCGCGACCGCCGACACCCCCGCCCCGGACGCCGCCGACGGGTGACGGCGCGGGGCGGTTCGTGCGACAGAGGGAGATCGGGGACGGAGCGCTCGGGCCGGACCACCGGGCGGGTATGTCCTGGTGCGGCCGATGCGCGGTCGCGTTGATCGGAAGGATCCCTGTGATGCGCCGTAAGTGCTTGTTCACCGCCGCCGCGGCGGCGGCCGCCGTGTTCACCCTGACCGCCACGACACCGGCCTCGGCCTCTGCCTCCGTCCCGCCCGCGGGCAGCACCGTACGGCTGGAGCAGTACATGTCCGACCGCTGTCTGGAGAACGCCGGCGGCATCTCCGTCTCCATGGCCCGTTGCAGCGCACGGGCACACGACCAGCAGTGGAAGTGGACCCCACTGGCACCGGTCGGCCCGGCGACCCTCACCAACCGGGCCAGCGGGCTGTGTCTGGACAGCGACGCCGACGGCACCGTCCGTACCAGCCCCTGCGTCACGGGCACCGCGTCCCAGCAGTGGACCTACCAGCAGGCGCCGAACGGCGCCTTCCAGCTCCAGGACGTCGGCACCGGCCTGTGCCTGATGGGCGATATCGACGGGGAGGGGTTCACCATCCCCTGCCGGGGCATCGGCACCTGGGTGCTTTCCCGCGCCCACTGACCGCCCCGTCCCCGCGCGCACCCCGGCCCGCGCCGTCCGGCCGGGGTGCGCACCGCCCGCAGGACGGTCAGTGCCTGCGGGCGGGTGGCCCGGGGCCGGGGCCGGGCCACCAGTGGTGTGCTCGCTCAGCCGCGGTAGACCTGGAGCTCGCGGACGTTGTCGTTGAAGGAGCCCAGGTTGAAGATCGGCAGCTCCGGGTCCGGGTTCGACTCCTCCTGCTTCAAGTTCCACAGGTGGACCCTGTTGCAGCCGTAGTAGCCGTCCATCGAGGACACGTTCGTCGCGATCTCGTAGTAGTTGACGAGGTGGTAGCCCTCTGCGTCGCAGCCGCCGGCGTCCCCGTACATCGTGTAGATGCTGTTGTAGCGGTCGAGGTCCCTGTACTCCTCCAGCAGCGGCGTGCGGGTCGGGGTGTTGCGCTGGCCGACGGAGCGGTTGGGGGCGTCGGCGAGGGCGAGGGCGTCCTTGCGGGACACGTCCGAGCACGCCTCGCCGAGGACGCGGGAGTGCCCGGCGGCGTCCAGGGTCTTGCTGACGACGACGGCGCAGTAGCGATCGGCCGTCCTGGACGGCGCGTCCGGGGCGGGCGGGGCGGCCGCGACGGTTCCGCCCAGGGCCAGACACACCGCCACGGCGGGACCGACGAGCTTCGGGGACAAACGCATGGATTACCACCAGATGTGGGAAGGGACGGCGGCCGGGAACACGACCACCGACCCTCATTTCGGCAGATGCCCGGGGACACGGCCCGGCCGACACGCCGCACTGCCCGCAGGGCCACCCACCTGCGGCGACGGAGCGGAATCCCGGAGGTCCGCGGACGGACGGTCAGGGGCGGCTCGGCCCGCCGGGTGTGTGCCCCAGCTCGGCGATCGCCATCGCCCGGGCCCGGAAGGCCGGGAGCCGGTCGGGCCCGATCCGGTAGCGCTCCGGGGCCGTGTCCCCGGTCGCGGCGTCGAGCAGATCGGCCAGGCCCAGGTGCGCCCAGTCCCAGTGCAGGGAGTTGTAGGCCACCATGAGCGGGCCGACCTCCGCCCTGATCTCGGCCACCGCCGCCTCGTCGAGGCCGACCCGCGCCAGGGCCGCCGCGGTCGCGGCCCGCCGCGCCGGTGCGAACTCCGTGTCGAGGAAGGGTTCGAGAAGGTCGCCCCACACATCGGGCCTGGACATCACAGGGATCCCGTGACGTCGGCAGAGGTCCTCCAACTCGGCCCGCTGCACGGCCGAGAGGAAGAGTGTCTCCCCCGTGACGGTCCGGACCTCCGGCGGCGCGGCCGCCGGGTCGGCGTCCCGGACCGCCGCCACCGGGACGGCCTCCGCCCGGGCCCCGACCCCCGGGCGGGCCTCCGGCACCGGGCGAAGGAGCTGACCACGGATCAGGGCGCTGATCTCCGTGTCCACCCCGTCATCATCACAGACCGGCCGCCCGCCCTGGCCGTGGGGCGGTCAGCGGCGGATCGTCGGGACGGACTCGCCGTACGCGCGCAGCCGGTGGACGGCGTGCAGCCAGCGCAGTTCGGTGCCGCAGGCGCGCAGGGCCGTGCCGAGCGCGTGGCGCATCGCGGCGTCGACCGCCGCCCGGGCGGTGGCGGCGTCCGGTGCCTCCGGGCGGTCGCTGTCGGCCAGGTCGGCGAGACGGCGGGACGGATTCCACCCGATGTCCACCCCGCCGCTCCCGCCGTCGGCCTCGTTCCCGCCCTCGCCCTCGCCCGGCGGGCAGGGCGCCAGCGTGATGCCGGTGCCGCCGAGGTGGGTCGCGAGGGGCAGCCCGGCGAGCGCGGCGCTGCGCCGAACGGTCTCCAACAGAGCGCCGGGGAGAGCGAGTTCCTCCAGTGCAGGCCCGACGGGCCGGGCGGCCAGCACCCCCGGCGGGACGCGGAGCCCGCCGGCCGGGACCAGCGACGGGCCGACCCGCAACTCCCGGCCGGAGGCGTCCATGCCCGCTTCCAGCCCGAAGGCGGGCAGGAACTCGGCGAGCGCGTTCACCATCGCCGTCCCGACCACCTCCCGGGCCGGACCCGCCGGCTGCCCCGGCCCGGCCATCGCGGCCGCACCGGTCAGCCGGGGGGACGGCAACCAGTCCAGCGCCGCCGTACCGGCGCATCGGTCGGCATCGCCGGCGGGCCGCGCCGACCGCACGCGCACCCCTGGCCCCTCCTCCCCGAAGGCGACCGGAAGGCCGGAGAGCAGCACCGCATCGGTCAGACGGTCGGCCAGGTCGGGATCGACCCGCCCGGGCGGCGGAGGAGTCAACTGACGTGGCCCTTCGATCGGTTCGCGCAGCACAGTGTCGAACTCCCGTTCCCCACCCGGGCGGTGCCCCAAACACCTGGCCCGACCGGCCGGTTGCCCCAGAAGCCCGACCGACACCCCAGGAGGTGCGGGGGACGCCGCGGCCCGGAGCGCCGTCGCGGATCCGACGGCCCCGAAGAGGCCCCGACAGCGACCGGGAAATCGTCACCGCGGGTGCCGACGCGCACCGGGAAGGACATGGGAATCCGTTCCTCCGTGAAGCGAGTGGAAGCGGATCGGCCGGGGCGGGCCCGAGGCCGTCCCGGTCCTCGACCGCCTTCACCGATCCCGGCTCCGGGCCGGTGGCGCGGAGCCGGGATCGGACGGTCAGCGGGTTGATGACGAGGATCGTCGGAGCGAGCGGGACCGGCTCCATCCCGCCCGGCACCGCACCACGCCGCGCCTCCTGTTCCGGCTGCGGCCGGGCGCCACCGGACCGGGACGGGGACCCCTGGCGGGGGCCGTCGGTACGGATCGCACCAGTCCCACCAGCAATAGGTAGTGGCCCTCATTGATCCCCGTACGGTTCCGGGAGTCCGCTGGAAACCGGCCCGGTGGCCGCCGGGCCCCGCCCCGGCCCCGCCTCTCCCCCACCCGCCGTCCGGTGCCGTCCTCCCCCACTCGCCACAGTGACCAGAGCCAGGTGAACGGCATGCACGACCTCCACCGAGCGACACGTCCGACGATGCGGCGGGCCGCGATGTACCTGCGGTGCCGGCCCTACGACGCGCGGGAGGCCGACTACGTGCGGACCGCCATGGAGCAGCTCGCCGAACGGCTCGGGCTGCCGATGCCGGACGTGTACAGCGACCACGGGCTCAGCACCCGGGGGCCGCTGCCGGCACTGGAGAACCTGCTGCTGGCGGCCGAGCACCGCTGGGTGGACGTGGTGCTGGTGCCGGGGCCGTTCGTGTTCGCGCTCGACGACCGGGCGGCCGCGGAGACCGTCCGGCGGTTCGCCCGGGCGGGCTGCGAGGTCGTCGAGACGCCGGGGCGGGTCGTCCGGCCCGCCGGGGTGCCGCGGCCGTCGGCCGTCCCCGGATTCGGCCCGGGCCGGCCGCGCCTGCCCTCCCCGGGGGAGGACCCGGCCGCGTACCAGGCGGTCTGAGCCGGGCCGCGGGTCGGCCGCCCGGCGTGGGGCACCGGCCGCCCCGCCCGACGCCGATCCCCGGGGCGCGGGCATCATGGGGGTATGCCCGCTCAGACTGGATCCGCCCCGCGCCGGGGTGCCGACGGCCGCGCCGGGCGCGGCCGGGCGCGGCGCCGATGAACCGGCCACTGCCGCCGACCGCGCCGCAGGGGGGAGCCCCGGGGTACGCCTTCGTGGGGCGGACCGGTGAACTCTCCCGGCTGACGGCCGCGCTCTCCCGGCCCCCGGCGGTCCTGCTGGTGGAGGGCGAGGCGGGCAGCGGCAAGTCGCGGCTGGTCGCCGAGGCCGTCCGGGCACTGGACGGGAGCCCGGAGAGCGGGCCGGCCGTGAGCGGGACGGCCGGGACCTCCGACCACGCCGCCGCCCGGCGGCCGGTGCTGCTCGGCCGGTGCCACCCGCTGCGTGAACCGGAGCCGTTCGGGCCCCTGGTGGACGCCCTGCGGGACGCCGCCACCCTGCTGCCCCCGGTCGCCGAGCTGCCGCCCAGCACCGGTGCCCTGCGCCTGGTGCTCCCCGACCTCGCCGACCGGCTGCCGGCCGCGCCGCCGGACGGCGGGACCCTCCTGTCCGCGCGCCGACTGCTCGCCCAGGGGGTACGGGCGCTGCTCACCGCGCTCGACTCCCCGGTGCTGGTGGTCGAGGACCTCCAGTGGGCCGACGACGCGACCCTCGATCTGCTGCTCCGACTGGCCCGTGACCTGCCGCCGCGGCTCGCGCTGGTGGTCACCTACCGTCCCGAGGACCTGCCTCCCGGCGCCCCGGCGCCCGGGACGGCCTTCCGCCCCGCGCCCGCCCGCACCGACGGGCACCGGGGCGAGGAGGGGCACGGGGCCGTCGGCGCGCCGGTCCGGCTGGAACGGCTGGAGCCCCTGTCCGAGCCCGAGGTCGCGGAGCTGGCCCGGTCGGTGCTGGGCCCGGCGGCGACCCCCGAACTCGCGCGGGTCCTGCACGAGCGCGGCCAGGGCCTTCCGCTGGCCGTCGAGGAGGACCTGCGGGGTCTGGCCGAAGGCACCCTGACCGAACGCGCCCCGGCCGAGCGCGGCCCCGCCGGACGCACCGCCGCCGTCCGGCAAACCCCCGACCGGCACGCTCCCGACCGTTCGCCCGCCGAGCGGACCGGAGGGTCCGCCGGCTCCGGCGGCCCGGCCGCCGTCCTGGCCGCCGCCGAGCTCCCGCGCGGACTGCGCGACGCGGTGACCGAACGCCTCGCCCGCCTCGGTGGCAACGGCGCGGCCGTCGTGGCGGCGGCCGCCGTCCTCGGGGTACCCGCCGACGAGGAGCTGCTGACCGCCGTCGCCGGACTGGACGCCGAAGCGGGGGCCGACGGCCTGACCGAGGCGCTGCACGCGGCCGTCCTGTGGGAGACCGCGCCCGACCGCTACGCCTTCCGCTCCCCGTCGGCCCGGCAGGTCGCGCAGGGGCGGATCGCCGGGCCCCGGCGCCGGGTGCTGCACCGGCGGGCCGTGACCGCGCTGGGGAGCAGGGAGCCGCGGCCGCTCGCCCGGATCGCCGAGCACACCCTGGCCATGGGCGACCGCCCGGCCTGGCAGGACCTCGCCCAGGCGGCCGCCGACCAGGCCGCCGCGCTCGGCGACCCGGGCGGTGCCCGGCGGATGCTGCGCGGCCTGCTCGACGAACCCGACCTGGACCCTCGCCGCCGAGGCCGGGCGGCCCTGGCGCTGGCCCGGCTCGCGGCCGACGACGTCGACCCGGCGGCCAGTGTGCAGGTGCTGAGCGGCATGGTCGCCGATCCCCGGCTGCCGGTCGCCGACCGGGGCGAGATCCGGCTCGCGCTCGGCTTCCTGATGGCGGTGCACAGCGGCAACCGGGCCGGGTTCGACCGGATCCGGGAGTCCCTGGAGGAGTTGGAGGAGCGCCCGGTGCGCGCGGCCCGGGCCATGGTGGCGATCGCCATGGACGAGCGCGACGGCGCCGGCCGCCGGGCCGGGGAGTGGCTCGCGCGGGCGGAGGGCCTGCTGGCGGCCAACCCGGACGAGGACGTGTCCGCCGCGGTGCGGGCCACCTCGCTCACCTTCCAGGCCCGGGACGGCGATCCGGCGGTCTGGGACCGGCTGGACGAGCTGCCGCGCGACTCCGAGCGCCCCGAGGTGATGCGGCAGACCACCCGGGCGCTGTACAACGCGGGCGAGATCGCGATCGAACTGGGCTACGACCGCCGCTCGGCGAACCTGCTGGAGGAGAGCCGCCGGCTGGCCCGGCTGACGGGCATCCCGTACCTGGAGTGCTACAGCCGGCTCGCGCTGATCCGGCTCGACATGCTGGCCGGGCGCTGGGACCTGGTGGAGCCCCGGTTCGCCCGGCTGGGCGCCGAGTTCGACGATCTGGCGATGGCCGGCGCCGAGCGCTCGCTGCTGTTCGGGCGGCTCGCGGCGGGGCGGGGGCGGCTGGCGCTGGCGCGGGAGGAGTTCGAGATCGCCGCCCGCTTCGGCCAGCGGGAGTCGCAGGTGACGGTGGCGCTGCGGGCGGCCGCCGGGCTGGGCGGCCTCCAGCTGCTGGAGGGCGACACCGCCGGGGCCGCCGGCACGGTGGGGCCGGCGCTGGCCACGGCCCGGCAGGCCGACGCCTGGGCGCGCACCGCCGACCTGCTGCCGGTCGCCGTCGAGGCCCTGCTCGCGACGGGCGGGCGGGCCGAGGCCGGGGAGGTGACCGGGGAGGCGACGGAGTCCCTCGCCGACCGGGACGCGCCGGCCGTGACGGCGGCGCTGCACCTCGCCGGTGGGCTGCTGCTGGACGCGGACGGCGATCCCGCGGCGGCGGAGGCGTTCACCCGGGCCAGGGACCACTGGCAGGACATCGGGCGGCCGTACGAGGCGGCGCGGGCGGACGAGCGGATCGCCGCCGCGCTGGCCGGGAGCGACCGGGCCCGGGCGGCGGAGCGGATGGCCGCCGCCGAGCGCGTCTACCTGGAGCTGGGGGCCACCACGGACACCGCTCGTTGCCGGAAACTGCGCCGGGACCTCGATCTGGGCGGGATCGGCTCGCCGGGCCGCCGGGGCTACGGCAAGCGGCTCTCGCCGCGCGAACGGCAGGTGGCGGAGCTGCTCGCGCAGGGGACGGGCAACCAGGACATCGCCCAGGCCCTCTTCCTGTCACCGCGCACGGTGGAGCACCATGTGGCGAACGTGCTGCACAAGCTGAGCACCGGCCGGGCCGGGACGGCGCAGGCGCTGGCCCGCGCGGACGCCGAGGACGCGGCGGTCGAGGGCGGCGGGTGAGCGGAGTGCGGGAGCGGAGTGCGGTGAGCGCGCGGCAGTGAGCGCGCGGCGCCGAGCAGGACCGGAGCGCGCAGGACCGGGGCGCGGGCGGCCCTCCGGCGTCCGCTCTCCGAACGCCCTCCGGACTCCCCGCGGGCGCTCGCGGGCGCCCTGTCGCCGGTGCCCCCAACGTTCCCGCCGGCCGTTAGGTAGTCACCCGCATTGATCCGGCCGGTCCGGACCGGTTCCCTGGTGGTCATTGGCGAGCGAGCGGGGCAGCCGCTCCCCGACCAGGAGGGATCCAGAGTGATGAGTGCACGTCACCACGCGCCGAGCGCGACGGCCGGACCGGCGACGGACGGCCCGGCCGCGGCCGGGGCCACGGTCCGCCTCTCCCCCTCCCCCCGCAAGGCCGGGCAGCATCCGGTCGCCCTGGTCCGTCTGGCCCGGCTCAGCCGGTCCGGCCCCGGACTCCACTGGGCCCACTGAGCGCCGACCGGGACCGTGTGGGCGGTTCCCGGTCGGGAATCGGGGGGAGCGGCGGCGCCGGGACGGCCGGGAAGGGCCGGAACGGCTGACGCACGCGAGGAAAAAGGGCCCTGCCTGGCCGACCAGGCAGGGCCCTTCGCCGTGCGGACGTGCCCGCGGGATCAGCAGGACGCCGCGACGGAGAGGGTGACGGCGGCCGGCGGCCACCCCCACTGGGTGGTTTCGAGGGTGGCCTCGGCGGTGGAGCCGCAGGGCAGGACGCCGGAGATCCGGCCCACCGGGGTGGCGGACCAGCTGACGTTGACGCTCGGCGTGACGGTGCCGATCTCCGCCCCGTCGACGACCTTGGCGGTGAAGCGGTACGGCACCGGGCGCGGGGTCCAGCTGACGCTGGTCGGCGTGGTCCGGCCGTGGAAGGTCACCTCGTCGCCGCTGACGATGGCGCAGATCTCGTTGACCACCACGCCCCGGTAGCTGGTGACGCAGGTCCCCGGAACGCTCGGGGAGGCGGCCGCGTCGGCGGCGAGGGCGGTGCCGGGGAGGGCGCCGGCGAGGGTCAGGGCGGCGGCGGCGGCGAGGATGGCGAGGGGCCGATTCATCGGGCGATTCCCGTTCGTGGGTAGGGACGGCAGAGTGAAGCCATGTGACATTTCACGCTTCACACCCCACATGCTGCCATCGATTCAAGCGGAGGATTTACTTCCAGCCTTCCCTTTGAAGCCAATTGCTGATTTCGGCCTTTCAATGACCGAATTGCATCGGTCCAACGGTCGGGGCGGCCGCCCGCCCCGGCAGCCACCCCGACCGGTCCTCCGGTCAGCCGCCCGAGCGGGGCTCCATCCGGAGTCCGAAGGCCGCCGTACCGGGATCCAGAGCCGTCACCCCGCCGTCGACCGTGAGCACCGCGCCGTTCACATATCCCGCCGCCGGGGAGAGCAGCCAGCCGATCGCGGCGGCCACCTCCTCCGGCTCCCCGGGGCGGCCGGCCGGGGTCAGCGCCGTCGCCTCGCGGTAAGCCTCCTCGACACCGCCGGCCAAGTCCGCCTCCTCCGCGAAGCGCGCCATCCTGCGGTCCGCCATCTCGGTGCGCACCCAGCTCGGGCAGACGGTGTTGGCCCGCAGACCGCGCCGGCCGTAGTCGACGGCGAGCGAGCCGCACAGCTGGAGCAGCGCGGCCTTCGAGGTCGCGTACGCCGCGCCGCCGACGCCGTTGCGCAGCGCGGAGACCGAGGCCACCGCCACCACCGCGCCGCGCGCGAGCAACAGGTGCGGCAGCGCCTCACGCAGCAGCAGGAAGGGGCCGGTGAGATTGGTCCGCATCACCAGCTCCCAGTCCTCCGGTGTCACGTCACCCACCGAACCACCGCGGCCCACACCGGCGTTGAGCACCAGCCCGTCGATCCGGCCGTAGGCGGCGACGGCGGCCGCGACCAGTCCGCGGACGCCCTCGGGCTCGGTGGTGTCGGAGACGTGCGCGAGCGCCCCGGTCTCCCGGGCGACCCGCTCCAACGGCTCGCGCCGACGGCCGGACACCACCACATGGTGACCCTCGGCCCGCAGCAGCCGCGCGGTGGCCGCGCCGATGCCGCTCCCGCCGCCGGTGACGACGACTACACGCTGGTCGGACATTCCTGTGACCTCCGGGATCGATGTTTCGTGAACCGTCGATCCTAGGCCGACCACCCGTCAGGTCCGGTGCCCCATGGGTCCGGTCCCCCGGGCCCGGGCGGGGCGCTGTCGGTGGCGGGCCGTAGATTCGGCGCGACCGAGCACCAACCGAGCACCAGTCGAGCGTTCCGCGGACAGGACACCGAGCCCGATGAACCCCGTGACCCCGATCCCCCCGACCACCGAGCACGGCATCGCGCTCACCGAGCGCGTGATCGCCTCCGTCGAGGCGGACCCGCACCGTCCGATCCTCTCCTACAGCGCCTGGGCCGGACCGTGGCTGACCGGCGAGCCCCGGCCGCTGCCGGACGGACTCCTGGCCGGGGCGGTCTTCCCCAGTGGCCGCCCGCTGCCGCCGAGCCTGCGGCGCTGGCTGGCCTTCGACACCGGGCTGCTGCGCCGGTTCGGCTGGCTCGACGAGGACGACCGCTTCACACCCCGGTCGCTGGGCGAACTGGCGCGGGACGAACTCGGCGAGCTCTGGGGTTCCTGCTTCGACGGTGTCTCGGACCGCTTCGACGAGTGCTTCCTGCTCCCGGGCGGTTCCGACTCGCGCCGGGTCCTGGCCACCGGCTCGGCCGACACCCACGGCGAGTACCCGGTGTTCGCGCTCGACGTGGACGACATCCCGTGCGTCGAGCTGATGTACCCGGGCCTGGACGTCTACCTCGCCGGCACCTGCGGGCTGATCACCGTCGAGGGCGAGGGCTACTCCGCCCTGGCCCGGCACCCCGGGTACGCCCGCCGGATGCTCACCCACGCGCACCAGGTGTTCGGCGGCGAGTTCGCCGAGGAGTGCTTCCCCGACCTCTGAGCCGACCGGAGCCGACACCCCGGCGCCCCAGTGTTCCGGCGTTCCGGCGTTCCGGCGTTCCGGAGGCCGCTCCCACCGCCGCCTCGCGGGTCCGTGCCAGACTGACCCGCCATGGGTGAGAGCGAGACGGGCGCGGCCGCCCCGGAGGTGCCGCTGCTCGTGGTGGACGGCGCCAACGTGGTCGGTTCGGTGCCCGACGGCTGGTGGCGGGACCGGCGCGCCGCGGCCGAACGGCTGCGGGACGCGCTCGCGCCCGTCGCCGGCCGCGGTGTCCCCGGCGAGCGGTCCGATGTCCCGGCCTGGGCGCGCACCGGCCCACTGGAGGTGCTCCTCGTCGTCGAGGGCGCGGCCCGCGGCGTCGGAACCGTACCGGAGGTGCGCGTCGAGGCCGCCTCCGGCAGCGGTGACGATCTGATCGTGTCCCTCGTCGCGGCGGCCCGCACCGCCCGCCCCGGACGGAACTGCCTGGTCGTCACGGCGGACCGGGGCCTGCGCGCCCGGGTCACCGCACTCGGCGCCGCCGTGACCGGCCCCCGCGCCGTCCGCCCCGCCTGACCACCGCCCCCTCCGGACACCTAGCGGCACCTAACGGCCCCTCCCACCGCCGGTCGAGCGCGCCCGCCGCCCCTCCCCCGTCACCCCGTCACCCCGTCACCGGGGGCTCGACGAGTCATCATTTCGGTGGACCCGGGTCGGCCCCGGGCTGACGCCCCCGGGACCTCCGCACACCGCCCGGATCCGGGCCCTAGCACGAAGTGGCCCTTGCTCGGGGCAAGTTCACCCGGAGACCGCTCGCATTGGCGAACCGGGGGCGTGCGCCGGTTCGGGGCGTGCGGGGAGCGGTAAACCTGGTGCCATCACCGGCCCGGCGACGGGTCCGGAGGTCCGGCCGGACCGGTGCCACCGTGCCGCGCACCACCCGCGCGTCCCCGCCCACCGCACCGCTCCGAACCCCCGCGGCCCACCGGCCGCCCGTCCTGTTCCCCCACTCTTCCGATCGTTTGAGGATGCTGAATGCTTGGAGCTGGTTCGTCACCCGGACGCCGGCGCTCCGCCCCCGTGCTCGTCTGGCTCCTGCCCACCGTCGTGACGACCGCCGTCGCCGCCGTCGCCCTGGCCACGGCCTCCCCCGGCGCACGCGTCCCGGTCGCCCTCTGCGCGGCGGCGGGCACCCTGGCCGTGGTCCTGGTCGCCACCGAGGCGGCCCGCCGGGGCCGGGCGACGGAGGAACTGCGCGAGCGGGCCGTCCAGCGCGAGGGTGAACTGATCCGCCGGCTCACCCGGCAGGAGACCGAGTACATCCGGCTGGCCAAGTCGGTCCTGCCCGCCGCGATGGCCCGGCTCACCCACGGCGAGGGCCTGGAGGACGTGGTCAACGCGTACACCCTCCAGGACGTCACGGTCGGGGCGGAGTTCCGGGCCGCGCAGCAGACCCTGCTGCGCGCCGTACTGGAGACCGTCGAGAACGAGGAGGCGCTGCGCGAGTCGTCACGCCGCTCCTTCGTCAACATCGCCCGCCGCGTGCAGGCGATCGTGCACCGGCAGGCCGCCGAGCTGCGCAGCATGGAGCACCGGCACGGCAACGACCCCGCCGTCTTCGACGACCTGCTGCTGGTCGACCACGGCAACGCCCTCATCGGCCGCCTGGCCGACAGCATCGCCGTCCTCGGCGGCGCGCGGCCGGGCCGGCAGTGGAACCGGGCGGTGCCGCTGTACAGCGTCCTGCGCGGCGGCATGTCGCGAATCCTCGACTTCCAACGGGTCGAGCTGCACCCGGTCTCCGACGTGGCGGTGGTCGGCCCGGCGGTCGAGCCGCTGATCCACGCGGTGGCCGAACTCCTCGACAACGCCACCCGGTACTCGCCCCCGCACACCAGCGTGCACCTCACCGCCGTCGAGGTGCAGACGGGCATCGCGATCGAGATCGAGGACGGCGGACTCAGCCTCAGCGAGGAGGGCCGGGCCCGCGCCGAGCGAATGCTGCTGGAGGCGCAGGCCGGTATCGACCTCAACGAGCTGGGCGAGACCCCCCGGCTCGGCCTCGCCGTCGTCGGCCGGCTCTCCCGCGCCTACGGCTTCCAGGTCTCGCTGCGCCCCTCGGCCTACGGCGGGGTGCGGGCGGTGCTGGTCGTGCCGCAGGAGCTGATCACCACCGCGCCCGCGACCGGGCGGGCCCACGGCATCGGTGTCACCGGTTCGTCCGGTCCGGAGCCGGTGGACGACCGCCGTCCGCACACCTCTCCGCCGCCGCGCCGACCGCTCTCCGGGTCGCTGCCGGGGCCGCTCAGCGGTGGTGGGGAGGACATCCCGGTGGTGACCGAGCGCACCCCCACCGGGCTGCCCCGCCGGCGCCGGCACGCCGCGCCGACCGCCCGGATCGGCGTCGCCCCGACGACCCGGACCACCACCACCCGTTCCACCGGTACGACCGGCCGGGCGGCCGCCCGGGGCGGCGCGGCGGGCTCGGCCGGCGGCGCGGCCCCCACCGGCCCGACCGGCTCCCCGGCGGGCTTCACGGGCTCGACGGCCCCGACCGGCCGGAGCGACGGCTTCGTCGGCGGCCCACCGTCCCGGCCCGGCGGTGATCCCCCCGCGGGGGCGGTGCAGCCGGGCCTCTGGCTGGCCGCCTTCACCGAGGGGGTCAACGGCACCGCACCGGCCACCGGCACGGCACCGGCCGACCACGACAACGGGGATTCGACGGGGAGGGACGAGCGGTGATTCAGCCACGGACCAACATGGACTGGCTGCTCAAGCAGCTGGCGGACGAAGTCCCGCACGTCCGGAACGTCATCGTGCTGTCCGCGGACGGCCTGCGGATCGCCCAGCACGGCACCGAGACCGACACCGCCGACCGGCTCGCCGCCGCCTGCGCCGGTCTGCAGAGCCTGGCGGCGGCCGTCGGCCACGAGTTCCCGCACGGGGACGGCCGGATGCGGCTGGTGGTGATCGAGATGGGCGGCGGCTTCTTCTACCTGATGGCGGCCGGCGCCCGGGCCTTCCTCGCGGTACTGGCCGACGAGGGCGTGGACGCCGGGCTGATGGGCCAGCGGATGCGCGACCTGGTCGCCCGGATCGGCGAGCACCTCAGTACGCCTCCCCGAAGGGGCGAGCCCGTCGCATGAGCACAGCCGGCCGGGACTGGGGCGAGGAAGCCCCGGAACGCTTCTACGTGATCACGCGCGGCCACACCCAACCGGCCGGACGGGCCGCGTTGGACCTGGTCACGCTGATCGTCTCCCGCGCGGAGCCCACCCCCTCGATGCCGCCCGAGCACGCGGCGATCCTCCGGTTGTGCGGATCGCCGCTCTCGGTGGCCGAGATCTCCGCCTACCTGCGGCTGCCGGTCAGCGCGGTCACCGTGCTGCTGGCCGACCTCGTGGCCGAGGAGCGGGTCGAGGCACGCGCCTCCGTCCCGCCCGCGCTTCTCCCCGACCGTGCCCTGTTGGAGGCGGTGATGCATGGACTTCAGCGCCTCTGACACGGTGCGCGGGCCGGCCGACGAGGATCTGCTGCCGGACTCGGCCGCCGCGGCCGTCAAGGTGGTCGTGGTCGGCGGCTTCGGCGTCGGCAAGACCACCCTGGTCGGCGCGGTGAGCGAGATCCGCCCGCTGACCACCGAGGAGACGATGACCCAGGCCGGGGCGGAGGTCGACGACCTGGCCGGGATCGAGCGGAAGTCCGAGACCACGGTCGCGATGGACTTCGGCCGGATCAGCATCAGCGACGAACTCGTGCTGTACCTCTTCGGCACCCCCGGACAGGAGCGGTTCTGGTTCCTGTGGAACGGCCTGTTCGAGGGGGCCCTGGGCGCGGTGGTGCTGGTCGACACCCGCCGGCTGGAGGTCAGCTTCGACGTGATCGGGCGGCTGGAGGACCGGGGCGTGCCGTTCGTGGTCGCCGCCAACGCCTTCCCCGGCGCGCCCGCCCACCCGGACGAGGAGCTGCGGCTCGCGCTGGACCTGCCGCCCGAGGTCCCGATCGTCGCGTGCGACGCCCGGGTCCGCGAGTCCGGACGGGACGTGCTGCTCGCGCTCATGCACTACCTCTACGACCTGGCGGGGGCGCGGGCCGCGCGGTGAGCGCACGGCCCGTCCCCATCCCGGCCGCCACCGTTCCCCCACCGTTCCCCCACCCCGACGAAGCCCCGTCGAAGCCCCCGACGACGCCCCGCCGACCCCTTGTCGACGACGACCCCCGGAGAGACCGTGACCACCCCGTTCCGCGACGACGCCCCCCTCGCCCCACCGGTCGGCTGCCCCGCCCACGGGGCCGACGGCCCGGGCACCGACCGTCCGGCCACCGCCGTCCCGGGCCTCGCCGTACCGAACCCGGCCGGACCGGCGAGCACGGGTGCGGGCCCCACCGAACCGGGCCCCACCGAACCGGGCAGCGGCGAACCGGGCAGTGACCGGCCCAGCCTCGACGAGCTGCCCGTCGCCGAACTCCGCCGCCTCTACGGTCCCGAGGCCGAGGCCGACCCCTCCGGCCTGTACGAGAAGCTGCGCGCCGAGTACGGGGAGGTCGCGCCCGTCCTGCTGCACGGTGACCTGCCGGCCTGGCTGGTCCTCGGCCACTCCGCCAACCTCACCGTGATGCGCACCCCCTCCCGCTTCTCCCGGGACTCGCGCCGCTGGCGGGCGTTCCAGGAGGGACGGGTCGGAGCGGACTCGCCGCTGATGCCGGTCATCGCCTGGCAGCCGCTCTGCGTCTTCGCCGACGGTGCCGAGCACCGACGGCTGCGCGGCGCCGTCACCGACGGCCTGAACGGCACCGACCGGCGTGGCGTCCGGCGCTTCGTCACCCGCTACACCGCCGAACTCGTCGAGGAGTTCGGGCCGACCGGACAGGCCGAGCTGGTGAGCCGGTTCGCGGAGCACCTGCCGATGCTGGTGATGACCCAACTCGTCGGCATGCCCGAGGAGTACGGCCCGCGCCTGGTCGACGCCGCCCGGGACCTCATGAAGGGCACCGAGACCGCCATCGCCAGCAACGACCACGTGGTCGCCGCCCTGCGCCGGCTGGTCGAGCGCAGGCGGACCGATCCCGCCGCCGACCTCTGCACCCGGCTGATGCAGCACGAGGCCGGGCTGACGGACGAGGAGGTGCTGGAGCACCTGCGGGTCGTCCTGCTGGCGGCGAACGAGACGACGGTCAACCTGATCGCCGACACCCTGAAGATGGTCCTGACCGACGAGCGCTTCCGGGCCCACCTGTCGGGCGGCCACATGACCGTGCCGGACGCGCTCGACCAGGTCCTGTGGGACGCCCCGCCGATGTCCCTGGTCGCCGGACGCTGGGCCACCGGGGACACCCTGCTCGGCGGGCAGCGGATCCGGTCCGGGGACATGCTGCTGCTCGGCCTCGCCGCGGGGAACGTCGACCCGGTCGTCCGGCCCGACCTGGCCAAGCCGCTGCACGGCAACCGCTCCCACCTGTCCTTCGGCAGCGGCCCGCACGAGTGCCCGGGCCAGGACATCGGCCGGGCGATCGCCGAGACCGGGATCGACTGCCTGCTCACCCTGCTGCCGGACCTCCGGCTCGCCGTCCCGGAGCAGGACCTGGCCTGGACCTCGGCCTGGATCTCGCGCCATCTGGTCGCGCTGCCGGTGGAGTTCACCCCGCGCGAGCGGCAGCCCGCCCAGGACTCCGCCCGCCCGGCGCCCGCGCCCGCCGCCCCGCCGCTCCCGCCGGTGGCGTCGGCCCCGCTGCCCGGGCCGACGCCCGTCGGACCCTCCGCCGCCTTCGGCGCCGGACCCCGGCCCGGCTGGTGGGCCCGGCTCACCTGGTGGTTCCGGCGCTGACCGGCCGTCACCCGGCCCGGGCGGCGCGTCCCCGGCCGAACCGGGCGGGCCCGCAATAGAGTCGGCGCGAACCGGGCGCGGACCCACCGCCGCGCCCGAACCCCGCCTGCCGGAAGGTGTCCCGTGTCCCTGGTCCGCGTCCACAACTTCTCGGTCTCGCTCGACGGCTACGGCACCGGCGAGGGACAGACCCTGGAGGCACCGTTCGGCCACGCCGGCGACCGGTTGCACAGCTGGTTCTTCTCCACCCGCACCTTCCGCGCCATGCAGGGCGGGGAGGGCGGGGAGACCGGCGTGGACGACGCCATGGCGCGGGCCTGGGGCGACGGGATCGGCGCGGAGATCATGGGTCGCAACAAGTTCGGCCCGCAGCGCGGGCCGTGGCAGGACCACGAGTGGAAGGGCTGGTGGGGTCCGGACCCGGTGTTCCGCACGCCGGTGTTCGTCCTCACCCACCACCCCAGGCCCACCGTGGAGATGGCGGGCGGCACCACCTTCCACTTCGTCGACGGCACCCCGCACGAGGTCCTCGCCCTCGCCCGGGAGGCCGCCGGCGGCCTGGACGTCCGGATCGGCGGCGGTCCGAGCACCGTCCGCGCCTTCCTCGCGGCGGACCTGGTCGACCATCTGCACGTGGTCGTGGTGCCAGTCCTGCTCGGCCGGGGCGAGCGCCTGTGGGACGGGCTCGAAGGACTGGAGCAGCGCTTCCGGATCGAGTCCGTCACCAGCCCGAGCGGGGTCACCCACCTGACGTTCACCCGACCCTGACAGCTTCTGCCCACTTCTGCCTGCCTCTGCCTGCCTCTGCCCGCCTTTGCGCGGCCGTGCGGGCTCCTGTCTGCCGGTCCACCCGCTCCGGTCCACCCGCTCCGGACCTCCCGCAGACCGGATGTCCGTGGGCCGGCGCCGGGAACGGCGCCCCGCATCCCACCCTTCTGGGGGGCGCCGACACCGCGCGACCGGCGTGCTCCCGTGCGCCGGGTTTGCCGCCCCCGGTGCCGGTGCCATATCCGAGATTCGGGGGTGCGGGCCGGACGCGGTGGCGGGGTGCCGGTCCGACCCGTCGAAGGGATTTCGAGGAAGTCGACGGAGGGGACGACGGGATGACGGACATTCGGCGACCGGCACTGCGGTACACCGCGGACATCACCGTGGAGGACATCGACGGGCTGGCCGGGTTCATCGAGCGGCGGGTCGTGCTGCTCCGGGACGCGGCCCCGGGACCCGGGGGCGAGGAGGAGCTGGTCGGGGCGGCCCTGACCCACACGGTCACGGCCCTGACGGGGAGCGCGCGGGAGGTGCTCGGCACGCTCGCCGGGCACGCGGCGGAGGCGTCCGGCGGCGACCCCGGGCCCGCCGGGGCGAGCGGTGAGAAGCGGGACCTCACGGCCTTCGACGAGGAGTTCGAGGAGCTGATGGCCCGGCTCAGCCGCCTCTGGCGGTATCTGCTGACCGCCGCCGAGGCATGGAGCCACCTGCCCGACTACGACGTGGCGCGCTGGCGACTGGACGGCCACCTGGACGCGGAGCACGAGGCTCGGGACCGCTGGTCGGAGGCCGGGTACACCTGGTGAGGGGCGCCCCGGTCCGGACGCCCGGCTGAGCGGCGCGGGCCGGTGGCCGGGGAGTCCCGGTGACCGGCCGCGCCCGGCCGGCCCCCCGCCCGGGTGGGCAGGGGGCCGGTCCCGAGCGGCGGGCGACGGTGCGGGTCAGTTCCAGGGGTTGGCGTTCTGGTCGTTGATGTATGTCCAGAAGCGCACGCCCTGGGGCAGGCTGCCGGAGGCCCAGAAGGTCCAGCCGCCGGTCGAGGAGTAGTTCGGGCCGTAGTGGCCGTCGTGGAACTCGGCCTGCCGCCAGGTGCGCCCGAAGGTCGAGCGGCAGACCTCGTTGGCGGCCGCGGCGCTGGTCAGTTCCGATCCCTTGACCGGGCGGCTCAGGGCCACGCTGCCCAGGGCCCAGCCGTTGTAGAAGCCGAGGCCGAGCCCGGCCGGCGCGGGCCGGCCGTCCTGGTTGAGGCAGAGCACCGACAGCGAGGCCCAGGGAGCGGTGTCGCCCTGGTAGGCGTCGCTCGCGGTGCCACCGGGGCCGCCGACCTGTACAGTGCCGCCCGGACCGTAGTTGAGGACCTCCCAGGTCATGCCGTAGTGGGTGGCGTCCGAGGTGCGGGCCTGGGCGGCGGGGGCGACGGCCAGCGGGACGAGGGCCGCCACGGCGGCGGCGGTCGCGACGGCGGCGAGACGCTTGATGCGGGTCATGGTCCTGTTCCTCCAGGGAACTCCGGGGAAAGAGCGATCATGGCGCCGGCCGGCCTCCGGACCGGCACGTCACCGACCCTCTCAACCACGCGCACGATTCTGGCATGATCTGGTCATCGGTTCGTCACCAAACGCGACGGCCCGACAGCAGCGCGCAAGAACCCTGGGGAGGGGGAGCGCATGGAGTTCGCGATTCTGGGACCGCTGGAGGTCCGGACCCGCACGGGGACCCGGATCCGGCTGGGCGGCGCCCGACAGGAACGACTGCTGGCCGCACTGCTGCTCAACCCGGGCGGCGCGGTACCGGTGTCCCGGCTGGTGGACGCCGTCTGGGAGGAGCGGCCACCGGCCACCGCCGACCGACAGGTCCGCAACCTGGCCGGGCTGCTGCGCCGGGCCTTCCGCAAGGCGGACCCGACCGGGCCGCCCGTCCTGCTCACCGACGGGCGCGGCTACCGCATCCCGCTCGACGACCACCGACTGGACTCCCGGGTCTTCGCCGACACCGTGACCCGGTCCCGCCGGACGGCCGCCGCCGGGCAGCAATCGGCCGCCGCGGCGGGCCTGCGGCAGGCCCTCTCGCTCTGGCGCGGCCCCGTACTCGACGGCCTGGACGGACAGTTGCTCGACGCGGGCGCCGTCGCGCTGGACGAGCTCCGGCTCACCGCCTGGGAGGACTGCCTCGATCTGGACGCGGCCCTCGGGCGGCACCGCGCGAGCATCCCCGAGCTGACCGGCCTGGTCGCCGGCCATCCGTTGCGGGAGCGGTTCGTCGGGCAGTTGATGCGGGCGCTGCACGCCTCGGGCCGCACGGCCGACGCGCTGATCGTGCACCGGCGGTTCACCGGCCGGCTCGCCGAGGAGCTGGGGCTCGACCCCAGCCCCGAACTGCGGCGGCTGCACCTGTCGTTGCTCACCGCCGACACGGATCCGGACCTGGGCCCGCCCGACCCCGGCCCCCGGGCCGCCGCGACCCGCACCACCGCCGTCCGCACCACCGCCGTCCGCACCACCGTCACCCGTGCCGCCGTCACCGGTACCGCCGTGCCCCGCGGCGCCGGACGCCCGGCCGGGCCCGGTGCGGAACGGCCCGACACCGAACGGCCCCGGGCCGCCCGAACGGATCCCGCCCCGGAGGCCGCCCCCGCCGTGCCCGTGCCCGCCCAACTGCCGCCCGCACTGGCCACCTTCACCGGACGCAAGGCCGAACTCGCCGCCCTCGACGCCTTCGCCGAGGCGGCGGCCGCGGTCGGTGACCGGCGCTCCGGCCCGGGCACCGCTTCCACCGCCCGGATCTGCGCCGTCTCCGGCAGCGCCGGGATCGGCAAGAGCACCCTCGTGGTCCAGTGGGCGCACCGGGTCCGCGGCCGCTTCCCCGGCGGCCAGCTCTTCGCCGACCTGCACGGCTTCTCCGCCGAGCCGACACTGACACCGCACGCCGTCCTGGCCCGGTTCCTGCGCGCGCTCGGAGTGCCCGGCGAGCAGGTGCCGAGCGTCCCCGAGGAGGCCGCCGCACTGTACCGGTCGATGCTCGCGGACCAGCGGGTCCTGGTCGTCCTGGACAACGCGCGGAGCGCCGAACAGGTCCGCCCGCTGCTGCCCGGCGCCCCGGAGTGCCTGACCGTGGTGACCAGCCGGGCCGGCCTGGCCGGGCTCACCGCCCGGGAGGGCGCCCGCCCGCTGGCCCTGGACCTGATGCCGGCCCCCGACGCCGTCGCACTGCTGGACCGCGTCATCGGCGCCCGGCGGGCCCGGTCCGAGCCCGCCGCCGTCGCCGAACTCGCCTCCGTGTGCGGCCGGTTGCCGCTCGCGCTGGCGATCGCCGCCAGCCGGCTCGCCGAACGCCCCGGCCGGACCGTCGCCGACCACGTCGCCGAACTGCGGGACACCGGGAACCGGCTCACCGCGCTGGCGATCGACGACGACGCGGGCTCGGCCGTCCGTGCGACGCTCGACCTCTCCTACCGCGCCCTGCCCACCGCCGCCCGCACCCTGTTCGGCCTGCTGGCCCTCGCCCCCGGCTCCGGTCTGACGGCCGCGGCCGCCGCCGCGCTCTGCGGCGAGCGCGTCGCCGTCGTGCGGCCCGTGCTGGACCAACTGGCCACCGCCCACCTGCTCGCCCACGAGGGCGGCGACCGGTACCGGCTGCACGACCTGCTGCGCCTGTACGCCGCCGAACGCGCGGCCGCCGAGACCGGGCGGGCCCTGAGCGGCGCCGCCCGCGAACGGCTCGGCACCTGGTACCTGCACCACGCCGACGCCGCCGCCCGGCTGCTCACCCCCCACCGCCGGCGGATCCCGCTCGGCGACCCGGGCCCCTGGTACGAACCGCCGGCCTTCACCACCGCCGCCGCGGCGCAGCGGTGGTGCGAGAGCGAACACCCCCGGCTGCTGGGCATGGTGCGGGCGGCGGCCGAGCACGGTCCTGACGCGCTGGCCTGGCGACTGCCGGTCGCCCTGTGGAGCTACTGGTTCACCAGCCCGCACCTGGACGACCGGGAGGAGGCGGCCCGGCTCGCGGTGGCGGCGGCCGTCCGGGCCGGCGACCGGTACGGCGAGGGTCATGCCCGCAACGACCTGGCGACGGCGCTGGGCGCGCTCGGCCGCCATGACGAGATGCTGGCCGAACTCCGGCTCGCCCGGCCGCTGTTCGCCTCGATCGGCGACCGCGTCGGGGAGGCCCACGCGATCGGCAACCTCGGCGACCACTGCCTCGGCACGGGTGCCTACGGGCAGGCGCGGCTGCACTTCCAGGGGGCGCTGACGCTGTTCCGGGCGCAGCCGGAGGAGCGCCGGGACGATTGGGCGATCCGGGTCTGCGAGACCAACATCGGGGTGACGGCGATGCTGGCGGGCCGCTCCCGGGAGGCGGGCGAGTACCTGCACCGGGCCCTCGACCGGCACCGGTCCACCGGCGATCCGGTCCTGGAGAGCATCACCCTCTACCACCTGGGCGACCATCACCGGCGGCAGGACCGCCCGGAGGAGGCGGTGGAGCGCCTCCGGCAGGCCCTGGCGGTACTCGACGGCACGACCCGCAACCCTCGGCTGCGCGCCGACGTACTGGCCGCCCTGGCCCGACTCGGCGAGCGGGCCGGCCCACCGGGGCCAGTGTCCGCACCCGGCGGGTAGCAGGCCGTACCAGGTGCGCCGCGCCCCGCGCCGACGACGACGCGAACGGCCGTCCGATCGCCCGGCCACCCCACGAGCGCCGGCGACCCCGCCGCGCCGGACACTCCGCCCGGCAGCACCCAGGCCACCCGGCCGCACCCGCGCTCGCCCCCGCAAGCCGGACCCCCGCCCCCGCCCCGACGGCACAGAACACGCGATCTCCCTCGACCGGCCACCACCGACCTCGACCCGTGACAGCGTCCGCCCCTGCGCGCCCCGCCTCCGACGGGCCGGACCTGCGGCTCCGGCGCGATGGCCGCGCCCTCGCGACGGCGTCCGCCGTAGCACGCCGCCGGGCCTCGCGGGAGTGCCGGTGGCGGGTGTCGCCCGGGCGGGTGGTCGTGGCCGTCGGGCGGCACGGCGGGTGGCCGGGCGGGGGGTGGTGCGTGGTCGGATGGTCCGTCGGTGGTGCGGGCGGGCGTCGGCTGGGCGGGGAGGCGGGGCGGTGCGGCGACTGAGGGTGGCGGCGGCGGTGGCGGCCGTCGCGGTGCTCGCGACGGCGGCGGTCGGGCCCGGGGCGCCGCCGCCTCCGGGTGGGACGGCGGCCGGGCGGACGGTGGTGGGGGACGGCCCGGGAGCGGAGCGGTCGCCGGAGGAGCGCGGCGGCTCCGGCCCGTTCGGTGACTTCGGCGGCTTCGGCGGCTTCGACGACTTCGGGGCCGTCGGCGGGTCGACCGCCGACCAGGGCGGTCCCGGCGGACTCCCCCGGCCCGGCGGGCTCGGTCCGGGTCGGCTGCGGACGCTGGCCGGGGTCCTGCGGCAGGATCGGCCCGGCAGCGGCTGGTACCTGGTCGGCGGGGCGCACCTGGTGCTCGACCTGGAGGTCGCGTACGCCGACCACCAGCAGATCGTGCTGCGGTTCCCCGCCGCGCGACGGGTGGTGTCGGTGCTCTGCGGACCGGACGAGACCTATGCGCCCCTCGGCTACTCCTGCGGCGCCTCGGTGTCGCTGGACGAGATCCGGGTCCGGCTGGGCCGGAACGGGCGGCCCGCCGACCCGACGGCCACGGCGGCCGGGCGGTACGCCAACTTCTGGCTGCTGGGGCTCGTCGAGCGGCGTTGAACGGCGTGGGGACGGGGCGCCCTTGACGGAATGGTCAACGGAACGGTCTTCTGTACCACGCGGCCGAACTCCCACCGAACGCCCACCGAACGTCCGCCGACCCCGGCGATAGCACCGGGCGGTACCTCCGGGTGACATCTCCCCCGGCGGCGGACGCGGCTCCTACGGTTTCCGGCGACCCCCACACCGCGACCGCAGGAGACCACCCATGCTCCGACGACCCATCAGGGCCGTGTGCGCCGTCCTGGCCACCGCCGCCCTGGGCCTGACCGCCCTCCAGGGCACCGCCGGCGCCGCCGCCCCCGCTCTCGGTCCCGCCGCGGCCGCCCGAACCGCGGCGGCAGCCGCGCCGGACACCCTCGGTGTGGCCGCCGCCGCGCCCGAGGTGATCGAGGCGCTGCGGCGCGACCTCGGCCTGACGGACGCTCAGGCCCGTTCCCGGATCGCCGCCGAGGCCGGTGCCGGTGCCCGGGCCGCCGTACTCGCCCGGGCGCTCGGCGGCGGCTGGGCCGGCTCCTGGCTGGAGGGCCCGGAGGCCGGTCTGGCCGTCGCCACGACCCGTTCCGCCGACCTCGCCGCGATCCGCGCGGCGGGCGCCCGGCCGGTGCTGGTGGGCCGGCCGCTCG
Organism: Kitasatospora sp. NPDC094019; assembly: GCF_044764505.1. Lineage (NCBI taxonomy): Bacteria > Bacillati > Actinomycetota > Actinomycetes > Kitasatosporales > Streptomycetaceae > Kitasatospora > Kitasatospora sp. NPDC094019. The sequence goes on from NZ_JBIWIF010000026.1 coordinate 59,887, forward strand.
CCGCCCTGGACGCCACGCTGGCCGCGCTGGACCGGGCGGCCGGACGCGGCGCCACCGGCCGGGCCGCCGCGCTGGCCGCGCCGGTGCGCTACGTCGACGTGACCGCGAACACCGTCGTCGTGCAGGCCACCGACCGGGCGGCCGCCGAGCGCCTGGTCGCCGCCGCCGGGGTGGAGCGGGCGGCGGTGCGGGTGGAGACGGTGGCCGAGGCCCCGCGTCCGCTCTACGACCTCCGCGGCGGTGACGCCTACTACATCGACAACAGCAGCCGCTGCTCGATCGGCTTCCCGATCACCCGGGGGACCACCCAGGGCTTCGTCAGCGCGGGCCACTGCGGCCGGGCGGGGTCCAGCACGACCGGCGCCAACCGGGCCGCCCAGGGCAGCTTCCAGGCTTCGGTCTTCCCGGGCAACGACATGTCCTGGGTCGCCACCAACAGCAGCTGGACCGCGACCCCGTACGTGAACAGCGCGTCCGGAGCGGTGACCGGCTCGGTGCTCCAGCAGGTCGGGGCCTCGGTCTGCCGGTCCGGTTCCACCACCGGCTGGCACTGCGGCACGATCCAGCAGCACAACACCAGCGTCACCTACGCCGAGGGCACCGTCTCGGGCGTCACCCGGACCAACGTGTGCGCGGAGCCGGGCGACTCCGGCGGCTCCTTCATCTCGGGCACCCAGGCACAGGGCGTGACCTCGGGCGGCACCGGGAACTGTTCCCAGGGCGGCACCACGTACTTCCAGCCGGTCAACCCGATCCTGCAGAACTACGGCCTGACACTGAAGACCGACGGCCAGGGCCCCGGCCCGGGTCCCGGCCCCGGTCCCGGCAACCCGGGCGGCACCTGGGCCGCCGGCACCGTCTACCAGGCGGGCGACACGGTCACCTACGGCAGCGCCTCGTTCCGCTGCCTCCAGGGTCACCAGGCGCAGGCCGGGTGGGAGCCGCCGAACACCCCGGCGCTCTGGCAGGCGGTCTGAGCCGTTGACCGTCCGTTGTACGACCCGGGCCGCCAGGCCCGCCGCGCCCTCGATCGGAGCAACCGGCGCTGCCGTGGGGGGCCCTCCCTGTGAGACCTTGGACAGGGGGTCAACCCACCAAGGAGGCCCGATGTCCTCGAAGCGTCGCCGGAAGAAGAAGGCCCGCCGCAAGGGCGCGAACCACGGCAAGCGGCCGCAGTGCTGAACCGGTACTGAGGCCGGCGCCCGGCCGACACCCAACCGCTGCCCGGCCCCGGACACCCGTCCGGGGCCGGGCGGCGGTCACGCGCGGGGCGGGAGCCGGGCTCAGCTCCCGGAGCCGGGCCCACGGGCGGGGGCGGGGGCCGGGCCAGGGGCGGCGATCACACCCGCGGGCCGGTGGTCAGGCGCCGGCGGACTCCGCCGGCTCCGGGGCGTAGTAGAGGCTCGCCATCGGGGCACGGAGCGTCCAGCCGAGGGTGCTGTAGAGCGCCTTCCCGTCGGGGGTGCCGACCAGGAGCCCGGTCCCGGCGCCGTTGCGGTGCCCGGCGTCCTCCAGGGCCCGCATCACCACGGAGCCGAGACCCCGGCGCCGGTGCGCGGGCGCGGTCTCGATCTGGTCGGCCACGGCGGCGGTCCCGGCGAGCCCGAGCTGGCCGCGCGCGGCGAAGTGGCCGTCCTCGGTGCGGACCAGGACCCGGACCACGCCGCCGCGCTGCCAGCTGGTGAGGGTGTACCCGGCCGGTACGACCGGACGTCCGGCGGCGAGCGGCACGGTCATCAGATAACCGGGGACGTCGAACCGCCAGCCCGGGGCGATCCAGGGACGGACGGTGTCCTCGTCGGCGAACACCTTCAGCCAGGTGCCGGGAGCGGTGGTGGCCGCCACCAGCTTGCGGACGTCGGGCTCGGCCGGCTCGGGCAGGACGTGCCGGGCCACCTGGGCCGACTGGCCGACGTCGATCGTCCAGCCCCAGGGCTCGTCCACCGGGTCGGCCGCCCCCCGTGAGACCACCCAGCCCGCGATCCAGCTCCGCACCAGCCCGCTGACGACGGACTCGCCCATCCCCGACTCCCTGTAATAGTCATTAATGGAGATCAGAGCTTACCGGAAGTCGCCGACCTGCCAACCCCCGCTCCTGAGGAGCGCTCAGTACAGCAGGTGGCGCGGGAGGCTCCGCACCCGGGCCCCCTCCGACGCACGGCCGCCGACCGGGCAAACTCGTCCGGCTCCCGATCGCGCGAGCCGGGTGCCGGTGACGGACGGGCCGTCCGTCACCGGCACCCGGCCGTGCGGAATTCTCAGGGGCAGTGCTGGAAGAAGTCGAAGCACTGCGACGCGTTGTTGTTCTTCAACTGGTCGTTGAGGTTGGCGCCGGTCATGCGCTTGATGTACTGGCTCGGGCCGGTGTTGTTCGAGTTGTAGTACACCGTCACGCTGTAGTTGATGTTGAAGTTCCACCCCGACGCGGCGTGGTTCTTCACGTAGTTCCCGGCGCCGTTGCCGCCCGAGAACGTGTACCAGTTCGGAGCTCCGTAGTTCTCGGGGGTCTGCGAGTTGCCCGCGCCGTCCTCGAACGTGGCGCCCTGGTAGTTGGAGTTGAAGTAGAGGCAGAAGTTGGTCCCGCTGCACGTGCCCGGATTCGGGGCCGCGGAAGCGGCCGGCACACAGAGCGCGAAACTGCCGGCGGCGAGCAGCGCCGCGGCTCCGATCCTGATTTTCCCCGTGAGCTTCATGAACACCCTTCGATCACTCGAATCGGCGCGTCGGGCCGAATCGGAAACCATCGCCCGGGGCGGTCGGTCGACGCCCGGGCCATGATTCCCTTCGGCTCCGAATCAGCTGACGCCCAAGGGGCCGGAGCATGCCCGTCCCCCCCGGGCTCCGAGTATCATCGGACGGCGCTCCACCCCGGTCAATACTCCTGACATCCCCTCACCCCGGTCGTACCACAACGACCGTGCATGACCATCGCATTCTCCGCGACGCACGACAGCGCGACCCCTTCCCGACCCGGCGTCCACAACGGGCCGTTCCGGGCCCGCAGTGGACATCGGGGACCAATGGAGCGGATAGCCGACCAATCCACCGGAATGCACGCACATCAAACAAACCCGGAAACATCCCCGAAGGGACCGATTGTCGTGCCGAACGGAAAGCCGAGAATTCGAGCGAAACTCCTTCTGGCGGGAATCGTCGCGACGCTGCCAGTGGCCTGTACGAACCCGAACGGAACCGAATCCACCCGGGTCCCGGAATCCCCGGTACCGGCCGTCGCCGCTCCCACCGTTTCCGCCACCCCCACCCTCGCGAGCACGCTCGACCTCGAACTTCCCGTCGAGAAGTACCTGATCACCCCCGAGGAGAACGCGCGGATGGACCGCGGCTGGGCCCACCTCGTCTCGACCTGCATGAAGCGGTTCGGGCTGGACTACGAACCGGCGGTCCGCGAGTCCCACGAGCGGACCGGCCAGACCGCGCACCGGTACGACCCCACCGACCCGGCCGTCGCCGCCGCCCGCGGCTACCACGGCGACGATTCGGCGGGCGGGACCCCGACACCCCCCGCCGAATCGGTCTCCCCGGACGTTCGCCTCGTCCTCGGCTCGGGCAGCGGGTCGCCCGAAGCCCCCGGGGGATCCCGGGAGTCACGGTTCCGGGGGATTCCGATTCCCCCCGGCGGATGCGCGGGCGAGGCCCAGGAGGCGATCCGGGCGGGCGGTGGGACCTACCAGGACGCCCAAGTGGCCATCGACGTCAATTTCGGCGACTACCAGCGGTCGATGGCCGACGGGAGGGTGCGGGAGGTGTTCGGGAAGTGGTCCTCGTGCATGAAGGCGAGCGGCTTCGACTACGAGACGCCGACGGCCGCCGCGAACGACCCCGCGTGGAGCTCCCCCACCCCCTCGGCGACCGAGAGGGCGACGGCCGCCGCCGACGTCCGCTGCAAGCGGGAGCACAACGTCGTCGGAGTCTGGTTCTCCGTCGAGTCCTCCTACGAGGAACAGGACATCGCGGCGAAGCTGCGCGAACTCACCCGGGTGCGGGAATCGATCGACATCGCGCTCGGGAACGCGGCGGCGGCACTGCGGAAATGAGCGGACCCGGCGGCCGGGCGGGGAGACCGGTCGTGCCTGGGACCGTCCGCTCGTCCGCCCGTCCGACCGGGCGCATCTGGCCGGCCGGGCGGACCACGGTTCCGCCGCCTTCGACCGGCGGTCCGGCCGCCGGTCCTAACGGCGGCCGGCTTCGGAGGACAGCGACGGCCCGGACGGTTCGTCGGCGCCGTAGGTCCCGTCGAAGACGACGCGCCGACGAGGGCGGCGGCCCGGGTGGAGACGGGTGCCGACCGGGTGCCCGACCGAGACCAGCAGGGCGATGGCGAGGTCCTCGCGGCCCTCGATCCCGATCACCTTCTTGACCTTCTCCTCGTCCCAGCCGTTCATCGGCGAGGTCGCCAGGCCCATCTCGGTGGCCGCGAGCATCACGAAGGAGGCGGCGATGACCGCGTCCTTGACGGCGTACTCGCGGAGCAGGCCGCGCTGTTCGAGGCCCTCCTGGAACTCCTGCGAGGCGGCGGAGAACATCTCGACGAACTCCTCGCTCCACGCGCCGTTCTGCCGGGCCTCGTGGTGGATGTCGCTGCGGTCCTCGCGCCACGCCTGCGGCTCGGCGACGAAGACCAGCACCACCGGAGCCTCGCTCGGCTGGGGCTGGCCCCCCGTGGCCCAGGCCAGACCGGCCCGGCCCTCCTCGTCGGACACCACCACGATCGAGCGGTCCTGGAGGTTCCAGCTGCTGGGGGCCTCCACCGCCAGGTCGAGCAGGGCGTCGAGCAGCTGCGGGGGGACCGGCTCGGGACGGTAGTGGCGGACGGTGCGGCGGGTGCGGATCGCTTCGGCGACGGACATCGTGTGCTTCGTCATGCGAACCACTCTCGGAGAGTCACTCTCTTTTCGAAAGAAGGCACTTGAAAGTGCGTTACTCTCTCCGGGTGAAGACCACCGTGGAATCCTCCGGCCTCCCGGCCGACGTCTACTCCGCGAAGTGCCCGACGCGTCAGGTCCTCGACCGCATCGCCGGCAAGTGGACGGTCCTGGTCGTGGACAGCCTGCTCGACGGCACGCTGCGCTACACCGAGCTGTTCCGGCGGATCGAGGGGGTGTCGCAGAAGATGCTCACCCAGACCCTGCGGGAACTGGAGGCCGACGGGTTCGTCACCCGCACCGTGCACCCGACCGTCCCGCCCCGCGTCGAGTACACGCTGACCGGACTCGGACAGAGCCTCGCCGGACCGATCAGCGCCCTCCGCGAGTGGACGGAGTCCCACATCAACGACATCGAGCGGGCCAGGGCCGCCGCCCTCCCTACGGACCGGGGGACGGCGACCTGACGGAGGGGCTGACGGCGGTCAGGCCCGCGCCAGCCACTCCTCCAGGGTGGGACCGGCCAGCGTGGTGGCGGGACCGGCGACGAACGCGCCCTCCTCCAGGAGTTCGCGGTCCGGGGTCCCCTCCTCGCTCACCTCGACAACCGTGACCTGCTCGCCGCGGGCGGCGTAGACGAGCTCGGCGGCCCTGGCCAGCTTCTCCTCGCGCGGGCCGGCGATCTCCGGGAACGGCGCCGCCGTGGTCCCCGGCTCGGGCACGGGCCCCTCCGCGAGGTCGACCAGCGCCTCCGCCACCGCCGCGCCCGCGACCAGCTGGGTGCGCATCAGCGGGACGTACACCGTGTCGCCCTTCCGGCCCCAGCTGACCAGCGGCTCGACGAACTCGTGGAACTGCGCGGCGCGCAGGATCTGCACCGGCAGCGGACCGGCGACCAGGGCCCGCTCGTGGGCGACCTTGGCGCGGTAGTAGCCACCGGTCGACGCGTCGATACCGATGATGGACACGGACACGAGCCGCTCCACCCCGGCCCGGGAGCCCGCGGCGTGCAGGTTGGCGGCGGCGGCGGTGAAGAACGCCGTCGCCACCGCCTCGTCGGCGGAGGGGGTGCCGGAGGTGTCGATGACGACATCGACCCCGGTCAGCGCCTGGTCGAGCCCCTCGCCCGTGACGATGTCGACGCCTGCCGAGCGCGAGATCGCCACGACCTCGTGACCGCGTTCCGCCAGCACACGGACGACGTGCTCGCCCAGACGGCCGGTCGCGCCGACCACCGCGACGGTCCTGCGGTTCGACATGGTTGTTCTCCTTCGTGGTGCGTGTGTCGTCGTGGGACACCGCCGGGTCCGCGCAACCCCCGTGCGCGCGGCCGCCCCGACGACCTCCGGCCATCGACCCTAGGACCGCGCGGCGTCCCGGAGGTGTGCGGAGCGCGCAGGATTTCTCGACAATCCGTGCAAGACCGGTGGGCGGGTCCGCGACCGGGCGGGTCCGCGACCGGGCGGGTCCACGGCCGGGCCGGCCCCCGGACGTCGGATCGCCTCACCCGGCAGCCTCCGACGGCTCGATGCGCACGGCGACCAGGCAGGTGTCGTCGTCGGTGTCGGCCGGGCTCAGCTCCAGCAGCAGGTCCAGGTAGCGCTCCAGATCCGGACCGGGCGGGCCCGCCGCGCGGATCAACTGGTCCACGGACTCCTCGACCGGGCGGTCCCGGCGCTCGACCAGGCCGTCGGTGTAGAGCAGCAGCACGTCCCCCGGGGCGAGCCGGGCCGTGTACTCCTCGTACCGGGCGTCCGCCATCGCCCCGAGCAGCACCCCGTGCGGCAGCGGCAGCACCTCGGCGCCGCCGGCGGCCAACCTGATCGGCGGCAGGTGGCCGGCCCTGGCCCAGCGCAACGAGCCGTCCTCGGGCCCGACCAGCACGCAGACGGCGGTGGCGGTCACCTGGTCCGGTTCGCGCAGGGCGACCGTGTTGGCCCACTCCAGCAGCCGGCCCGGACCGGCGCCGGTGACGGCCAGTCCGCGCAGCGCGTGCCGGAGCGCGACCATGCCGGTGGCCGCGCCGACCCCGTGCCCGGCCACGTCGCCGACGGCCAGCAGCACCTGGCGGTCCGGCAGCACCAGGACGTCGTACCAGTCGCCGCCGACCCGTTCGCGTTTGGCGGCCGGCCGGTAGCGGACGGCCGCGCGCAGTCCGGGGGCGCCGAGCGGCGGAGGTGCCGCGGGCAGGATCGCCCGCTGCAGCCGGAGCGCCAACTGCTCGCGCTCGGCCGTCTCCTGCTCGCTGTCGGCCAGTCTGGCCCGGGTGGCGCCGAGGGCGACCTCGGTCCAGTGCTGGGCGGACACGTCGTGGTAGGCGCCGCGGATCGCGTCCAGACGTCCGTCCTCGTCCAGGACCGGTTCGGCGACCACCCGGGTGTAGCGCTGGGAGCCGTCCGGGCGGATCAGCCGGAACACGGCGGAGGCGGTGCGCAGCCGGTGCTGGACGGTGTCCACCAAACGGCGGACGGCGGGCCCGTCGTCCGGGTGGACGTGCCGGGCGAGCCGGGCGAAGGGCACCGCGGCCTCCGGCGGCAGGCCGAACAGCTCGCTCAGGCCCTCGCTCCAGAGGATCCGGCCGCTGCCGGGCTGTTCCTCGAACCCGGCCACCCGGGCCAGGCGTTGGGCCTGGCGCAGGAGGTCGGCCCGCTCGGACTCGCCGGACCGGTCGGTGTCGCGCTGCCAGCTGAGCAGGAGGCGCGGGCCGAGCGGGGCGACGGCGATCCGCAGAGCGGCGGGCACGGCGATCCCTCCGCTCTGGAAGACCAGGCGCAGGCGGTCGTCGGTCCGGGGTTCGCCGGTCTCGTGGGCCCGCAGCAGCGGTTCCAGCAGGCCGGTGGCGCAGGCCATCGGGTAGGTCTCCAGGAGGGAGGTGCCGTCCAGGCCGCTGCGGGGGCGGCCGAGCGGGTCCTGGAACAGCCGGTTGGTGCGCAGGACGGTGAAGTCGACCACCCGGCCGTCCCGCAGCACGGGTTCGAGCAGCAGGGCCGGGTCGAGCAGGCCGTCGAGAAGGTCCGCCTCCCGTTCGGCCGGCACGGGGGGCTCCGGGTGGCCGAGGAGGGTGGCGCAGAGGTCGGCGAGGGCGCGGAGCCGGCGGCGCTGCGGCGGGCCGAGGGTGGGCTCGGCCCCGGGCCAGAGCACTTCGAGGGCGCCGAGGCGGCGGCCGTCGGCGAGCAGGGGCAGGACGGCCCTGGCGGCGGTGGCGCCGCCGGCGAGGGGGCCGGCGACGGGGCCGGAGGGCGGCGGCCGGTCGGGCCAGCGGTCCTCGCCGTCGCCGACGGCCTGGCGGGCGGGGGTGTCGACGCCGGGGGGCACCCTGGTCCAGGCCGTGGCCTCGTCCAGGGGCAGGCCGGCCTGGGCGGCGAGGGCGAGGCTGCCGCCGGGCAGCCGTTGCCAGACCAGGACGGCGTGGGCGCCGAGGGGGGCGGCGCCCTGTCGGAGGACGGCGTCGACGGCGTCCGCGAGGTCGGGGACGGCGGCGAGCGCGCGGGCCGGGGGCGGCGGGTCAGCGGCTCCGGCGGGATCGGCGGGATCGGCGGGTCCGGTGAGTCCCCCAGGCCCGGTAGGTCCGGCGGGTCGGGGCCCGCCGCGGTGGGCGGAGCGTGCGGGCCGGTCGTCCCGGGCGGGCGCCCCGGGCGTACGGCCGACCAGGTCGGCGGCCAGGGTCGCGACCGGTACCCCCGCCTCCCGGGCGAGCACGGCCAGCCGGGCGGCGGCCTCGGCGGGCGACACGGCCAGCCGCTCGGCGAGCATGCCGGTGGCGAGGTCGACCAGCGCGCGGGCGCCCTCCTCGGCGCGCATCCGCTCCACGGCGTGCTGGAGCCGCCGGACGGCCCCGGCGAGCTGCCGCGCGACAGCGCCCTGCGGCTCGCCCGCGGCGGGGGCCGGCCCGGCCGGCGGGCCCTCCGCACCGGGTGCGCGCGGCTCGCCCGGCGCACCCGACCGGCCGCCGTACCGGGGGCCGTCGGTCATGACACGTCCAGCCAGTGCCGCATCCGCTCCAGCAGCAGCGCGGTGTCGACCGGCTTGCTGACGTGGTCGTCGGCGCCCGCGGCGAGGCTCTTGGCCCGGTCGCCCGCCATCGCCTTGGCGGTGACGGCGACGATCGGGATCCGGGCGAACCGCTCGTCGGCGCGGATGGCGGCGATGGTGGCGTAGCCGTCGAGGCCCGGCATCATCACGTCCATCAGCACCAGGTCCGTCTCCGGGTGGGCGCGCAGCAGGTCGAGCCCGGCGCGGCCGTCGGCGGCGTGCAGGACGGTCAGGCCGTGCTGTTCGAGGGCGGCGGCGAGGGCGAAGACATTGCGGACGTCGTCGTCGACGATCAGCGCGGTGCGTCCGGCGAGCGGTTCGTCGGCGGGGCCGGCGTGTTCGCCGGGTTCGGCCCCGGTGGGGGGTCGTCCACCGATCAGCGTGATCAGACGCTCGCGCAACCCGTCCAGTCCCGAGGGGAGTTCCAGGCCGGCGATCGCCGCCGTGGTGACCCCGACCGGGTCGCCTCCGGCGGGATCGCCCCCGCCCTGGCGGCCGAGCACGGGCGTGCCCTCCGGGAGCGCCGTGAGCAGCAGCGGCGCGAGTTCGGCGGCGTGCGCGAGGTCGAGCACCGCGCACCGGTACGGACCCTCGGCGAGGGCGGCGCGCAGGTCCGCCTCGGTGCCGGCGCCGATGACCTCCACCCGCGGGTCGTCCCCGTGCGCCTCGGCGGCGGTCCGGGCGAGCAGGGTGAGCAGGCCGGGCGGCTCGGCCTCGACCACCAGGACCCGGGCCACGGCCTCCGGACCGGTGCCCGCCCGGTCCCGGTGGGCGAGCGGAAGGAAGAAGGTGAAGCGGCTGCCCCGGCCCGCGGCGGAGCTGACGGTGAGGGCGCCGCCGAGCAGTCGGGCGAGTTCGCGGCTGATGGAGAGGCCGAGCCCGGTGCCGCCGAAGCGGCGGGCGGTGGTGCCGTCGGCCTGCTGGAAGGCACCGAAGATGCTGTCGAGGTGGGCGGGGTCGATGCCGATCCCGGTGTCCTCGACGTGGAAGGCCACCGCGGCCTCGGCCTGGCCGAGTTCGCCCGGCAGCTCGTCGGCCGCCACGTGTTCGATTCGCAGCTCGACCGTGCCCTTGTCGGTGAACTTGATCGCGTTGGACAGCAGGTTGCGCAGGATCTGCCGCAACCGGGCCTGGTCGGTCACGAGTTCACCGGGGACGCCGTCACCGACGCGGATCCGGAAGGCGAGGTCCCGTTGGTCGGCCAGGGGCTTGAACGCGGACTCCACGTACGTCAACAGCTCCTGCACGGGGAAGGGCTCGGGGCTGAACTCCATCTTCCCGGCCTCGACCTTGGAGAGGTCGAGGATGTCGTTGATGAGCTGGAGCAGGTCGGAGCCGGCCGAGTGGATGACACCGGCGTACTCGACCTGCTTGGGCGTGAGGTTGCCGGTGGCGTTCCGGGCGAGCAGCTGGGCCAGGATGAGCAGACTGTTGAGCGGGGTGCGCAGTTCGTGGCTCATATTGGCCAGAAACTCGGACTTGTACATCGAGGTGAGGCTCAACTGCCGCGCTCGCTCCTCCAGTTCCTGTCTGGCCTGCTCGATCTCCAGGTTCTTGGCCTCGATGTCGTGGTTGCGTTCGGCCAGCAACGCGGCCTTCTCCGCGAGTTCGGCGTTGGAGCGGCGCAGCTCCTCCTGCCCCTCCTGCAACTCCTCCGAGCGGGCCTGGAGTTCGGTGGTGAGCCGCTGGGACTCGCCGAGCAGTTCGTCGGTGCGGGCGTTGGCCAGCAAGGTGCCGAGGTTGACGCCGCAGACTTCGGCGAACTGCTCCAGGAAGTCGCGGTGGACGGCGCTGAACGGGTGGACGGAAGCGAACTCCATGACGCCGAGCAGCCATTCCTCCAGGGCGATCGGCAGGATCAGCACGGACCGGGCGTGGGTGGTGCCGGCGGCGGAGCCGATGGTCGCGTAGTCCGGCGGCAGGTCGTCGACGGCGACGGTGCGCCGGGAGCGGGCGGCCTGGCCGACCAGCGACTCGCCGAGCCGGACCCGCGCGGGTGGACCGGCGGCGCCGTCGGCCGGCGCGGCGTCCACTGGTGCGGAGTCGGCCGACGCGGTGCCGGCCGAGGGGTCGGCCGCGCGGCCGTAGGCGCTGATCCGGGCCAGGACCATGCCCTCCAGCCCCTCCTCGGCCAGGTAGAACGCCCCGAACTGGGCCCCGACCAGCGGCGTCAGCCCGTCGGTGATCAGCTCGGCGACGGACCGGATGTCACGCTGCCCCTGCATGGTGCCGGTGAAGCGGGCGAGGTTGGTCTTGAGCCAGTCCTGCTCCTCGTTGGCGCGGGTGGTCTCGCGCAGCGACTCGACCATGAAGTTGACGTTGTCCTTGAGGTCGGCGACCTCGCCGGAGGCGTCGACGCTGATGGAGCGGGTGAGGTCGCCGGCGGCGACGGCTCCGGTGACCTCGGCGATGGCGCGCACCTGGCGGGTGAGGTTGCCGGCGAGTTCGTTGACGTTCTCGGTGAGGCGCTTCCAGGTGCCGGAAACACCCTCGACCTCGGCCTGGCCGCCGAGCCGGCCCTCGGTGCCGACCTCGCGGGCCACTCGCGTCACTTCGGCGGCGAAGGAACCGAGTTGGTCGACCATCGTGTTGACGGTGTTCTTGAGCTCCAGGATCTCGCCGCGGGCGTCGACGTCGATCTTGCGGGTGAGGTCGCCCTCGGCGACGGCCGTGGTCACCTGGGCGATGTTGCGGACCTGGCTGGTGAGGTTGTGGGCCATGAAGTTGACGTTGTCGGTGAGGTCCTTCCAGGTACCGGCCACGTTGGGGACGCGGGCCTGTCCGCCGAGGGTGCCCTCGGTGCCGACCTCGCGCGCCACCCGGGTCACCTCGTCGGCGAACACGGACAGGGTGTCCACCATGGTGTTGATCGCGTCGGCGAGCGCGGCCGTCTCGCCCTTGGCCTCGACGGTGATCTTCCGGGACAGGTCGCCCCGGGCGACGGCGGTGGCCACCTCGGACATCGAGCGGACCTGGCCGGTCAGGTTGGAGGCCATCACGTTGACGTTGTCGGTGAGGCCCTTCCAGGTTCCGGAGACGCCCCGGACGGTGGCCTGGCCGCCGAGGTCGCCCTCGGTGCCGACCTCCCGCGCCACCCGGGTGACCTCGTCGGCGAACGCCGAGAGCTGGTCGACCATCGTGTTGATGGTCTCCTTGAGCAGAAGGATCTCGCCGCGGGCGTCCACCCGGATCTTCTGGGTGAGGTCGCCCTCCGCGACGGCGGTCATCACCTCGGCGATGGACCGAACCTGCGCGGTGAGGTTGTCGGCCATCACGTTGACGGACTCGGTGAGGTCGCGCCAGGTGCCGGAGACGTCCCGGACGTCGGCCTGGCCGCCGAGCCGCCCCTCGGAACCGACCTCCCGCGCCACCCGCGTCACCTCGTCCGCGAACGCCGACAGCTGGTCCACCATCGTGTTGACGGTGTTCTTGAGTTCGAGGAGTTCGCCGCGCGCGTCGACCTCGATCTTCTGGGTGAGGTCGCCCCGGGCCACCGCCGTGGTCACCTGGGCGATGTTGCGCAGCTGCCGGGTCAGGTCGCCGGCCATCGCGTTGACCGCGCCGATGAGGTCGAGCCATGTCCCGGCCGCGCCGGGGACGTGTGCCTGGCCGCCGAGGCGACCCTCCGAACCGACCTCCCGCGCCACCCGGGTCACCTCCGAGGTCACCCGGGCGAGCTGCTCGACCATGCCGTTGAACACGGTGGCGATCTCCCCCGGCACGCCGGGCAGGTCGGGCCCCAGCCGGGTGCGGAAGTCACCGTCCCGGACGGCCGTCAGCCCGGCCAGGAGCTGCCGCAGGACCTGCTCCGGCTGCTCGGGCCGGCTCGGTCCCGGGTCGTGCCCCGGGTCCCCGCCGCCCGTACGGGCTGTAGGGCCCGCTGCGGAATCCGGCGCTCGGCGCTCGTCCATCCGTCCACCGCCCGGATCGACCGCACGGCCGGACCGCTCCACGGCGGCCCCGGCCGGTGGGAGCGGCGGCGCCGCCCCGCCTCCCACTGTGCCACCGTCCCGCCGCCGGTGACAGGCGGGGCGGGAAGGGCGGCCGGGGCGGGGGGACCGGCGGCCCCGTTTTGCCTCCGGGTCGCCGGGTAGGCGCACCCGGGCAAGGACGCGGCCAGCGGAAAGGAGTGCGGTCATGCCCCGAGGATCGAGCCCCAAGCGGGAACGTCAGTACGAGCACATCAAGGACAGCGCCCTGGAACGCGGGGAGAGCGAGGACCGCGCCGAGGAGATCGCCGCCCGGACGGTCAACAAGGAACGCGCCCGGCACGGCGAGTCCAGGACCGCCAGCCGCAGCTCCACCCACGACATCTCCTCCGCCCGCCGGGGCGGCCTGCGCTCGCACCGGGGCGCCGGCGGGCCCACCTACGACCAGCTGTACAACGAGGCGAGGCAGCGCAACATCGAGGGCCGCTCGAAGATGAACAAGAGCGAGCTGGCCCGGGCGCTCGGTCACTGACGGCTCGGCCTCTCCGGACCGCCGCGCTCTGCTCCGGTCTGCTCGCGCCGCCGGTCCACTGCCGCTCTCTGAGCCGTTCGGGTGAGCACCGGCGTACGGGCCGGGACCGCCCGCCCACACCGAGGCCCCCGGGAAGAACCCGTACGACACCAGGAAAGAGGTCCGACCGCCATGACCGTCCCGTCCCCCGTCCATCCGGACACCGAACCGTTCCCGCACCCCGACCCCGCGCCCCGGCCGATGCCGGACCCGGCACCGCCGCCCGTACCGCCCTTCCCGCCGCCCGGCCCCGACCCGGGCCCGCCCGAGCAGCCTGCGCCGGGCCCGTCCACGGAACCCCGGCCGCTCGGCGGCTGAGCCGCCCCGGAGCGGGTCGGCGTCAGCCGACGTGAAGGGCCCGGACCGTTGCGGCGGTCCGGGCCCTTCCGTTCGTTCTCGTTCTCCCCGTCGTTCTCGTTCTCCCCGCCGCTTCAGACGGGGTGGCCAAGAGGGGAGGACACTTCCAGCCAGACCGACTTGCCGCCGTCCTCGGGCCGCGAACCCCAGGCCCGCGCGAGCCGGTCCACGACCCGCAGGCCGTGGCCGCCCGGCTGTCCCGGATCGGCGAACGGACGCAGCTCCGGCGGGACCGGGCTGGCGTCGCTGACCTCCACCCGCAGCCGGACGGTGTCCCAGCGCAGCCGCAGCTCGCGCGGACCGCCGGGGGCGTGCAGACAGGCGTTGGTGACCAGCTCGGACACCATCAGCAGGACGTCCTCGAAGACGGCCACCTGTTCCTCGTCCGGCCACTCGGCGCCGTCGACGGCCAGCCAGTGCCAGTCGAGCAGGGCCTGACGGCTGAAGTCCCGGCACCGCTGCACGGCGCCCACGCTGCTGCTCAGCGGCAACCGCCGGGTCTGGTCCCGATCCGGTGCGGCGGCGGTTCCGTGGCCGGTCGTCATGGCTGCTCACGTGCCGCGGGCCCGAGATCGTCAGGACGACCGGAACCGGTCGGGCCGGTCGGACCCGCCGGGCCGCCGTCCGCCGCCAGCGCGGCGGCGACGCTGGGATGGATCCGCAGGACGGTGTCCGCGCCGGTGACCGCGAAGAGCCGGACCACGGCGGGACGGAGCCCGGCGAGCTCCAGCGCGACACCGGCCGGCTCGGCGTCCTGCCGGGCCCGCAGCAGGACGTTCAGACCGGTCGAGTCGCAGAAGCCCAGCCCGGTGAGGTCGACGAGGATCCGGGTCACGCCGTCCTCGGACAGTCCGGCCAGCGCGGTGCGCAGACCGTGCGCCGAGTCGCGGTCGAGTTCTCCCTCGACCGACACGATCCGCACCGGCCCCGTTCGGCGCACGTCGATGCGCAGTTCCCCCGGATCGTCGGCACGCGGAGACCGGTTTCCGGTCGCGCCGGCGGGACCGGCGACCCCCTCCGTCTCCGGCTTGCCCCTGCTCCCCTCGTCCCCCTCGTCCCCCGCGTCCCCCGCGTCCCCGGCGGACAGCTGCATGCGTTGCTCCCGGTCCGGTCGGAACGGCCTCGTGCCGTCCGGACCATGATGACGCGCGCCGGGCCGGACCGCGCGGACTGCGGGCACCGTCCGGTCGACCACCGGGCAGGACCGCGTCGGCGGCGGCCGGGTCGTCACGTCCATGCCCCGCGTTTGCCCGGGCCCGGCGCGGCTACACGCGAGGTGGACCCAGGAGGAGCGCACCACCGGGACGCACCGCCGGTGGTGTGCCGGCCGCCCGGGCACCGGACGGCCGGCACACGGCACGGACGGACCCCGGGGCGGCCGCCCCGGGATTTCCGGGCACGGACGGAGGCGAGCCGGATGCCACCGGCGACAACCGGGCGGGGCGACCCCGCCCACGAGCGCACCGGGCGGCGGGAGTCCGCGGACGAACGCGCCGACCGCCGATGGGGCGACCTGCTCCAGGAGGTCCGGGTCGCGCAGACCGGCTCGCAGATCCTGTTCGGCTTCCTGCTCAGCGTCGTCTTCATGCCGCGTTTCGCCGAGCTGGGGGACTTCGACCGCGGGCTCTACGTGGTCACCGTGGTCCTCGGCGCGCTCGCCACCGGTGCCCTCACCGCGCCGGTCTCCTACCACCGACTCTTCGCCGGCCACCGGCTCAAGCCGGAGCTGGTGGACGCCGCGGCCCGGCTGGTCGTGATCGGCCTGGTGCAGTTGGCGCTGACCATCGGCGCCGCGCTGCTCCTGCTGCTGCGGGTCGCGACCGGGAGCGCGGCGGCGGCCTGGATCGCGGGGGCGGTGACGGCCTGGTTCGCGGCCTGCTGGCTGCTCCTGCCGGTCCTCCAGCTGCGGCGGCACCACGATGACCGGCCCCGCGGCCGTCCCCTCGACTGAGGCGGGCCCGGCGTCGGCCGCCCGGCCCCGGTACAACCCGCTGCGGCACCGGCCCGCCGACGTGGTCGACGGCCTGGCCCGGCTGACCGCCACCGTTCCGCCGCCGGGCTGATGCATGGATAGGCCCGAGGGGGGCAGACGCGGGTCGGGCGGGCACCGGCTCGTCCATCGAAAGGGAGGCAGGACCCATGGCCACCGACGACAAGATGCGCAACATGGCCGAGAAGGCCCGTGGCAAGGCGAAGGAGGTCGCCGGACGGGCGACCGGCGATCGCACGATGGAAGCCAAGGGCCGCGGCACCCAGATGAAGAGCGACCTGAAGCAGGCGGCCGAGAAGATCAAGGACGCGGGCAAGGACTGACCCCGCGCGGACGACGGCCCCGATCGGAGGTGACCGACATGACCACCCCGGACAGGTCGGCGGACGAACCCCGCGACCCGCCCGTGCGGACCGAGACCCCCGAGTCGCGGATGACCGGTGAGGGCGCTCCTCCGCCCGATCGCGATCAGGACGAGGACCCGGCGGAGGGACCGGAGCACGCCGCCGCCGATCCGAACCGCTCCACCGATCCGAACCGCTCCACCCCCGCGGCCGGCTCCGACCGGCCGGACGGCTCCGGCGCCCCGGCGGGGGCGCCGGAGCCGGAGGAGCCGCCGGACTGATCCGCCGGCTCCTCGACCACCCGTACGCCGCAGCGTCCGGCGGATCGTCACACCTTCCGCCGGTCCGCGGCGTACGGGTGCGCCCGTCCCGGCGCCCGGCCGGTTGACGGCCGCCGTCAGCCGGCCGGATCCTCCGGCGTCGGCCAGGTGATCACCGAGAACGCTCCGCCCTGCGGGTCGGCGAGCACGGCCAGCCTGTTGCCGCCCATGTCGAAGGCCGGGGTGAGCACGGTGCCGCCGGCGCGGACGACCGCCGCCTGGATCGCGTCGACGTCGTCCACGTTGAAGTACGGCTGCCAGTGCGGGGGAACCCCCGGCGGGAAGGTGGACAGGTCCATCATCCCGCCGACCGCGCGACCGTCGACCTTGAACTCGATGTACGCCTCGGCACCGGGCGCCTCGGAGTGGCCGGTGGTGACCGGCAGCACGGCGGAGTAGAAGGCCGCGGCGGCCGTGCGGTCACGGGTGGCGAGTTCGTTCCAGATCAGCGCGCCGTGCTCGTTCACGATGCCCGCGCCGTCGAAGGTCCCGGGCTGCCAGAGGCCGACGACGGCCCCGGTCGGGTCCGCGATCACGGCCATCCGCCCGAGGTCCATGACATCCATCGGTCCCGCCATCACCGAGCCACCGCCGTCGGTGACGGTCTTGAGCGCGGCGTCGAGCGAGTCCGTGGACAGGTACGTGGTCCACACCGTCGGCGGCATCGGGTCGGGGACACTGCCGTCCGGGTTCATCGCCTTCATGATCCCGGCGACCGGCTTGCCCTTCAGTGTGCAGACCGCGTACCCGCCCTGCTCGGCGGGTCCGACCTCGCCCTGCCAGCCGAACACCTCGCCGTAGAAGTCGAGGGCCGCCTGCTGGTCGGGCACCATCAGGTCGATCCAGCACGGGGTGCCGGGCTTGTAGGGGCCGTTCATATCGGGCACGGATGCCTCCGGGGGCGCGTTCGGCGGGGTCGGACGGCCGGTTCCGTACCCGCCCCGCCTCCCCGGAATCGGGCCGCCCGGGTGAAATCGGTGCGGACCCCCTCCCTCTCCCCTCCGCGTACGGCCGTCCGCTGCCTCGGTGCGATTGGAACGCCGCGATCCGGGCAGACGCCGGAGTCGGACGGAACGACGCACACCCCGGCGGTACGGAGGCATCATGAACGGCCACGACGGACTTCTGGGAGAGCTGTGCGTCGAACACCGCGCGCTGGAGGCCCTGCTGCGCAGGCTGGACCGCGTCCACGCGCGGAACGGGCACGCCGTGGTCGAGGACCGTCGGCTGCTGGCGGAGCTCAGCGCCCTGCTCGACGAGCACCTGACGGCCGAGGAGAGGTACTTCTATCCCCTGGTCGCCCGCCACCTCCCGGCGGGCCGGGCACTCGCGGACGCGGCACGGCACACCCATGCCACGGTCCGGCGGCTCCTGTCCCGCGCCATGGACGAACGCCTGGCCGCCGACGACCGGGTCCGCTGCACCGGCTCACTGCTGGTCCTGCTCCGGACCCACCTGAACGGGGAGGACGAACGGCTCTTCCCCCTGGTCCGGGTGGCCGTCCCGGCGGCCGAGCTGCGGCACCGGGGCGGGCGGCTCGCGGCGTCCCGCCCACCCTGCGCGACCGCCCCGGTCTGGGGCCTGCCGCCCGGCCTCGGCGGGATCGCCGCGGTCCGCGACCGGCTCACCGGCCACGGCGTCGCGGGGCGGCAGGACTCCCCGTAGCCCTGCCGAACCGCGGCCCTGCCGATCGTCGCCCTGCCGATCGTCGCCCTGCCGAACCGCGGCCGCGGCGCGCGCGTCAGGCCGCCTCGGTGCCCCGCAGCGCGGCGTCGATGCCCAGGGTGAAGGGCCCGAGGTCGTCCGGGTCGCGGGAGGTCACCAGGCGCCAGCCGCCCGAGTCGTCCTCGACCAGCGGCGCGTCCGTCCACTCGGCACCCGCGTTGGTGAGATCGGTGCGCAGCGAGCGGTAGGAGGTCAGGCGCTTGCCGTCGACGACGCCGGCCTCGGCCAGCAGCCACGGACCGTGGCAGATGGCGGCGATCGGCCGGCCGGTACCGGTGAACGCGCGCACGAGGTCCACCGCCTCCTTCCGCAGGCGGAGCGTGTCGGCGTTGACCGTGCCGCCGGGGATCAGCAGGAGGTCGTAGTCCGCCGGGTCGACCTCGCCCAGGGTGTGCGTCGGGCGCACCGTCGCGCCCGGTTCCTTGTCGTGCACGAGGGTGCGGATGTCCTCCGGTTCCACCGCCGCGATGTCGACGCGCACGCCGTCGTCGCGCAGATGGCGTACCGGGACGAGGAGTTCGTCCTGCTCGACGCCGTAGTTGGTGACGATCGCCAGGGCCTTGGTGTGGTGGGTCATGGTGCTCCTCCGGATCGATCGGCCGCCGCCCGGGGCGACGGTCGGGGCACGGTGCGTGCGCCCCGGATCCCCGCGGCTACCCGTCCCCCTTCGTGCCACGCGCGGCGGCGGCGGGGAATCGGCGCGGGCCCGGCCGGATGAGCGTTCACCGACCGTCCGGGTCGTCCGGGTCGATCGCTCCGTCCGGGGCGCCGGGACCGTCCGGTCCGTCCGGGTCCCCGTAGCGGGCGCGCCACTCCCGGGCCCGGGCGTTGTGCCAGTCGATGCCCTGCTGGGCCTGCTCCTCCGACAGTCCGCTCATGGTGGCGACCAGGCCGAGCGACACCGGCTCGTCGTAGTCGGCCAGTGTGCGGCAGACCTTGGCCGCGAACTGCTCCTCGGGGACGAACGGGCGGCTGCGGTACACCGCGACCAGCATCCCCAGGTGCTCGGCCGAGCACGCGGTGACGACCCGCTTGCCGTCGAGCTCCGGGTCGGACGCGTGGACGGCGGAGGAGTCCGGAACGAGCGCGCCGAGCAGGTCCTCGGCGAGGAGGGCCCGGCCGCAGTGGTCGCAGAGGTCGTACGCCGACGCGTCGTGCGCGCCGGCGTCGCCGTCCGCCGGAGGTTCGAAGTGCTCCACGCCCGACGCCTACCCGGTGGACCGCCGGACAACCGCCGGGGTTCGAACGACCGGGCCGTCGGCGCGGAACGGACCCGACTCCCCCCGGGGACCGGGCGGGCACGACCGCGCCCCCGGTCCACCGACGGAACCGGGGGCGGTGCGGCTGCCGCCGCGCCCGGGCCCAGTTCGGGCTGATGCGTCCCCGCCGGCCTCCTTGCTCCCGTCCCCGATCCTCGACGCAGTCCTTGAACCGCCGCAGGTCACCCTTCACCTTCCGGTCGACCAGGCCCGTCGCGGAACCGGCCCGCTCGGCCCGGCCCTCGGGCCGGAAGTCCATGGCCAGGCTCACCCTGATACCCCCGATGCTGGTCCGCCAGTGGTTGTGGCGGTCGTCCAGTCGGGTCACCGGGTCGACACCCTCCATGAAGCGGGGGAACTCCTCGAAGCGGGTCCACTGGTTGTAGGCCGCGTGTGGTTGTAGGCCGCGTGCAGCGGCACATCGACGTCGACCGATTCCTTCACCATGCCCATCAGGTGCCTCCCTGCTGCTCGCCCTGTGGTCGGGGCCGGTACTCCCTGCCCCGACCGCGCGCCTGCCCCGACGGCACGCCGGCAACACTCGGGACCCGAACCACCCCAATCACCCCAACCACTCGAACCAGCCGGATGGCCCGAAGCCCGCCGCCCCGGGAAGCCCCGCCCAAACCTCCGAACCCCGGAACCGTCCCAGTGGGTGCCACCCGGTGGCCGACCGACGCGGCCCGGGATTGCATGAGAGAGCCCGAACCCCTGCTCAGGGAGGCAGTCGTGTACGAGATGTGGGCCGAGACCGATGCGGCCGAGGAACCTTCGGGTCTGATGTGGCACGTGGTGTCGAAGGACGACGCGTCCACGGCACTCTGCGGGCAGCAGCTGGAGCTGTCCCGCCGGGTCGTGCCGAACGGCATCGAGACGCCCCTCGGGGCACCGGACCGCTACTGCGATCCGTGCCTGATGACGGTGCGCGAGACCATGGCCGCCGCGGACAACTGAGCCCCGACCGAGGCGGGCCCGGCTCCACGGACGACGAGCCCCCGCCACCGCTCCGCTGCGGTGCGCCGGCCGGAGCCGGAGTCCCGCCGGTGCGGCACATCGCCGCATCGCCGCATCGCCGCATCCGGAGCAGCCCGGCGTCCCACTCCCGGTCGGGGTGCAGGCCCGGCAACCCGCGGTCGTGCAGCTCGTGGCAGAGGTGGAGCGCGAGTTGGTGGTCCTCGCCCCGGGGGTCGCCGCCACCGGCCGGGTCCGGGCGGGCGGTGCCGTCGGGCGGTACCGCGGTGACGAGGTCCGGCACAGCGGCGGACAGCGGCCCCCGGGCGGTCGGCGGCAGCCGCCTCATCGCCCGTTCACCCCCGCCCCGGAACGGCGCGCCGCCCGAGTCCGGCCACCGCTCCCGGCCAGGCCGCGGAGCAGCAGACCGACGCAGCCGAGGGCCAGCAGCCAGCCCGCGACCAGTGCCCACAGCACCGGCGCCGGCTCGGCGGCGAGCCCTCCGGCCAGCAGCACCGGCGGCAGGAGTCCCAGCGTGGGCAGAACCCGCGGACGCTGCCCACTGGTCACCGCCCACGCCCGCCCGCGCACCGCGAGCGCCCGGGCACGTGCACCGGCCACGATCCGTCCTTGCTGCCTCATCCGTCAGTCTCCCTCTCCGCCTGCGCGGCCCGGCCCCCGGCCCTGCGGGTTCCCCGAACGGCGCCCGCCGAACGTCGTCACACCGTTTCGCCCCGGCACCGCCCCGCCGCGTCCACAACCCCGCGCCGTCTCCACTCCCCCACCGTTCCTGCGGCCCGTGTCGTCGGAGCACCGGGAGGAGATCGCGGTCGGGCCCGTCCGGTGGCGCGAGCCGCTCGACGGGGAGGTGCCGTCGGGTTCGGCCCAGGGAGAGAAGGGCGGGGACGACGGGCCCGGACCGGCCCTCTCGCCATGACGCCACACCCGCGCCTCGGGACCGTGATGACCGCGTCCCCTCCCGGGGATCACGACGTCGTAGGCTGCGGCGCATGCACGGAACACTGACCGAGCACGCTCGGTGTCTGTACGGAGATGAGTACCGTCCGACACCGGCGTGCGCTCAAGAGCACGACGAGCACAACTTCATCGAGGAGCTGACGTTCGCCGACGCGGACGCGATCCTCTCGATGCTGCGAGAGCTCTGCCCGTACGTGGCCGACGGCTGGCTCCCGGTGCGGATTCGCAACCTCGCCTACCGGCTCGTGCTGCTGCAACGGCCGGACCAGCCGGCCCTTCTGCGGGAGGCCGCGCAGAACCTGCGGCTGCACGGCCCGGACTGGGACCACATCGCGGCGGAACTCACGCAGCGGGCCGAGGTGCTGGAGGCACGCTGACGGACCGGGCCCATGGTGCCTCGTGCCACACGCTGCCCTCGTGCCTCGTACGCATCGAGGCTGCCGGTCACGGTGCCCGTGAAGACGTGGGAGCGCCCGTTGCAACGGCTGGCCACGGCTCCGGGACACGTGAGCCGCTCGATCGCGCGCCCGACCTCGTCGCGTCGCTCGTCCATGCCTCCCACCGGTCCGGGAGTGCGCGAGTGGGACGCGGCGAGCCGCGTCCCCGAGTGGGGCGCGGCGGTCACGGCAAGCCGTCGTGGACGGGGAACGCGTCGGTGACACCGGTGAGTTCGAGAACGCGCCGGACGATCGGCCGGGGCCGGGCGAGCTCGATCCGGCTGCCGCTGTCCCGCGCCCTGATGACGGCATGAAGCAGTTCGGAGAGGCCGGTCGAATCGCAGAAAGGCGAGTTCGCCGCAGTCGATCAGGACGACCGTGCCGGGGGCGGACAGGGCCCGGTCGAGCGCCTCGCGCAGCACGGCGGCCGAGTCCAGGTCGAGCTCCCCGCGCAGGACGAGGACGGTGCCGCGGGCCCACGGCCGGGCGCGGGTGGTGAGGCCGACCGGCTCGTCCGGGGCACTCATGGTGCCGGCGGCGGGTGGTCGGGGCGGGCGGCGGGCCATAGCGGGTGCTCCTGTTCGTTCGGTGCGGGCGGCCGGGTCCGGGTGCCGGGGCCGGGTTCGGGCGCTCCCGGACGGGGCCGCCCGCATCGGGGCGAGGGTGTCGTCGTGGAGCAGCCGTTCGGCCCCGGCGCGGTCGCGGTGACGGGCCGGGCGCCGGAGGTCGGGGGCGGCGGTGGCGGTGTGTGCGCGCAGGTGCGGGGCGTTCGCCCCGGCGAGGGGGCGGCGTGCGGCCGAGCGGCGCGACCGGCACGACGGGTGGCGCCGGCCTGGAGGTAGTAGCGATGCCACCGCGCTCGTCTCCCTTCACGTGTCCGGCCCCCCGCAATGCGGCTAACCGCTGCGGGAGGCCGGAAACACGGGACGGGGAGAACGTTGTCGGACGGTCCGCGCGACCGGGGCTGTCGACCCCCGGGCCCAAGTGATCTCAGGCGGGAGCGCGGTCCGGGCAGGCCACCGGGTCGGCAGTATCGCGACGGACCGGCGGGTCGTGGTCGTCCAGCTCTTCGCGCAGGTGGGCGAGGGTGGTGGAGAGCAGCCGGGACACGTGCATCTGCGAGACGCCGATCCGCTCCGCGATCTCGGACTGGGTCCGGTCCTCCCAGAACCGCAGTTCGAGCACCATCTGCTCGCGCCGCGGCAGCCGTCCCAGCAGGGGCCGCACGGCCGTGCGGAACTCGGCGAGCTCGATGCCCGGGTCACAGGAGCCGAGCCGGTCCAGCAGCGCGCTGCCGGGCTCGTCACTGTCCTGCTCGCGCAGGGCGTCGAGGGAGTCGGGCCGGTAGACCCGCCCGGCGATCAGGCCCTCGACGACCTCCTCCGGATCGAGGTCGAGCGCCTCGGCTATCTCCTGGGGGTGCGGCAGCCGGCCGAGTTCCTGCTCCAGCCGGTCCGAGCCGCGCGCCACCGCGAGGTAGCACTCCTGCATCCGGCGTGGCACCCGGACCGGCCAGGAGGTGTCGCGGAAGAAGCGCTTGATCTCGCCGGCGATGGTGGGGATGGCGTAGGTGACGAACTCGACGCCCCGCCCCGGATCGTAGCCGTCGACCGCCTTGATCAGGCCGACGGTGCCGACCTGGAGGATGTCGTCCATGTCTTCCTGGCGGTAGCGGAAGCGCCCGGCGATGAACCGCACCAGCGGCATGTTGAGTTCGATGATGGTGCCGCGCACGTAGCTGTAGGCGTGCGTCTCGCGGGCGAGCCCGGCGAGCCGATCGAAGAGCGCGTCGCTGAGTTCGCGCGCCTCGGTCTTGCCCATGGCGCGCAGCTGCGCCTCGGTGGGACGCGGGGGGAGGTCCGCGGGTAGGGCCGGAGGCTGGTCGGCGCAGGGCAGGGGCGGCTGAACGTCGGAGGAAGCGGACGGCGGACCGGCCCGGTGGCCGACCGCCGATGTCATCATGGACACGGCGAATCTCCTGGGCGGCGGGAACGCCTCGGACCGCGAGAGGGGTGGGCGTGGTCGCCCGCGCACTGCGGCCCCTCTTCCCTTCTGCCCGGCTTCTTCGAGAAGCAACGGTCCAGGTGGCGCCCGGTGAGGGCGCAGGAGTGACCCGCGATGCCGCTCGGTCGCTCCACTGGTTCTGATACCCGGCACGGGTCGATTCACTCTGTTTTGCCCAGGTTTACTCTTCCGGCTCCGCAGTCCGCCCTCCCGGGGCCGGACGCGGGGGCGAACAACGCGCGCCCGGAGTCACCGACAACCGGGGATGCCCGACCGTCCCGCACCGGCCTCGGCACCGGGAGGCGGAGTCCAGCGCCCGGACCGCACGGGTCCCACGGGTCACACGGGTCACACGGGTCGGCGGCACGCGGCGCATGGTCCGCAGCCCACGGTCCAGGCGGCGGTCCACCCCCGGATCACCCGCGATCTCCGCCAGGACCCGGCGTTGCCGGTCCGACGGCCCCGCTCCGTCCATCACCGCCGCCTCGCGCCTCGGCGCTCCGACCCCTCGGACATCGGCCCGGTGGCTCCTTCCCCACGCCCCGTACGCCCCGTACGCGGCGTACGCCGACAGCGCAACGCGTGCCCCGGCTCCAGTCCCGGTCCCGGTCCGCTGTAGCGTGACCGTGCCGGTGATCATCGGTCGGCCGCCGCGTGCCGTGCCACGCTCGCGCGGCCCCGGCCGGGAGCGTGGGGGGCGTGTTGGAGCCGCATCGGATCCTGCTGTTGGACGCGGCACCCGGGGACCTCCTCGGCGTGGAGCTGGAGCGGCTGCTCGGCCACGGCCTGGCCGTCACCCTGAACCTGCGGCGGGTCACCGACCGGGCGGCCGCGCGGGCCGCCTGGGGCGGGCGGGTGGAGTTCACCGACTTCGACCCCTTCGACGAGGCCGCCCTGGTCACCGAGACCCTTCGCGGCGGCGGACACCAGGCCGTCAAGTCCCGGGCCGGGGTGCCGTTGCGCGCCGCCTTCCTCGCCGCCGCGACCGGTTCCGCAGCCGGTGCCGGCGCCGCCGCCCGAGGGCTGCGGGTGGTGGGCCGGGCCGGGGCCGGCACCGATCACGTCGACCTCACCGCCGCCGCCCGCCACGGAGTCGTGGTCACCCACACGCCCGGGTCCAACGCCGGGGCGGTCGCCGAGTTCGCCCTGGCCCAACTGCTCGCCCTGACCCGGGACCTGGTCGGCCACAACGCGGCTTCCCACCGGGGCGACTGGCGCAGTCCGGCGGCACCGGCCCGGGCGCTGTCCGAACTGAACCTCGGCATCCTCGGCACCGGCCGGATCGGCCACGCCCTGGCCGGACGCGCCCGCGCCCTCGGCATGACGGTGCGGGGCCTCGGCCGCCGCCCGGCCGAGGCGGACGGCGTCCGGCGCGTGGACTCGCTGGCCGAACTGCTCACGACCAGCGACGTGCTGTCCGTCCACCTGCCGCTCACGGCGCGGACCCGGGACCTGATCGGCCACCGCGAACTGGCGCTGCTGCGGCCGGGCGCGATCCTGCTCAACACCGCCCGGGGCGGCATCGTCGACGAGCAGGCCCTGGCCGACGCTCTGCGCGACCCCGGGCACCCGCTCGCGGCGGCCGCCGTCGACACCTTCGAGCACGAGCACGCCGCGTTCGCCTCACCCCTGTTCGGACTCCCGAACGCCCTACTGACACCCCACGTCGCCGGCATGACCCGCGGCGCCATGGCCGAGGCCGCCGTCCGCTGCGCCGACCACATCGCCGCCCTCCTGGCCGGCCGCCCGACCGGCGTCCCGGTCGCGACCGGCTGACCTCGTGCTTCGACGTCCGGCTTCCAACCGGCCGAGCCGGTTCGCAGCAGACCCCCGCAGAGTCCGCCTGCTCGGCCGAGTACGAGCACGAGCACTCCGATCAGCCCCGACGGCGCTCGGTCGGGACCACCGCGGCGGTCCCGACGGCAGGCCCTCCCCCACCACCGACCGTCCGCCCCTGGGCTGCTGCCCGGCCTCGGAGCCGCGGCACCGGCAGCCGGCCCGCCGGCGGGTCGGCACGGAATCACGCAGCACGGGACGACGCACGAGCTGATCGAGCATCCGCCTCTGCCCCGACCCCTGCCGTTCGGCAGGGGTCGAATGCCCTGCCGGGTCCGATAGATGTGCCGATCTGCACATGTGCGGGTGGGGGTGCCGCGACCAGGATTGGGGGCATCGAGAGGGCGGCCGACCGGGCCGCCGGGGAGGGAGATCCACCATGTTCCGCATCCGTACCCGCAACCGTGCCACTGTCCGGACGGCCAGGGCCGCCGCTGCCGCCGGGCTGGCGCTCGCGGCGCTCACCGGCATCGCGCCGGCCTCCGCGGACGCCCTGTCCGGGGGCTCCGCGCCCGAGGGGCGGGGCGACCGGTCCGCGCGGCCCGCGACCGTCAGCGGCAGCGCCCGGATCTGGTACGCCTTCTCCCCGGAGGACGAGATCCGGTTCACCGTCGACGCCCGGGCGAAGCCGTACTCCCGCCCCCTCCCGGGGACCAACTCGCCCAACGGACTGCCCACCGACGCCGTGGGCACGGTCCGCTACTCGCACCGTGACGCGGCCTCAGGGACGGTCTACAGCGCCGAGGCCGAGGTGGACTGCCTGAGCACCGGAGGTCCGGTCGCCACCCTGACCGCCGTCATCAGCTCGGGCGCCGGGGGCTCCAAGGAGCGGATCGGTCTGAGCGTCTACCAGGGCAGCGGCCGCGACGGCGCCCGGCTCGGCTTCTCCTGGGGCGTGGTCAACCTCGACCTGGACGCCGACCAGAAGCCCTATCAGCCGGTGGTCGGCACCTGCATGGCCCCGGCCCCGTTCGCCCCGGTGCTGCGGGGCGGCTTCACCGTCCACCACGTGGAGTTGGAGGCCCCGAGGACGCCCGGCACGTAGGGCACGCCCGGGCCGGGCCGCCAGGGCGTGATCCGTCCGACGGACGCCGTGCGGGCACCCGGCCTGTGGGTCGGCCGGGCGCCCGCACGGAGAACGCGTCGAGCGGGTCCGCGGTCAGGGAGCGGTGATGCCCGGCTGGGCACCGGCGCCGAAGGACCAGCCCTCGACCTCGCCCGGGGCCGGGTTGTAGGAGCCGGCGCCGAGGCTGCTGTAGGTCCACGGGCCGCCGTGCGGGGCGTGCCAGTACGACCAGTAGGCGGTGCCGGTGGGGTTGGTGCAGGTCGTCGGCAGTGCGTTGATCTTGCAGACGAAGCCCGGGAAGCGCGGGTGGAAGGAGTAGGAGAAGCCGGCGCCGGTGATCGCGGCGAGGCCGCTGGCCGGGTCGCCCGGGGCGCAGCCGGTCTCGATGCCGCCGCCGAGGGCGGTGAAGTCGACGACCACGGTGACACCGGAGGTGCCGGTGCAGGCGGCGGCCCGGGCGGGCGGGGCGGTCGCGGTGGAGACGCCGAGCAGACCGGCGGTGAGGGCCGCGGCGGCGGCGAAGGCGCCGAGGGTACGGCGGGTGGGGCGAGGGGAGGTGTTCGTGGAGGTGGTCATGGAGGTGCTCCTCTGGTGCGGCGGGCGGCGGTGCGCGGTCTCGGGCGGGCGACCGTCAGGGGCGTGCGGCCGGGGCCGGGCAGGCCAGGGTGGGGGCGGACGGGCGGGCGCCGTGGGCGCTGAGGCCGGCGAGGCCCTGGCCGGAGAGGCCGAGCACGGCCTGGGCGGTGGCCCGGGTGGCGTTGGCGGGGTTGAAGCCGCTCGCGTCGTAGGCGACGGCGCCGCGCACGGCGGGGTCGGCGGAGCAGCCCTGCTGGAGCTTGACCAGGCTGCTCCAGCCCTTGAGGCCGCTGACGAGCCGGCCGCCGGGCAGCAGGGCGGAGGTGGCCAGGCCGGTGCTGTTGGCGTTGGAGGTGGTGGCACCGGCCGCGGCGAACCCGCCGTCGGTGTTCTGGTGGGCGGTCAGCCAGTCCAGGCCCGCCCTGGCCTTGGCGCTGCGGCCGGTGGCGGCGAGGGCCTGGGCCGCGAGTGCGGTGGCGTCGGTGTCGGCGGTGCAGGTCGCCTGGCCGAAGGCGACCGGGAAGCCGCCGTCGGCGCACTGGGCGGCGGCCAGGAAGTCGACGGCGGAGGCCGGGGCCCCGCCGGGGGTGCGCTGAAGGGCGATCAGGGCCAGGGACTGGCCGAAGGCGTTGCTGTAGTCGCCCCACTGGGAGCGGTCGGAGAAGCGGCCGCTCGGCGTCAGCAGGGATCGCAGCCGGGCGGGCAGGTCGACGCCGCCGAAGGCTGCCGGGGCGGCGCCGCGCACCTCGGCGGCCAGCAGCAGCTTGGCGGTGGCACCGGCGTACGCCTCGGTGGTGCCGTCGCCCAGGTAGCCGCCGAGGATGTCGGGCCGGGCGAGCCAGGCGGTGGCGCGGGCGGCCGCCTGGTCGGCGCTGCCGGCGGCGGCGAAGGCGAGCACGGCGTCGATGGTGAGGCCCTGGTCGGGGTAGGCGGTGCCGTCGAAGACCGACTCGAAGTGGTCGCCGTCGACGAGTTGACGGGCCAGCCAGCCCGCTGCGGCGGCGTCCGGGCGGT
Organism: Kitasatospora sp. NPDC094019; assembly: GCF_044764505.1. Taxonomy (NCBI): domain Bacteria; kingdom Bacillati; phylum Actinomycetota; class Actinomycetes; order Kitasatosporales; family Streptomycetaceae; genus Kitasatospora; species Kitasatospora sp. NPDC094019. Next base: position 88,159 of record NZ_JBIWIF010000026.1, read on the forward strand.
AGGTGCCGGTGGCACCGGTGGTGGAGGCCACGGGGGCCGCGGCGGTGGCGGCATGGGCGGCAGTGGCCGGAAGGGCGGCGGTCAGGGCCAGTGCGGATATCGCGAGCAGGCGGAGCGGGCGGTGGCGGAGCGCGGAGGCGGGCATGCGGGGCCTTTCCGGGCCTGGACGCACGGGCGGCCACCGGCGACCGTGCGGGGCAAACTGCCCGACGGCTCCGGGAGCCCCTGGCCGCAGACCACGACGGGAGGAGGGGACACACACCTCCGCCGACGGGTACTCGGGCTCGCCGCCGACTGCCGTCGGCGGCCTACCGTTGCGGGTCAGCGCCGGAATTGGACCGGACTTCCCCCGACGGCGGAGTCAGAACATGACGGCTCATGATGTCGGCTCGGCCGAGAGAGGGTCAAGGCCGGTGCGGGATCGAGCCGCCGACGGTGCGGGTGCGCGGTCTCCCGAGCACGGTCATCGAAGCACGGCCTCCCGAGCACGGCCTCCCGAGCACGGCCGCCGGAGCGCGGTCACCAGGACGGGGACGGCAAGGACGGGGACGACAGCGCGGGGACGACAGGGCCCGGTCACCGGGGCGCCGATGGGCGCCCCGGGCCGGCGACCGGGACCAGGAGCGGCGGACCGGGAGCGGAGGCCCGGTGACGACAGGGACCCGCCCGGCCGCCGCGGGGATGCGGCGGCCGGGCGGGAGACCGGGGCGGACGAGGTCCGGGCCTTCGGGGTCGGAAGCCCTGGATCGGACCTCGGGGCAGCCGCCTCCGGTCAGCAGGTGCCGGCCGCGCGCTCGCGCACGACCAGATCGGTGCGGCCCGCCGTGGCGTCCAGCCAGACCACCCGGGTGCCACGGTCGGCCACCGGGGAGTACTGACCGCCCCGGTTGCAGGACATCCGCTCGGGGGTGCCACCGGTGAGCGGGAACTGCCAGACCTTGGGCAGGTCGGCGTTCTTGGTGCCACCCGTCACCCGGCGAGCGGCGTCGGCGAAGGTGACCGCCCGGTCGGAGGCGGTGAAGCCCGCGATCCGGCGCGGCTCGGCGCCGGTGCCGGTGCCGGGCCGAGGGCCGGCGGGCAGGAGATCGGTCACGCCGGAGCCGTCCAGCGCGCCGGAGCGGATCACGCTGCCCTTCGCCGGGTCGAACGGTGTCTCGACCCACAGCAGTCGCCCGCCGACGAGGCGGGTACCGGAGACGTCGGTCCCGGAGGTGGTGTTCGGGTCGTCCACCACGTACTGGGCGACCACCTTGCCGGCGGCGAGCGAGTAGACGGTCGGCGCGCTCACCGTCCGCTCACCGGCCTGCCAGCTCTCGGTCCAGGCGAGCAGGCCGTTCTGGAAGGCGAGACCGGCGGCGCCGTGGCCCTCCGGCAGCGCGATCGGCACCGCCGGGGCGCCGTCGCGGGAGATCGCGGGCCCGCCGCGGCCGGTCGCCTGGTCCGTCATCAGGAAGGCGATGTCGCCGCCGGAGACCTTGACGTCGCGGAGGTACTGGTTCACGCCGCGGTGGACGCTGCGCACCGGGCCGCCGGCGAGCGGCCGGGCCAGGACCTCCATGCCCCAGCTGCCGTCGGCCCCCGCGCCCATCGCCACCCAGGTGGCGGTCGTGCCGTCGGTCGCGGGCCAGCCGTGCGAGCGGCCGTCCTCCGGGCTGAGCCGGGTGGGCTCGGCGGAGCCGCCGACGGCACCCGCGTACACGGCCATGCTTCCCCTGGCCCCCTTGCCTGCGGTGGCCGCCACCCAGCGGCCGGCCGCGACGTCCGGTGCCATGCTCTCGGTGGAGAGTTCGCGCAGCAGCGGCCGACTGTCCACGCCGATCCGGCGCTGCCAGCCGTCCTTGATCCCGTGGGCGTCGAACGCCCCGGCCACGGTGCGGAGTCGGGCGCGGTCGAGACCGAGCGCACGGCCCGCGGCGAGGACCGCGTTGCGGGCGTCCACGAAGTCGTCCAGCGGAGTGAGGTACTCGGCGAGGGCGCGGTAGACCAGGCGGTCGGCGAGAAGCGGGTCGAGGGTGCGCCGGATGTCCCACAACGCGCCCGAGAAGACGGTGGAGTTGAGGTGGACGCCGCCGTTGTCGACCCCGGCCGGCGCCCCGACGTAGTCGGCCACGGTGGTACGGCGGTCGTCCATGCGGCGGCCGGCGCACGCCTCGGGGGTGCCGGTGCGACAGAGGTCCTCGCCGAGCAGCGCGGCCCTGGGGTCGGTCATCGGGATGTTCCGGCTGGTCACCTCGATGGCGTTGCCGAAGTAGTCGGCGAGGGCCTCGTCGAGGGCGCCGGACTGGCCGAGGCCGACCAGCTCCGCGGTGTACTTGACGACGCCGTGGGTCATCTCGTGACCCGCCACGTCGCGCGCGACGGAGAACGGGCGGTACTTGCCGCTCGCGCCCCCGTAGATCATCTTCTGGCCGTCCCAGTAGGCGTTGTCCAGGGGCTCGCCGAAGCTGGTGACGTTGACGACGGAGGTGATCGGTCCGGCCTTGCCGTCGATCCCGTCGCGGCCCAGGCGGTCGCGGTAGAAGTCGTACACGGCGGCGGCGTTGAGGTGCGCGTCGGTGGCGCCGCTGGTGCCGGTGGAGGCCGGGAAGTCGGTGCTCGCCGAGGCGGCCGGGCGGGCGTCGGGCGGCAGGGTGCGGTCGAAGTCCATCACCTCCCGGCCGGCCGCGTCGTAGGTGGTGACGGTGGCGGGGCGGGTGAGGTCGACCAACTGGTAGGTGCCGTCAGGGAGTCGGCCGATGTCGACCCGGACGGGGCGGCCGAGGGCATCGGGGGCGGTACCGGTGGCGGGTTCGACGGCGGGGGCGCCCGCCGCCGGAGCAGCGGCCGCGGCCACCGGGGCGCCGAGCGGGTACGGCGCGCGCACCTCGTAGGAGAGCGCGACCTCCCCGACGGCGGCGTCCACGAACACCTCCTGCGCCTTCGCCGCCCAGACCGCCGGATCGCTCCCGCGCACGGTGAAATGGCGGACGAGCCGGCCGGCGCCGCCGGGCAGCACCACCAGGCCGTGGTCCTCGGCCGCGACGCCCGCTCGGGCCGCCGGATCCTGGACCGCGCCGATCGCGAGTCGGCGCAGCGCCTCGTCCGGGACGGTCTGCGCGGTCGGGGCGGTGAGGCCGGTGAAGTACTTGCCGCCGGCCGACTCGACCCGCCGCCCGGCGCCTTCGCCGACCAGGTGGACCAGGTACCTGGCGCCGAACACGGGTATGCCGCCGTACCGCTGCTCGAACTTGACGGTGCGCCGGCCGTCGGCGGCGCGCTCCACGCCGGCCTCGGCGAGCTGTGCGGGGTCGATCCGGTAGCGGTCCTGATGGGCCGCCAGGTGGGCGCGGGCCGCCTCGGCCGGATTGTCACCGGGGGCCGCCTCGGCAAGGCCGGTGATCAGTTGCGGAGCGGCGGTGTCCGATCCGGCGACCAGTCCGGGCACCGGGTCGGCGTCGGCGGACGGTCCCCCGACCGGTCCGGCGAACGCGGGTGGCACGGCCACTCCGAGACCGAGTACGGCGGCGATCGCGATGCCGAGCAGCTTGGGTCCGGGTGTACGGGAACGGTGATGCACTGCGGTCCTCCCACGGGAAGCAGTCGACCCGACGGTGTGCCGGGCCTCGCACGGACGGCGGATGCCCACCCCACGGCTCGTCCGTTCTCCGGAGCCGCCGGTCCGTCCTGCGGATCAACATAGGCCATCTCTCTGCATATGTCGATTGACTGCATATACAGATCGACCGACACCCATCTCTCGACCGAGAGGCCCGCGCCCACCGACCCACCTCACCAGCGGACTTGATCCGACCGCCACACCCCGCCAGGTGAACGTCTACATCGAAGTAGACGAATTAGGGAGCCCTTAGTAAGGTTCACCTAATCTTCCCGGCCACCGTCCGCATGCTGTCCGCAGGCCGGCCGCGACGCCACCGACCACGCCCCGGAGTCCGCATGTCCGCCCGTCGTTCCACCGCAGCCACGCTGCTCACCCTCGCCGTGGCGACCGCCGCACTGGCCGGCTGCTCGCAGAAGAAGGACGACA
>NZ_JBIWIF010000027.1:0-85875 GCF_044764505.1 Kitasatospora sp. NPDC094019
GAGTTGACTCCACCCCCGTCGTTCTCCTCATCCCCGCTGGGGGGGGGCTCCGGTTACCGTACTCCCCCCACTACCCGGGGGGGGGGGGGGGGCCCCCCCCCCCGCCCGCCCGGCGCCCCCACCACCGGGTCAGACGGGGTCCGCCCTGACCGCGGTCCGGGTGGCAGGGGCGAGGACGACCGGGGTGAGGGCCGCCGGGGTGCGGGTGGCGAGCCCGAACGGGCGCAGCCGCTCCCAGCCCCGCGATTCGTACCAGGACCGGTCGAAGCCGGCCACCGGCGGGACGTGCAGGGTGCCGCTCTGGAGGCCCTGGGCGAGGGTGCGCCACAGCTCGTCGACCAGGGAGCAGTGCCGCACCGCCTCGGCGAGCTCGGCGGTGGTGAACGGCGGGCCCTCCATCCGGACCAGCCGGATGTCGTAGCAGCCGCGGTAGCCGTGGCCGAAGACGGTGAACGGCGGGTGCCAGACCTGGGCCCCGGGCGCGCGGATCGTGTACCGCACCCGGGAGGCGACATGGCCGCCGTGGTGGTGCTCGGCGTGCTCCGCGATGTCGGGCACCTGCGGCGGGAAGAAGTAGTGCCGTTTCTCCGGGATCTCCGCCCGGTCGTACTCGCCCGGGGCGAAGTGCCAGCGGTTGTACATCATCCGCTGGGCGGACCGCCACAGGATCGGCGCGGTCTCGTCGCCGACCCCGGCCATCCTGGTCGGGTGCGGCAGGCAGCAGCAGAAGAAGTCGCCCTTCTTGAGGGCGAGGACGCCGTCGGGGCTGCCGGGCCGGACGCCGCGCAGCCCGGACAGATCGCGCACCGAGCTGCTCATGCCGTAGTCGGCGTCGGTGGCCACGATCGAGGACAGCACGACGGCCGCCAGCAGTTCGCCGACCGCGCCCTGGGCGGGGGGTTCCGGTCCGGGGTCCGCTTCGGCGGTCGCGTCGAGGGCGACGGCGGCCAGGGTCATCGCCCGCAGGTCCGCCCGGACGTCGCCGGTGGGGGCCACGCCGAGGTTCAGCCGGCCGTGCCGGGCGACCAGTTCCGGCATCGTCACCGGGTCGCGGGGCAGCGGGAAGTCGAGCAGCCGCTCGTTCTTCACGAAGGTCAGCCCGTTGATCCGCCGATAGCGCATCAGTTCCGAACGGTCCACGTCGTGCATCAACTCGCGGACCAACTGGGCGAGTTCGAGCAGTGTGAGGCCGGTCGCGCTGCCCGGTCCGCGGTCGAGCGCGGCGCAGTACTGGGCGTGCCGGTCGAGCAGGAACTCGCGCAGGCCGGTGGCGGAGAGCTGGAGGCCGTTGAACTCCTCGAAGCGCACCGAACGGCCGCTGACGAACAGGCAGTAGGCGAGGACCACGAACAGCCGGTCGGCCGGCCGCCAGTCGTCGACCGGGGACGCCCGGAGGCCGGTCAGCAGGCCCTGCCGGGTGAGGGTGTTGGTGCCCGCGTCGGACTTGGAGAAGACGTCCCGGCCGATCAGGATGTAGACGCTCTCCACCCGTTCGACCCAGTCGGCGAGCCGGGCCAGCCGCTCGTCCAGCTCGCCGTTCTTCTCCCAGGTGCGCAGGAGGGTGTCGGCCTCGTACCGGTCGGCGGCCTCCCGGGCCTCGACCACCCGGGTCTCCTCGCCCACCGCGTCCAGTACTTCGGCCGGGACCCGCAGGCCGCCGACGCGCTCGGCCTCCGGGCCGGGCGGTTCGCCGGGTGCCCAGAGCGACAGGCCGGCCAGCGGCGAGCGGGTGAGGGTGACCGTGGCCGCGCCCGCCGGTCCGTCAGGGGCCGGGGCCGGGGCCGGGGCCGGGCCCGCGGCCAGGAACTCCACGTCGCCGCGGCCGAGCACGTGCTGCACCAGCAGCGACTCCCAGGTGGTGAGCCGGGAGCAGGCGAGCCGCAGGGATATCCGTCCGTTTCTGGTGAGCTCCGCGAGCAGCAGCGCGGTGGCACCGGCGCCGGCGGCGGGGGCGCCGTCGGCGGTCCGGGGGATCATGACCGCGCTCCCGGCGCGCACGGCCTGTCCGGGGTGGCGCTGGACGGGCCGGTCCCGGCGGCCCCGGCAGGTCCGCCGAGGCCGTGCGGGCACACGAGGATCGTGCAGATGACTCCAATTGTCGCCATGGTCCTGCCTTTCCATCGGAAGTGACAGATCGAAAGGTGCGAGAGGGAACGAGGTGCGCTGCTCCGGCCGGCCTCACCGGCCGACCGGAGGGGGTGGTGCGGACCGCTACGGGGCGGCGGAGGACTCGGCCGCCCGGGGAGCCGTCCGGTCGGCCGTCCGGTCGATCGGTACGTCGGTCGGCCCGTCGGTCGGTACGGACCCGGACTCGGATCCGGACCCGGCGGAGACCATCGGCAGCCGGGTGCAGAGGCCCAGGGACAGCAGGGCGCACCCGAGGGCGACCCCGGTCTGCGCGCCCAGCCCGAGACCGGCCGTCAGACCGCCGACCATGGCCCCGGCCGGATAGCCGGCCATGTTGAGGCTCGCGGAGACGGCGAGGGTCGCGGTCGCCCCGGTGTCCGGGAGCAGTCGCTGCCGGAGACCGAGCAGCCCGACGTCCATCGGCCCCACCGCCACCCCGAGCAGCACGAACATCGCGGCCAGCCAGGCCACGGCGGGGTGCAGGAAGAGTCCCGCCAGGCCGAGCGCCGTCAGGGCGGCGCCCAGGACCAGGTACCGGCGCTCCGCGCCGTCGGTGATCCGGTGCCCGGCGGCCAGCGAGGAGACGATGCCCAGCGCCCCCGCGATCGACCAACTGGTGCCGGTCCAGGACGGGGCGGCACCGAAGCCGGCCGAGACCAGCAGCGGCAGCGAGACCACGAGCACACCGACCGCGACCTGGTACAGGAAGTACACCCCGGTCAGACCGCGCAGCACCGGGTGGACCAGGATCCCGCGCACGGCCTCGACGGCGCTGCGCAGGCCGACCTCGCCGCCGGCCTCCGGGGTGGTGCGTCCCGAGGCGGCCGCCACCAGCGCCGCGGCCAGGAAGGCCACGCCGACCACCGCCACGCTGTGCCGGCCGCCGAACACCGTGACCGCGATCCCGGCCAGGGCGGGCCCGGCCATCGCGGCCAGGCCCGAGACGGTCGAGTCGAGCCCGTTGGCCGCCCCGCGCAGCGGCGCGGGCAGGGAGAGGGCGACGTAGCTGCGGAAGGCGACGTTGCCGAAGGCACTGGTCAGCGAGGACAGCAGGGCCAGCCCCCAGAGGGTCCAGATGCCCCCGGCGCCCGCCGACGCGCCGAAGGCGATGCCGAGCGTGGCGGCCGCCTTGATCAGGTAGTCGACCGCCATCCACGCGGTGACGTTGCGGCCCTGGAGGAAGCCGCCGCTCAACGGGCTGAGCAGCAGGCCGGGCAGGGTGGCGAGCAGGACGGCCAGGCCGGCCGCCGCGGGGCGGTGCAGGTCCTGCACCACGAAGATCACCACGGTGACGTCGAACATCACCTGGGCGAACCGGCCGACCGCCGTCGACAGGGCGAGCTGGGCACAGATCCGGTCCGCCAGGACCTTGCGGTAGCTCACGCCGGCGCCTCCTCCTCAACCGTCCGGGCCAGCAGCCGGCCCACCGCCTCCGGGTCGTCCAGCCACGGCACGTGCCCGGCCCCGGGCACCGTCAGGGCCCGGCCGTCCGGCAGCGCGGCGGCCAGCTCGCGCCCCGACGGGGCACCGGCCCACGGGTCCCGCTCGCCGTTGACGACCAGCACCGGCGCGCCGACCCGGGCCGCCGTCGCCGTCAGGTCCTCCTCCGGCACCCGCCCGGAGAGGAAGGCGCGGACGGCGTGGAGGTCCCAGCTCCGTTCGCAGGCTGTCAGGAACTCGCGCTGGGCCGGTCCGAGCACGGGAAAGGTGAGGGCCAGGTCGGCGAGCAGGAGCGCGCGCAGCTCGCCGTCGTCGGCCGGCACCCGGTCGGGCGGAGTGGCCCGGGCCCGGCGCGCGGTCTCCCGCAGCGGGCCGTCGAGCGCGTCCAACCGCTCCCGCAGCAGCTCGGGATGGTCGGTGCGGTCCCGCAGTTGGGCGCCGACCAGGACCACCGCGCGGACGGCGCCGGGGCTCCGGGCGGCGGCGCGCAGGGCCGGGCGGGTGCCGGCGGAGTGGGCGAGGAGGACGACCGGTCCCTCGGCGCCGGCCGCGTCGATCAGCCGGACCAGCCGGTCGGTCTGGACGGCGAACGGGTCGCCGCCCGGCCCGCAGTCGCCCGCCCCGACCAGCCGCCGGCAGTCGGGCGGCAGCGGGAGCCCGGCGAGGGTCTCGCCGCCGAGGCCGGGCCCGCCGGGCGCGAGCACGACGGTCGGCGGGCTCATGTGCCGCTCCCGGCCGGGGCGCGGTCGGCGGAGCCCCCGGGGGCGGCCTCGGCCGCGAGTTCGTCGACCAGCCGCTCCGCCGCCGGGTCCAGGCCCCGGATCCACAGCGCCTGCCGGTGGGCGACGCAGCCGCGCAGGTTCTTCGCCTCGTCCGCCGCCGGGCCGTACTCCACCGCGTGGTAGCCGTGCGCGGCGGCGTGCTCCACCAGGTGGTAGTAAGCGAGTTCGAAGTAGACCGGCAGCCCGGTGATCGACGCGTAGTCGAAGCCGGGGAACAGCGCGTACACCCGCCCGGCGTAGGTGCTGGACACCACGCAGCCGAGGATCCGCCCGTTCCGCTCGGCCAGGTGGGCCTCGGCCCGGCCGTCCTCGATCCCGGTCAGCGCCGCGACCCAGTCGGCGTAGCGGTCGAGGTCGACCCGGCCGCCGTGCCGGGTCACGTTCTCCTCCGCCAGCTCCACCAGCGGCCGGGCCAGCTCCCGGGTGAGCGGCACCGTCCGGCAGGTGATGCCCGCCGCCCGGACCCGGCGCCGCTCGCTGCGCACCGAGATCCGGCGCTTGCTGGTCATCCGGTCCAGGTAGTCGTCGAAGCCGGTCCACGGCCCCTCCAGCGCCCACCGGGGCGTCAGCGGGAAGCGCCGGTAGCCGCGCCCGCCGAGCAGGGCGACCAGGTCGCGTTCCCGCTCGTCCACGCTGGGCCAGCAGACCGAGGCGGCGCCCCGCGACCGCCCCCACTCCTCCAAGGAGTCGACCACGGCCGCGAGTTCGGCCGAAGTGGCCTCGCCCGGCCGGTGCGCGACCCGGCTGTCGTACCAGCCGCCGGCCAGCAGGGTCGGGAACAGCGGCGCCCCGAGCGGCTCGGGGATCTCCAGCAGGACGTCGGGGCGGCACAGGTCCTCGGTGCACTCGTGCCCGAACAGCCAGCCGGCGGTGCCCGCGACCGCCGTGCCGTCGCGTTCCGCCAGGGCGGCCCTGGCGTCCCGCAGCCCGCCGCCGTAGGTGCCGGGCCCGACCTCCATCCAGCCGGGCAGCAGGAACAGGTCCCGTTCGCCCAGCAGCGGCAGCCAGGACCGGGAGGGGACCTCCTCGATCCTGAACAACCTCGCACCGGTGGTCCGTTCGGGTCGCACGGCGGTCACGGCTGCTCCTCCGGGTCGGGGCGGTCGGCCGGGGCTCCGTCCACCTGGCCGGCCCGCAGCGGGAGTTCCTGCGGGACGCCGGTGGCGGCGGCCAGCGCCGGCGCCATCCGCCGGTTCCACTCCGCGGCCAGTTCCGCCGTCGGCGCGCCGCCGGAGGACCGCACCGACCCCGGGCAACTCCCGGCGCCGCAGCGGCAGTCGAACTCCCACGGCTCGTCGTACCGGAAGGTGCGGTAGTCCCCGGTCACCTCCTCGCCGGCCCCGATGTCGCGGACGGCCAGGCCCCCGGCGAGGCCGTGGTCCAGGACAGTGGCCTCGCAGGAGTGGTTGAGCAGGTGCGCGCCCCGGCAGGGGAGCAGCAGGCTCCGGTCGGCCAGGCGGTAGCCGAACTCGTCCAGCCAGTCGACCACTTGCGGGGCGAGGGCGAGCTGCTCGGCGGTGTCCCAGGTCCGGCACCGCGGACACGGTCCCCACAGCACCGTTCCCATCGGGATGTCGCGCAGCGCGACCAGGCCGGTCCCCGCGACCGCGCTGAATCCCGGGTGGAGGGCGGAGTGCAGCATCAGCCGATCCCCAGGATCTGCTCCAGCTGCCGCTCGACCTCGGCGACAGCCGCGTCGTCCCGGCCCACCACCAGGTAGCGCCACTTGCCGTCGACCGGGCGGGTGTCCGCCGTCAGCACGGCCCGCGCCTCCGCCGCCGGGTCGGCCAGACCGGCCGAGGCAAGCTTGGCGGCCGCGCCCGCGAAGTCCAGCCCGTCCGGGCCGAGCCTGACGTCCGCCCGCCAGTGCACCGGGGAGTCCCCGGGCCGCAGCCGGCGCGCCAGCTCTTCCAGGTACGTACCGCCGGTGCGGCGGACGTTGGCCTCGGTGACGACGTAACCGCCGTCGTACACCCCGCAGTCGACGTCGTAGATGCCGCGGTAGCCCTGCCCGTGCAGCCAGCCGCCGATGGCCGCGGCCGCGCGGCGCAGCTCCTCGTGGTGGGGGCCCTCGGCGGCCGGGGTCACCATGCCGGTCCAGGCGTTGTTCACGGTGCGCTGGTCGCAGCTGTAGAAGTCGGTGGCGCCCCGGTCGTCGATCGACAGTTCCATGCTGGGCGTCGCCGTGAACGGCAGGAACTCCTCGTACACCCAGCCGCAGTCGCGCGCGGGCTGCCCGGACACGGCGTCCAGGACCTGCCGCTCGACCGACTCCGGCCCGTTCGCCCGGATCACGGTGTTGCCGAAGCCGTTGGAGCCCCGGTTGGTCTTGATGATCGCGGCCGGCCGGTCGGCCAGGAACTCCACCAGGGCGGCGGCCAGTTCGGCGGCGGTCTCGGCGAAGCCGCCGTCCGCGACCGGCAGCCCCAGCTCGGTGGCGGTCCGGCGGAAGCCGTCCTTGGTGTTGATCAGACGCAGCGCGTCCAGGGTGGCGTCCTCCGGCAGCCGGGTGTACGGCAGCACCCGCACCCCGGTGCGGCGGCCGAAGTCCAGTACCGGTCCGTCCAGCACGAACGGCTTCAGCTCGGGGCGGTCGGCGATCCGCCCGATCGCGCCCAACTCGGCGGCGACGTCCAGCGCGTGCACCCCGCGGACCTCCGGCGGGGCGACGATCTCGACCCGGTCCACGTCCAGGCCGACGACCTCGGCCACGTAGTCGCGGAACGCGGGGGTGCACGGCGCCAGCGTCACCACGCAGTCGCCCGGCCGCGCCTGCCAGAGCTTGCGCGGGGTCGCGGCGGCCATCGCCCGCCGGTAGGCGTCCGTCGGCTGCTCGGCCATGATCTCGCTGACGATGTTGGCCAGGATCGTGCGGCTCGGTTGCTCGCTCACTCAGTTCGCCTTCCGCTTCGCTGTGAACAGGGCGTGGCCCGCGTACATCCAGACCACGTCGACCTCGACGAAACCCGCCTCGCGCAGCCAGTCCAGGTGCTCGGCCACCGAGGACGGCTTGTCGACCGGGTCCGGGCCGGGCAGCCGGTAGTGGTTCCACTCGGTCCGCTCGAACGCGACGGCGGCCTCGTCGCCGCCGAACTGTTCCGCGGAGGCGCGGCGTACCGCCTCCTCCCAGTGGTCGCCCGCGAGCGTGCGGGCGGAGGCGCCGGCCGGCTCCACCAGGTCGGCCATCACGAACACGCCGCCCGGCACCAGCATCGTGTGGATGTCCCGGTACAGCAGGCGCTTTCCCTCGCCGTCGAGGTGGTGGACCGCCAGCGAGGTCATCACGCCGCCGTAGCCGGCCTCGGTGCGCCACGACCGGTCCTCGATGTCCGCCTCGACGCTGTCGTGGCGGTCCGCGAACGGCTCCAGCCGCTTCGCGGTCAGCGCCAGCATCTCGGGGGAGCGGTCCAGCACGGTGACCCGGTGCGCCGGGTCACGGCGCAGGTACTCCTCCGAGAGGCGCCCCTCGCCGCAGCACAGGTCGAGCACGTGCGGGACGGGGATCCCGGTCAGCAGGTCGCACACGGCGGCGGTCTGCTCGGCCCGGCGAGGGACGAAGGCGTCCCCGTACTTGCTGAACACCTCGGTGTCCGAGAGCTGCCAGGTGTCCACGGGGGACGTGTCGGTCATGATGCCTCCATCGGTTCGGGCAGAGCTTCGAGAATCCGCTGCGCGCACAGCCAGCGGGCCAGCGGCCCGCACTCCGGCGGCGTCCCGTGTGCCTCGGGAGGGCCGGTGAGGACCGCGTCCAGCCAGCCGCGCGGTACGGGCCCGTCGGCGAACTCCGCCGCTTGGCCCAGGGCCGCGACGGTGAGCCGCCCCGGCCCGGCGGGCGACCACAGCACCGGCGCCGACGACTCCCGGCGCACGGTGCGCGGCGTGGTGCCCGGCCCCTCGGGCGGGGCCGGCCGCATGCCGAGCGCGGACAGCCGCGCGAGCAGCGCGCCGTCGTCGCCGGTGGACCCGACGTGCGCCCGGTAGTCGGCCAGCCAGTCGGCCGGCACCTCGCCCCGCAGCCGGTCGCCCCACAGCGGGAGGAGTGTCGCCCCGACGTCCAGGGTCCGGGTGTACGAGGCGATGTTCAGCGCGACGGACGGCTCGTGGGTCTCGCCCACGTGCCAGATGCCGCTGCGCCAGAAGAAGCCGCCGCCGGTGGTGGCGGTGAGGACGTGGCCGTGTTCCGGCACCGAGCGGCGGTCGAGGTCCGGCAGGTACTCCTCCGGCAGTTCGGACTCGGGTTCCACGTCCTCGCGGACCGTCGTCCCGGCCGGCACCCAGTCCGTGCCCCGCCAGAAGTGCATGCTCTTGCGGCCGGACAGGACGAGGTGGAGGTTGGTGCAGCCCTCCCGGTGGATGCCGCCCGGGGTGTTGCGGTAGGCGCCGTGGAACACCTCGACCTCGACATGCCCGGGCGGCAGCCCGAGGCGCCAGAGGTGGGGCGCCAGCAGTTCGACGACGGCGCGGAACAGCGTCCGGTCGTGCTCCTGCACCGCGCGGGCGTAGACGAAGCGGTCGTCGTCCGCGCCGAAGGTCCGCTGGCGGTCCAGCCAGGCGGCCGGTCCGGCGGCGTCCGCCCCGGTGGTCGGCCAGGAGTCCGGGTCGGCCACCGGCTCCCCGTTGACGTGCAGCTTCACATGGTCGCCGCGCAGGCCGGCCGCCTCGGCGGCGAAGGTGCGGGTGAGGGCCGACCAGGCCAGCCCGGCGGTCAGTTCGGGGGCGGACCAGGTGAGTGCCGAGGTGACGCCCCCGGGGTCGGCGAAGGCGACGCTGCCGGGGCTGCGCGTGGGCGCGGACCGGGACGCGAGGTCCTCAGCCATGGGTCGGATCCTCCTCGGTGGCTGTGGCTGTGGCTGTGGCTGCGGCCGTCGTTGTCGTTGCCGCGGTCGCTGTCGGGTCCGCGGTCGCCGTCGGGTCCGCCGCCGTCGTCGCTTCCGCGACCCGCGGCGGGTAGTGGTGGCGCTCGCCCCACGGGTCGGTGACGACGTGGGTGTCGCCCGTCCCGTCCTCGCCCGGCTCCAGGTAGGAGGGGCCGATGGGCACCTTCCCGTGGCCGCCGGGGATGTCGAGGACATAGGTGGGCTGGCAGGTGCCGGAGACCCGCCCGCGCAGCCGCCGGACCAGCTCCTGGCCCTCGGCGACGCTGGTGCGGAAGTGGCTCGTGCCCTGGGCGAGATCGCCGTGGTGGAGGTAGTAGGGCTTCACCCGGTTGGCCACCAGCGTCCGGAACAGCCCCTCCAGCGCCTCCGGGGTGTCGTTCACCCCGCGCAGCAGCACGGTCTGACTGAGCAGCGGCACACCGCCCCGGTTCAGCCGTCGCAGCGCGTCGCGCGCCGCCGAGCCGATCTCCTGACTGTGGTTGGTGTGCACCACCACCCAGACGGGGGTGTCGGTGGCGAGGGCGTCCACCAGCTCGTCGGTGACGCGCTCCGGGTCGACCACCGGCACCCGGGTGTGGAAGCGGATCACCTTGACGTGCTCGATCGCGTCCAGCGCCGCCATGATCGGGCGGAGCTTGGTGGGTGCGATGATGAGCGGATCGCCGCCGGTGAAGATGACCTCCCACACCTCCTCGTGGCTCCGGATGTAGTCCAGCGCCGCCTCCAGTTCCGCCTGGCCGAGCATGCCCTCGCCCGGGCCGACCACCTCGCGGCGGAAGCAGAACCGGCAGTAGACCGGGCACAGGTGCATCGGCTTGAGCAGCAGCCGGTCCGGGTAGCGGTGGGTGATGCCCTTGACCGGGGTGAAGGGGTCGTCGCCGATCGGGTCCGCGCGCTCCTCCGCGGTGATGAGGAGCTCGGCCCCGGTCGGGACGAACTGTCTGGCGACCGGATCGTCGACGTGCGCGATCTGTTCCTGCATCACCCCGGTGATGCTCACGGCGTACCGCTTCGCGACGTCGCGGAGCTCCGGCAGGCTCTCCTCGTCGATGAGGCCGTTCTCCAACAGGGACTCGGTGGTCCTGATTGTGCGGGGACGATTACGCATGGCTCCGCCTGTCCTGTGCGGTTTCATGGATTCAATGCCAGCGCCCGTATCAATGACCGGCTCTATCTCAATGACATGTTCTTCACGACGCACATTTCCGTGCGCTTTTACTGTCCGGTAATTCAGCGTGCCGTCCGGACGAGCACCCGTCCGGGGTGGAGCCGTTCGTCCGGGTCCTCGGGCTGTCTCGTCACCGTGGTGGCGAGCGCGAGGTCGCGGTCCGGCTCGTACGCCATGACCACGCCCCAGCTGCCGCAGTGGCCCCACCACTGCCCGGACCCCAGCGGGATCCGGTAGACGCCCATGCCGCGCCCCTCCGCGCCGTGCGCCGCGACGGGCGCCAGCATGGTCGCGAGCGTGGAGGGCCGTGCGAAGACCCGGCCCCGGAACAGCGCCCGGACGAACGCCGTCAGATCGGACATCGTCGAGACCAGTCCGCCGCCGCCCCAGAGGTCGCAGGACGGATCGACGGCCAGCAGGTCGGTACCGGACACGTACTGGTGCGCGCGCTCCGCGCCGGCCTCGGGGGTGGGCTCCAGCGACTCCAGGTGGATCGAGTCCAGGCCCAGCTCCCCGAGCGGCAGCAGCTCGCGGTAGGCGGCGGCGAGGGGCCGCCCGGTGACGCGTTCCAGCACCTCGCCGAGGATCACGTAGCCGGTGTCGGAATAGTGGAACTCCGCGCCGGGAGGCGCGAGTCGGTGCCCGTGCTCGACCGCCCAGCGGACCTGCTCCAGGCGGTTCCAGCGGTGCCCGGGGTCGGCGAACGCCTCCGCGTCGTAGGCGGGGTCGCCTCCCCAGTCGTACAGTCCGGCCGTGTGCTGGAGCAGTTGGCGCAAGGTCATCCGGGCCGGCTCGTAACCGCCCTCGGCCAAGGCCCCGAGGACCGGCCCGGACGCCAGCGCCGAGACCGGTGCGGCCAGCGTCAGGTCACCGCGCTCCACCAGCCGCAGGACCGCGGCCGCGGTGAAGGTCTTGGTGACCGAGGCCACCCGTACGGCCGCCGTCGGGCGCAGTTCGCGCCCGGTGGCGGCATCGGCGACTCCGGTGGCCCCGGCCCAGTGCCAGTCCTCACCGCGCAGGGCGGCCAGGACACCGGGCTGTCGGGGGGTCGCGGCGTGGCCGGCGCGGAGTGCCTCCGCGAGACCGCGGGGCACCGTCGGCCGGGCCGGCCGACGGGCCGGACGGTCGGAACGATTGCTTCCGTTTGATCGCACACTCCTCACCCCATCCCCGATGTGAAAGACCCACCCCCGTGGACGTGCTCGGCATTGCGGAAACAACGATCAAGGGCATCCGGAGTTCGACGATCTGTGTCCGGATCACCCAGGCGCAATACTCGCATCCGGACCCTGGCATGACAACAGTGCGTAGAGGCCCCTTTTCGGGACCGATCCCGAGCTGTGTATTTTGCGGATGAATGACGGAGTGAGGAGGAATCCTTTACCAACCGCGGCTGTGCCACCGCGGCTGTGTCACCGCGGCTGTGTCACCGCGATCGGGGCGACGGGGTGTCAGGCCGGGCCGGGAGCGGCGGCGCGGGCCAGCCTGGCGCCGGCGCGGGTCAGCCAGTGGAGCGCCCGGTGCCGCGCGTCGTCGGGGTCGCCGGCCAGCGCGACGAGGGTGAGCGCCCGGACGTCGGTGGAGTCCCCGGCGACCAGCCGGGCCGGGACGCCGGCCCGGGCGGCGCGGCCGAGCACCTCTCCCACCACCTTGCCCTGGAGGCTGGTGGCGTCGAAACGGCCCTCGCCGGTGATCACGAGGTCGGCCCCGGCGAGGGCCGTGTCCAGGCCGAGGAGGTCGGCGACGGCCGCCGCCCCGGGGGTGATCCGGGCTCCCCAGGCGGCCGCCAGGCCGAAGGCGGTGCCACCGGCCGCGCCGGCACCGGGCTGCCCGGGGTCACCGCCGAGCAGCCGCGCGTAGCGTCCCAGTCCGAGTTCCAGCAGGGCGGCCTCCGCGGGGCCGGCGCCCTTCTGCGGGCCGTAGACCGCCGCGGCGCCGTTCGGGCCGAGCAGCGGGTTGGTGACGTCGGTGAGCAGGCGGACGCCCCCGGGCGGGGCCGGGCGGAGGCGGTCGAGGTCGACCCGGGCGAGGGCGGCGAGCGCGCCGCCGCCGTCGGGGAGGGGGGTCCCGGAGCGGTCGAGGGCGCGCAGGCCGAGGGCGGAGAGCAGCCCGGCGCCGCCGTCGGTGGAGGCGGAGCCGCCGAGGGCGACGGTCAGCGCGGTGGCCCCGGCGTCGAGCGCGGCGGCGATCGCCTCGCCGGTGCCCCGGGTGGTGGCGGTGAGCGGCGCCGGCCGGTCCCCGAGCAGGGGGAGCCCGCTGGCGGTGGCGAGTTCGACCAGCGCGGTGCCGTCGGGGAGCCGCAGGTACCGGCCCGGGACGGGTCGGCCGTCGGGGCCGGCGCAGCCGGGGACTTCGTGGGCGGTCGCGCCGGGGCGGGCGGCGGCCACCGCGTCGAGGGTGCCCTCGCCGCCGTCGGCCATCGGCAGCGGGAGCAGCTGGTCCGCGGGCCGTACCGAGCGCCAGCCGTCGGCGAGGGCCCGGGCGGCCTCGGCGGCGGTGGCGGTGCCCTTGAAGGAGTCGGGGGCGAGGACGATCCTCATGCCGCGGCCACGTGGGCGAGGTGGCGTTCGGTCAGGGTGCGCAGGGTCTCCTCGCCGGGGGTGTCCCAGACCCGCTCGTTGAAGATCTCGACCTCGATCCAGCCGGTGTAGCCGGCGGCGGTGACCTGGTCGGTGAGGGTGCGGAAGTCGATGTGTCCGTCGCCGACGTGGCCGCGGCCGAGCAGGGCGTCGGCGGGCAGCGGCAGGGTCCAGTCGCAGACCTGGTAGGAGGCGATGCGGCCCTCCCGGCCGGCCCGGGCGATCTGCTCGGGGAGCTGGGGGTCCCACCAGACGTGGTAGCTGTCGACCACGACGCCGACCTGGGTGGCGGGGTGGGGTGCGGCGAGGTCCAGCGCCTGGCCGAGGGTGGAGACGACGGCGCGGTCGGCGCAGAACATCGGGTGCAGTGGTTCCAGAGCCAGTCGGACCTTGAAGTCCCCTGCGTGCGGGGCGAGTTCGGCGATCATGTCGGCGACGGCGCGGCGGGCTCCGGCCAGGTCGCGGCTGCCCTCGGGGAGGCCGCCGACGACCATGACCAGGGTGTCGGTGCCGAGTTCGGCGGCCTCCTCGACGGCCCGGAGGTTGTCGGCGAGCGCGGCCCGCCGTTCGTCGGGGCCGGTGGCGGTGAGGAAGCCGCCCCGGCACAGGGTGCTGACGGTCAGTCCGGCCTCCCGGCAGAGCCGGGCTGAGCGGGCGAGGCCGGTCTCGGCGACCTTGTCCCGCCACAGGCCGATGGCGGGGATCCCGGCGTCCGCGCAGCCGCGGACGGCTTCGGGGAGGCTCCAGCGCTTGGTGGTGATCTGGTTGAGCGACAGGCGGGAGAGTCCGGTCACGGTGCCGGGCTCCTTTCGGGCGGGGCGGCGGGAGGTGCCGGGGCGGGGGGACGCGCGAGGTCGGGGAGAAGCGGGGTCGGAGAGGCGCGGGGTCGGGCGCGCGGGGAGGGCCGCGGACGCGGGGCGGCGGGTGCCGTCAGCCGAGCGGTGCCGCCACGGCCAGGTAGCGCCGCATCCGGTCGGCCGCGAGCTCGGGGTCGGGCAGGATCCCGGCGGCGTCGGCGAGCCGGAACAACTCGACCAGGTGCGGGACGGAGCGGCCGCTCTGCGCGCCGCCGACCATGGTGAAGTGCTCCTGGTGCCCGGCCAGCCAGGCCAGGAGGACCACGCCGGTCTTGTAGTGGTAGGTCGGGGCGGCGAACAGGTGCCGGGCCAGCGGCAGAGTGGGGGCGAACAGGGCGTCGTACCGGTCGAGGTCCCCGGCGTCCAGGGCGCGCAGCGCGGCGGCGGCGACCGGGGCGATCGGGTCGAAGACGCCGAGCAGCGCGTCGCTGTGGCCGAGTTCGTCGCCGCGGACCAGGGCCGGGTAGTGGAAGTCGTCGCCGGTGTAGAGGCGCACGCCGGCGGGCAGGGCGCGGCGCAGCGCGACCTCGTGGTCCGCGTCCAGGAGCGAGACCTTGATGCCGTCGATCCGGTCGGCGTGCGCCCGGACGAGGTCGAGGACGGTGGTGGTGGCGGTGGCGACGTCCGCCGATCCCCAGTAGCCGGCCAGGGCCGGGTCGAACATCTCGCCGAGCCAGTGCAGGATCACCGGCCGGTCGGAGCGGCGGATCAGATCGCCGTAGAGGCGCAGGTAGTCGTCGGCGCCGCGGGCGCTGGCGGCGAGGGCCCGGCTGGCCATCAGGATCGGTCGGGCACCGGCGTCCTGCACGACGTCGAGCTGCTCCGCCCAGGCGTCCGCGATGTCGGTCAACCGGTGCTGTCCGGGGGCGAGTTGGTCGGTTCCGACGCCGCAGGCGAGGAGTCCGCCGGTGGCGCGGGCCTCGGCGCCGGAGCGGGTGATCAGTTCGCGGGTGGCGGCCCAGTCGAGGCCCGCGCCGCGCTGGGCGGTGTCCATCGCGTCGGCGACGCCCAGACCGAGCGACCACAGGTGGCGGCGGAAGGCGAGGGTGGTGTCCCAGTCCACGTGGGCGGGCGCGCCGGGGGAGTTGGGGCCGAGCGGGTCGGCGACCACGTGGGCGGCGGCGTAGGCGGTCCGGGAGACCGGGGCGGGGGCCGTGGCGGGCACCTGGGCGGGGGTCCGCATCCGGTGGCGGCCGTGGCCGGGGAGGTCGATCGAGGTCATGGCGTCAACGCAATCGCTGAGGGCGGCCGGGGG
Source organism: Kitasatospora sp. NPDC094019 (assembly GCF_044764505.1). Lineage (NCBI taxonomy): Bacteria > Bacillati > Actinomycetota > Actinomycetes > Kitasatosporales > Streptomycetaceae > Kitasatospora > Kitasatospora sp. NPDC094019. Next base: position 15,086 of record NZ_JBIWIF010000027.1, read on the forward strand.
CGCTAGGCCGGGGCGCGAGGTCGGGGGCGGTGAGTGGGTCAGAGCGTCAGGTCGGGGACGTCGAGGCGGCGGCCCTCGCGGGCGGAGCGCAGGCCGAGTTCGGCGAGCTGGACGCCCTTGGCGCCCTCCAGGAGGTCCCACCGGTACTCGGAGCCGGTCACCACGTGCCGCAGGAACAGCTCCCACTGCGTCTTGAAGCCGTTGTCGAACTCGGCGTTGTCCGGCACCCGCTGCCACTGGGCGCGGAACGGCTCGGTGGCGGGCAGGTCGGGGTTCCAGACCGGCTTGGGGGTGGCGGCCCGGTGCTGGAAGCGGCACTCGCGCAGCCCGGCCACGGCGCTGCCCTCGGTGCCGTCGACCTGGAACTCGACCAGTTCGTCGCGGTCGACCCGGACCGCCCAGGAGGAGTTGATCTGGGCGGTGATGCCGCCCTCCAGCTCGAAGATGCCGTACGCGGCGTCGTCGGCGGTGGCCGCGTACGGGCGGCCCTGCTCGTCGACGCGGCGCGGGACGTGGGTGGTGGTGTGGGCGTAGACGGAGCGGACCGGGGCGATGATGCCGTCCAGCACGTAGCGCCAGTGCGGGAACATGTCGAGGACCATGCCGCCGCCGTCCTCGGCGCGGTAGTTCCAGGACGGCCGCTGGGCGTCCTGCCAGTCGCCCTCGAAGACCCAGTAGCCGAACTCGCCCCGCACGGACAGGATCCGGCCGAAGAAGCCGCTGTCGACCAGGCGCTTGAGCTTGAGCAGGCCGGGGAGGAACAGCTTGTCCTGGACGGCGCCGTGGCGCACCCCGGCGTCGCGGGCGAGGCGGGCCAGTTCCAGCGCGGCGTCCAGGGACTCGGCGGTGGGCTTCTCGGTGTAGACGTGCTTGCCGGCGGCGACGGCCTTGCGGATCGCCGGTTCGCGGACCCGGGTGAGCTGGGCGTCGAAGTAGATCTCGGCCAGCGGGTGGGCCAGGGCCTCGTCCAGGTCGGTGGTCCAGTGGGTCAGTCCGTGGCGCTCGGCCAGCTCCTGGAGCTTGGGGGCGCTGCGGCCGACGAGGATGGGCTCGGGCCACAGCACCTCGCCGTCGCCGAGCGGCAGCCCGCCCTGTTCGCGGATGGCGAGGATCGAGCGGACGAGGTGCTGGCGGTAGCCCATTCGGCCGGTGACACCGTTCATGACGATGCCGATCACCCTGCGGGGCATGGGAGTTCTCCGATTCGTGAGGTGCGGGAGCGGGGCCGGGCGCGCCGCGGCGCCGACCGGCGGTTCGGGTGCGCGGGAGTGCGTGTGCGGCGCGCGTGCGGTGCGCGGGCCGTCGGCGCGTGGGTCACGCGGTGCGGTGGGCGTCCTCGGCGAGGACGGGGTGGGCGAACGGCTGCCCGGCCGTGTAGCGGGCCAGTTCGTCGGCGGCCGCGGCGGCCATCCGGTGCAGTTCGCGGCCCAGCGAGCCGGCGATGTGGGGGGTGAGCACCACGTTGGGCAGGTCGTAGAGCGGGGAGTCGGCGGGCAGCACCTCGGGCTCGGTGACGTCGAGGACGGCGTCGAGGCGTCCGGCGAGGAGTTCGCGGACCAGGGCGTCCTGGTCGACGAGGGAACCGCGGGAGGTGTTGATCAGGGTGGCCCCGTCGCGCATCAGCGCGAGCCGGCGGCCGTCGATCAGGTGATGGGTCTCCGGGAGTTCGGGGGCGTGCACGCTGACCGTGTCGGAGGCGGCGCAGAGTTCGTCCAGCTCCACCAGGCGCGCGCCGAGCCCGGAAGCCTCCGCCCCGTCCACGTACGGGTCGTGGAGCAGCAGGTCGAGGTCGTGCGGGCGCAGCAGTTCGAGCACGCGGCGGCCGATCCGGGAGGCGCCGACGACGCCGACGGTGCGCCGGTAGTTGCCCGCGTCGGGGTAGCCGCGCTGCCAGTCGTGCGGGGTGCCGCGGCGGTCGCGGTAGTCCTGGCGGATCCGCAGCAGCTGCTTGTTGGCGAGCAGGACGGCGGCGACGGTGTACTCGGCGACGGGCAGGGCGTTGGCCCAGGCGGCGGAGGTGACCCGCAGGCCGCGCTCCCAGCAGGCGTCGGTGATGTGGTGCTTGACGGATCCGGCGGCGTGGATGACGGCGCGCAGTCGCGGTGCGGCGGCGAGGACGGTGGCGTCGATCGGCGGGCAGCCCCAGCCGGAGACGATGACCTCGGCCCCGGCGAGGGCGGCCCGGGCCCCCTCGGTGCCGAAGTCGTCCAGCACCAGCGCGGGGTCGAGCTCGGCGAGGTCGGTGAGGCGGGCCAGGGTGCGGGCGTCGAAGAGCCGGTCGGCGAGGTCGTGGTGCATCGCGAGCACGGCGCGGGGGCGGTGGGCCGGCGGTGCGTGGTCCGCCGGACGGGGGTCGGTCATGGGGTTCTCCGGGACGGCGGCGGTGTCGGTGCGGTGGCGGGTCACTTGACGGCCCCCGCGGTGAGACCGGCCTTCCAGTGCCGCTGGAGCAGGACGAAGGCGAGCACGAGCGGGACGACGGCCAGCAGGGCGCCGGTGACGACCAGCGGGTAGTACTCGGGGAAGGCCCTGGTCTGCGCGTTCCAGGTGAACAGGCCGAGGCTGACCGGGAAGAGGCGGTTGTCGGAGAGCATCACCAGCGGGAGGAAGAAGTTGTTCCAGATGGCGGTGAACTGGAACAGCAGGACGGTGACGAAGCCGGGCATCACCATCCGCAGGCCGATCGACCAGAAGGTGCGCAGTTCGCCCGCGCCGTCGGTGCGGGCCGCCTCCAGGACCTCGCCGGGGATGTAGCCGGCGCAGAAGACCCGGGCGAGGTAGACGCCGAAGGGGTTCACCAGGGACGGCAGGAACACGGCCCAGAAGGTGTTGACGATCCCGAGTTCGGAGGCGAGCAGGTACATCGGCAGGGCGAGCGCGGTGGTGGGCACCAGCACGCCGAGCAGGACCAGGCCGAACAGCTTCTCCTTGCCGGGGAAGGAGAAGACGTGGAAGGCGTAGCCGGCGGCCACGCACACCAGGGCGCAGAGCACGGAGCCGAGTCCGGCGTAGAGCAGGGAGTTGAGGTACCAGCGGAAGTAGATGCCGTCGCCGGCGCTCGCGAGGTCGCTCAGGTTCTGCCCGAGACTGAAGTTGGCGGCGGTCAGGGAGCGGCCGCCGAGCAGGTCGGCGGTGCTCTTGGCGGCGGCGGTGACCAGCCAGCCGAGCGGCAGCAGGGTGTAGGCGGTGGCGAGGACGAGCACGCCGTTGACGGCGCCCTTCGACAGGGTCCAGGGACGACGGGTGCTCATGGGCGGGCCTCCCGCGCGCGCTCGGACCGGGACCGGGTGACCCGGGTGACGACGAAGGAGAGCCCGGCGGCGGCGACGGCGAGCAGCACCGAGGAGGCGGCCGCCAGTCCGTAGTCCCCGCGCTCGAAGGCGGCGGTGTAGGCGTACATGTTGGGGGTCCAGGTGGAGGTCACGCCGGGCGCGGTGCCGTGCAGGATGGTCGGCTCGGTGAAGAGCTGGAGCGAGCCGATGACGGTGAACAGCCCGACCATGGCGAGGGAGGGCCGGATCAACGGGATCTTGATGCCGAGGGCCGTCCGCAGCGGGCCGGCGCCGTCGATGACGGAAGCCTCCAGCACCTCGCGGGGGATGGCCTGGAGCGCGGCGTAGAAGATGACCATGTTGTAGCCGCTCCACTGCCACAGGGCCATGTTGACCACGGCCGGCAGCGGGTGGCCGAGCGGGTCGGGCTGGGCGCCGAGGGTCTCGAAGGCGTCCAGCACGGGGCTGATGCCGGGGGTGTAGAGGTACATCCAGACCAGCGCGGCGATGATGCCGGGCACGGCGTGCGGGACGAACAGGGCGAGCTGGAAGAACCGCTTGGCGCGGACCAGCGCGGAGTCCAGGAGCAGGGCGAGGAACAGCGCCAGGACGGTCATCAGCGGGATGTAGAGCAGGCAGTACTGGGCGATGGTGAGGAAGCCGTCGCGGAAGGCTTCGTCGGCCAGGGCCCGGGTGTAGTTGCCGAGGCCGGTGAAGACGGTCTCGGTGCCGCCGAAGCCGAGGCCGGAGCGGTGCTCGGTGAACAGGCTGAGCCGGACCGCGTAGCCGATCGGTACCAGGGTGCAGGCGGTGAACAGGAGCAGGAAAGGGGCGAGCAGGACGGCCGGTGCCCCGTACCGCCCGCGCCGCCGGTGGGCGGCGGCGCGGGCGGCGGCCTCGGCACGGGAGGTGCCTCCGGCCCGGGTGGCGCCTTCGGTGCCGGTGGCGCGGGTCGTCACTGGGCGACCTTCAGCCCGCGGTTCCTGAGCTCGGCGAGGGTGGCCTGCTGGGCGGTGGTGAGCGCGTCGTCGATGGTGCCGGCCTTGCCGGCCACCTTGCCGAAGGCGTCCTTGATGGAGCCGTTGGTGAGGCCCATCACCGGGCCCCAGGTCCAGCCGGACTTGATCGAGTCGGCGGCGTGCGCGTAGAGGCCGTAGAGGTCCTGGCCACCGTAGAACTCGCTGTTGAACGCCTTGGCGGCGGTGGGGACGAGTTCGGTGGCGGCGGGGTAGGTGGAGGAGGTGCCGGAGGCGATCCGGGCCTTGATGCCTTCGGGGGTGGTGGTGGCCCAGGTGGCGAACTCCACCGCCGCCTTGGCCTTCTTGCTGTCCTTGGAGACGGCGAAGGTGGTGCCGCCGAGCATGCCGCTGGCGGGGGTGCCGTCCCAGCTGGGCATGGCGGCGACGGCCCACTTGCCGGCGGCGTCGGGGGTGGTGGCGAGGTTGGACTTCAGGACGCCGCCGCCCCAGGAGGCGCCGAGGTAGCCGGCGGTCTCGCCCTTCTGCAGCGAGGCGGTCCACTGCTGGCTGAACGAGGGCTGGACGCGGACGAGGTCCTCGTCGACGAGCTGCTGCCAGTAGGCGGAGACCTTCTTGGTCTCGGGCCCGGTCAGGTCGGTCTTCCAGGCTTCGCCCGAGGTGCCGAACCAGCGGGCGCCGTTCTGCCAGGCCATCGCCTCGAAGGTGGTGGGGTCGTCGGGGAAGAAGGTGGCGATCCGGGTGTCGGGCTGGGCGGCCTTGAGCTTCTGGGCGGCGGTGCGGAACTCGTCCCAGGTCCTCGGGACGGTGATGCCGGCCTTCTCGAACAGGTCCTTGCGGTAGTAGAAGGTCTGCGGCGCGGCGTCCAGCGGCAGGGCCCAGGTCCGGCCGCCGAGCGAGGTGAGCTCGGTGGCCTGCGGCAGGTACTTGGCCTTGAGCTCGGTGCCGACGAGTCCGGTGATGTCCTGGACGGCGCCCTGGCTGACGAAGTCCGGCAGCTGCGGGTACTCGACGTTGAACACGTCGGGGGCGTTGCCGGCCTTGACGGCGTTGGAGAGCTTCGCGTAGCCGCCGGCGTTCCCGGCGGGGATCTCCTCGAAGGTGATCCGGATGTTCGGGTGGCTCGCGTTGAACGCCTCGACGACCTCCTTGGTGCCCTTGGCCCAGCCCCAGAAGGTGAGGTCGACGGGCTTGCCGTCCGCGGCGGTGGTCTCCCCGCCGGCGCCGCTGCCGCAGGCGGCGAGGAGGGTCACGGAGAGCGCGACGGCGGTGGCGACGGCGGTGGTACGCAGGGCTCTGCGGCGGGGGAACGCGGATGAGCGCATGGCACGGCTCCTCGGAGGGGGAAGTCACGGCCCGGTGGGTCGGCCCGGTCACGGACTCGTGAAGGGTGGGGGCGGCTGGCAGCCATCCTGAGCAGCTTGTCGATCGGAGTCAAGGGAGGCAGATCGAATGATCTGATCCGATCGAATGGCCGAACCCGGTCGATTGCTCCCTCTTGGGCCATTCACCTGCGGAAATAATGGGCCCGGCCGCTCCGGGGCGGCAAGGTCACAATCCGATCAACCAGTTCATTTGATCCGTAAGCCTTGACGAATGATCGGCCGATTCCTAGATTCCGGCCCAGGACCCACCGGTTCCACCCCGGTCCCGGACACCCGACGAAGGACACCAGCCGATGCCACTGCCCCCGGAGGACCGACACCTCAGCCCCCGCACCGGCTGGACCAGGGCGCACTGGGAGGCCGTCGCCGACGGGCTGCTCACCGCCGTCCGCCCCTTCGCGACCCCCGGCCACGCGCTGATCGACCTCCCCGGGACCGGCCCCAGCTGGTCCGGGCGCCGCTCCGACGCGCTGGAGGGCTACGCCCGCACCTTCCTGCCCGCCGCCCTGCGGATCGCCGGCGCCGGCGGGGACGACCCGCACGGCCTGCTGGACGCCTACGCGCGCGGACTCGACACCGGCACCCGCACCCCCACCACCGAACGCGAACTCACCGTCGGCGACCCGGAGTCCTGGCCGCTGATCACCGACCGGGGCCAGGCCATGGTCGAGGCCGCCTCGATCGCCTTCGCCCTCCGGCTCACCCGCCCCTGGCTCTGGGACCGCCTCGACGCCCCCGTCCGCGACCGCGTCGGCCGCTGGCTGGCCGACGCCCTCCACCGCACCCCCAACGACAACAACTGGTGGCTGTTCCCGCTCGCGGTCGGCGGCTTCCTCGCCGAGGCCGGCATCGAGGAACGCGCGGCCACCGCCGCCGTGCGGCGCGCGCTGGAGCGGATCGAGCGTTTCCACCTCGGCGACGGCTGGTACACCGACGGCCGGCCCCGCGCCTTCGACCACTACAACGGCTGGGCCCTGCACCTCTACCCCGTGCTGCACGCCCACCTCGCCGCCGACCGCGCCCTGCTCGCCGAGTACGGCACCCGGCTCGCGGCCCACCTCGCCGACCAGGCCCACCTGTTCGGCGGCGACGGCGCCCCCGTCCACCAGGGCCGCTCCCTCACCTACCGCTTCGCCGCCATCGCGCCGCTGTGGGCCGGCGCCCTCACCGGCCACACCCCGCTCGCCCCCGGCACCACCCGCCGCATCGCCTCCGGCGCGCTGCGCCACTTCGTCGACCGCGGCGCGATCGACGAGCGCGGCCTGCTCACCCTCGGCTGGTACGGACCGGAACCGCGGCTGGTCCAGCCGTACTCCGGCCCGGCCTCGCCCTACTGGGCCGGCAGCGGCTTCCTCGGCCTGCTGCTCCCGCCCGACCACCCGGTCTGGACCGAACCGGAGCAACCCGCCCCCGCCGAGGCGCGCGACGCCGTGCGGATGCTGCCGAAGCCGAACTGGCTGGTCCAGTCGACCGCCGCCGACGGCCTGGTCCGACTGCACAACCACGGCAGCGACGACCAGCCGGCCGACCACGTCCGGCCCGACGACCCGCACTACGCCCGCCTCGCCCACTCCACCGCCACCGGCCCCAGCCACGACGGCCCGGCGGACAACCACCTCGCGCTGCTGGTCGACGGCGCGGCGAGCGAACGCGGCCGGATCGAGCCCGTCGGCTGCGGCCCGGACTGGGCCGCCTCCCTCAGCCGCCCCCGGGTGCGCGGCGCCGAACTCGCGGGAGTCACCGTCACCAGCGTCACCCTGGTGCGTGGCGCCGACGAGGCGCGGATCCACCTGGTCAGCGGCGCGGGACCCGGAACGGGCGTCCGTCAGACCGGCTGGGCCGTCGCGGGCCGGACCGCCGGGGCGGGCCCCGCGACCGCGCCGCCGTCGCCGGGCGCGAGCGCCTCGGCCGACGGCGGACGCCTCGTCAGCGCGCTCACCGGCCTGCACGGCTTCACCGGCGCCGCCGTCCTCACCGTCCCGGGCGGCACCGCCTTCGGCCCCGAGGCGGCCGTCCCGCTGCTCGACGGCGTCCTCGACACCGACGCCGCCCTGCTCGCCTGCGCGGCGCGGCTCACCGGCACGGCCGTCCCTCCCCCGCCCGGAGCGGCGCTGGAAACGACCGGCACCGGGGCCGACGGCACCCGGCACCTGCGCCTGACCTGGCCGGACGGCACCGTCCACCGGGTCCGCATCGGGCCTGGAACCGTCGCCGTCGGCGACGGGGCCGAGGGCGCGGTCTAGGACCCGCCCCGGCGTGTCGTCCGCCCTCTCCGTGCCCGGGCCGGGGCCGGGCGGCCGCCGCCGAGACCCGGACCTACACCTGTCGGCCCGGACGACCCACCCCAGGACCTCCATGCCTCTCGCTCTCTCCACGCTCGGCCTGCCCGGCACCCCCCTCGACCAGGTGGTCGGGCTGGCCGCCGACCACGGCTGGCACGGCCTCGAACTGCGCTGCGCCTCCGACCAGCCGGTCCGGCTCGGGCTGACCCCGGTCCAGCGCCGGGCGGCGGCCAGGACCGTCGGCCGGGCCGGACTGGTCCCGCTCGCGCTGGCCTCCTACACCGGCGTGGCCGCGCCGGGACCGGACGGACCGGTGGTCGCGGACCTGCTCGCGCACCTGCGGCTCGCCGCCGACCTCGGCTGCCGACGGCTGCGGGTGTTCCCCCACGGCGGGCCCGGCGCGGGCACCGCGGCCGACGCCAGGGCGGTCCGCAGACTGCTCGACGTGGCCGACCACGCCCGCTCGCTGGGCGTGCGGATCCTGGTGGAGACCCACGACTCGCACCGGTCGGCCGGCCCCCTCGCGGCGGTGCTCGACCAGGTCGGCCACCCCGCCGTCGGCGCGCTCTGGGACCTCCTGCACACCTGGCTGGCGGGGGAGGCCCCGGCCGAGACCCATCGGATCCTCGGCCGCCACCTCGGCTACGCGCAGGTCAAGGACGTCGTGTCGGCCGACGACCTCACGCCGGTCGCCCTCGGCAGCGGCGTCCTCCCGATCGCCGACTGCGTCCGGCTGCTGCCCCGGGACGGCTGGATCACCTGGGAGTACGAGGCCCCGTGGCACCCCCGCGCCGCACCGCTCGCCCCGCAGCTCGGCGCGGGCGGCAGGTACCTGGCGGGCCTGATCGGCCGTTGAGCGACGGTCGCCGGGACCGTCGCGCGGGGCCACGGGGTGTCGGGGGCCGCTGAGTCCGGCCCCGTCGGAACGGATTTCGCTCGCACGACCTCCCGGGCCGCACACACAGTCCGTCGGCCGAGGCCGTCGGTCGTCCTACGGCTCGGGCGGCACGGCCGGCGCGGGCAGGTCGAGAACGCGGGCCAGGGCGGCAACGACCGGACCAGCGTGTTCGGGCATCCGCTGACGGGCCCGGACGGTGGCGGTCGCGAGGAAGGCGGTCAGGTCGCGCTCGACGCCGCCGAGCAGGCGGCGGAGTCCGGTCACGGTCAGCCCGATCACCGGGCTGTCACTCCGCTCGGCGTTGACGGTGAGCCGGACGGCGTCGCCGAAACGTTCCGCGATCGGGGACACGGGCTCGTGGCCGAACCCGAGCAGGCTGCCGCCGTCGACAAGAGCGTGCCAGTCACGCCAGTCCTCCAGTCCGTCGCAGCAGCCGGGCAGGAAGGCGACCCCCGTGCGGTGGTCGGAGCCCTCGGGGGTGTTGATCTCCAGGACGGGTTGCATCGTGATCACCTGGCGCAGTGTTCCGCGGTCCTGCCCGGACCGCCTCCCGATTACGCCGCCGGGCATCCCGCTCCTACGAGGTCGCGGCCAGGGCCCCGCAGGAGGTGCGGGTGCGGAGGGTGGGCAGGAGGGCCACGCGGTGGACCGGGAGGTCGGTGGCGCCGGTGAGGCGGCGCAGCAGCAGGTCGAACGCCGCCGCGCCCACGGCCCGCCTGGGCGGGGACACGGCGGTCAGCGGGGGAGCGGCGAGTGCCGCGAACACGTCGTCGTAGGCGATCAGCGCCACGTCCTCGGGCACGCGCAGCCCGCGGGCGCGGAGCAGGGGCGGGAGCCGGATCGCGTCCTGGTCGTTGTGGACGAGGACCGCCCGGGTGCCGGTCGCGACGGCCCCGGCGATCCGGTCGGCGAGGGGCGCGGCATCGGTCTGCGCGCCCTCGGTGGTGGAGGTGTCCAGCACCGGGAGTTCCGGCAGGCCGAGCAGCCCGGTGGCCTCGCGGTAGCCGGCCCGGACCTCCTCCGCCGTCCAGGAGTCGCCGCGGGCGGCCAGCAGCACGCTGCGGTGGCCGAGGTCGGCGAAGTGCCGCAGCGCGCGCTGTACGCCGTAGCGGTGGTCCGAGCCGACGGCGTCGAGCCGGGAGCCGGGGCCGTCCGGGGTCGGGGAGCGCCGTTCCACCAGGACCGCCGGGACCGGTAGTTCGTCGAGCCATTCGCAGGCGGGGGAGCGCCGCCCCGGGAGGAGGTTCGGGGCCAGCAGCAGGCCCTGGGCCCCGGACTCCAGCAGCCGTTCGACCTGGACCGGGTCGTCGCCCGCCCGGTAGGGCGCGATGCCGAGCACGAGCCGGGCCCCGGCCTCGGTGGCGGCGGCCCGGGCGCCGGCGATCACCTCGTCGAAGTAGGAGCCGACCGAGGGCACCAGCAGGCCGACGGTGCGTCCGGTCCCGCCGGGGGCGGGGGCCCGGGGGGGGGGCCCGGGGGGGGGGCCCGGGGGCCCCGGGGGGGGGGGCGGCGCCCCCCCCGGGGGGCGCCCCCCCCCCCCCCCCCGCCGCGCCGGGGGGGCGCCCCCCGCCGGGGGGGCCCCCGCGGGGGGGGGCCCCCCGGGGCCCCCCCCCCCCGGGGACCGGGGTGGTCGAGCGAGACGAAGCCGTGCGAACGGGCCAGCCGGCCGGCGTCGGCCAGGGCGGCGACGTCGCGCCGTACGGTGACGGCCGGGATGCCCAGGCGGTCGGCGAGGTCCTTGAGCCGTACCTGGCCGCCGAGATCACCGACCGCCGTGACGATCAGCCGGCGGCGCTCCTCCCTGGACATGGCCATCCACTCCCTCCGTGCTGTCGCGGTACCGCGGCGGTGCGTGCCGCCGGGCTGCTCGCTCCGTCTGCGAAGCGGATCAAAGATTATCGTTCGATCGAATTTCGATCAATAGACGGGGTCTGTATCGATCGATTGACCGCCCGATCATTCTGCTCATAAGGTACGGACCGGCGATCGATCCACGATCTCGCCCACGCCCGCATCGACGGAGGCACCCCATGGCCGACCGGGCCACCCACCCCGCGCTCACCCTCGACGAAGACACCTTCCTGCGGGCCGGACGCCCCCACCGGATCGTCTCCGCCGCGATCCACTACTTCCGGATCCGCCCCGAACTCTGGTCCGACCGGCTGCTGCGCCTGCGCGCCATGGGCGTCAACACCGTCGAGACCTACGTCGCCTGGAACTTCCACCAGCCCGCGCCCGGGACGAGCGACTTCACCGGCGACCGCGACCTCGCCGCCTTCGTCCGCGCCGCCGGCGACCTCGGGCTCGACGTCATCGTCCGGCCCGGCCCCTACATCTGCGCCGAATGGGAGTTCGGCGGCCTCCCGGCCTGGCTGCTCGCCGACCCCGCCCTCCGGCTTCGCCGCGTCGACGGCCCCTACCTCGCCGCCGTCGACGCCTGGTTCGACGCACTCGTGCCCGTGCTGCTCCCGCTGCTCGCCTCGGCCGGCGGACCCGTCGTCGCCGTGGCCGTCGAGAACGAGTACGGGAGCTACGGCAACGACACCGCCTACCTGGAGCACCTCCGGGACGGCCTGGTCCGCCGCGGCGTCGACTGCCTGCTCTTCACCGCCGACGGCGCCGAGGACGGCTTCCAGCTCGGCGGGCGCCTGCCCGGCCTGCTCACCACCGGCACCTTCGGTTCCCGCCCCGAGGAGTCCCTGGACTGCCTGCGCCGCCACCAGCCGGTCGGCCCGCTCGTCTGCATGGAGTACTGGACCGGCTGGTTCGACCACTGGGGCGCCCCGCACCACCTCCGCGACCCCCAGGAGTCCGCCGACGTCCTCGACCGGCTGCTCGCCGCCGGCGCCTCCGTCAACATCTACATGGGCCACGGCGGCACCAACTTCGGCTGGTGGAACGGCGCCAACCACGACGGGGCCACCTATCGGCCCGACACCACCAGCTACGACTACGACGCCCCGGTGGGCGAGGCGGGCGAGCTCACCGCCAAGTTCCACCTCTTCCGCGAGGTGATCGAGCGCCACCTCGGGCCCAACCCGCACCAGCCGCCACCGCTCCCCGCCGGGCTCGCCCCGCAGAGCGCCCCGGTCACCGCGAGCGTCCCGCTCCCGGCCGCCCTCGACGCCCTCGCCACCGTCCACCACAGCCACGGACCCGAGCCGATGGAGGTCTTCGGCCAGAACCTCGGCCTGATCCACTACCGCACCCGGCTGCGCGGCCCGCTCGGCCACGGGGAACTACGGGTCGACGGACTCGCCGACCGCGCCCAGGTGTTCCTCGACGGGGTCCCGCTCGGCGTGCTCGAACGCGACCGCCCGGACGAGGCGCTGCCGGTCACGGTGCCGGTCGGCGGGGCGGTGCTCGACCTGTTGGTGGAGAACATGGGGCGGATCAACTACGGCCCGCTGCTGCACGACCGCAAGGGGATCACCGGCGGGGTCCGGATCGACCGGCAGTTCCAGTTCGGCTGGGAGGTCCGCCCGCTGCCCCTCGACGACCTGACCGCGCTGCCCTTCGGGCCGGCGAGCCCGGCGGAGGGGCCCGCCTTCCACCGCTCACTGCTCACCGTCGACGCCCCGGCCGACGGGTTCCTCGCCCTGCCGGGCTTCACCAAGGGCATGGTCTGGCTCAACGGCTTCGCCCTCGGGCGCCACTGGGAGCGCGGCCCGCAGCGCACCCTCTACGCCCCCGCGCCGCTGTGGCGGGCGGGTGTCAACGAGGTGGTCGTCCTCGAACTCCACCGGCCGGGCACCGGGATCGAGCTCCGCGACCGCCCCGACCTCGGCCCGGCCGTTCTGACCGTCTCGACCTCCCCGACGGCCCCGCCGGAGGCGCTCGCGGGCTGACCGGGGAGCCGTCGGCCCGGACCGCCGCCGCCGGGCCGGACGGGGCCGGATCGCCGGTCGAAGGAGCGGGCCGCCGTCCGACGGATCGGATCCCGATCGAATGGTAGATTCCTGTCCGCGTTGGGCAGATCACCTCGCACGGACCCGGAGCGAACCGCAGGGAGTGACATGTCGATCTCGGCCGACGAACGCCGCACACGCATCCTCGACGCGGTGCGCAGCCTCGGATCGGTCCGGATCACGGAGCTCGCGGAGCGCCTGGAGATCCCCGCCGTCACCGTCCGCCGCGACGTCGCGGCACTCGCCGAGGCCGGCCGGCTCCGCCGTTCGCACGGCTCGGTGTCCTCGGCGGCCGTCGCCACCGGCGGGGACGCCCCCGCGCGCGGTGACGGACCCTCGATCGGACTGCTCGTCCCGGCGGTCGGCCAGTACTTCGACGAGGTCATCGCCGGGGCCCGGGCCGCCGCCGCCCGGGCCGGGGCCAGCCTGGTGCTCGGAATCTCCTCCTACGAGGCCAGCGCCGACCGCGTCCAGGTGGAGCAACTGCTCACCTCGGGCGCGCAGGGGCTGCTGCTCGCGCCCAACTGGACGCCCGCCGACGAACCCGGCGGGCGGGAGTGGGTCGAGGGCCTCCCCGTCCCGGCCGTCCTGGTGGAACGCCGGCCGGCCCCCGGGAGCGCGGCCGAGAACCTCGACTCGGTCGCCTCCGACCACCGCCACGGCGTGCTGCTCGCGGTGCGCCACCTCGCGGCCCTCGGCCACGGCTCCGTCGCGCTGGTCGCCCGCCGGGACACCTGGACGGCGCACGAGATCCGCGCCGGCTACGCGGAGAGCTGCGCGCTGCTCGGCCTGCCGGCGGAGCCCGTCATCGACATCGTGCGCCCGGTGGCGGACGCGGACGACGTGGCGGACGCGCTGGTGGAGGCCCACGGGCGCGGCGTGCGGGCGGTGCTCGTCCACAACGACCAGGACGCGATCCAGCTGCTGCCGCTGCTGCGCGCCCGCGGCGTCCAGGTGCCCGGCGACCTGGCGGTGGTCAGCTACGACGACGTGTTCGCGGAGCTCGGCGCTCCGCCGCTGACGGCGGTCGCGCCACCGAAGCGGGCGGTCGGGGCCGAGGCCGTGACCCTGCTGCTGCGCCGGCTCGGCGCCGACGACGCGCTCCCCGTCCACCACCTGCTGCTGCTGCCGAGGCTGACGGTCCGCGAGTCCTGCGGCACCCGGCCGAACTGACGGGGCCGCTTCCCGGGGCTCGGGACTCGGGGCCCGAGGCTTTCCAGGGTCGATCAGACGACCAATCTGGCGATCGTTCGATCAAATAGTGATTGTATGGACCTTTATGCCTTGACCCGGTCAGGTGGTCGTCCTATGGTGCGGGCGGGCGCCCACCCTCCCTTCTCCCTCCCCCACCTCGGGATTTCCCCCATGCACCTGAGCCCCCCGCATCCGAGCCGCCTGCACCTGAGCCTCCCGACGAGATCCGCCGCCGTCCTCGCCGCGGCCGCCTCGCTGCTTCTCCTCCCGCTCCCCGGGCCGGCACCGGCGGCGGCCGCCGCGAGCGGCACCACCCGCTACCTGGACTGCTCCGCCGCGTCGAACGGGGACGGCGGCCAGAACAGCCCCTGGAACAGCCTCGCCACCGCCAACGCCCATGTCTTCGGACCGGGGGACCGCCTGCTGCTCAAGCGCGGCGCGACCTGCGACGGCACCCTGAAGCCGCGGGGATCCGGCAGCGCCGCGGCCCCCGTCACCCTCGCCGCGTACGGGCCCGGAACGGCGCGCCCGGTCGTCGCGGGCAACGCCTCCTCCACCGAGAAGGCCGCCCTCCACCTCTACAACGTCGAGCAGTGGGAGATCCGCGACCTGGAACTCACCTTCAAGGACACCGCCGCCACCAAGCGCGAGCGCAACGGCCTGCTGGTCGAGATCGCGGACCTGCCCGACGGCGTCGGCACCCACTACGTCGTCGAGGACGTCAGCGTCCACGACGTCAACGGCGACGCCACCAAGTGGTCCAACGGCATCCAGTTCCGGGTCTCCGGTACCGCCGTCCCCACCAACTTCGACGACGTCCTGGTCCAGGGCTCCCGCATCGACAACGTCGACCGCGAGGGCCTGACCAACCGTTCGACCTGGATGTGCCGCCCCCAGTACGGCACCGGCGACGACTGCGGGACCAAGAACAACTGGCGCGCCAGCACCCGCCTGGTCTTCCGCGGCAACACCATCAGCAACACCGGCGGCGACGGCATCGTGCTGCGCGCCGCCGACCACGGCCTGGTCGAGCACAACACCGCCTACGACCTCGCGATGCGGCCGATGGGCTCCAACGCCGGCATCTGGACGATCAACTCCGACGACAGCCTGATCCAGTACAACGAGGTCCACCACGTCCGCCGGCTCCCGGACAACGGCGACGGCATGGCCTTCGACTCGGACTACGGCAACAACCGGGCGGTCTTCCAGTTCAACCACAGCCACGACAACGAGGGCGGCTTCATGCTGTTCTGCGGGGCCTGCGGCGCGGGCTCCAGCAGCACCGGCACCGTCGTGCGCTACAACCTCAGCCATCACGACAAGGACCGCTGGCTGGCCTCCTCCGGCGAGGACAGCGCCGACCTCTACCAGAACACCGTCCACTTCCCGGCCGGCTCGACCGCGGACATCGTCCAGGACGGCTTCGGCACCACCCACGCCCGCTTCACCGACAACGTGTTCCACAACCTCGGCAGCGGCGGCTTCGACGGCCTGAACAACCAGGGCACCTACCACCCGGCCGAGTTCACCTGGGCGGCCAACACCTTCTACGGCAACCACCCCGCCAACGAGCCCGCCGACCCGGAGAAGAGCACCGCCGACCCGCGCTTCGCCGCCGTCGGCGGCACCGCCCCGGCGGACTACCGGCTGGGCGCGGACTCGCCGGCGCGCGGCACCGGCACCGCGATCCCGACCCTCGGCCACCAGGACTACTTCGGCAACCCGCTCCCGCAGGTCTGCCGGCCCGACCGGGGCTTCCACCAGGCGTCCGCGTTCGACGACAGCGCCTGCGCCCCGGTCGACCCGGTCCGCGACCCCGGCTTCGAGAACACCGAACTCAACCCCTGGACCGGCTACGGCGGCGTCACCCTCGACACCGTCACCCGGCACAGCGGCGCCCGGGCCGTGCGGGTGGGCCCCGCGCAGGCCGCCGCCGAGCAGGTCGTCCAGGTCAGGCCCGGCACCACCTACACCCTCGCCGGCTGGGGCAAGGTCTCGGCGAGCGGCACCGAACTCTCGCTCGGCGCCAAGCAGTACGACGCGGCCGGCTCCTCCGCCCGCGCGCTCTTCACCGGCACCGCGTTCACCCGGGGCTCCGCCACCTTCACCACCGGCCCGACCGCCACCACGGCCAGGATCTACTGCTACGCCCGCTCCGGCAGCGGCTACGGCTGGTGCGACGACCTCACCCTCCAGGAGAACTGACACCCGGCGCCCGCCAACGTCCCCGGCATCCGTCCCCGACGCCCGGCGCCGGACCGCACCACGGTCCGGCGCCGCACCGTCAGCGCAGGGCGACCGCGACGCTGGACCGCTCGGTGGCGATCTTCACCGCGAAGCCCGCCAGCGCGGTGCCCACCAGGTAGCGGTGCACGCGCTGCCACAGCGGATGCCGGGTGAAGAACCCGGCGACGGAGCCGGCCGTGACGATGAAGAAGGCGTTGCCCGCGACCCCGACCACGATCAGGGTCAGTCCCAGCACGACCCCCTGCAGACCGACGTCGCCGCGCGACGGGTCGACGAACTGCGGCAGCAGCGAGATGTAGAGGATCGCCACCTTGGGGTTGAGCAGGCAGGTGAGCAGACCCATCAGGAAGAGCTTGCGAGGACTGTCCTGCTCCAGCTCCTGCGGTGCGAAGGCGGAGCCGCCGCCCGGCCGGACGGCCTTCCAGGCCAGCCACAGCAGGTACCCGGCGCCGGTCAGCTTGACCGCCAGGTAGATCTCCGGCACCAGCGCGAAGACGGTGGCGATCCCGGCGGACACCGCGAAGAGGTAGACCAGGAAGCCGAGGGCCACACCGGCCAGCGAGGTCAGCCCGGCCCGGCGGCCCTGGGAGATCGACCGGGAGACCAGATAGATCATGTTCGGCCCCGGTGTCATCACCATGCCGAGCTCCACCAGCGCGATTCCCGCGATTGCTCCAGCCCCGACCACAGCGGTACCCCCGTACGTACGTTCGTCCTCAGGGGCAACCTAGCAGGCCAGGATCCCGCGGGGACCGGCCCGGGCCCGGGCGGGACCCCCGGTCCGGGACCGCACCGGCGGGTCGAGGTGCGGCCTCCGGCGGGCGCGACCAGAGTGGAACGGTGAGCATCCTCGTCCTGCTCGAACCCGAGCTCGTCCGCACCTCGGCGGTCGGCGCGACCACCGACTACGTCGAGGGCGTGCGCGCCGTGCACGCGGCGCGGGCCGCCCCGGAGTCGGCCGAGGAACCCGGTGACCTGACCCTGTGCGGCCTGGGAACCTCCCGGATGCGCCGGAGCCCGTACCGGCCGCCCGGGGCCGACGCGCTGTGGTACCCGCCGGAGTGGAGCACCAGGGTGTGCCCCCACTGCGACCGAGCGGCCCGAGCGGTCCGCGAGCGGCCCGGGCCCGAGGCCGGACGGCCGTAGCCTCCGTACAGTCGTGGCCACACACGACGACACCCAGTCGGGAGCGGAACCGGATGACGGACCCGATCACGAACCCGATCACGAACCCGATCACGGACCGGACGACCGACACACCCGGCGCCGTCCCCCGGACGATCGAGGTCGACGGCGCGGAGCTGGCGGCCGAACTGCACGGTGATCCCGCCGATCCCGTGGTCCTGCTGATCCACGGCGCCGGACACTGCCGGCTCAACTGGCCCGACGGCTTCGTCCGCGGGCTGGTCGCGGGCGGCCGGTGCGTCGTCCGCTACGACGCCCGGGACGCGGGTGCCTCGACGACCTTCCCGGTCGGGGCGCCGCCGTACACGCTGCCCGATCTGGCCGAGGACGCCGCGGCCGTGATCGCCGCCCTCGGACCGGGGCCCGCCCATGTGCTCGGCATGTCCCAAGGGGCGGCGGTCGGCCAGTTGCTGGCACTCGGTCACCCCGACCGGGTGGCCACCCTCACCCTCGCCTCCGGCACGCCCGGCGTCCCCGGGCAGGAGCAGCCGGACCTGCCGCCGATGGCCGACCGGCTCGCCGCCTTCTTCGCCCAGGTCGAGCAGGACGCGCGGGTCGAGCGGGACGCCGGGGCCGACGGCGGGACGGACCGCTCCGCCCGGGAGGCCGTCATCGAGTCGATCGTCGAGGGCGAGCGCCCGTTCGCCGCCGCCTCGCGCCCGTTCGACGAGGACGGGGCGCGGCTGCTGGCCGCCCGGATCGTCGACCACGCGCGCGACATCACGGCCCAGTCCACCAATCCCTGTCTGCTCGACGCCGGGCGCCCGTGGCGCGCGCGGCTCGGCGCGATCACCGCGCCGACCCTGGTGCTGCACGGCGAGGAGGACCCGTTGTTCCCGCCGGAGCACGGGCGCGCCCTGGCCGCCGGGATTCCCGGCGCCCGCTTCCTCGCCCTGCCGGGAACCGGCCACGAGGTCTTCCCCGAACACACCTGGGCCACCGTCGTCCCGGCCGTCCTCGCCCACACCGCGAACCGGGACACGCCGCCCCGCTGAGCAGGGTGATCGTTCCGCCCCGTCCGCGCACGAGCGGCCGCCGCCGAACGGCGCAGGGGCGGCGGGTGACGGTTCGCCCACGACGTGACCCTCGCCGAGGATGGGGGGACCGGGCGGGCCGGTGTGGGACCCGGCGGCCCCGTTCACGGATGACGTTCGACGGATGAGGAGAGTGCCAGTGTCTGCTTCCGCATGCCCGCATGCCCGCCCGCCCGCACGGCGCCGGACCGGTCGGTCGGCCGTTCTGATCCCGGGGGCGGCCGCGCTGGCGGTGCTGGCACCGCTCGGGATGCCGGGCGCCGCCGTCGCCGCCGGGGTGGGGCCGCCGCCGTTCCCGGTGGCGCGGGCCCTGGACGGGGAGGTGCCGCTGCCCTCGCCCCAGGACGTCGCGGGGCTGTGCGACCGGGGGGAGGGGTGCAGCTTCCGGATGTACGACCGGACGCCGCGCGAGTTCGTGAGCGGGGTGCTGTCGGTGGGGAACGCGGCGATCAACTGCACCGACGACGTGATGGAGATCGACCGTACGGTCACCTTCGTCACCAGCAGCACGGACAACATCGGCGGCCAGATCTCCGGGAAGGCCGCGCTGGAGGGCGGGGTGGACACCACCGTGACCGTGTCCGGGTCGGGCACGATCACGCCGGGGTTCGTGACCGGTACCACCATGAACGGCCCCAACAAGGACAAGGGCCCCACCACCAAGGACGACGTGAAGAACACCACCGAGGTGACCGGGACGGTGTCCGGCTCGAACGCGCTGCACCTCGGGGCCAAGGCGACCTTCGAGTCGGCGTTCCAGGCCACGTTCTCGCGGCAGTGGCAGGCGGTGACCACCGAGTCGACCAGGGTGGTGTTCACCGTCGGCAACGGTGACGAGCTCCAGTTCGGGGTGGTGAACGCGATGTCGCGGGCGGCCGGTGAGCTGAAGGTGAACAACACCGGGAAGCTGATCAAGGACATCACGGTGGACAGCCCGTCGAGCGTCAACGTCAGCTCGGTGGTCGCCCAGACCTTCTCGGTGCCGGACAAGTGCCTGTCGCTGCGGCCCCCCGGCCGGGCCGCGGCCACGGGACTGGTCGAACTGCCCCCGGAACGGGCCGAGAGCGCGCGAAGGGCGCCGGACGCGGTGTTCGTCCGGACCGCCCGGGGCACCTGGAGCTCCCGGTGAGGCGGCGCCTGGGAGGCCCGGTGGCCCGTGGGGCTTGGGCCCTGACGGTCCTGCCGATGGTGCTGACCGTGCTGGCGCCGGGTGTCGGCACCGCCGTCGCGGACGACCCGGCTCCGGGCGCAGAGGAGGACGCGCCCGCGATCGCCCGCCGCTGCGGGCAGGACTACGACTGCTCCTTCCGGATCCTGCCGGGGCTCACCCGCGAGTTCACCTCCGCGGTCGCCTCGGTCGGCAACACCGCGATCAACTGCACCAACCGGCCGATCGACATCTACCGGACCGTCGTGCTGGAGTCGAGCACCACCGACAACATCGCGGGCGAGATCTCCGGCCGGGTGGCGCTGGAGGGCACGATCGACAACACCACCGACGTCTCCGGCAGCGTCAGCGGCAGCAACAAGACCGAGATCACCCACACGGACATCACCGCGCCCAGCGACAAGGGCCCCAACGCGGAGATCTCCAACGGCGCCACGGTGGCGGTCTCCGGCACCGCGACGGGCGCCGCGCAGCTGAAGCTCAGTGCGAAGGCTTCGTTCGAGCTGGCGTTCAAGGCGACGTACTCGCACGAGTGGAAGCGCACCAGTACCGAGACCACCCAGGTCAAGTTCACCGTGAAGGCCGGTGACGAGCTCCAGTTCGGCATGGTGAACGCGATGACGCGCACGGTCGGGGAGTTGAGCGTCGGCGGGATCGGGAAGCTGATCAAGAACATCGTCGTCGACAGCCCGTCGTCGGTGAACGTCAGCTCGGTGGTCGCGCAGACCTTCAGCGCCCGGGACACCTGCCTGTCGCTGCGCCCGCCGGGGCGCTCACTCGGCAGCTCGCTCGACGACGGCCCGGTCGAGGCGCCGCCGCGCACGGACGGGGCCCGGCCCACCGGCCGGTACCGGCTGACGGCCGGCGGTACCTGGGCCCCGTTGGACTGAGCCCCGTCACCGCCGCGGCCGCCCTTCCCGGAGGATCGGGGAGGGCGGCCGCAGGGTGAGCCGAGGTCAGGGAGCGAGCAGCACCGAGCTGGTGGGCACCCCGGCGGGCGGGGTGTCCAGGACGAGCAGCCGCTTGTCCGTCCCGGCCCCGTTGTCCGGGGTGCCGGCGGTAGGCCGGAGCGAGCCGCAGCGCTGCAGCTCGGTCTCGGTGAGCGGGCCGGACCGCTGGTAGTAACGGTCGGGCAGAGAGGCCGAGGGGACGTCGAACACGGCGTCCAGCCGGTACTTGTTGCGGGCGTTGGTGAAGCTGCCCGCCACCCGTTCGCGGGCGGGCTGCACCTCGATCCAGCTCATCTCGCCGGGCTGGATGGTGGGGTTGAGCTGCTTGGTGGTGGTCCGCGACCAGGTGAGCGGATTGCTGGTGTTCACGGCGGCGGAGTTGCCGCCCGCCGTGCTGAACCCGGCGGCGGCCTGGGCGGCGAGGTTGGGGCGGCTCTGCGAGATGTCGGAGCGGCTGGGAACGAGCGGGGTTCCCTTGAGCGCGTAGTACTGGGTGAGGTTGTCGTACGAGGGCTCGGTGTTCTCCATCCGCCGGTCGTCCACCACGGCGTTGCGGGTGCAGTTGATGTAGACCTCGCCCACGATCCGGGTCTGCCCGTAGTACTGGTAGGAATACCGGCTGTCCGCGGTGAACACGCAGTTGGTGGCGGACCCCTCGCAGTCGTCCACGGCGACGCCCGGCTCCAGTGGGTCGTTGCCCCGGTACGCCTTGGGGCCGGGCAGCTGCTCCTTGCGGACCTTCTGGTCGACCGGCGCGGGAGTCTGCTTGGCGGTGACGTTGGTGATCAACGGGCCGCAGGAGAGCGAGGCGCGCTGTTCGGCGGAGTCGAAGGACACCATCGGGTTGTCCTCGGTGGCGGTGAACTCGAAGACCCGGCCGCTGGTCCAGTTGGCGGTGCCGACGGTGTCGGTGCCCTTGGTGGTGACGACGGGGTCGGGGGCGGGCCCGGTGGTGATCAGGGAGACGTTGTAGGTCTGGCCGTCCTTGAGCTGTTCGGGCGTGCAGCGGCGGTCGACGCCCGGACTGTCGTCCCAGCTCAGGGTGACGCTCGATCCGGCCTTCACCCCCCACAGCCGGGTCCGCATCGTCAGCGCGGCGCCGTTCCAGTTCAGCGCGGCGGCCTGGTAGCCGCGCGGGTGCTGGGCGAGGGTCTTTCCGAACACCACGCCGGTGGTGTCGGGGGACCAATCCGTGTGCCCGGCGGCGGTGCCGTTGTCGGGGGCGACGGGCTGGGCGAAGGTGCCGTTGGGCACCTGGACGTCCACGGTGTCGGAGGCGCGGGCGGAGGGCGCGGCGGCCGGGGCGGCGACGAGGGCCAGGCCCGCCGCCGCGGCGGCCAGGATCCGGGGCCGGCGCGCCATCAGCAGAACCACCAGTCGCTCGGCGGGACGACCGCGTCCCCGGGCTTGACGTCCGAGGTCAGCGCGTTGGGCAGAGCACAGAGCTGGGAGGCGGCGTCGTTGGGGTTCTGGTCGCGCGGCACCTTGCCGAAGTCGTCCACGGCCTGGGTCTCCTTGGCGATTCCGTCCTTCTCCGCCTTGCCGTCACCGGCCACGCCCGCCAGGCATTCCTTGCTGGTGGGCGGGCACTTCTCGATCTTCTCCTTGTCGGCGGCGAGGTCCTTGCACTGGGCGTCGTCCTTGGCGTCGCCCGAGCACGGGTCGCTCGACGCGCCGCCCTTCGGCGGGGTCAGCGGCGGGGCGGTCTGCTTGGCCTGGATGTTGGTGACGAAGAAGGGGCACTGGGTGTTGGTGGTGTCGGTGGAGGCGAAGGTGATCTCCGGGGCGTCCTCGGCGGCGGAGAAGGAGTAGGTGCGGCCGATGAACCAGTTCGGCTTCTTGTTGGGCACATTGGTGGTGAACGTGCCGGGGGAGTTGGTCCCGCCCGCGACGGTGACGGTGTAGGGGCGGCCGGAGGGACCGGCCGGGGCGCAGATGTCGGGGTTGTCGTCCCAGCTGAGGGTCACCGTGGCGCCGGCGCGCACCCCGCGCACCCGGGTGCTCATCGACCGTTGCGTGCCCGCGTAACTGAGTGTGGCGGCCTGGAAGCCCTGGGGGTGGCCGGCCCGGGCGGCCGAGCCGAGCACGCCGTTGCCGGTCCAGCCCTCGATCCCGCTGGCCCAGGTGAGGCCGTCGGGCACCTGGCGGGAGGAGAAGGTCCCGTTCGGCACCACGGCCGGCTCGGTGTCCTCCGCGCCCGCCGGTGCCGGGGCTGCCAGGGCCAGCGCGGCACTGAGGGTCACTACCAGGAGTCTGGCTCGTTGTCTCCGCGGCACGGTCTCTCCCACTGAAGTCGGCTTAATCATCAGGAAGTTGCGATCCGGGGTGGCTGGTGATCATCGAGCCCCGGCCGCCCATGCTTCGGCACCCGATCACGGACCGCAACCGCTGACGCTCCGTTAGGGCGAAGGCGAACGATGGGGCTGGGCCAACAAGGTGGAAAGCGGTTCGGAACCGCACGACCGTTCTGATCATGGGGCAGTCATTCCGCTGATCCGATCATCGTTCCTCGACCCTGCGGCCTGGTTCCGCACGGTCCGCCTCGTGCTGTCCGTCCCTCTGGATCCCGTCGCGCCCCGACCCCCGAACGTGAGGAAGAGATGCACCCGCTGCACCGCACGCTCCGCCGCCTGCCCATGACCGCAGCGACCGCCGTGCCGGCGGTGGTCGCGAGTCTGACCCTGCTGGGCTCCGTCGCCCTGCCCACGTCCGCCGCCTCCGCGTACGACCTGCGGCTGCGCTCCTGGGGGCTGAACACCAGCGGCCAGCTGGGTGACGGCACCAAGACGCAGCGGCTCACCCCGACCTCCGTGGTCGGGCTGTCCGGCGCCGAACTGACCTCCGTGGTCGCCGGCGGGACCGGCGGTTCCGCCGGTTCCGGCTTCGGCCTGGCCCTGCTCGCCAACGGCACCGTGGAGTCCTGGGGCAAGAACGACAAGGGCCAGCTCGGCAACGGCGCCACCAGCACGACCGACGAATGGGCGGTGCCGAGCCTGGTGGCCGGACTGGGCGGGGTGCAGGCGGTCGCCGCGGGCGGCTCGCACGCCCTGGCGCTGCTGAAGGACGGCACCGTCAAAGCCTGGGGCCTCAACGACAAGAGCCAGCTGGGTGACGGAACCAAGGTCAACGCCAACCTCCCGGTGACGGTGGCCGGTCTGGAGGACGTCAAGGCGATCGCGGCCGGCGACACCTTCAGCATGGCCCTGCTGAAGGACGGCACCGTCAAGACCTGGGGCAACAACGAGAAGGGCCAGCTCGGCATCACCGCGAAGGCGGCCAAGACCACCGACCCGGTGCCCAAGCCCGCGCCCCTGGTTCGCACCACGGCCGTCGCGGTGCCCGAGCTGACCACGGTCAAGGGCATCACCGCCGGCGCCTCGCACGCGCTCGCGCTGCTCGCGGACGGCACCGTGATGTCCTGGGGCCTGAACGACAAGGGGCAGTTGGGGGACGACACCATCGTCGACAAGCCCTACCCGGTCCCCGTCCTGGAGCTCAGGAACGTCACCGAGCTCGCCGGCGGCGCCTCGCACAGCCTCGCCCTGCTCCAGGACCGCACCCTGCGCGGCTGGGGCCTGAACGACAACGGCCAGGTCGGCGACGGCACCACCACCCAGCGCAGCACCAGCGTGCCGATCCCCGGCGTCACCGGCGTGGTCGGCATCGCCGCCGGCGCCGCCCACAACCTCGCGGTGCTCTCCGACGGCACCGTCCAGGCATGGGGACTCAACGACAAGGGCCAGCTCGGCGACGGCACCACCACCCAGCGCCCGACCCCGGTGCAGGTGCTGGCCAAGTCCGGCAGCGTCTCCATGGTCGCGGCGCCGTCCAACGGCAGCTTCAGCCTGGCGCGCTGACCCGTCCGTCCCGCTTGTCCCGTCCGTCCCGTCAACAGGAAGGCAGCACATGACGAACTCCCGAACCGCGCCGCGAGGCCGGCTGCGCCCGGCCGTCGCCGCGTCCGTGGCCGCGCTGACCGCGCTCGGACTGGCCGCCGTTCCCGTGGGCAGCGCCCACGCCCAGGAGAAGCGCCTCAAGTCCTGGGGCAACAACCGGTCCGGCCAGCTCGGCGACGGCACCTGGACCGATTTCCGCACCACCGCCACCACCGTGCTGGGGCTGACCAGCGCCGAGGTGGTGAAGATCGCCGCCGGCGGGTCCGGTCCCACCAGCGGCCACGGCCTGGCCCTGCTCACCGACCGCACGGTGCAGTCCTGGGGCTCCAACAACTCCGGCCAGCTGGGCGACGGTTCGGTGTTCAGCCACAACGCCCCGGGCCAGGTGGTCAACCTCTCCAACGCCACCGACATCGCCGCCGGCGGCGCCCACAGCCTCGCCCTGCTCGCCGACCAGACCGTGGTGGCCTGGGGGCGCAACAACTACGGCCAGTTGGGCAACGGCACCAACATGGACAGCAGCGTCCCGGTCCGGGTCGAGGGCCTGAACAAGGTGATCGCGATCGCGGGCGGCCTTAACCACAGCCTCGCCCTGCGCGAGGACGGCACCGTCTGGGCCTGGGGCTACAACATCAACGGGCAGCTGGGCGACGGGACTTCGGCGAGCCGCAACGTCCCCTCCCCGGTGAGCAACCTGACCGGTGTGACCCGGATCGCCGCCGGCTGCAACCACAACCTGGCCCTGGTCGGCCCGGCGAGCGGCCCGGGCAAGCCCACCAGCGGCAACTCCCTGAAGGCGTGGGGCTACAACGCCACCGGCCAGCTCGGGGACAACAGCACCATCAGCCGATACACGCCGGTCGACACCCAGGGCATCTGGCTCGGCGGGGTCTCCCAGATCGCGGCCGGCTGCAACCACAGCCTCGCCGTCACGGACAGCGACAACAAGCTGAAGGCGTGGGGGCAGAACACCTCCGGCCAGGTCGGCGACGGCACCACGGACTACCGGATCACCCCCGTGCCCGTCCCCGACCTCAAGGGCGTCCAGCTGGTGTCGGGCGGCCGGGAGCACACCGTGGCCCTGCTCGGCGACAACACCGTCCGCTCCTGGGGCGCCAACGGCTCCGGCCAGCTCGCCAACGGCACCACCAGTGACAGCAGCACCCCCGTCACCTCGCTCACCGCGCTGACCGGCGTCGACAAGATCGCCGCGCCCGTCGGCGGCGACTTCAGCCTCGCCAACTGAGCTTCACCGACTGAATTCGGCTGGGCTCCGCGGACCGAACTCCGCTCCGTGGGGCGGTGGACCCCCCGAGAAGTCCACCGCCCCGCGGAGCGGCCGGTCAGGCCGCCGACCTCGCGTAGGTCAGGAAGGCGGTGCCGCCGGGCAGCACCGTGTGGTCGGTGAGGGTGAAGGCGCGCGGGCTCACCCCGCTCTTGCCCGCGAACAGCGGGATGCCCGCCCCGGCGGTGACCGGGTTGACCTTGACGATCAGCTCGTCGATCTCCTGGTAGAGGGCGCCCGCCAGCTCCGCGCCGCCGACCAGCCAGATCCCGCCGCCCGCCTCGGCCTTGAGCTCCCGGACCCGGGCCACCGGATCGGTGGACACCAGCTCGACGGCCGGCGCCGGCGCCTCGGTGAGGGTGCGGGAGAAGACCAGGTGCCGCAGGTGCGGATAGGCGTCGGCGACGCCGGCGTCCAGGCCCACCTGGTAGGAGCGGCGCCCCTCCAGCACGGTGTCGAAGCGGGTGCCCGCCGCCGTGATGCCCAGGGCGTCGCGGGCCGGGCCCGGCAGGGTCTCCGGGTAGTGCGCGACCAGGTGCTCCAGATAGTCGGGGGTGACGGTGAAGAACCCCTCGGGCCCGGTCGGGTCGCCGCCGTCGGGGCCCGCGATGAACCCGTCCAGGGTGGTGGCCACGAAATAGGTCAGCTTGCGCAAAGTGATCATCCTTCAAGAGCGTAGTAGTGCAGGCTTCCGTCGGAGGAGGTCCTCCGCAGCCCGGCCTTCTCCAGCACCCGCTGCGAGGCGGCGTTGTCGTGGGTGGTGTCGGCCAGTGCCCGCCGGACGCCGCCCTGGGCGAATCCCCGCCGCAGCAGGGCGAGCAGCGCCTCGGTGGCGTAGCCCCGGCCCTCGACCTCGGGCGCGACGCCGTAGCCCAGCCCGACCGCCCCGTCCGCGTCCGGCGGGCCGAAGAAGCCGATCCCGCCGATCACCTGGTCATTGCTCAGCAACTCGATCAGCTGCGGCTCGAACAGCGGCTCGGTCCGCGGTGCCGCCAGGAACATCCGCGCCACCGCCCGGTCGTCCTCCCGGGGGAAGCCGGGGCTCCAGCCGCTCCCCGGCCGGTCGCCGGCCGCCACCCGCTCGGCCTCCCCGGTGGTGTACGGGCGCAGCCGCAGCCGCGCTGTCTCGATACTGAACGTCATCTTTGCTCCGTGTTGCGGTGATTGTCCCGGTGGGGCCCGGTCGAACAGGTACGACGGTAGGCGAAGCGCCCTACCGGTGAATCGGTCACCATGACCCAATGCGAGGTGCGAGGTCGTACACCCGTCCGGTTAGACTCCCCGGATGCTCTACGGTCGGGCCGCGGAAGAAGGCCAGCTGAGAAGTCTGCTCCGGCGGGCGGCGGAGGGTGCCAGCGGAGCCCTGGTCGTCCACGGCGAGGCCGGTATCGGCAAGACGGCGCTACTGGAACACCTCGCGGCCGGGGCCGCGGACACGTCCTCGGACGGCGCCGCGGACCGGGCGACCGGTGCGGCGGGCACGGTCGGCCGGGCAGCGGCCCGGGTGCTGCGGACGACGGGCATCGAGGCCGAGACCGAACTCCCCTTCGCCGCCCTGCACCAGCTGCTGCGCCCCGCCCTGGACCGGCTCGGTCTGTTGCCGGCGCCCCAGGCCGACGCGTTGCGGGCGGCGTTCGGGCTGGCCGCTCCCACCGGCCAGGACCGGTTCCTGACCGGCCTCGGCGTGCTGACGCTGCTCTCCGAGTACGCGGGCGAGAGTCCGCTGCTCTGCCTCGTCGACGATGCCCAGTGGGTGGACCGGGCCTCCCTGGACGCCCTGGCCTTCGCCGCCCGGCGGCTGGACTCCGAGGGGGTGGTGATGGTCTTCGCGGTGCGCGAGCCGGTCCCGCTCGGCCTGCCGGAACTGCGCCTCGACGCCCTGGACCGGGAGGCGGTCGCCGCGCTGCTGGCCGAACACGCGGGCGCGGACCTTCCCCCGCACGTACGGGAACGGGTCGCGGCCGAGGCCCGCGGCAACCCGCTGGCGCTGATCGAGCTGCCCCGGGCGCTCAGCGAGGAGCAGCGGGCCGGGCTGCTCGGCCCGTTGCCCGCTGCCCCGGCGGACGCGACCCCGGCCAGCCGGGTGACGGCCGCGTTCGGCGCCCGCCTCGGGCAGCTGCCGGAACCCACCAGGGCGGCGCTGCTCGTCGCCGCCGCCGACGACATCGGCGAGCTGGGCGTGGTGCTGACCGCCTCCGGGGTCCCGGCGGCCGCGCTCGAACCGGCCGAGACGGCCGGACTGATCCGCCTCGACGGGACCGCGCTGACGTTCCGCCACCCGCTGGTGCGGGCCGCCGCCTACCGGGGGGCCACCCTGGCCCGCCGGATCAGCGCCCACCTCGCCCTGGCCGAGGCCCTGGCCGGCGCCGAACACGCCGACCGCCGGGCCTGGCACCGGGCCGCCGCCAGCACCGGGCCGGACGAGGCGGTGGCCCGGGAGCTCGACGCCGCCGCCGAGCGGGCCGGCGGCCGCCAGGGGTCTGCCAGCGCCTCGGCCGCCCACGAGCGGGCGGCCCAGCTCAGCCCCGACCCGGCCGACCGCCGCCGCCGGCTGGTCGCCGCGGCCCAGGCCGCCGCGGACGCCGGCCAGTTCCAGCGCGTCGCCGCGCTGCTGCGGCGCGGCGGGGAGGACGACGGCGACGCGGCGCGGAACGCCGAACTGGCCCGGGTGCGCGCCGCGCTGGAACTCAACGAGGGTTCGGCCGCGCGGGCGGTCGAGGTCCTGCTCGCGACCGCGGACGCCGGACCGACGATCCTCACCGAGGCGTTCCACGCCGCCCGGTCGGCGGGCGATCCGGGCCTGGTCGAGCGGGTCCGGGCCCGGGTGACGGCCGCGCCCGGGGACCACCCCGCCACCCTGGGCGCCCTGGCGGCCGTGTACGGCGGCGAGCCGGTGGCGGCGGAGCGGTTCGGGGCGGTGGCGCGCGACCCCGGCACCCTCTTCAGCGAACGCTTCCTGGCCGCCCACGCCGTGCACACGCTGGCCGAGTACGGGGTGGCCCTCGAACTCGCCGAACTGCTGCTCGCCCACTGCCGCTCCCACGGCCTGCTCGGCTGGCAGGCCAGCTGTCTGCACCTGCTCGCGGAGACGCACCTCGCCCGGGGCGAGCTGCGGCCCGCCGCCCGCGCCGCCGAGGAGGGCCTGACCATCGCCGGGTACGCGGGTCTGGACCACCGCGCCTGCTACCTCCGGGCCACGCTGGCCACCTGCGCGGCCGTCGAGGGCGACGAAGCGCGCTGCCGGGAGCTGGCGGGGGCCGCCCTCGGCCACGCCCGCGAGCACGACCTCGGCACCGCCGCCGCACAGGCCCGGCGTGCCCTCGCCCTCGCCGACCTCGGCGCCGGGGACGCGGCGGCGGCCCTCGCCCACCTGGACGCGGCCGACCGGCACCCGGACGGGCCGCCGGTGCTGCACGCCCTCGTGCTGCCCGAACTGGTCGAGGCCGCAGCCCGTGCGGGCACGGCCCGGCCCGGGGCCGCCGAGCGGCTCGGGCGCTGGGCCGAGCAGTGCGGCAGCCCGGCAGCCCTCGCCGTGGCCGCCCGCTGCCGGGCCCTCACCGCCGGCGACGAGTCCGCCGAGGAGGCGTTCCTGGCCGCGGCCGCCCACGGCGAGCGCGCCGGAGGAGGGCTGGAGCTGGCCCGGACCCAGCTGCTCCACGGCGAGTGGCTGCGCCGGCGGCGGCGCCGCTCCGACGCGCGGAGGGTCCTGCGGGAGGCACTGGAGGTTTTCGAGAGAGCCGGCGCCCGGCCCTGGGCGGAGCGCGCCCGGGCCGAACTCCGCGGCACCGGTGAGGCGATCGACGCCACCAGCGCCACCGGCGTCCCGCTCGGGCGGCTCACCCCGCAGGAGCGCGAGGTGGTGCGGCTGGCCGCGGCGGGCCGGAGCAACCGCGAGATCGCCGCGCAGCTGTTCCTCAGCCCGCGCACGGTGGGGCACCACCTCTACCGGGCCTTCCCCAAGCTCGGTGTGGCCTCCCGGGACCAGCTGGCGGCGGCGCTCGCCGGCTGAAGCGGCCCGCGGTCGGACTCCCGGCCCGCTGTCGGCCCGTCGGCGTCAGGGGCGCCCGCGCTGGAAGCGGGCGGTCAGGGCCTCGGGGTCGATGATCGGCGCCGGGTAGCCGGCGGTGAACAGCCACGGCCGGTGGACGGAGGGGCCCGGCAGGTGGGCGAGTTCCGGGACCCAGCGGCGTACATAGGCGCCGTCGGGGTCGTACCGGTCGGCCTGGCGCAGCGGGTTGAGGACCCGGTTGGGCCGGGTGTCGGTGCCGGTGCCGGCCACCCACTGCCAGTTGAGCTGGTTGTTGGCCACGTCACCGTCGACGAGCAGGGACAGGAAATGGGCGGCGCCGACGCGCCAGTCCAGGTAGAGGTTCTTGGCCAGGAAGCTCGCGGTCAGCAGCCGGGCGCGGTTGTGCATCCAGCCCTCGTGGGCGAGTTGGCGCATCCCGGCGTCGACGATCGGGTAGCCGGTGCGGCCCTGCCGCCACGCCTCCGCCTCGGCCTCGTTGTGGTGCCAGTGGTCCTCCCGGTCGCGGTAGGGGTGGTGCGCGGCGTCGGGGCGGG
Source organism: Kitasatospora sp. NPDC094019 (assembly GCF_044764505.1). NCBI lineage: Bacteria > Bacillati > Actinomycetota > Actinomycetes > Kitasatosporales > Streptomycetaceae > Kitasatospora > Kitasatospora sp. NPDC094019. The sequence continues at coordinate 45,333 of NZ_JBIWIF010000027.1, forward strand.
CGGCGAGCACCTGGTGGTGGAAGTCCCGCCAGACCAGCTGCCGGACGAACGCCTGCGCGCCGGGGCCGTCGTGCCGCAGGGCGCGGGTGACGAGCTCGGTGGGGGAGAGGCAGCCGAAGTGCAGGTAGGGGGAGAGCCGGGAGGTGTCGTCCGCCGCCAGGTCGTCGTGGATGTCGGCGTAGGCGTCGATGTCCCACCGGCGCCAGCGGGTCCGGGCCGCGCTCTCGCCGCCGGGCGGCAGGCCCGGGGAGGTCGGGCCGGCCACGAGCAGTGTGTCGCTGCGGATGCCCTCCGGGGTGGCGAGCGCCCTGGGGGCGTTGAGGACGGTGCGGCGGGGGGCCGCCTGCCAGGCGCGGTGGTAGGGGGTGAAGACCGCGTAGTGGTCGCGACCGGCCGGGGTGACCCGGCCCGGCGGGAGCACGGTCACGGACGCGTCGTGGACGTGCAGCCGGTCGCCGAGGAGCTTGCGCAGGTCCTCCTCGCGGCGGTGGGCGAAGGCGGTCACCCCGGCGGCGACGTGCACGGTCGAGGCCCCGGTCTCGGCGGCGACCCGCGCCGTCTGCTCGGCGGCCTCGCCCCGGCGCACGGTCAGCCGGGACCCGATCCCGCGCAGCGAGGCGTCCAGATCGGCGAGGCAGTCGGCCAGGAAGCTCAGCCGGTTGGGCGCGGCGAAGCCGGCGGCCTCGACGGCGGGGTCGGAGACGAACAGGGGCACGACCTGGTCGGCCGAGGTGCGCGCGGCGTGCAGGACGGGGTTGTCGTGCAGGCGCAGGTCCTGGGTGAACAGGGCGATCGATACGGTCACGGGTGGGGCCTCGCAGGTGGCGCGGTCGGGGGTCACGGGGGTGGGGCGGCGGAGGTCGGCCCGGGGGCCCCGGGTATGCACGGAGGCTTCGGGACGGCGCGCGCGACAGTGTGCGGGCCGGCGCGCGGAGAGGTGCGGGGAGCGACGGGGCGAACGGATCGGCCCCGTTCGCGCGGTGACGGCCCGGCGAGGTCGTGGTGAGCGGGCATCAGTCCGTGACCGCCCGCTCCAGGAGGTCCACGGCGCCCGCGAGGCTCCGGGGCGTCGCGGCCTCGGCCGGGGCCCCGGCCCGGTCCCAGCCCGGACCGGCCGCGACCACCGTCGCCCGGGCCCGGGAGCCGCGCGGCCCCCACGCGTCGGCGCCGATCCGGCGCAGCAGCCCGGGGTCCGCCGTCCGCCGGTCCTGGGACCAGACCATCACGGCGCCCGGTCCGAGCCGGTGGACGGCGTCGAGCAGCGCGCGCGGCGGCACGGCCGCGCCCAGCATCCGGAACGGGAGGCCGCGTTCGGTCAGCGCCGCCGCCGTGGCCTCCAGCGGGAGGGTGTGCTGCTCGCCCGGAGCCGCCGCCAGCAGCACGGGTCGCACCGGCCGGCCCGGCCGGTCCGGGACGGCCGCCACCGCCGCGCCGCGCAGCACGGTGGAGACGTGCCAGGACAACAGGTGCTCGACCTCGACGAACTGCTCACCGTCGGCCGCCCACTTCCGTCCCACGGCCCGCAGGGCGGGCAGCATCACCTCGCTCCAGGCGTCGACCACGCCGTGCCGCTCGACGGCCCCGCGCAGGATCCCGGCGACCTCCGGCGCGTCCAGCCGCACCGCGGCCCGGGCCAGGCCGCGGCACTCGGGGCTCACCGCACCGACCCGCAGCGTCCGGCTGCCGCCCGGGCCACGACCGCCCGCGCCGTCCTCCCCGAGCGCGCCGTCCTCCTCGCCCGCCCCGTCGTCCCCGAGCTGCCCGTCGTCCCCGAGCGGTCCGGCGCCGCCGAGCGGCCCGCTGTCGTCGGCCCCGCGCCGGGCCAGCGCGGCGCGGGCGGCCTCGGCCGGTGGCACACCCCTGGCCGTCAGTCGGCACATGGCCTCCAGGACGGCGATGTCCTGCGGGCTCCACCGGCGGTGGTGCCCGCTCCGGCGGTCGGCCGGGCCGATGCCGTAGCGGCGCTCCCAGGAGCGGATCGTCGTCGGCGACACTCCCAGCTGCCGGGCGACCCCTCCGGTGGGCAGGCCCGGCCCCTCGTCGGCCCGGGCCCGCTCGTGCGCGGCGCCCGGCGTCAGCACGGCCCGGACCTCCGCCCGGTGCGGACCGCCCGGCACCGCGCCGGGGCGGCGGTCGGCGGGCGTTCGCTCCCGGGGCGGGCGGGGTACGGCCCGGGCGCGCCCGGTCGGGAGTCGGCCGGGGCGAGCGGTCGGTGGAGAGCCATGGTGTCCTCCCGCGGAGCGGACGGTCCGGGCACCGGGGTACCCGGCGCCGTTCTTGCGGCCGGTCGGCGATTCTACGATCGTGGCCGCCCGGCCCGGTGCCGCCGCCGTCGTGGGCGTGCTCGTGGCGCCGGGGTCGGCGACGCGGCGGCGGCCGGGGATGCGGCCCGGGCCGGGGCGCGCACCCGGTCCGGGTCCGGGACCGAGTTCGGTGGCGGGCCCGAGTCCGGGGTCGGGGTCGGCACCCGGACCGAACGCGTCCCGCAGGTGCCGCAGACCGTCGCGGACCCGGGTCTTGACCGTGCCGAGCGGCACCGCCAGCCGGTGCGCGATCTCCCGCTGCGAGTACCCGCCGTAGTACGCCAGGACCACGGCCTCGCGCTGCGCCGCGCTCAGCCCCGCCAGCGCGGCGCGCACCCGCAGCAGGTCCAGCGAGCGCACCGCCTGTTCCTCCGGCGGCTCGCAGCCCGCGGCCGGCTCCGGGAGGGCGACCCTCAGCTCCCGGTCGGTCGCCGCGCGCGCCGAGCGGACGCGGTCCACGGCGCGGTGATGGGCGATGGTCAGCACCCACGCCAGCACGGTGCCGCGCTCGGGCCGGTAGGCTGCCGCGGTCCGCCACACCTCCAACAGCACCTCCTGGGCGACCTCCTCCGCGTGGGCCGGACTGCGCAGGACACGCAGCGCCGTCCCGTACACCGGACCGGCCACCGCGCGGAAGAGCAGCTCGAAGGCCGCTTCGTCGCCCCGCGCCGAGAGCGCCAGCAGGCGGCCCAGCTCCCCGGCCGGTTCTCCGACCGGCTCGCCGGTCGCCGCCCCGGCCGGCCCGGGGCCGGGGGCGTCCTCGCACTCCTGCGTTCGCGGACTCACCCGTCCACCGTCCTGCGACCTCCCCCGATCGGCCCAGTCGCATCGTTTGTGCAGCGTTCCGGCACGAGCCCCGCGCGGTCAGCTCCGCGCGCCCGCCAGGTCCGCCGCCACCTCCCGCGCCGCCCGCGCCCCCGAGGCCAGCGCCCCCTGCACCGACGCCGTCGCCCGGTGGTCCCCGCACACGTACCGGCCCGGCGCGAAGCGCGTCGTCCGGCTGAGCGGGTGCGGCGCCGGACCGGCCGGCAGCGCCTCGGGGATCCGGTAGGCGGCGAGCGGCTCCCAGTCGGCCACGTCCACGCCGTAGAGCTCGCCCGCCCGCCGCCGGACGTCACGCTCGTCCGCCGCCACGCCCGGCACGGACGTCGACACCAGCGCCCGCCCGTCCGGGGAGCAGCCCGGCACCACCTCGGACAGCACCACGGTGTTCAGCACCGGTCCGTGCGTGTCCACCACCAGCGTCGGTCCGTCCAGCGGGCTGGCCGGTGCCGCGTGGTAGAAGGTCGTGACCGCCCGCGCCGCCGGAACCTCCAGACCCGGCAGCAGCCGCGCCGCCGCGCCCGCCCCGGTCGCCACCACCACGGTCCGCGCCCGCACCCGGGCCCCGTCGGCGAGTACCACCCCCTCCGCCGTCAGCCGCTCCACCGGAGCGCCGCACACCAGCCGCCCCGGCGGCAGCCCGGCCGCCAACTGCCGGGGCACCGCCCCGATCCCCTGCTGCGGAAGGCACAGGCTGCCGCGCAGCATGCTGCGCCACACCAGGTGGAACATCCGGTTCGAGGTCTCCAGCCGGTCCTCCAGGAACACCCCGGCCAGGAACGGCCGCAGCACGCCCTCGATCGTGCGCCGCGAGACGCCCGCCCGGAGCAGCGCCCGCTCGGTGCTCGTCTCCGGGAGCCGCTTCAGCAGGGCGGCGGGCAGCAGCGCGTCGCACAGTCCCAGCAGCCCGAGCGCCGCCAGGTCGCGTGCGGGCAGCGGCAGTGTCCCGCCGCTCGGCGGGCCGGGGGCCCGGGCGGGTCGGCCGGTGGGGCGGCGGGTCGGGTCCAGCAGCAGTCGTGACCGCTCGCCGTCGGCGAGCAGGACACCGGGTGTGAACGGATGCAGCCGCAGCGCGGCGAGGTCCAGGCGGCGCCGGACCTGCGGGTACGCGGTGTTGAACACCTGGAAGCCCCGGTCGAGGCGGAAGCCCCGCACCAGGTCGGTGCGCATCCGCCCGCCCACCTCGTCGGCGGCCTCCAGGACCAGCACCTCGCGGCCCGCCCCGGTCAGGTCCAGCGCACAGGCGAGGCCGGCCGGGCCCGCGCCGACCACGATCACCTCGGCCTCCGTCGGCGGTGCGGGTGCGGCCGGTCCCCGCTGCGCGTACTCGTCGTGCGTCATCGTCGGTCCTCCCGTGCCGTCCGGTGGTCATGGGCGGTTCGGAGCGCGGCGACGGACCGGATGGGGGCCGACCGGGGGGCGGCCGGGGTGCCGGAACCTCGGTCGAGGTCGATGGTGAGGACGTCGTCGTCCCGGGTGAGGTGCTCGATCGTGACGGACCCGGTGGCGCCGTCGTGGTCGGCGGTGCCCCCGGTGACCGCGAACAGGTGGGACCAGCGCTGGGGGGCGACGAGGACCTCGGTCAGGGCGGGCAGTGGCCGCCGGAAGGCGGTCGAGGCGGTGATCATGCCGTCGGAGAGGAGCAGGACCAGCGACGCGAGGACGAACGCCCCGTCCGGCCCCACGGTCACCGGGGTGCACTGCGCGCTCTCGGTGCCGACGGGGTTGCCGTCCGCGTCCCGCAGCTCGTAGTGGACGAAGTACGGGGTGCCGGGCACGAGCACGTCCGGGATGTCGGCGGCCGTCCGCCTGCCGGTCAGGACGAGCTGCCGCGCCGCCGGCCGGCCGTCCTCGGCCAGGGAGCCCGCCGGCCGTCCGCCCGCTGTCCGGCTGCCGGCCGCCCACGCGGCCCCGGTCGGCCCAGTGGTGATCCCCGCACCGGCCGCCGCCAGTGCGGTGAGCCTGAGCGCGTTCCTGCGGTCGACGGTCATACCGGACTCCCTGGTGCTCGTCGTTCGGTGGGCACGGGGTGTGCCACCGGTTGACGGATCACCGGGCGCGGGCGCCGGGCACCGCTCCGGGGGCCGCATTCGTCGGAACGGCCGATCCGCGGCGGCCGTCAGTCGACGCGCAGGGTGAGCGCGACCGTGTGCAGCTGCCCGGCCGTCCGGAACTGGAGGAAGACCCGCCAGTTGCCCGGTTCGGGGAACAGCGCCTGGAAGGTGAGCTCGGGGCCGCCGCGGTCGCCGTCCACCGTGCCGTCCGGGTGCAGGTGGGCCAAGGCCAGGTCGCCCTCGTGGAAGGCGCTGAGGTGGGCGTAGGCGTCCAGGTAGGGCTGGAGGTCGCCGACCGGGCGGCCGTCCCGGGTGACGACGGCGGTCAGCCGGTGCGCCCCGGCCATCGGCCGCGCGGTCAGCGTCACGGTGTAGCCGTCGCCGGTGGCGGTGGTGCCCGCGGGGGGCAGCGGTACCGGGGCGGCCTCGCCCGGAACCGTCACCGTCCGGCTCAGGACCAGCTCGGCGGCGTGGGGGCCGGTGTTCGGGACGAAGTCGGCGTACAGCCGCCAGGTACCCGGGGCGAGGCCGGCCAGGGCCGCGGTCCAGGTGCCGTCCCCGGCCAGGTCCGGGTGGAGGTGCTGGAAGCCGGTGAGGTCGTCGCGGAGGGCGTAGAAGTGCAGTTTCTTGGTCTGGTGGACCGCGTAGTCGGTGACGGGGGATCCGTCCGGACCGGTGACGGTGAAGCGCAGGTCCGTCGCCCGCCCGGCCGTCGGGGCGGGGTCCGTGAGGTCCAGCCGGTAGCCGTTCCGCTCGGCGGCGAGGCCGGCCGCGGCGAGGTCCTGCGGGGAGCCCGTCGGGTGGTCCATGCCGGGCATGGAGGGCATCCCCGGCGCGTCCGGCCCGCCCGCCGTCGCGGCCCGGCCGGTGGCGGACGGGGCCGCCGGGACGGTCAGCGCCATGCCGAGCACCAGCAGCACGGGGACACAGGACGCGAGCAGCCAGCGCCGGGCGAGCGGATGGGTGAGTGCGGTGGCAGTGGCGGCGGACGGTCGGGCGGGTGGGGCGGTCATCGGCGGTTCTCTCCCGGGGCGGGCGCGGTTCGGCGGGTGCCGGGTCCGTGGCCAGGGGTTCCGGACCCGGCACCTGATCAGGAGACCGCCGCCCGCCCGTGCGATAACCGAAATCTCCGCGCCGGTGCTGTCCGATCCGGTCGACCGCCCCGCCCCGGTTCGCCCCGGGACGGGACGGCGCGGCTGTCGCGCCTACTCGTCCCAGGGGCAGGACGCGGCGGCGCGCTCCAGCGAGGTCACGCCGTCGGCGCGGCGTTCGCGGAGCAGCTCGCCGCCGAGGGAGTAGCGGGGAGCGGCGGCCTCGGACCGGGCGGCGCGTTCCACGATCGCGTCCACGAGGGTGCGGACCATGTCCAGACGGGGGTGGACCGCGTGGATCCGCGGCGCCCAGGCGGCGACGAGTTCCGCGTTGCGCCCGAAGTCCGCGCCGACGCCCTCGCGGGTGAGGTGGCAGAGCAGCCCGCGGCGCTCGGCGATGCCGGGCGAGGTGTGCAGGGCGATCGCCTCCCACACCCGGTCGACGTCCGCCTCCGGGACGTGGTGGCGGCGCAGCAGGTCGGCCGCCAGGTCCGCGCCCTCCACCTCGAACCGGGCCTCCCCCTCGGCGAGTTCGCCCGCGCCCAGGTCGTGCAGGACGGTGGCGGCGAACAGCAGGTCGCGGTCGTAGGCGGCGTCGTCCAGGCAGCCCTCGTGGGCGGCGAGGAGTTCGGCGAACAGGAAGCTGCGCACGCTGTGGTTGACCAGCGCGGGGCTCTCGGAGGTCCGCGCGGTGGCGAGGACGGCCTCGGCCAGCGGGCCGGTCGGCAGGTCGAGCGAGAAGGATGCCATGTCCGCAGGTTAGGGATCCGGAGCCGGACCGCCACAGTGGCACGGGTGCCGATCAGCGCTAGGATCGTGCCATGATCGAACCGCCGCCGGAAGCCCACCGGATCGCGGTGCTGGCCCTGCCGGGCGTCCTGCTGCTCGACCTCGGCATTCCGGTGCAGACCTTCGGGCCGGACCCGCACTACCGGGTCACCGTCTGCACCGACCCGTCGGCCGGACCGGTCCTCGGCGACGGGGTCAGCCTCACCACCTCGGCCGGGCTGGAGGCGCTGCGGGACGCCGACACCGTCGTCGTCCCGGGCTACCAGGACCCGGAAGCGCCGGTGTCCGGCACGGTGCTGGCGGCGCTCCGCGCGGCGCACGCGCGCGGAGCGCGACTGGTGTCGATCTGCACCGGCGCGTTCGCCCTGGCGGCCGCCGGGCTGCTGGACGGCCGCCCCGCGACCACCCACTGGCGCGACGCCGCCGCGTTGCGTCGCCGCTACCCGCGGGTCGACGTCCGGCCGGACCGGCTCTTCGTCGACGACGGCGACGTCCTCACCTCGGCCGGGGTGACCGCGGGGGTCGACCTCTGTCTGCACGTCATCCGGCGGGACCGGGGTGCCGCCGCCGCCAACTCCCGCGCCCGGTCGCTCGTCACTCCACCCCAACGCTCCGGCGGCCAGGCCCAGTTCGTCGAACGCCTCCGGCCCGCCGCGCGCGGGGACGAGCTCGCGGCGGTGCGTTCCTGGATGCTCGACAACCTCGCGCTGCGGCAGAGCGTCGACGAACTCGCCCGGCGCGCGCACATGTCCCGCCGGACGTTCATCCGCCGCTTCCGGCAGGAGACGGACAGCTCCCCGATGGCCTGGCTGACCGCCGCCCGCCTCGACCGGGCCCGCGAACTCCTGGAGACGACCCCGACCCCGGTCGAACAGGTCGCCCGCCTCAGCGGCCTGGGCAGTCCCGCGGCCTTCCGCGCGGCCTTCCACCGCCACCTCGGCACCTCCCCGACGGAGTACCGGGCCACCTTCCGGTCATAACGTCCGACGGTGGGCCGGAGGAAAGGCCGGGGCGCATTCCGGATTTCGGAGCCGGAAATCGGCACAATTCCGCCGACGGGTCCGGCCGGTATCTCCCGGTCCCGCCGAAGGGCGGATTTTCCGGTTGGCGGCGCTGTGCCCGGAGTGTCCGGGTGCCGCTCTTTGCCGAGACTTTCCGTAGGCAGGTCTGGACCATGCGTAATGCCGGTGGAAGAGTGGGCCGCGCCAACGGGGGGGCACGAGCCGCCCCGACGACTTTCCAGGGGGAAATCATGCGAATCGGTACCCGTGCGCGCGCGGCCTCGGCGGCGGTCGTGATGGTCGTGGCCGGGCTCTCGTCCGTCATGGTCGGAGCCGGTTCCGCCCAGGCCGCGGCGGCGAGTTGTCCCGCCGGCGGCCAGGTGCTCGGCCCGATCCAGAACATCTCGGTGGGCTCGCAGACGATCGGTAAGTTCTACCTCGGCTGGGACTGCCGCGGTGCCTACACCGAGGTCAACCTCTGGAACACCAACTACGTCAACAACTGGAGCAACGGCCAGGTCACCGTGAAGTCCAGCTCGACCTACGCGGTGAACAGCAACCGGCCGATCGCGAACGCCGGCACGTACTGGTTCGACGCCGGTTTCATCCCGGTTACCGGGGTTTCCAACACCCGCCTCTACAAGGGCAACTGGAACTTCACCGCCTACGGCCACTCGTGCTCCGGCGAGACGCCGACGTGGAACTTCTCCAACGGCAGTTACAGCACCGCGGACATGTTCTCGTACTGCTACTGACACCGTCCGGGCCGGGGCGGCCCCGTTCCTCCGGGACGGGGCCGCCCCGCACGTGCGACCTGGGTGATCGTCCAGTACGGACGGTTCCGGCCGGTGTGCCGATCCAGTCGTTCCCGCCGGGCGGCGTTGGTGCAATACGGGGGTCGATCCGCCGAGGGCGCCGGATGCGTGCGGGACTCCTCCCTCCCGGTGCCGGCGGCCGCGCACGTCCGAGAGGAACCCGAACCCCGTGATCCACCGCCCCGCCCGCGCCACCCGCCCCGCCCGTCCCGCCCGTTCGGCCCGCCGGGCCCTGCTGGGCCCGGCCCTCGTCCTCGCCCTGTGCGCCACCGGCTGTGCCGCGTCGCCGGGCACGCCGACGGGCAGCGTCACGCCCGCCGGAGCGGTCACGGGCACGAGCAGCGTCCCGGGCACGAGCACCACGGCCTCGGCCCCGGCCGTGCCGCTGAAGCCGGGGGAGGTGCGGGTCGGGGGAGAGGTGGACAAGCCGTACACCCTCACCCTGGCCGACCTGCGTGGGATGCCGCAGACCTCCGTCACGGTCACCTACACCAGTGCCAAGGGGCAGCAGACGCACAGCTTCGACGGCGTGCCGCTGCACACCGTGCTCACCGCGGCCGCGCCGCGTTTCGACGCGAGCAGGAAGAACGGTGCCCTGCGCGGCGTGGTGGCGGCGACCGGCGGCGGCGACTACCGCGCGGTGTTCGGCTGGGCCGAGCTCGACCCGGGGTTCGCCAAGTCGCAGGTGCTGGTGGCGGTTTCGCAGGACGGCGTACCGCTCGACGACAACGCCGGTCCGAGCCTGGTGGTCCCGCAGGACACCAAGGGCGGGCGCTACGTCTCCGAGCTCGACCGGCTCTGGGTCGGCACCGTGGACCAGGTGGTCGACGGTGGCCGCTGAGTCCGCCGCCCGAGCGGTGGACGGGGCGGCCACCCCGGCGGTGCTCCGGCGCAGGCTGCTGGGGGCGGGCGGACTCGCGGCGCTCGTCGGCGGCGGGGCGCTCGCCCTGGGCCGGAGCGGCGCACCCGTCCCGGCCGTCCCGGTGGTCCGGCCGGGGCCCGGGGCCTCGGTGCCGTTCCACGGACCGCACCAGGCCGGAATTCTGACGCCACGTCAGTCGAGTGTCCAGCTGCTCGCCCTCGACCTGCTCCCGGACGCCGACCGCCGTCGCGCGGCCGACCTGCTGCGCGCCTGGAGCGCCGCCGCCGAGCGCCTGGGCCGGGGGCGGCCGGACCCGGGCGACGCCGCGCCGGCCGGCGACCCCGCCTCGCTGACGGTCACCTTCGGCTTCGGGAGCACCCTGTTCGACCGGCTCGGCCTGACCGCCGCCCGTCCCCCGGCACTCGCGCCGCTGCCGGCCTTCCCCGGGGACGAGCTCGACCCGGCCCGCGGCGGCGGGGACCTCTTCGTCCAGATCGCCGCCGACGACCCGCTCGTCGTGGTCCAGGCCCTGCGGACCGTCCGGCGGCTGGCCCGCGGGACCGCCGCCACCCGGTGGCTGATGGCGGGCTTCACCCGCGCGCCGGGCCCCGCCACCGACCGCAACCTGATGGGCCAGCTCGACGGCACCGGGAACCCGGACCTCGCCGACCCGGCGCAGCGGTCCCGGATCCTCCTTTCCGGAGCGGACGCTCCGGCCTGGCTCGCGGGCGGGTCGTACGCGGTCGTCCGACGCGTCCGGATGCTGCTGGACCACTGGGAGGGCCTGCCACTGGAGCACCGGGAACAGGCCGTCGGCCGCCGCGTCGCCGACGGGGCCCCGCTCACCGGCGGCACCGAGCGCACCCCGGCCGACCTCGGCGCCGCCCGCCCCGACGGCGTGCCGACGATCGCGGCCAACGCCCACATCCGGCTCGCGGCACCCGCGTCCAACGGGGGTGCGACCATGCTGCGCCGCAGCTGGTCGTACTTCGACGGCCTGCGCCCGGACGGCGCGCCCGACGCCGGGACGCTCTTCGTCGCCTGGCAGACCGACCCCCGGAACGCCTTCGTACCCGTGCAACGGCGCCTCGCCAGGACCGACGCGCTGTCGCGGTACGTGGTGCACGAGTCCTCGGCCGTGTTCGCGGTGCCCGGCGGCGCGGAACCGGGGGACTGGGTGGGGCGGGCGCTGTTCGCGCCCTGACCGTCCGGCGGATCCGTTCGGGTGGCGCCCGGGCCGAGGGGGCGTCATTCGGGTCGGGACCGAAAGGGTGAAGGGCATCGTCGCAGGTCGGAGCGGGTGTCGCGGCGCGGCGTGATGGCGTGTCACCGCTCTTCCCGGGCGGCCGGGGTTGCGCGGGCCGTCGGCCCGGGGCTCGGTGGAGATGTCAGACCCCACGGTCCGTGACCCGGACCTCGTCTCCGATCGGAGCTCTTCCATGCGCAGTGCCCAGACCCGTGTCGCCCGTCTCGCCGCCCTCGCCGTCCCCGCCGCCCTCGGGCTGACCCTCCTGACGGGCGCGCCCGGCATGGCCCGGCCCGCCGCGGCGCCCGGTCTCGACACCGCGGCCCAGCAGGCCGGGGTCCTCGGCGCGCTCGCCGGGGTGACGCAGCCGGCCACCGAACTGGTGGCACTGGCCGCGAAGTCGTCCGACGGCAAGGTGCCCGAGGCCGACGCGACCCGGCTGCGCGGCGCGGTCGGCGCCGCGATCGACAAACTGCAGGCCGCGCTGACCGCGGCCGCCCCGGCGGCCCCGGTCGCGGCCCCCGGACTGCCCGTCACCCCGCCGGTCGGAGCCCCGGCCGAACTGCCGGGCGGGGTTCCGGCGGTGCGTGCGCAGGACGCCCCCACCGACCTGGTCGCGACCGCTGCCGCGAACCTGAGGAAGTCGGTGGACCAGCTGGCGGCCCCGGCCGCTGCCGCGTCCCCCGCCGGGGGCCTCGCCGCCCCGGTCCCGGCCCCGGCGGCGGTGCCCGCCGCCCCGGCCGAGCAGGTCGTCAAGGACACCGTCAACCTCGTCGCCGCGACCGTTCTCGGCGGGACCGCCCTGCCGGCGCCCGACCTGGCGGGCCTGCCCAAGCTTCCGGCGCTCCCGGGCGCGACGGGCTGATTCTCGGCGCCCGCCGGCCGGGCCGGAGGCTGACGCACCGTCAATCCACTTGATTCGCCGGACCCGTGCGCACCGCCCGCGCGACGCGCACGGACCGGCGGTCACGACCCCCGCCCCGGCAGGTCCGCCGGGGCGGGGGTCGTCCGCCACGAGGTGTCAGGCGTCGGAGCGGCCCGAGTACCCGTCGGGGCCGGTGGCCGCGGTGCGCGCGGTGCTGCCGGAGCCCGCCGCGGTGACGGGGTCCGACGTGGTACCGGTGCCGGGTACGGAGTCCGACGTGGCGCCGATCCCGGTGCCGGCGGCGGCGCGGGTGAGCGCGGCCTCCAGCCGGCGCACCGCCAGCTCGGCGTCGGCGAGTTCGGTGGCCGAGGGGACGACGGTGCCGAAGGACGACTGCCGGCCGGCGGGCAGCGCGCGCCAGCGCAGCACGGGGGAGAGCGCGGTCGCGGCCTGGGCCAGGTACCAGGCGAGCGGGCCGTGGATGCGGGCGAGGCCGATGGCGAGGACGGCGAGGGCCTCGCGCAGGTGCTCCAGGCGGTCGATGACCGGCAGCCGCTCCTGCGGCCCCGCCTCGCCGACGGCCTCCGCGAGTCCGCTCGCGGTCTTGCGGGCCAGCGCCGCGTCCTCCTCGGCCGGGTCCCACAGACCCCGGCTCAGCTGGCGCTCGGCCTCCGCGGTGAGGTACGCGATCTGCGCGCACATGCCCGCCTCGGCCGGCAACGGTCGGTAGGTGTTGTGCGGTGGCATGTCGTGCCTCTCGTCGGGCGCGCGGAGGAAGGGGAGGGCGGTACGCGGGGAGCGGGCCGACACGGAGCGGGAAGAAGGCCACACCGTCCCAACGGTGCAGGCCCGCGGCTCCGCGCACAGCCCCGTGGACGAAGGCCCGGCGGCGGGGACGGCCCGGGAACGAAGCGGCCCCCACCTCCCACCGGGCGTGCGGCTTTCGGAACGGGGCACCCGGGTACGCTCGGAGGGAGAGCACAGGACGAGCAGTGGGCGGTGCGGGTGGAGTTGTTGTCGTTCGAGAGCGCGAACGTGGGCGAGACGGAGGAGTTCTTGTCGTCCGCGTACACGCCGATGAGGATCGGCGGGCCCGTCCAGGACGCCCGGGTGCGGATCAGCCGCCGTGCGGCCGGGCCGTTGGCGATGGACCGGCTCGACTTCGGCTACACCATGGCCTACGACGCGGCCGACCTGGGCCGGGTGTGCCTGATCAGCATGCACAGCGGCACCCTGGCCGACCTCACCGACGGCCGCGAGGAGGTGTTCGGGCCCGACGAGACCTTCCTCCTCGCCCAGCCGGACCAGCCCTACCGGGGCGAGGTCCGGGCCGCCCGCTACACCATCGCCCTGCTCGACACCGCGCTGCTGGAGGCCGTCGCCCCCACCGGTCCCGGCACCCGCCCGCCGCGCCTGACCGGCGTACGGCCGGTCGACGGGGCCGCGAACCGCCGGCTCGCGTCCGCCATCGCCTACATCCGGGACCACGTCCTCGACGACCCGGCGGCCTGCGAGAGCGAACTCCTGGTCGGCACCGCGGCCAGGCACCTGGCGGCCGTGACCCTCGGCGCCCTGCCCAACAGCACCCGCGACACCGGCCGCCCGGCCGACGGCGCCGACGCCACCCCCGGCACCGTGCGCCGGGCGGTCGCCTTCATCGAGGCCAACGCCGACCGGGACATCGGTCTCGCGCAGATCGCCGAGGCCGCGTACGTCACCCCGCGGGCCCTCCAGTACGCCTTCCGCCGCCATCTGGACACGACGCCGCTGGCCTTCCTGCGGCGGGTCCGGCTGGCCGCCGCGCACCGCGAACTGCTCGCGGCGGACCCCCGCAGCGCCACGGTGACCGAGATCGCGATGCGGTGGGGCTTCGCCCATCCCGGGCGCTTCGCCGCGCACTACCGCGACGCCTACCGGACCGCGCCGGGCACCACCCTGCGCCTCTCCGCCTGAACGCCCGCGGGCCGCGCGCCGGGTGGTGCGGCGGCACGGTGCGCCGTCCGGCCCCGGCCCCGGCGGTGGCTCAGCGGCGGGGCGGCAGGCGGTGCAGCCGCACCTCGGTCAGCTGTTCGTCGTCCAGCCGGGCGGTGAGGTAGGTGGCGAAGGGCTGGCTGCGCCGGTCGGTCGGCGAGCCCGGGTTGAGCAGGCGCAGGCCGCCCGGCGCGAGGCTGTCCCAGGGGATGTGGCTGTGTCCGAAGACCAGCACGTCGGTGTCGGGGAACCGGGCCTCGCAGCGTTCCTCCCGCGCCCGGGCGGGGCCGGTCTCGTGCACGACCGCGAAGCGGACGCCCTGGAGCCGCACCCGGGCGATCTCGGGCAGCCGCTCGCGCAGCGCCGCCCCGTCGTTGTTCCCGTGTACGGCGACCAGCCGCTCGGACCGGGCCAGGAACAGGTCGAGGGTGGCGGTGTCGACCCAGTCGCCGGCGTGGAACACGACGTCGGCCTCGTCGAGGGCGTCGAGCAGCGGCGCGGGCAGGGCGCGGGCCCGGGTCGGCAGATGGGTGTCGGAGGTCAGCAGCAGTCGCATCACGGTGAGAACGAGCGGGTCGCGCGGGGGCTTCGGGGCCGCCCCGGAAACCACCCGGTCGGCGACCCTCCCCTCCCCGGGGGCGATCGGCCCACACGTCGAATTCCCTTGCCCTCGACGGCGATCGGGGGTGATCCTTGCCCATGGACATGCCGCCGCGGGTGATCGAGCTGGACGACCTGACCCTCCGCCGTTTCGACCCCGAGCGGGACGGCGTGGAGCTGTTCGAGGTGATCGAGGGCGCGCGGGGGCACCTCCGGCCGTTCATGGCGTGGGTCGACGAGCACAGCCCGGCCCGGACCGCCGAATTCCTGGCGCGGCGCCAGGAGGGGTGGGAGGCGGGCCGGGACTACACCTTCGCGGTCGTGCTCGGAGGGGCGATCGTCGGCGCCTGCCAGCTGTTCCGGCGGGAGGACGGTCCGGGCGAGGTCATGGAGATCGGCTACTGGCTGCACCCGGCGGCCACCGGGCGCGGTGTGGCGACCCGGGCCGCGGGGGCCCTGGTCGCCGAAGCCTTCCGGTTCCCCGGCGTGGAGCACGTCGAGATCTCCCACGACCCGGCCAACCACGCCAGCGGCGCCGTCGCGGCCCGGCTCGGCTTCACCGAGGACCGTCGCCGCCCGGTCGGGACCGGTGCGGAGCTGGTCTGGCGGCTGAGCCGGCGGCGGGGAACCAGCGGGAGGGCTGCCGTCGAGGAGCGCGCCGCCGAAAAGCGTGCTGTCGAGGACGGGATGGCCGGGGGCAGGAAATCTTTCGGTTCTCACCCGCCGAAGTGACGGCGTCTCACCGGCGGGTGCTGAAGATCTTCCGGTGGGCGGGGGTGTCAGGAGGCGGAGCTGCTCGCCGGGTAGCGGCCGGCCCCGGCCTCCTCCCCGCTGCTCCGGCACACGCCGCAGGTGTGCCAGCCCGGTTGGTCCAGACCGGACCGGTGCGGGGCGAGGGTCATCTCGGAGGTGTCCAGCCCGCACAGGGTACGGGGTCCGCAGACTCCGGAAGCCTCCGCGGGGGCGGCGTGCGCGCGGCGCACCGGGCCCCCGGGATCGGTCGGGGTGTCAGATTCCAGTACGACAACGGTGTCCATCCCCCCACCGTTGCCGCCCGCCCGTCGGTCCGCACCCGCACGCGGCATCCGGACCAATCGCCCCGACGGCCGCAGCCGGACCCTCGCCGCACCTGACCCGGCGCTCCCGCCCCGCCGCCGGTACTACGCTGGTCAGGCCGTCCAGTGGGGAGTACCCGGGAACATGTTTGTGAAGATCTGCGGTCTGAGCACCGCTGTGGATGTGGCCGCGGCCGTCGCGGCCGGCGCCGACGCGGTGGGCTTCGTGCTGACCGAGAGCCCGCGTCGGGTGGAGCCGGAACTGGTACGGGAGTTGGTGGCGGCGGTACCCGAGGAGGTACTGACGGTGGCCGTGTTCCGGGAGGAGCCGGCCGCCCATGTGCGCGCGGTGGTGCGCGCGGCCGGGGTCCGGGCGGTGCAGCTGCACGGCAACCACCCGGCGAGCGCCTTCGCCGAGCTGTCCGACCTGGGCCTGCCGCTGGTCCGGGCCA
The DNA here is from genome assembly GCF_044764505.1 of Kitasatospora sp. NPDC094019. Taxonomy (NCBI): domain Bacteria; kingdom Bacillati; phylum Actinomycetota; class Actinomycetes; order Kitasatosporales; family Streptomycetaceae; genus Kitasatospora; species Kitasatospora sp. NPDC094019. The sequence goes on from NZ_JBIWIF010000027.1 coordinate 61,259, forward strand.
CCTCGGCGGCGAGGGCGGCCGGCGCGGACTGCGGGGACTTCGGCGAGGACCTGCTGCTGCTCGACGCACCGGTGCCGGGCGCGGGGGAGCCGTGGGACTGGGCCGAACTCGGCGCCCGCCCACCGGCCGGCAGGTGGCTGCTGGCGGGCGGCCTCAGCCCGGCGAACGTCCGCGAGGCCGTCGCGGCCGCGAACCCGTGGGGCGTGGACGTCTCCAGCGGCGTCGAGATCCGGCGCGGGGTCAAGGACCCGGCCCTGATCACCGAGTTCGTACTCGCCGCCAAGTCCGGCTGAACCCCCGCCGGGCCGGGGCGGCGGGCCCCGCCGCCCCGGCCCGGCGGGCCCGTCAGTCGGCCTCCGCGCCCTCCCCGCTCCCTCCGGGCCGCCCAGCCCCTCCGGCCTCCGCGCTCCCCCCGGGCTGCCCGGTCCCTCCGGACTCCCGGAGCGACCCGGTCCGTTGGGTCGGCAGACCGCTGCGTTCGTTCTGCAGGTCCCACAGCTCCCGGAACCGCCCGGCCCCGTCGGCGACCAGTTCGGCGAAGGTCCCCTCCTGGAGGACCCGGCCGTCCTCCAGCACCACGATCCGGTCGGCGACGGCCACGTTGGTGAGTCGGTGGGTCACCAGGACGACCGCCCGCTCGCGGGCGACGGCCCGCAGGTTCTGGAAGATCCGGTGCTCGGCGCGCGGGTCGAGGGCGGCGGTGGGCTCGTCCAGGACGAGCAGCCCGGCCTCGCGGTGGAAGGCCCGGGCGATGGCCAGCCGCTGCCACTGGCCGCCGGAGAGTTCCTCGCCGCCCATCCACTCCACCGCCAGCAGGGTGGACAGCCCCCGGCGGAGCTTGGCCACGACGTCGGACGCGCCGGAGGCGTCCGCGGCGCGCAGCACCGCCGCGTCGCCCTCGGGGGTGGGCTGGCCCAGGGTGATGTTCTCGCGGCAGGTGACGGGCCAGCGCGCGTAGTCCTGCGGCACCACGGCGACCTGGCGCCACAGGGCGTGCGGGTCGAGGTCGCGGGTGTCCCGGCCGTCCCACCGCACCGCGCCGGAGTCGGGGAGGTAGAGGCCGGCCAGGAGCTTGGAGAGGGTGGTCTTGCCGGAGCCGTTCTCGCCGACCAGGGCGAGGATCTCGCCGCGCTCGACGTGCAGGCTCACCCCGTCCAGCGCCTTGCGGTCGGCGGCCGGGTAGCCGTAGCTGAGGTCCTCCACCGCGATCCGCTCCGGCGCTTCGGGCGTTCCGCCGCCGCGATCGGGCCGGTGGCCGCCGGCGGTGTCGAGGAAGTTCGACCAGTCGTCCAGGTACATGCCGGTGCGGAACAGGTCGGCGCCGTAGCCGACGATGCCGCGCAGGCTGGTGCCGACGGCGGCCAGCGCGAACACCGCGGCGCCGCCGCGCGGCAGGCTCATCCGGCCGGTGCTGACCAGCCACAGCATCGCCGCCCAGACGAGGGCCGTCCCGAGCCCGGAGGCGGCGGCGCCGACCACCGACACCCGGGCGCTGCGCCGCGCCGCCTGCCGGGAGTTGGCGTCCAGCCGCCGTCCGACGTGGTCGTACTTGCCGAGCAGGAACTCGCCCATGGTGTCGGAGCGGACCTGGTCGGCGTTGCGCTTGAGGTGGATGTACCAGCGCAGGTTGGCCATGATCCGGCGGTCGCCGATCGCGGCCCGGTTGGCCAGGAACTGCACCCGGGCGGCGTGCACGGAGGCGATCCCCTGCGGCAGCGCCGCCAGGACCAGCAGGGGGAGCAGCGCGGGGTGGAGCACGGTCAGCACGCCGGCCGCGCCGAGGAGGGAGGCGAGGGAGGCGAGCAGGTTCTGCGCCTCGCCGACGATGTCCACGCAGACCTCGGCGCCCCGGTCGGCGGCCTCCAGTTCGTCGTTGTAGCCGGCGTGGTCGTAGGCGGTCAGCTCGGCCGCCACGGTGGCGCGCAGCACCGCCGCCTCGGCCTCGCGGGAGATGCGGGGCGAGAGGTGGATGGTGATGGACTGGACGGTGATGCCGAGCAGGGACCGGGCGCCGGCCGCCGCCGCGATCACCATGATCGACGGTGCGGCGTGGGTGAGTTTGGCACCGACCTGGCCGGGGCCGAACAGGGCCGAGATGGTCCCGGTGGTCGCGAACAGGCCGGCCGCGCCGAGGACGGCGGAGACGGCCTGGCAGCTGAGGAGCAGGGCGACGGAGCGGCGGTCGATGCGCCAGCCGAGGCGGAAGGCGCGGACGACGAGCGCGGGCAGCCGGCGGGCCATCGCGCTGACGCTGATCGCCTCGATCGCCTCGATGCGGCGCCCGTCGGCGAGCCACTGGAGTTCCTCGTCGGAGGCTCCGGCCGGTGCGGTCGTGGTGTTCAAGCGTTGGCCTCCGTCCGCGCTGCGGGGGTCGTCGGGGCGGCGACGGCCGTCGGGGCGGGCGGGGTCGTCGGGGCGGGCGGGGGTGCGGGTGGCAGGTGGGTCGCCGGGGTGGGGTGACAGGCCACGGGGCCTCCAGACGCGGAGCGGTGCGGGGACGGTGGGAGTACCTGGTCCGGCCAGCGCAGATTCGCGCAACTCGGCTGCCTGGAAGTCGAGTTGGCGGATCCGTCATGGGCGGGTCGGGGTCCGATGATGGTGCTGTTCGAGCGCGTCGTTCAAGCGGGTTTCCCTCCGGGCGAGCCCGGGTCGAACGGGGACTTTTCGAGCACGTCCGCAGGCGTCGCGGGGTTCGCCCCGGCCGCTGCCGGACGGGAGCGGCCGGGGCGGGGCCCCGGCCGCCGCCCGAGGGGTGCCCGTTGCCGGAATCACTCGTTCGGATGGTCGCCACGGGGAGCGGTTTGCCGTCCGTGCGGAGCGTCGGCGGGTCGGTCGCTCGTGATCATCGGCGGGTCCGCGGGCCGGGATCACCGGTGCGGGCCCGAATTGTCGCGGTGGGTGGAATTTATGACGGATCGGCCGACGTGGACGGATTCCCGGCTTCGTCATCCGTCGGTAAAACTTCGCAAAGAAATTCTCACGTCAGCGCCTCCGGTGACCTTGAATTCAACAGAATGTTGCAGACCAGGGCTCCGATGGTCACGCTTCGTGGATTTGACACAACTCCCCGTACGGGCGGACATCCGCAGGACGCGGGAGTACGGTTCCGGAGGTCCGGAGGCATCGCCGCAGGTGCACACCGTCGACCGTGACCGACCGTTCCCCGATCGCGTTGGGACTGACGGGCCGTCGGTCGGCGCGCGTGCCCGGCCCCGTCCGCTCCACCGTCCAACTCCCATGCATTTCATCGGATCCTCGGAAAGGAAGAGTGACTCCCGTGAATCTCTCGCCGCGTGAGATGGACAAGCTCTACATCTACGTCGTGGCCGATCTGGCCCGCAAACGCCGCGACCGTGGCGTCAAGCTGAACTACAGCGAGACCTGCGCCCTGATCAGCGAGGCGGTCATGGAGGGTGCGCGGGACGGTCGCACCGTCGCGGAGTGCACCGAGATCGGCAAGCAGGCCGTCGGCGGCGCCGACGTCATGCCGGGCGTGCGCGAGATGCTCCCGCTCCTCCAGGTGGAGGCCGCGTTCCTGGACGGGACCAAACTGGTCTCCTGCCACGACCCCGTGGGTGCCTGACCCGTGGCGCGACCTCGGTCCGCTCCGCCCACCGTGGTGCTCGCCGGCGGGCACGAGAGCCACGGCGGAAGGGACTTGACGGCCCTGGTGGAAGGCGCCGGCGTGCGGGAGCGCGCCGCGGCGTTCGCCGCCGCCCCGGCCGGCCGGCCGCTCGCCGAGGCCGTACGGTCCGCGCTGGCCGCGGGTGAAGGGCCGGTCTGCGTCGTCCCGATGACGCTCGGCCGGGATCCGGGCCTGGTGGCCGACAGCGCCCGGGCCCTGCGCTGGCTGGCCGCCGGGCCGGAGGGGCGGGGGCGGCTCGCCCTGACCGCTCCCTTCGGCGCCGAGCACCTGGTCGGCTGGCTGCGCGCCGCGGCCGCCGTCGCCCCGGCCGGCGCCCTGCTGGTCACCGCACCTGCGGCCGGTCCCTTCGACGACGCCGAACTGTTCCGGATCGCCCGGCTGGTCCGCCAGTTCGGACGGCACCGCTGGGTGGAGGTGGCCTTCGCCGGCGGCGACCCCGACCTGGTGGAGGGCGCCGAGCGCTGCCGCCTGCTGGGCGCCGGGGAGGTGACGGCCGTCGCGGCGTCCTTCGGGTCGCCGTTCGGCGCCACCGCCCCACCGCGGCTCCGGGACGGCGGCCCGCTGCTGCGGCCCGCCGCCGTCGCCGCCGTGGTGGCGGCCCGGACCGCGGCGGCGCTGCACCTGCTCGGGCACGGGGAGGACGGCATCGCGGCCGGTCTCGACGCCGAGCACGGACACGGGTACGCGCACACCCACGAACCGGGCGGGCCCCGGCATCCCCACCCGCACGCCCACGCCCACTCCCGGTCCCACCACCACGCGCCCGCCCCCGTCCCCCACTGAACCGGCAGAGAGGCAGACCAGCCATGTCCGGCGGCACCGCATATCTGTACGGCGACGACCCGGTCGAGATCAACGCCGGCCGCGCCAAGGCCACCGTCACGGTCAGCAACACCGGCGACCGTGCGATCCAGGTCGGTTCGCACTACCACTTCTTCGAGGTGAACCGCGCGCTCCGCTTCGACCGCAACGCCGCCTACGGCAAGCACCTCGACATTCCGGCCGGTACCGCCGTCCGCTTCGAACCGGGCGACACCAAGGACGTCGTGCTCGCCGAATTCGGCGGTCACCGGCGGCTGGTGGGCTTCAGCAACCTCGTGGACGGCGGCACCGCCGCGGCCGCCACCCGGGCCCGGGCGCTCGACCGGGCGATGGCCCGCGGCTTCAAGGGCACCCACCTCGAACCCGTCGGGGCTCCGGAGGTCCTGGACGGTCCGGAGGGCCGGGGCTTCCGCCCGGAAGCCCCCCAGGAGACGGACACCCCCAGGAAAGGCGACCACTGATGGCCATCCTCCCCCGCAAGCAGTACACCGACCTGTTCGGTCCGACCGTCGGCGACCGCTTCCACCTGGCCGACACCAACCTGCTGGTCGAGGTCGAGCAGGACCACAACCGGGGCCACTACGGGGACGAGGCCGTCTACGGCGGCGGCAAGGGCATCCGTGACGGCATGGCCCAGGACCCGGCCGCCACCTCCCTGCATGGCGCGCTGGACCTGGTCATCACCAACGTGGTCGTGCTGGACGCCGTGCTCGGTGTCGTGAAGGGCGACATCGGGGTCAAGGACGGCTTCATCGCGGCCGTCGGCAAGGCGGGCAACCCGCACACCCAGAGCGGTGTGCACCCGAAGCTGGTGATCGGCCCCGGTACCGAGGTGATCTCCGGTGAGCACCTGATCGCCACCGCGGGCGGCATCGACACCCACATCCACTTCATCGCCCCGCAGCAGGCGCGGGAGGCGCTGAGCAACGGCATCACCACACTGATCGGCGGGGGCACCGGCCCCTCCGACGGCACCAACGGAACCACGTGCACCCCGGGGCCGTGGAACATCGGCCGGATGTACCAGGCCGTCGAGGACCTGCCGGTCAACGTCGGTCTGCTGGGGAAGGGGAACGGCTCGCTGCCCGGCGCGCTGCGCGAGCAGGTAGAGGCCGGCGTGTGCGGGCTCAAGGTGCACGAGGACTGGGGGAGCACCCCGGCCGCGATCGACAGCGCGCTGGGCGTCGCCGACGAGTACGACGTCCAGGTCGCGATCCACACCGACACCCTGAACGAGTCCGGCTACTACGAGGACACCCTTTCCGCGATCGACGGCCGCACCATCCACACCTTTCACACCGAGGGCGCCGGCGGCGGCCACGCCCCGGACATCATGCGGATCGCCGGGGAGCCCTACGTCCTGCCCTCCTCGACCAATCCGACCCTGCCCTACACCGTCAACTCGGTGGACGAACTGCTGGACATGGTGATGGTCTGCCACCACCTCAGCCACGACGTCCCCGAGGACGTCTCCTTCGCCGACTCCCGGGTGCGGGCCGAGACCATCGCCGCCGAGACGGTGCTGCACGACGAGGGCGTCATCTCCATCCTCTCCTCCGACTCGCAGGCGATGGGTCGGATCGGCGAGACCTTCACCCGCGCCTTCCAGACCGCCCACCACTGCAAGGAGCAGCGCGGAAAGCTGGCCGGCGACAGCGAGCGCAACGACAACCTGAGGGTGCTGCGCTACCTCGCCAAGCTCACCGTCAATCCGGCCGTCGCCTCCGGCACCGCCGACCACATCGGCTCGCTGGAGCCGGGCAAACTCGCCGACATCGTGCTCTGGCCGATCAACTCCTTCGCCGCCAAGCCCAAGTTGGTGATCAAGGGCGGGGTGATCAACTGGGCGTTGATGGGAGACCCGAACGCCTCCCTGCCCACCCCCCAACCGGTCTACTACCGGCCCATGTTCGGCGCGTTCGGGCGGGCCAGGCAGGCCACCAGGGTCTCGTTCATGTCCCAGGCCGCCGTCGACCTCGGAGTCCCGGCCCGGCTCGGGCTGGACAGCCGGGTGCTGCCGGTGCGGCGGTGCCGCTCGGTGGGCAAGGAGCACATGGTGCGCAACGACGCGCTGCCGAAGATCGCGGTCGACCCGGAGACCTACCGGGTCACCCTGGACGGCGAGCCCGCCACCATCGAGCCCGCCCGCGAACTGCCGCTCAACCACCTCTTCTACCTCGCGTGAGCACCGCCCCGCTCGCGGCCCCGTCGACGGAGGCCGGCCTGGACGCCCTGCTGGTCGGCTTCCAGCTGACCGACTCCGCGTTCCCCAGCGGCTTCTACACCCTCTCGCACGGTCTGGAGGGCTACGCCCAGGCCGGGGCGGTCACTCCGGAGACCGTGCCCGAGCTGCTCGCCGACCTGCTGCGGCACGGTGTCGGACCCTCCGACGCGACGGCACTGGTGCTGGCCCACCGGGCCGCCTCGGCCGGCGACTGGCAGCTGCTGGCCGGGACCGACCAGCGGCTGCACGCCACCAAGCTCAACCGCGAACTGCGGCTGGCCGCGACCCGGACCGGACGCCAACTCCTCGAAGTCGCACGGGAGGCGGTGGGCGGTGAGCCACTGGAGCGGTACGCCGCACTGGTGGCCGCCAAGCAGGCTCCCGGGTGCCAGGCGGTGGCGGCCGGGGTCGCCTACGCCTCGGCCGCCGTTCCTGTCGAACAGGCCGTCACCGGCGACCTGTTCGCCTTCTGCGCGAGCTTCGTCGGCGCCGCGCTGCGACTGCGGCTGACCGACCACCGCCGGGCCCAGGTGGTGCTGCGGTCCGTGGCGCCCGTGATCCGGGAGGTGGTGGCGGCCGCCCTGGTCCGGGAGGCGGCCGACCTGGGCGGCTGCGTGCCGGTCGCGGACGTGATGTCCGGGCGGCACGAGCGGGCCGAGGCCCGGTTGTTCGTGAGCTGAACCCCTTCGTACCGAGGCAGTAGAGGAGAGCAGACAGCATGACCGAGAACGTGCTCCGGGTGGGTGTCGGCGGACCTGTCGGCTCCGGCAAGACGGCGCTGATCGAGGCGCTCGTCCCGGTGCTGATCGCGCACGGCCACCGCCCTGCCGTCATCACCAACGACATCTACACCCAGGAGGACGCCCAGCACGTTCGGCGCACCCTGGCCGGCGTGCTGGACCCGGAGCGGGTGGTCGGCGTGGAGACCGGCGCCTGCCCGCACACCGCCGTCCGGGACGACCCGACGATGAACCTGGCCGCCGCCGCCGAGATGCTGGAGCGCTTCCCCGACGTCGACACCCTGCTGTTCGAGTCCGGCGGCGACAACCTCACCCTGACCTTCAGCCCGGTGCTGGTCGATCTGTTCCTCTTCGTCCTCGACACCGCGGAGGGCGAGAAGATGCCCCGCAAGCGCGGTCCGGGCATCACCGAGTCGGACCTGCTGGTGATCAACAAGACGGACCTCGCCCCGTACGTCCGCGCCGACCTCGGGGTGATGGAGTCCGACGCCCACCGGGTGCGCGGCGGCGGGCCGGTGGCGCTCACCAACTGCCTGACGGGGGAGGGGCTGGCGGGGATCGCGGCCTTCCTGGAGACCTTCCGGAAGGTCCCGGCGTGACGGCTCCCGCGGTCCGACCCACGGCCGGTCCCGCAGTGCCGATTCCCGGCGCGTCGCGCGCTGTCCCGCGCCTCGACCCCCGGCACTACGAGCCGGACCGTGTCCCGTACGAGGTCCGCCGGCACGCGGGAGCGCCCGACACCCTCGGGGTCGGGCGCCCCGGCAAGGTGGGGCTGCTGGAGCTGGCCTTCGAGCGGATCGGTGGACGCACCGAACTCACCGGTCACTACCAGAGATCGCCGTTGCAGATCATGCGCCCGCTGTACTTCGACCCGGCCCGGCCGGACCTCGCCGTCACCTTCCTGATGTCCACCGGCGGCGGCGTCCTCCAGGCCGACCGGCTGCGGACCGACGTGCGCTGCGGGGCCGGTACGGCGGTGCACCTCACCACCCAGGCCGCCACCAAGGTCCACCGGATGGACTTCGACTACGCGACGCAGATGTTCCATCTGGAGGCCGGACCCGGGGCCTACGCGGAGTACCTGCCCGAGCCGGTGATCCCCTTCGCCGGTTCCCGCTTCCACCAGCGTACGGTCCTGACCGTGGACCGGGGCGCGACGGTACTGGCGGGGGAGACCGTCCTGGCCGGCCGTCTGGCGCGGGGCGAGCGCAACGCCTACCGGGTGTTCGCGTCCGATCTCGAAGTCCGGCGTCCGGACGGCGAACTGGTCGCTCTGGACACCGTGCGGCTGGAGCCGGGGGGCCCCGGGGGCGGGGTTGCCGGGCCGGCCGTGCTGGCCGGGCACGACGTGATGGCCAGTCTCTACGTGCTGAGCCCGCTCGCCCCGGCCGGCCGGATCGCGGACGTGCTGCACGAGGCCCTGGCCGCACTGCCGGAGGCGTGGGGCCTGTTCCACGGCGCCAGTGTGCTCCCGCAGGACAGCGGGGCCTGGCTGCGACTGCTGGGCTCCGACACCCGAGCCTGCGCGGCCGCCCTGCGTGCGGCCTGGGACGCCGTGCGACGGCTGCTGATCGGCGTCCCGGCACCGGAGTTGCGCAGGACCTGAGGGGCCGTGGCGGCGCTGCGGACGGCGTTCCGAATTGGTCCAGACCCTCGCAATTGGTCCAGACCTATTGACGTTCCCGGCCACCCCTCCTACGATCCGGACCGGCACAGCCCCACATGTCCCCCCACCTCACCCAGAGCCGGGCGTCACGCCCCCACGCGTCGGTCATGTCCCTGGCGCTCGGCGGGAAGGGAGCACAGCATGTTCCGTCGAAGGTCGCGCACCCCGGATCCGCAGCCCCGGGCCACCCTGGAACGCGCCGCCCGGACGTACCGGACCGGCGCCGCCGTCCGGTCCGGACCGAGTGCGGTGAACCGCTCCCTCGCGCTGGTCAGCGCCGCCGCCGTGATCGGGGCCGGCCTGGTCGTGGCCGGCAACGTCACCGCCGGAGCGGCGGTCCCCAACCTGCTGGCCAACCCCGGTTTCGAGAACGGGCTCTCCGACTGGACCTGTACCGGTGGCTCCGGCGCGGTCGTCGGCAGCCCGGTGCACTCCGGCTCCTCCGCGCTCAAGGCCACGCCGGCCGGCTCGGACAGCGGCCAGTGCACCCAGACCGTCAGCGTGCAGCCCAACTCGCAGTACACCCTGAGCGCGTTCGTCCAGGGCAGCTACATCTACCTGGGCGCCACCGGCACCGGCCTGGGCGGCACCCAGTCCACCTGGACGCCGAGCAGCGCCTCCTACAGCCAGCTCAGCGTCGGCTTCAGCACCGGGCCGAGCACCACCTCGGTCACGATCTACCTGCACGGCTGGTACGGGCAGCCCGCGTACTACGCGGACGACGTGGTGCTCAGCGGCCCCGGCGGCACCACCACCCCGCCGACCACCCCGCCGACGACGCCTCCCACCACTCCGCCGACCACGCCCCCCACCACTCCGCCCACGACGCCGCCGACCACCCCGCCGACGACGCCCCCCACCACGCCGCCGACCACCCCGCCGACCGGTGACACCTGCCCGACGAAGCCCCGTCCCGCCGGCAAGGTCCTCCAGGGCTACTGGGAGAACTGGGACGGCGCCTCCAACGGCGTGCACCCGGGCATGGGCTGGGTGCCCATCACGGACAGCCGCATCGCCGCGCACGGCTACAACGTCATCAACGCCGCCTTCCCGGTGATCCTCTCCGACGGCACGGTCCTGTGGCAGGACGGCATGGACGCCGGCGTCAAGGTGTCCACCCCCGCCGAGATGTGCCAGGCCAAGGCGGCCGGGGCGACGCTGCTGATGTCGATCGGCGGCGCCGCCGCGGGCATCGACCTCGGCTCCAGCACCGTCGCCGACAAGTTCGTCGCGACCGTCGTCCCGATCCTGAAGAAGTACAACTTCGACGGCATCGACATCGACATCGAGACCGGCCTCTCCGGCAGCGGCAGCATCGGCACCCTGTCCGCCTCCCAGTCGAACCTGATCCGCATCATCGACGGCGTCCTCGCCCAGATGCCCGCGGGCTTCGGTCTGACGATGGCTCCCGAGACCGCGTACGTCACCGGCGGCAGCGTCACCTACGGCTCGATCTGGGGCGCCTACCTGCCGATCATCAAGAAGTACGTGGACAACGGCCGCCTGTGGTGGCTGAACATGCAGTACTACAACGGCAGCATGTACGGCTGCTCCGGTGACTCCTACCAGGCCGGTACGGTCCAGGGCTTCACCAAGCAGACCGAGTGCCTGAACAACGGCCTGACCATCCAGGGCACCACTATCAAGGTGCCCTACGACAAGCAGGTGCCCGGTCTGCCGGCCCAGCCCGGCGCGGGCGGCGGCTACATGGCGCCGGGTCTGGTCAGCCAGTCCTGGGGCGCCTTCGGCGGCGCGCTGAAGGGTCTCATGACCTGGTCGATCAACTGGGACGGCTCGAAGGGCTGGAGCTTCGGCGACAACGCGAAGTCCCTCCAGGGCCGTTGATGCCGAGCTGACGTCGCGCTGACGTCGAACCGACGTCGCGCCGAGACCCGCGACGCAAGGGGCCCCGGGAGCGGACGACGCTCCCGGGGCCCCGTCGTCGTGCGGGTCAGGCGGTGGCGAGGGACAGCTCGGTGGCCTTGATCAGCGCGGTCACGGCGGAGCCGGTGGTCAGGCCCAGATCGTCCACGGCGTCCCGGGTCACGGCAGCGGTGAGGACGCCGCCGCCCTCGACGGCGACCCTCACGGTGGCCATGGCCGCCCCGGCCGCGATCCCGGTCACGGTGCCGGGGATCCGGTTGCGGATGCTCAGCCCGGTGACCGGGCCGGTGGCGAGGGAGACGTCCGTCGACTTCACCATCGCGTGGACCGCGCTGTCCTCGGCGAGGCCGAGGTCCTTGACGGCGTCGACGGTGACGGCCGCGGTGACCTCCTGGCCGCCGTCCAGCCGGGCCCTCACCGTGGCCATCGCCTCGCCCGCGGTGACGGAGGTGACGGTGCCGGGGATCTGGTTGCGGATGCTCAGGCTCATGACTGCTGACCTCGTACGATCGCTGGGAGCAGGGCTTCCACCTGCGGGTATGCCTGACCCTAGAGCGAATTCGCCGCCGCCGCGCGGGCCCCGTCGCAGCTGCGAGCCCGGCCGAGGTGATCACCTGGCAGAAGCGCCCCGGGCCGGTCACCGTCCGGCGGCGCCGACCCAGATCTCGGTGACGGCGCTGATGTAGCGCGCCCCGCAGTGGTCGGCGGGCACCACGAGCTGCGGGCCGGAGGCGTCCAGCGGGGTGCCGTCGACGCTGGTGGCGAGCAGGATCTGCTGGCCGCCGAACTCCGGGTCGATCTCGGCCCAGGACAGGACCGCGCAGTGGCCGTCCGCCCCCGTGACGGTCAGCAGGTGGCGCAGGCGCTGCTTGCGGCCGCGGAGGTCGACCCGCGGTCGGGCCTCACGCACCACGTCCCACAGTTTCGGCCCCTCGAAGGAGTGGTTCTGCTCGCCCTCGCTCAGGCAGTCGAAGCTCACCTCGACCCGATGGGCCCGCCGGGCGCGCAGCTGGGCGACCGTCAGTTCGAGTGGCCGGTCCAGCCGGCCGTGGAACCGCACGACGGCCGGTGCGGCGGGCACGGTCGGTGCGGCGGGTGCGACGGGTCTGCTCACAGGGACTCCCTTCGGTTCCGCTCGGCGCGGCTCGGGCGGAGAGATACCCGTATTGCCCGGCAGATACCCGGGTGATCGTGCGTTTGGGGCGGCAGGTGCGAGGTGCGGCCTCGTCTCTCCCTGGCGGATGCCGCCCGGGCGATGGCCGGGTGAGGGTCGGAGCGGATCAGTCGAACAGCGCCCGGAGGCCCAGGCCGATGTAGAGGAAGAGCAGCGGGATCGCGAAGCCGCCGTAGACGGCGGGCAGGACCGACTCGGGGCCGCCGAGGCCGACGCCGGTTAGCAGCGGGCGGATCCACAGGAACAGGAAGGTGGCGAGGACCGGGACGGTGGTCTGGGCGAGGGGGCGCCAGGCCAGAGAGTGCAACTGGTCCGCCTCCGCCGCGACGGACAGCGGCGCCACGAAGCACGCGAAGAAGAGGCCGAAGAACAGCAGCAGGAAGAGGCGCATGCCGCCGATGGTGGTGCCGGTGTCGACGTACGGGGAGAGGTCCGAGGTACGCACCATGGGGTTCAGCCGGGGTGCCGACGGGGCCCACAGGACCTGCACCCGGTCGTCGGTGCGGGGTTCCCCGGTGGTGTCGGCGCCCCGGGCGGTGATCCTGACACCGTCGGGGAGGGCGAGCTCCAGATCGGAGTCGTAGTGCGTCACCATGCCGTCCGGGTCCTCGACCGCTTCGGCGTCCGTCACCCCGACCACCGTCGCGGTGGACAGCACCGCGCCCGCGTTCTTGATCGCGCGCACGTCCGCGCCGCCGTCCATCGCGCTCAGGGCGGCCGGGAGCGCGGCCGCGAACGGCAGCAGCAGGACGACGGCGGCGACGCGCACCCGCACCCAGGGCGCGGCGTCGAGGGTCGACGGCACCCGGAGCCGCAGCGGGCGGATGTCCTTGGACAGGGAGACCCGGCTGCGCCCGCGCCGGCTCCACATCCGGACGGCCTTGGCCGCCCACAGCGCTGCCACCCGCAGCCACAGCAGGGCTATGCCGATCCGGGCGAGGGTGTCGAGCGCGGTGAGCGGTTGGCGCGTCCCGGTGCCCAGGCCGAACCCCCATCCGATCGCGACGGACAGGACTGCCCACGCGCCCACCGCACTCACCCGCGCCACCCAGACCAGCACGTTCCCCACCGCCCCCGATGTCGATCATCCGGGCGGGATCCTCCCACACGAAGGTTTCGGGCCCGCGACGCGGGGCGGACGGCCGGGCGGCGGGTGCCGCCGGTCGGTCAGAGCGGGTGCCCGGTGCCGTCGGTGTTCAGGCTCTGGGTGTTGAACCTGATCTGCCAGACGACCACCCGCCCGTCCGCGAACTCGCAGACGACGGCGCCGTCCTGCCAGGTGCCGTCGGTGTCGTACCACTGACTGCCCAGCGGATCGCCCTGGTTGAGGTGCACGTCGTGGACGCCGAGGCCGGTGGTGAAGCGCTGGCCGAAGACGTAGATCCGCTCGGCGGAGCGGACCAGGGGCTCCAGTACGTCGAGCGCGTTGTCGCCGTCGCTGGCCACCCACGGGTGCACCGCGACGGGGCGGTTCGGCAGCTTGTGGAGCAGCGCCACCAGCCGGTCGGCCACGGTCGGGCCGAACGCCGGCGCGCCGACGGGCTGCTTCTGCAGCAGCGCGACCACCCGCAGCACCAGCCCCCTGAGGGTGCGCAGCCAGTCGGGGTCGCGCAGCAGCGGACTGCGGGCGTAGTCCAGCGCACCGGAGGCGGGTGAGGAGTCGAGCCGCTGGAAGCCGTCGGGCAGCTCCGGGAGGGGGCCCAGATCGGAGCGGTGCAGGCCGTCCACCAGCCGGTAGGAGACGCCGACGCTGCCGGGCGCGTCCACGTCGAGGGCGGCCTCGAAGGCGCCGGACGGCGTCGTCAGGGTCAGATGGCCGTGGTACCACTGGCCGAAGTCGTGCGAGGGGTCGCGGGAGAAGTCCTGGAACGTGCCGACGGCCACGCCGTACAGGGGAAGGGGCATGGCCCAGGCTCGCACGGCGCGGGTCCGTGCGCGCTCAGGCGCGGCCGCGCGCGCGTGGCCTTGCTCCGGGCGTGGCCCTTCCCCTGCACGGCCGGGCTCAGTAGGTGAGCAGGCCCGGGTCGGAGAGGCCGGGGGCACCGGTCTCGACGTGGCCGGCGAGGCGGCGGACGAAGTCGGCCGTCACGGAGGAGGTGATGGTGACGTCGTACCAGTTGCGGCAGCCGCGCAGGTCCACGGTGTACCCGACGGTCGCGCCCCGGCGGACGGTGACGCCCTGCGGGGTGCCGCCGTAGGCGTTGGCGACGGTGAGGACGGCGTCGGCGCCGGCGGGGTTGGTGAAGGTGAGGTCGAGGTTGCCGGTGGTCGGGTTGTGGCGCGCGGAGACCTCGGGTCCGGCGGTCTTGCCGGGGTTGCGGAAGCGGCGCACGAAGCCGTTGGGGCCGTGCACGGTGAGGTCGGTGACGCCCTTGGAGTAGGTGGTGTTCCAGGCGTCGGAGATGTTCTTGCCCGCCTCCGCGGTGTAGGTCCACGGGCCGTCGGTGCGGTTGGGCGAGGTGACCAGGAACTGCGCGCCGGCCGCCGCCCCGCCGCTGAAGGCCAGCCGGTACTTGCCGGTCGGGATGTCGGCCGAACCGTCCACGTACGGCGCGTACTTGAGCGGACGGGTGGGCTTGGTGCCGGCCTCCTGCTTCGGCATGGTGCCGACGGCGGGCGGGGCGGGCACGTAGTCCGGGTGCCGGTTGGCGTCCTGCGGCCGGTAGCCGGCGGTGGACGGGAGCGCGGCCGGCGCCGGGTTCGAGGCGGTGAAGTCGAAGGCGGTGGTGAGGTCGCCGCAGATGGCCCGCCGCCAGGGCGAGATGTTGGGCTCCAGGACGCCGAAGCGCCGCTCCATGAAGCGGATGATCGAGGTGTGGTCGAAGGTCTCCGAGCAGGTGTAGCCGCCGGTGCTCCAGGGCGAGACGACCAGCATCGGCACCCGCTGGCCCAGGCCGTAGGCGCCCGCGCCGTAGCTGATGCCGCCGCCGTAGTAGTCCGCGCCGGTGGCGACGGTGGACAGGCCCTGGGAGGCGGAGGAGGGCGGGAACGGCGGCACCACGTGGTCGAAGAAGCCGTCGTTCTCGTCGTAGGTGATGAACAGCGCCGTCCGGGCCCACACGTCGGGGTTGGAGGTGAGCGCGTCCAGGACCTGCGAGATGTACCAGGCACCGTAGTTCGCGGGCCAGTTGGGGTGCTCGGTGAAGGCTTCGGGGGCGGCGATCCAGGAGATCTTCGGGAGGGTGCCGCCCTGCACGTCGCTCCGCAGCCGGTCGAACAGGCCGTCGCCCGCCTTGGCGTTGGTGCCGGTGCGGGCCTTGTCGTACAGCGGGCTGCCGGGCTTGGCGTTGCGGTAGTTGTTGAAGTACAGCAGCGAGTTGTCGCCGTAGTTGCCCCGGTAGGGGTCGTTGATCCAGCCCCAGGAGCCGGCCGCGTCGAGGCCGTCGCCGATGTCCTGGTAGATCTTCCAGGAGACGCCGGCCTGCTCCAGCCGCTCGGGGTAGGTGGTCCAGCCGTAGCCGGCCTCCTGGTTGCCGAGCACCGGGCCGCCGCCGGTGCCGTCGTTGCCGGTGTGGCCCGTCCACATGTAGTAGCGGTTCGGGTCGGTGGAGCCGATGAACGAGCAGTGGTAGGCGTCGCAGAGGGTGAACGCGTCGGCGAGCGCGTAGTGGAACGGGATGTCCTGGCGGGTCAGGTAGGCCATGGTGGTGGCCGTCTTGGCCGGCACCCACTGGTCGTACTTGCCGTTGTTGAAAGCCTTGTGGCCGCCGGCCCAGTCGTGGTTGAGGTCCTGGACGAACTGCATGCCCAGGTTGTTCACCTGCGGGCGGAACGGAAGGATCTCCTTGCTGCCGCTGTCCTTCTGGTACCAGACCGGCTTTCCGCTCGGCAGGGTGACCGGGCGCGGGTCGCCGAAGCCGCGCACACCCTTCATCGCGCCGAAGTAGTGGTCGAACGAACGGTTCTCCTGCATCAGCACGACGATGTGCTCGACGTCCTGGAGAGTGCCGGTGGCGCCGGCCGGGGCGATCGCCGCGGCACGCGCGATGCTCTGCGACAGGGACGAGAACGCGGCGGTGGCGCCAGCGAGTTGGAGGAAACGGCGCCGGTTCAGCTCAGCCATGGGTGGGAGACCTCTGCCTGTCATGGGGGGTGGAGGAACGGTGCCTGAAGAGGACAGCGGCTACGGGGTACGTCCGGGCCGACCGCCGGTGTCCGGTTGCTGTACGTCAGAAGAACGCCTCGACTTGTATGGACATCCTGTGGCGTTCTCCGAGGAGTGCGGCAGGGGTCGCACATCACCTGTGACGGGCGTCACGGCGGTGCCGTGCCCCGGGCGGAGGGTGGGGCGGCGGTGGTCGTGGCGGCCGGTGCGCGGCTGACCTGCGGCGCTGCGGTTCTGTGAGAGGGTCGGCGCATGGAACAGCGCGTTTTGGGACGAACCGGCCGATCTGTCGGGGTGGTAGGACTCGGCACCTGGCAGCTCGGTGCCGACTGGGGCGACGTCCGGGAGGAGGACGCCCTGGCGGTGCTGGACGCCTCGGTCGAGGCCGGCGTCACCCTCTTCGACACCGCCGACGTCTACGGCGACGGCCGCAGCGAGCGGTTGATCGGCCGCTACCTGAAGGGCCGTCCGGACGCGGAGGTGTTCGTCGCCACCAAGTTCGGCCGCCGGGTCGAGCAGCGACCGGAGCACTACAACCTCGCCAACTTCCGTGCCTGGTCCGACCGTTCGCGGTCCAACCTGGGGGTGGACCGGCTCGACCTGGTGCAGCTGCACTGCCCGCCGACGCCCGTGTACTCCAGTGACGAGGTGTACGACGCGCTCGACACCCTGGTCGCGGAGCGGCGCATCGCCGCGTACGGGGTCAGTGTGGAGACCTGCGCGGAGGCGCTGACGGCGATCGCCCGCCCCGGGGTGGCCAGTGTGCAGATCATCCTCAACGCGTTCCGGCTGAAGCCGCTGGAGGAGGTGCTGCCGGCGGCCGCCGCGGCCGGGGTCGGCATCCTGGCCCGGGTGCCGCTGGCCTCCGGTCTGCTCTCGGGGCGGTACACCGCGCAGACCGGCTTCGCCGCGGACGACCACCGGACGTACAACCGCCACGGCGAGTCCTTCGACCAGGGCGAGACCTTCTCCGGCGTCGACTTCGAAACCGGGGTCGAGGCGGCCGCCGCGTTCGCCGGGCTGGCGCCCGCCGGTGCGACGGCGGCGCAGACGGCGCTGCGCTGGGTGGTCCAGCAGCCGGGTGTCACCGCCGTCATCCCCGGCGCGCGCAACCCCGGGCAGGCGGTCGCCAACGCGGCCGCCGCCGAGCTCCCGGCACTGCCGGACAGCACGCTGGCGGCCGTCCGTGACCTCTACGAGGCGCGGATCCGTCCGCTGGTGCACGACCGCTGGTAGGTGCGGTGGAAGCCGGGGGGCGGGCGGTCGGGCGGTCGTCCGCCGTCCCTCGGTGCCCGGTTTTCGGGCGGCGTCACCCTTGAGGCCCACAATGGCTCGTTTATCTGGAGTTAACCTGTCATTTGGTAATTAGACTGGTTTGCATGTTGTCCGATCATCGCGTCCTCCTCGGTTCTGTCACCGCCGTCCTGCGTGCGGCGGGGCTCCCGCTGGCCGACGCGGTGCGGGGGACCGGCGGGGCCATGGTCTCCGACGGCGTCCACGGCGTGACCGTCTCCTGGCGGGCCGCATCCCGGGGTGCGGCCTCCGAGCCGTCCGGCGCGGCCGGGTCCGACAGTGCCCGGTTACAGGGCGGCGCCGCCGTGCGCTCGCGGCACTTCCAGGCCACTCTCCGTGTCGCCGCGTTGCTGGCCGACGTCGGCTTCCACAGCGAGCACCTCGGCGACCGCGTTCTGGTCAGCGGCCGCGGCGCGGTCTGACCGGTCGCTCGGTCCCGGTCCCGGGGCATGTCCGCGAAGCCTGTGGAACCCGTGAAACCCGCGCGTCCGTGAGTCCGGGCCCGGCCCTCCCTCCGGGGGAGGCCGGGCCCCTTTGCCGTTCCCGGCGGGGTGTCGGGGCGCCGGGGCGTGGGGGCTTCGGGGGTGGGGACGCGGGGGTGCGGGGATGTGGGGCCGACGAGATCGGCGCACGCCCTTGACGGTGAAAGTAATGTTCCTTAACTTAATTCCCGCGCCGCCCCCTTCCCGCTCCGCCCCCCACCTCATGGAGCCACCCGTGTCCGCAGGCTTCACCCGAAGAATCGGTCTCTTCCAGGCCACCACGATCAATATGAGCCAGATGTGCGGGATCGGCCCGTTCGTCACCATCCCGCTGATGGTCGGTGCCTTCGGCGGTCCGCAGGCCGTCGTGGGCTGGATCGCGGGCGCGCTGCTCGCGCTGGCCGACGGCCTGGTCTGGGCCGAACTCGGCGCCTCGCTCCCCGGCGCCGGCGGCACCTACGTCTACCTGCGCGAAGCGTTCCAGTACCGCAGCGGGCGGCTGATGCCGTTCCTGTTCGTCTGGACGGCGATGCTCTTCATCCCGCTGATCATGTCGACCGGCGTCCAGGGCCTGGTGCAGTACCTCTCCTACCTGTGGCCGGGCATGACGACCGGACAGGGCGACATCGTCGGTGTCGCGGTCCTCGCCCTGGTGGTGCTGCTGCTGTGGCGCAAGGTCGAGAACATCGGCCGGGCCACCGTGGTGCTCTGGGGCGTGATGATCGTCTCGGTCGGCGCGGTCATCCTCGCCTCCTTCACGGACTTCCACCCGTCGATGGCCTTCACCTGGCCCGCCCACGCGATCGAGCTGACCCACGGCCAGTTCTGGATCGGCTTCGCCGCCGGTCTGACCATCGGGATCTACGACTACCTCGGCTACAACACCGCCTCCTACCTCGGGGCCGAGATCAAGAACCCGGGCCGGGTCATGCCGCGCGCCATCATCCTCTCGATCGTCGCCATCATGGGCATCTACCTGCTGATGCAGATCGGCGTCCTCGGTGTGATCCCCTGGCAGGACATGCTCGACCCCGACAGTGTCGCGTCGAAATCGGTCGCCTCCGCCGTACTGGAACAGACCTGGGGCAAGGGCGCCGCCGACACGGTGACCGTCCTCATCCTGATCACCGCCTTCGCCTCCGTCTGCGCCGGCCTGCTCGGCGGCTCCCGGGTCCCCTACGACGCGGCCCGCGACGGAATGTTCTTCCGGGCCTTCGGCAGACTCCACCCCGAGCACGGGTTCCCGGTCGTCGGCCTGCTCTCCATGGGCGCGATCACCGCCGGCGGCTTCCTGTTCGCCCGGCACATCGGCAACGTCGCCGCGCACCCGCCGCTGACCGTCCTGATCACCCTGCTCACCAGCGTCATGGTGATCGTGCAGGCGCTCGCCCAGATCGCCGCCGTCATCGTGCTCCGCAAGCGGCAGCCCACCCTCGCCCGCCCCTACCGGATGCTGCTGTACCCGCTGCCGGCCGTCGTCGCCGCGATCGGCTGGACGGTCATCTACGGGTACGCGGACAAGGCCAACCCCGGTGTCCACCCGGTCGAATGGTCGCTGGCCTGGGTCGCCCTCGGCTGCGTCGCCTACCTGATCTGGTCCAAGGCCGAGGGCGCCTGGCCGTTCGGCCCCAAGGAGATCCGCGAGGAGTTCCTGGAGGCCCAGGCCGCCGAGGCCGAGGCCGCACGGATCGGCTGACCGCCGGACCGTTCACCCCCCGACCGCCGTCCGGCGGGCGGGTGGCGCCGCACCGCCGCCCGCCCGCCGTCCGGCCACCACCCGAGGACCACTTCTTGACCACGGACCCCGCCGCCACCCGCCCGCACCCCCGCCCCGACGGCGCCGTCATCGGCATCGACTTCGGCGGCACCAAGACCGAGGTCGCGCTCGCCGACGCGACCGGCACCCTCGTGCGGCGGATCCGCTTCGCCACCCGGCCCGAGCAGGGGCCCGACCAGGTCCTCGCCCGCGCCGCCGCGGCGGCCCGCGAACTCACCGAGCACGCCCGCGCCGGACTCGGCCTGCCGGTGCTCGCCCACGCCGCGGTCAGTCCCGGCGTCATCCAGCCGGACCGGATCCTGCTCACCCCGAACCTGCCGGGCTGGGAGAACCTCGCCCTCGCCGACCGCCTGGCGCTCGAACTCGGCGTCGACAGCGTCGCGATGGCCAACGACGTGCGCGCCGGCGCCCTCGCCGAGCTGCGCCGCGGCGCCCTGCGCGACGCCGACCCCGGCGTCTACCTGAGCCTCGGCACCGGTGTCTCCGCCGCGCTCACCGTCGGCGGGCGGGTGCTCGCGGGTGCGCACCAGGCGTCCGGCGAGATCGCCTACCTGGACCCGGGCCACCCGGCCGGCGCGCCCGCCCCGGGATTCGCCGACGGCCGCGCGCCGTTGGAGGAACTCGTCGGCGGGAAGGCCCTCGCCGAGCGCAGCGCGGATGCCTTCGGCGAGGAGCTCACCGCCGGCCGGCTGTTCACCAGCGAGCACCCGGCGGCCCGGTGGATCGCCCGCCAGGCCCTGGACGTCCTCGCGACGGCCGTCGCCAACATCGCGGTACTGGTCGACCCGGAGCGGGTCGTGGTCGGGGGCGGCATGATGGCCGCCGAGGCGGTGATCCTGCCCGCGCTCGCCGGGCGCCTGGCCCGCGCCGTGCCCTTCCCTCCGGCCGTTCTCCCGGCCCGCTTCACCTCGGACGCCTCCCTGCACGGCGCGATCACCCTGGCCCTGGACCACCTCCGGGTCCCCGCCGCCCATTGAGGCCGGTCCGGGTCAGGCGTCACCGGGCCCGGACCCGGGCACGCCGGACCCGGACCCGGGCCCGGTGACGCCGAGGGGGTCGGTCCGGGGGTCGGTCCGGGGCGGCGGGCATCGGAAGAAGAGCTCGGGATCGTCCTCGTCCAACCCGTGCAGCATCCCGACCGCGCGCCAGCCCTCCCGCTGCAGCAACCGCTGCATCGGCAGGTTCGAGACGTTCGTCGAGGTGAACAGCTTCGGAGCGGTGCAGGCCGCCCCGGCGGCTCCGAGCAGGAGCGCTCCGACACCGCGTCGGCGGGCGCCGTCCGCGACCATCAGCATCGTCACGAAGCCCTGCTCGAAGAAGGTGTACTCCAGCACGCCGTACCCCAGCGGCCCCGAGGAGCCCTCGGCCACCAGGACGAGCCCCTGCTCGCACCAACGGCGGACCGCCGCGCGCCGGGCTTCGTCACCCGCCGCCGCCACCGAGTCGACGGCGGCGATCGCGGCCCACTCGGAGGGCTCGGCGACACGTACCAGGATCCTGCCGGGGTTCTGGATGTCCATGGACGCATCGTCCCAGGGCCGACCGGTCGCCCGGGGCGGGGACCCCGGGGTCCGGCCCCGGGCTCGTTCCCGGGCTCGCCCCCCGGTTCAGCCCCAGGCCGCGGCCGAGAGCGGGACGGTGACCGCCGCCGCGAGCAGGAGCGTGAGGTTGAGGGCGATCCGCCGGTCGCCCCGGCTCAGGTGGACGCCGGACGCGGCCAGTTGCAGCAGCACCAGGCCGACCGCCGCCGCGACCGCCGACGCCGGGGCGACGCCGGTCAGCGGCGGCAGGACGAGCCCGGCCGCGCCGAACAGCTCGGCCGCCCCGATGGCCCGGACGACGGGCATCGGTGTGCTGTCCACCCAGGCCATCATCGGCAGCAGCTGTTCCCGGCTGCGGACGGCCTTCAGCGCACCCGAGTACAGGTAGAACAGCGCGAGCACGGCGGCGGGCACCCAGTAGGCGACGGTCACGAGGGCCTCCGGTCGGAGGCATCGGAGGCATCGGAGGTGTCGGAGGTGTCGGCGGACGCGTCGGCGTCAGTGCCCCTGCCCGCGTGCGCGGCTGTGGGCGTGGTCGCGGGTGTGGTCGCGTAGCGGTCCATCAGCCGGAGCTGCGCATCGCGGGCCACCGTGCCGCCGTCCGCGTGGAGGTCCCGCAGCTCCCGGAAGTACTGGACGTACGGGTCGGGGGTGAAGGTGCTGAGCATGACGGCCGGTTCGTCGGCCACGTTGGCGAAGGTGTGCGGGGCGCCCG
Source organism: Kitasatospora sp. NPDC094019 (assembly GCF_044764505.1). Taxonomy (NCBI): domain Bacteria; kingdom Bacillati; phylum Actinomycetota; class Actinomycetes; order Kitasatosporales; family Streptomycetaceae; genus Kitasatospora; species Kitasatospora sp. NPDC094019. The sequence goes on from NZ_JBIWIF010000027.1 coordinate 83,328, forward strand.
GCGGGACCACGAGCAGGGTGCCGGCGGTCACGTCGTGCACCTCCTCGCCGACGGTGAACCGCACCGTGCCGGACAGGATGTAGAAGCCCTCGTCGTGCTGGGCGTGGCGGTGCTGGGGCGGCCCCGGGGTGTGCGGGGCGAGGACGGACTCGGCGATCCCCAGGCGGTGCCCGGTGGTGCTGCCGTCCTCCAGGATCCGCATCCGGGTGCTGCCCAGGAGGACGGTCTCACCCTCGCCCGGTCGGACCACGGACACGGCTGGGGTGTTCGGTTGTTCGGTCATGGCTCGATTCCACCGCCGGAGCGGGGTACCCGTCCAAGACCCGTTCGGTGGCGGCCGATACCGTGCGGGTATCGTTGCGGGTATGGAGCTGCGGACACTGCGCTACTTCGTCGCGGTCGGCGAGGAACTCCACTTCGGCCGGGCCGCCGCCCGACTGCACATGAGCCAGCCGCCGCTGAGCCGTGCGATCCGGCAGTTGGAGACCGAGCTCGGGGCCGTCCTGCTGAACCGCTCGGCCACCGGCACCACGCTCACCCCGGCCGGGGAGACCCTGCTGACGGAGGCGCGGGACCTGTTGGACCGGGCGGAGCGGACCCGGGCCCGGGTCACCGCGGCCGCCGGGCCGGCGTCGCTGACCGTCGGCATCCTGGCCGACAGCTCCGACCTGGGGGTGAACCGGCTGGCCGCCGCCTACCGGCGGAGGTTCCCCGAGGTCGAGGTCCGCGTCCGCGAGACCGACCTGACCGACCCGACCTGCGGACTGCGGGCGGGCCTGGTCGACGTCGCCCTGACCCGCGGGCCCTTCGAGGAGACCGGCCTGGTCGTGCGCGAGCTGCGGGCCGACCCGGTGGGCGCGGTGCTGCGCGCCGAGGATCCTCTGGCCGGCCGCGCGCGGCTGCGGCTGGCCGACCTCGCCGAGCGGCGGTGGTTCCAGTTCCCGGAGGGCACCGATCCGCTCTGGCAGGCGTACTGGAACGGTGGTGAACGCCGACAGGGTCCGGTGGTCCGCGCCGTCCAGGAGTGCCGGCACGCGGTGCTCTGGAACGGCACGGTCGGGATGGCCCCGCTCGGACACGAGCCACCCGCCGGACTGGCCCTCGTACCGGTGGCCGACATGCCGCCGAGTCGGGTGGTGGCGGCCTGGAACACTGGCGACCCGAATCCCCTGGTCCGCTCCTTCGTCCGTACCGCCGCGGCCGCGTACGGGGCCTGACGGTCCGTCTAAGGATCCATGGGGCACGCCGGGTGGAGGCGGGGGTTCGGCGGCGGACCTGAGTTCCGGTTCCCGGATTGTTGAATTCCGCAATGCCGGTGAACCGGTGACGGATCGTCATGTCTTCGGCGCGGAAGGTTCCGGGCCGAACTGGCTGCCGATAAAGGGCTTCCAAAGAAGATGTGACATGTGCCATGGTACTGATCACCGCTCCCCACCGGTCACGACGGAGCCCCATCAAGCACTGTCGTTCTTTGGTCCTCACCCCCACCGGTCGCGTCCCCAGCGCGACCGATCCAAGGCCCGGAGGCCCCCACGTGAGAACCGCACCACTGTCACACCTTCGGCAGTTGGCAAGACTCTTGACGCTCGCGCTCTCCCTGGTCCTGACGATCGGCCTGTTCGCCCCACTCGGGCAGGCCGCACCCGTCACCGCGGCCCCCGGAACCGTGCCGCCGGCCGCGCGGGAGGCCGCAGGAGCCCACACGGCTCCCTCCGGAGAGCTCCCGCCGCCCGGTGTGGAGAAGGTCCGGAAGTCCGAGGATCCCGCCGCGGTACCCGCCGAGCACAACGGGGACATCGCGTCGGCCGACATCGAGCCCCGCAACGACTTCGCCCCCTGGGCCGTCCAGCAGTCGGCGGCCAAGGCGTCCGGCCTGGGCGCGGCCGCCGGTGACGGGTCGGCCGAAGCCGTGGCGTGCAACCCGACCGACTTCGGGCGGACGGGCGCGGATCTCATCAGGCTCATCAAGTCCGTGGACATGACCTGCGTCGACAGCCTGTTCCTTGCCGAGGGCAACTGGGCAGCCCTCGCCGCCACCCTCGCCCAAGCCGAAGCCGCCGGTCACGACCCGACCACCCTGCTCACCAACGCCGCCGCACGACGCGAACTCGCCACCGTCGACTCACCCGCCGCCGTCCTCACCTGGCGCATCCGCCGCGACGCGGGTCTCCCTGCTCACGCACTGGCCGCCATCCCGGACGAACTGCGCACCTGCGCAGCCCTGTTCAGGAGCACCACCAGCCGCACGACCGTCCCCGTGGTGACCGCGACCGCCCAGTCGGAGAGGCCGCCGATACCTCCCGTGCCCGGCGTGAACCGCCGCGGTCGGTAATTGATACCGGGATGGGGCGGGTGCAGAGGCCGTCCTGCACCCGCCCCATCAGCGCAACATGGCGAGCCTGTCGGTCAGGCGACAAGCCAGACGCTCGGCCTGCCGCAGGTGCTGGCCTCGTTAGGTGCTGTTGAGGATTGGGATCATGTGGTTGAGGTCAGGAGCTTCAACCACATGATCGATCCGCGAAGGTGTAGGCCAGCCGCGTAGCTTTCC
>NZ_JBIWIF010000028.1:0-77812 GCF_044764505.1 Kitasatospora sp. NPDC094019
GGTACTGCAGGGGGGACCCTGTGGGAGAGTAGGACGCCGCCGAACAATCATTGTGAAGAACCCCCGTCGGGAAACCGACGGGGGTTCTTTGCGTTGACCGTTGACGTATCGTCAGGGCATGGACGATGGAACGGCAACAACGGGCGACACGACCGCGGTCCTCGCCTCCGACGTACTGCGGCCGGCACAGCGGGACGTGGCTCTGAAGGTCCTGGCGGAGGCCCAGGTCGCGGACGGCCGGGCGGCCGTGTCCGAGCAGGGACGGCTCCGCCTGCGCTCCCCGGAGACGGCCCGGCCCGGGGTGACCCACTTCCTCGCGCTCGCCGGCCCGGGCGGCGACACTGCGGACGTCGTCGGCTACGGCCAGCTGGAGGTTCCCGAGGGCGGCGGGAGCAACCCGGCCGCCGAGCTCCTCGTCGCCCCGGCCGCCCGGGGCCGCGGCTTCGGCCGGCCACTGGTGGACGCCGTGCTGGCCGAGGCGGGCAGGGCGGGCCGGGACCATGTCGACTTCTGGGTGCACGGCGGCCATCCGGCGGCCCGGCACCTGGCCGATGCCTATGGTGCCGAGCTGGTCCGCGAGCTGCGGCAGATGCGCCGGACCGGCCCGCAGACCGGGGAGGCCCCGCTTCCGGCCGGGATCGAGCTGCGGACCTTCCGCCCCGGTGAGGACGACGCCGAGTGGCTCCGGCTGAACGCGCTCGCGTTCGCCCATCACCCTGAGCAGGGCTCCTGGACCGGGGCGGACCTCGCCGACCGGCTGGCCGAGCCCTGGTTCGACCCGGCGGGCTTCTTCCTCGCGACCCGGGACGGCAAGCCGGTCGGCTTCCACTGGACGAAGGTGCACCCCGCCACCGCCACCGAGCCCGAGCTCGGCGAGGTGTACGTGGTCGGTGTCGATCCGGCGGAGCAGGGCGGCGGCCTGGGCCGGGCGCTGACCGCGGCCGGTCTGCGCCATCTGACGGGTCGCGACGCCGCCGCCGGCGAGCGCGGGCTCGACACGGTGCTGTTGTACGTCGACGCGGACAATCCGGCGGCGGTGCGGGTGTACGAACGGCTCGGGTTCACCGTGCATGAAATCGACCTGATGTACCGCGCCGGAACCGGGTCGGCCGGGGCCGTTCCGCCGACCCCTTCCGCGTAACGGAGAGTGACGGTTGGAAAAGGGCGCCCCGGCGCCGCCTAGCGGAGAGAACGAGGCCGCGGCAACGGTTGTGCACCCGCTGCCGCGGCACCGACCGCCTCAGCTTTCCTCCTGGCCATGCGGTGTTTACCGTGGATTCAATTAATGCCGCGAAGATCACAGGATGAAGTCCGTAGTGTCTCGCTCGTGCAGCGTCGGCCAACACGTGGCCGGTGCTGTGGCGACCGCGCCGGGTGGGTGGGCGTCGGTGACGGGCGAGGGCGACGGCCCGAAGAGTATTTCGTGTCCGGACGCCATCCTGCTGGAGGAGCTGGAGCCCATGAGCATCCCCCGCCCCGTCCCTGCCCCGCCCTCCCCTCCCGCGCGGATGTCCAGCGCGCTGGGGATACCGCCGGAGCCGACCGTCACCGACGAGCAGGATGCCGAGGAACTGCCGCAGGGCCGTTTCCTGGACCGTGAACGGAGCTGGCTCGCGTTCAACGAGCGGGTCCTGGAACTGGCCGAGGACCCGGGGATCCCGCTGCTGGAACGCACCAAGTTCCTGGCGATCTTCGCGAGCAACCTGGACGAGTTCTTCATGGTCCGGGTGGCCGGCCTCAAGCGCCGGATCGCCACCGGCGTGGCCCAGCGCAGTGCTTCGGGCCTCCAGCCGCGCGAGGTGCTGGACCTCATCTGGACCCGGTCGCGCGAGCTGATGGCCCGCCACGCCGCCGCGTTCCAGCAGGAGGTGCTGCCGGACCTCGCGGCCGAGGGCATCGAGGTGGTCCGCTGGCCGGAGCTGGCCGAGAAGGAGCAGGCGCGGCTGCACTCGCTGTTCCGGCAGAAGATCTTCCCGGTCCTCACCCCGCTGGCGGTGGACCCGGCGCACCCCTTCCCCTACATATCGGGGCTCTCCCTCAATCTGGCCGTCGTCGTGCGCAACCCGGTGTCCGGGCACAAGCACTTCGCCAGGGTGAAGGTGCCGCAGTCGCTCGCGCGCTTCCTGGAGGCGTCCCCGCAGCGGTACGTGCCGCTGGAGGACGTGATGGGGGCGCATCTGGAGGAGCTCTTCCCGGGGATGGAGGTGCTCGCCCACCACGCCTTCCGGGTCACTCGCAACGAGGACCTGGAGGTGGAGGAGGACGACACCGAGAACATCCTCAAGGCTCTGGAGAAGGAGCTGATGCGGCGGCGCTTCGGCCCGCCGGTGCGGCTGGAGGTCGAGGAGTCGATCGACCCCTACATCCTGGACCTGCTGGTGCGGGAGCTGAACATCACCGAGGCGGAGGTCTTCCCGCTGCCCGGTCCGCTCGACCTGACCGGACTGTTCGGCATCGCCGGGCTGGACCGGCCGGAGCTGAAGTACCCGAAGTTCGTGGCGGGCACCGCGCGGGGCCTGACCGACGTCGAGTCGGCCTCGCAGCCGGACATCTTCGTCGCGATGCGCGAGCGGGACGTGCTGCTGCACCACCCGTTCGACAGCTTCTCCACCTCGGTGCAGGCGTTCCTGGAACAGGCCGCCGCCGACCCGGACGTGCTGGCCATCAAGCAGACGCTGTACCGGACCTCCGGGGACTCGCCGATCGTCGACGCGCTGATCGACGCGGCGGAGTCCGGCAAGCAGGTGCTGGTCCTGGTCGAGATCAAGGCGCGCTTCGACGAGCAGGCCAACATCAAGTGGGCCCGCAAGCTGGAGGAGGCCGGCTGCCACGTGGTCTACGGCCTGGTCGGCCTGAAGACGCACTGCAAGCTGTCGCTGGTGGTCCGGCAGGAGGGTGACACCCTGCGCCGCTACTCGCACGTCGGCACCGGCAACTACCACCCGAAGACCGCCCGGCTCTACGAGGACCTCGGTCTGCTGACCTCGGACCCGCAGGTCGGCGCGGACCTCTCGGACCTCTTCAACCGACTCTCGGGCTACTCGCGCCGCGAGTCCTACCGCCGACTGCTGACCGCGCCGCGCGGGCTGCGGGACGGCCTGGTGGGGCGGATCCACAACGAGATCGCCAACCACCGGGCCGGGCGTCCGGCGCACGTGAAGCTCAAGCTCAACTCGATCGTCGACGAGGCCGTGATCGACGCGCTGTACCGGGCCTCGCAGGCCGGGGTGCAGGTGGACGTGTGGGTGCGCGGCATCTGCGCGATCCGGCCGGGGGTGCCGGGGCTGAGCGAGAACGTCCGGGTGCGCAGCATCCTGGGGCGGTTCCTGGAACACTCGCGGGTCTTCGTGTTCGGCAACAACGGCGATCCGGAGGTCTGGATCGGCAGCGCCGACATGATGCACCGCAACCTGGACCGCCGGATCGAGGCGCTGCTGCGGATCACCGACCCGGCGCACCGGGCCGAGCTGTCCGGTCTGCTCGACCTCGGGATGTCGGACGAGACTGAGTCCTGGCACCTCGGGGCGGACGGGTCCTGGACCCGGCACGCCCAGGACGCCGACGGCAAGCAGCTGCGGCACGTCCAGGACCTTCTCATCGACTCGCGTCAGCGTCGTCGGGTCGTCACGGCCAGATGACCGCGGGTCGCCGCCACGACCCCGCCGACGCCCGGACGTGACGACGTGAGCCGCGACACCGCGCGGCGTGGCCCGCACCGGACCGAACGGTGCGGGCCACGCGGCCGGGGGACGCGGCGGCACGTGATTCGACGACGCGACCGCGCGACCCACCGACGCGATCCGCTGAGCGGCAGGGACCCGCTGAGCGGTCGGCCACCAGCCCCGGGGACGGCCCCGGGGGAACGGGGATCCAGCTAGCCATGACCGAAGCGCCGATGACGGCCCAGGCGGCCTCCACCGCGACCGCCGGGGACATCCTCTCCAGCCATCTCACCGGCCTGGCGGGCGCGTTTCTGCGCGCCCTGCCGCTGGCGGTGGGCGAGGTCGGCGCGAGACCGGGTGCGGCGGCCGTCCCGGCCGCGGGCACGGGGGACCTGCTGCGGGCGGTGCGGCGGATCGGCGGGCTGCTGCACACCTTCGGCGGGTCCTTCGAGCCGGGCTGGGTGCAGGAGTCGCGCACCGAGCTGTCCTGGTTGCTGAACCTGCTGGCGCTGGAGCCGGGCCTGGTGCGGCGGTCGGCCCGGCTGCTGGGCGCGCTGGACGGGCTGAGCGGCAGCGAGACGGAGGGGCCGGGCATGCTGGCCGGTCACGCGGGGGCGCCCAAGGCGCGGGCGCTGCTGGACCGGCAGCTCACGCTGGCCCGGACCAGGGCGCACTCGACGGTGCTGCAGGAGTTGCGGTCGGCGCGGCTGCACGCCCTGGCGGACCGGATGACGCTGCTGGTGGCGGACGCGCCGCTGGCGAAGCCGGCGGAGGGCCGGGCCGGGGCGGTGCTGATGCCGCAGGCGGCGGCGGCGTTCGGGGCGCTGGCGGCGAGCACCCAGCTGCTGCCCTTGCAGCGGGCGGCGACGCCGTACGGGGGGGACGGTCTGCGCCGGCTGGGGACGGTGCCCAGTGCGCGGGGGGCGCAGGACGCGGACGCGGCGCTGGCCGCGGACGACGCGCCGTGGCACCGGACCGGGGTGCTGGTGAAGCGGGCCCGGTACGCGCTGGAGGTGTGCGGGCGGCCGTCGGCGGTGCTGGACGAGCTGGACCGGGTGCTGCTGCGGCACCAGGAGGCGTCGGAGGCGGCGGTGACGGCGGCGACGGCGGCGCGCACGCCGCGGATCACTCCGGCGACGGCGTACGTGCTGGGCGTGGTGCACGCCGATCAGCGGCTGGAGGTGGAGGCGGCGCGGTACGCCTTCGGCCGGCGCTGGCCGGAGCTGCCGCCGGGGGCGGAGGCGTGGTTGGAGTTGCCGCCGGCCGAGGGCTGGGGGTCGGCGCCGGAATCGCGGACGGCCTGAGGTGGGCGGGCGGCCGGTGCGGGTGGACCGGTGGCCGTCCGGTCGTGGGCCGGTGGTGCTGGCGGCGGGGGCGGTGCTCTGGCTGCCGGGGCGTCCGAAGCGGAGCGGGCGGCTGGGCCGGCCGCGGCTGGCGGTGATCCACCGGCCGAAGTACGACGACTGGAGCCTGCCGAAGGGGAAGCTGGACCCGGGCGAGGGCGTGGTCGAGGCGGCTCTGCGCGAGGTGCGGGAGGAGACCGGGTTCTCCTGCGTGCTGGGAGAGGAGCTGCCGACCCAGCACTATCTGGCGCAGGGCCGGCCGAAGGAGGTCCGGTACTGGGCGGCGGTGCCGACGGAGGGGGCGTTCCGGCCGAACCGGGAGGTGGACCTGCTGGAGTGGCTGCCGGCGGGGAAGGCCCGGGCCCGGCTGACCCACGAGCGGGACCGGCGGCTGGTGGACGCGCTGCTGGAGCTGTTGGGGGCCAGGCCGGTGCGTTCGCGGGGGTCCGAGTCGTGAAGGAAGAATGGAAGTGATCTCCCCGCGCTCTTGCCGTGACGCAACCGTTACTACCTGACGTAGTTTCCTGTCATCCGTCCGAGGTTCACTCTGCGTTCACTTACGACCGGCTGACGCGTCACCTGCCCGGCTTACTTTCGGTATCACCGGCGGGCCGAACGGGCCCCGGACCTCAGCAAAACCCGTGCTGCGTCGTGCTGGCCACGACCCGCGCGTCGGGCAATGCCACAGAAAGGGACACCTGTGAAGCTCCAGCGGAACGGCCGCTCCAAGGCCCTCGCGATCGGTGCCATGGCGCTCGTCAGCTCGCTGTCGCTCGCGGCCTGCGGCTCGGACGATAACAACACCACCGCATCCACCGGCAGCAGCGGCTCCTCCGCCGCCCCGGCGATCGACTGCGGCCCGAAGCAGGCCCCCCTGGTGTCTGCCGGCTCCACCGCCCAGGGCAACGCGATCGACATCCTGAAGAACAACTTCGGCGCGGCCTGCAAGGACACCACCATCAACTACGGTGGCGGCGGCTCGGGTGCCGGTGTCCAGCAGTTCAACCAGGGCAAGATCCAGTTCGCCGGCTCGGACTCGGCGCTGAAGCCGGCCGAGGTCGACGCCAGCAAGGCCGTCTGCACCGGTGGCCAGGGCATCAACCTGCCGGTCGTCGCGGGCCTGATCTCGATCGTCTACAACGTCGAGGGTGTCGACAACCTCGTCCTGGACGGCGCGACGACCGCGAAGATCTTCGACTCGCAGATCACCAAGTGGAACGACCCGGCCATCGCCGCCCTGAACCCGGGCGCCAAGCTGCCGGACGCCGACATCCAGGCGTTCCACCGCACCGACGACTCGGGCACCACCGAGAACCTGACCAAGTACTTCGCCAAGACCTCGGGCGGCGCCTGGTCCTACCCGGCCAGCAAGGCGTGGGCGGGCAAGGGCGGCCAGGGCGCCAGCGGCTCGGCCGGCGTCTCGGCCCAGGTGAAGCAGGTCAAGAACTCGATCAGCTACGCCGAGCTGTCGTTCGCCCAGACCAACAACCTGAAGAGCGCCGCCATCAACACCGGTGCCGCCAAGCCGGTCGAGGCCACCGCGGTCAACGCCGCCAACACCTTCGCCAAGGCGCAGATCGCCGGCACCGGCAGCGACCTGGCGCTGACCCTCGACTACGCGACCAAGGACGAGGGCTCGTACCCGATCGTCCTGGTCACCTACGAGATCGTCTGCGACAAGGGCAACAAGGCCGACACCCTGGACGCCCTCAAGGCGTTCCTGGGCTACTCCATCAGCGACGCCGGCCAGAAGGCGATCGGCGACGCGGGCTACGTCCCGCTGCCGAAGGAGCTGACCAGCAAGGTCACCGCCGCGGTCAAGGCCCTCGCCTGATCCAGTAGCACCTTCCGCTGGGGCGGCCCCGTGAACGAGGGGGGCCGGGGCCGTCCCCAGCGGAACGTACCGACGTACGCACCACGTCCGGGGCACCGCCGCCATGGTGCCGCCCCCTCGGGGCCGCACCACCAGACCGGAGTAGACCAATGACTTCAAACACCCCTGCCGCCCCGCCCGGCGGGGAGCGCCGCCGGCGCGACAGCCGGGTCGGCGACAAGATCTTCATGAACCTGTCCCGCGGGTCGGGCATCCTGCTGCTGGTGGTCATGGCCGCCATCGCGGGCTTCCTGACCTGGCGCTCGGGCATCGCCCTGAGCAAGAACGAGGGCAACTTCTTCACCACCTTCGAGTGGACGCCGGACGCCCCGAAGCCGGTCTTCGGCATCGCCGTCCTGGTGTTCGGCACCATCGTCAGCGCGACGATCGCGATGGCGATCGCGGTGCCGGTGGCGATCGGGATCGCGCTGTTCATCTCCCACTACGCGCCGCGCCGGATCGCCCAGCCGTTCGCCTACCTGGTGGACCTGCTGGCAGCCGTGCCCAGCATCATCTACGGCCTGTGGGGCGCGCTCTTCCTGGTGCCGCACCTGGAGGGCCTGACCAGCTGGATGGACGACTACCTCGGCTGGACGTACATCTTCGACCAGTCCCGGGCGACCACCCCGCGCAACCTGTTCACCGTCGGCATCCTGCTGGCGATCATGATCCTCCCGATCATCACCGCGGTCAGCCGTGAGATCTTCCGGCAGGTGCCGCGGATGCACGAGGAGGCCGCGCTCGCGCTCGGCGCGACCCGCTGGGAGATGATCCGCACCGCGGTGCTGCCGTTCGGCCGCCCCGGCATCATCTCGGCCTCGATGCTCGGCCTCGGCCGTGCGCTCGGCGAGACCATCGCGGTCGCCATCGTGCTCTCCTCCAGCAGCGTCCTGTCGCTGCACGTGCTCGACCCGGGCGGCGGCACCTTCGCGCAGAACATCGCGCTGAAGTTCAGCGAGGCCCAGCCCTTCGGCCGGGACGCGCTGATGGCCTCCGGTCTCGTCCTGTTCGTCATCACCTTGCTGGTGAACGGTGCCGCGCGGCTGATCGTCGCCCGCCGCAAGGAGTACTCGGGGGCCAACGCGTGAGCGAGCGCAGCCAGCGAACCATCGAAAGGCGCGGGTCGCGCGAAAGCGCCCTGACGAGCGAAGCGAGGAAGGCCGCATGAGCGCCGCTACGACGTCCGTCCCGGCGGACGCCCGTCCGCTGGGCCGTCCGCTGACCGCCAACCGGCTGCCCAAGTGGACCCCGCCCGCGGTGGCGGCCGGCTCCATCGCCCTCGGCTGCGGCATCGGCGCGGTCGGTGGCCTGGAGAGCAAGCTCCAGTGGGGCCTGATCTCCGCGATCCTCTTCGTGGTCATCAGCTACGTGCTCTCGGCGCAGGTCGAGGGCCGCCGCCAGGCCAAGGACCGGCTCGCCACCTCGGTGGTCTGGGTCGCCTTCATCCTGGCCGTGATCCCGCTGCTCGCCCTGACCATCTACACCGTCCAGCAGGGCGCCAAGGTGGTGGACGGGAACTTCCTGTCCCACTCGATGCGGGGTGTGCGGGCCTCCGGCCCCGGCGGTGGTATCTACCACGCGCTGATCGGCACCCTGCAGCAGGTCTTCCTGGCCAGCCTGATGGCCGCCCCGATCGGCCTGCTGACCGCCGTCTACCTGGTCGAGTACGGCCGGGGCAACCTGGCCAAGGCGGTCACCTTCTTCGTCGACGTCATGACGGGTGTCCCGTCGATCGTCGCCGGTCTGTTCATCCTGTCCGTCTGGAACCTCGCCCTCGGCTTCAACTACTCCGGCTTCTCGGGCAGCCTCGCGCTGGCCATCCTGATGCTGCCGGTCGTGGTCCGATCCACCGAGGAGATGCTCAAGCTCGTCCCGAACGAGCTGCGCGAGGCGTCGTACGCGCTCGGCGTGCCGAAGTGGAAGACGATCCTGCGGGTCGTCATCCCCACCGCCATCGGTGGCATCACCACCGGTGTGATGCTCGCGGTCGCCCGCATCACGGGTGAGACCGCACCGGTGATGCTGCTGGTCTTCGGCGCGGACTACATCAACAACAACCCGTTCGACGGGCCGCAGCAGTCGCTGCCGATGTACATCTGGCTGCAGTACTCCCAGGTGAACAACCAGTACGGCTACGCCCGCGCCTGGGGTGCCGCCCTGGTGCTGATCGCCTTCGTGATGGGGCTCAACCTCGTCGCCCGGGGCATCGCCCGCTGGCGTTCGCCCAAGGCCGGGCACTGAGCGACCGACTGACGTACGACACAGCATCTATCAGCGGCCCCCGGCCGCGGGCGAAAGAAGACGAACGACCATGGCCAAGCGCATCGACGTCAGCGGACTGTCCGCCTACTACAGCTCCACCAAGGCCATCGAGGACATCTCGATGGCGATCGAACCCCGCTCCGTGACGGCCTTCATCGGCCCCTCCGGCTGCGGCAAGTCCACCTTCCTGCGGACCCTCAACCGGATGCACGAGGTGATCCCGGGCGCCCGCGTCGAGGGCAAGGTGCTCCTGGACGACGAGAACCTGTACGGCAGCAGCGTCGACCCGGTCGCCGTCCGCCGTTCGGTCGGCATGGTCTTCCAGCGCCCCAACCCGTTCCCGACCATGTCGATCTACGACAACGTGGTCGCCGGCCTCAAGCTCGCGGGTGTGCGCAAGAAGTCCGTGCTGGACGGCGTGGTGGAGAAGTCCCTCCAGGGCGCCAACCTCTGGAACGAGGTCAAGGACCGGCTGAACAAGCCGGGCGCCGGCCTCTCCGGCGGTCAGCAGCAGCGTCTCTGCATCGCCCGCGCCATCGCGGTCGAGCCGCAGGTCCTGCTGATGGACGAGCCCTGCTCGGCCCTCGACCCGATCTCGACCCTCGCCATCGAGGACCTGATCGGCGAGCTGAAGTCGCAGTTCACCATCGTCATCGTGACGCACAACATGCAGCAGGCGGCCCGCGTCAGCGACCGCACCGCCTTCTTCAACCTGGCGGGCGTCGGCCAGCCGGGCAAGCTGATCGAGCTCGACGACACCCAGCGGATCTTCTCCAACCCGTCCGTGCAGGCGACCGAGGACTACATCTCGGGCCGCTTCGGCTAAACCGGCCGGACGACCGCGCGAGCAGCGCGTCACAGGCTGCTTCGTGGTGCTGCATGGCGGTGCCGCCGCGAAGCATGGACAGGGCCCGCCCCCCGAGATCTGGGGGGCGGGCCCTGTCGCGTCCGGGCGGCGGTCCGGTCAGCCCCAGAACAGGTGGACGAACCAGTACATCAGCGCCGCGACCAGGGCGGCCGCCGGCATGGTGATGAACCAGCCGAGCACGATGTTCTTGGCGACGCCCCAGCGCACCGCGCGGATCCGCTTGGTGGCACCCGCGCCCATGATCGCCGAGGTGATCACGTGGGTGGTGGAGATCGGCGCCTTGAAGACGAACGAGGTGATGTACATGACGGTCGAGGCGGTGGCCTCGGCCGCGAAGCCCTGCGGCGGGTCGAGTTCGATGATCTTCCGGCCGAGGGTGCGCATGATCCGCCAGCCGCCGGCGTAGGTGCCGAGCGAGAGCATGGCCGCGCAGGAGATCTTCACCCACACCGGGATCGGGTCGCCCTGGTCCTCGTGCCCCGAGATCACCAGGGCCAGGACCACGATGCCCATCGTCTTCTGCGCGTCCTGCAGGCCGTGCGCGAGCGCCATCGCGGCGGCCGAGGCGGTCTGCGCGACCCGGAAGTTGCGCTTGGCCCGGTGCGGGTTGGCCCGGCGGAAGATCCAGAGGATCGCCAGCATGACCAGGAAGCCGCCGACCAGGCCGACCACCGGGGAGACGATCATCGGAATGATGATCTTGTCGATGACGCCGCTCCAGATCACCTCGGTGCCGCCGGCCAGGGCCGCGCCGACCATGCCGCCGAACAGCGCGTGCGAGGAGGAGGAGGGCAGGCCGAAGTACCAGGTGACGAGGTTCCAGGCGATCGCGCCGACCAGCGCGGCGAACAGGATCGCCATCCCCTGGTTGCCGGTCGGGGTCGCGATGATGCCCTGGGAGACGGTGTGGGCCACCCCGCTGCCCAGGAACGCGCCGGCCAGGTTCATCACCGCGGCCATCGCCAGCGCCGCCCTGGGCGTCAGCGCCCGGGTGGAGACCGAGGTCGCGATCGCGTTGGCCGAGTCGTGGAAGCCGTTGGTGTAGGTGAAGAAGAACGCAACGCCGACGACGGCGATGAGTGCTGCCATGTCCACGGGGGTCAGGACTCCTTGACCGCGATGGTCTCCACCGTGTTGGCGACGTGCTCGAAGGCGTCCGCGGCCTGTTCGAGGACGTCCACGACCTGCTTGAGCTTGAGCACCTCGATCGCCTCGTACTGGCCGGAGAAGAGGTGGGCGAGCAGCTTGCGGTGGATCTGGTCGGCCTGGTTCTCCAGCCGGTTGACCTCGATCCAGTACTCGGTCAGGTTGGACATGCTCCGCAGGTTCGGCATCGCCTCGGCGGTCAGCTCGGCGGCGCGGGCCAGGACCTCGATCTGCTGCTCGATGCCCTTCGGCAGGGTCTGGATGTCATAGAGGACGACCAGGTCGACGGCCTCCTCCATGAAGTCCATGATGTCGTCCAGCGACGAGGCGAGGTTGTAGATGTCCTCGCGGTCGAAGGGCGTGATGAAGGACGAGTTCAGCTGGTGGAAGATCGCATGGGTGGTGTCGTCTCCGGCGTGCTCGGCGGCGCGCATGCGCTCGACGATCTCCGCGCGGGCCGACACGTCTGATCCCAGCAGTTCCAGCAGGAGCTTCGAGCCCACGACCAGGTTCTCCGCGGCGGCGGCGAACATGTCGTAGAAACTCGTCTCCTTCGGGGTCAGGCTAAAACGCACGGAAATCTCCGATGTGCGGGGTAGGGGACTGAACGATGCTAGGTGCAACAGCGCGTGGTCGCGCAAACGGGGTGGCCGAAAAGGAGCCGGAACCTCCCCTTCCGTTCGGCTGCCGCAGCAGTGGGTCCGATGCACCACAGGTACGGGCGTGAGTCCCCAGTCTGACGGAACCTCGCCCGGATTGCCCCTGCCGTGCGGGCGGAACGGCGGGGTGTTCCCCGGACGGGGGAACCCGGGGCCGACCGGGAGCCGACGAGGCCGCCCCCGGCCCCGTTCCCGGCTCCGGTCCCGGCCCGGGCCCGCCGTCGCCCCGCCGTCGTCCTGGTGCCGTCCTGTCGCCGTCCCGCCCCGGGCCGGTGGCGCCGGAGGAACACCACGACGGGCCCGGGTGTTGGACACTGGAGGCCGACGCAGCCACCCAGGCACCCAGACGAAGGCGGGCCGATGACCACCACGCAAGCGCGTACCGGGCCGGAGCAGGCGCCCGGGGCGGAACCGCAGGGCGAGCACGCGGTCTCCCCGGACGCGGCCGCCGCCGACGCCCACACCGGTCACGGGCCGCACGGCTACAGCGCCCAGAAGGACGCCCACCTCAAGCGGCTGCGCCGGATCGAGGGCCAGATCCGCGGCCTCCAGCGGATGGTCGACGAGGACGTCTACTGCATCGACGTGCTCACCCAGGTCTCGGCCGGAACCAAGGCGCTGCAGTCCTTCGCGCTCTCGCTGCTGGAGGAGCACCTGCGGCACTGCGTCGCGGCCGCCGCGGAGGAGGGCGGGACGGAGCTGGACGCCAAGGTCGCCGAGGCCACCGCGGCCATCGGCCGACTGCTGCGCAGCTGAGCCCGGCGCGGCCGGCGCGGCCGGTGGTGACGGTCCGGGTGCCGCGGGGCCTACGGGTTCCGCAGGTCCGGCGACGTCCGCGCGTCGGGCACGTCCCGCCCCGGCCCGTCGGTCCGCTCGCCGTCGGTCCGGTCGAGCAGCACCTCGTCGATCCGCTCGGTCGGCAGCCGGTCACCGCTGCTGGCCGTGGCGGCGATCATCAGCTCACCGGCCAGCTCGATCTCGTCGAGGGCCGCGTCGTCGTGGCCGCCGTTGCGGTCGCCCGTGGACGCCATCACCTGCACCACCCCTTCAGCGCCTCACCAGCCCGGGCGGCAGCCACCCGACGTCCAGCCTAGGCACTTCGGAGCCCGTCCACATGGCACGGACGGGCCATCTCGGCGCCGCCGAAACGGGTGGGCTCCCGGACTCCCGGGCCCACCCGGACCGGCGGCCTCCCACGCCGAGCTACTTCGGGTTCTCACCGGGCTTCATGGTGAAGATCTCCGAGGCGGCGGGCTCGGCGGCCTCCACCGGCTTGCCGAAGTCCGACAGCGTGGTGGTCGAGACCACCTTCACCTGGTCCTTCGCCTCCTTGGAACCGGCGACCCCGGCGAAGGTGAAGACCTCGACCACCTTGTGCAGCCGGCCCTGGTCGTCCAGCCAGGCGTCGTAGGGCACGTCCTTCACGGTGAAGGTCTGCGCCCCCATCCGCAGGCCGTCCCCGCCCCGGCCGCCGGTGGCGTCGGCCGCCTTGGCGAGGTCCAGGGTGCCGCGGAAGTGCTTCAGCGGCACTCCGTCGACGGTCTCGGTGCCGACCTGCTCGGCCTTCTGCGCCCCGCGCAGCGCGCCCGCGGCCGAGGCCGGGTCGGTTGCCCCGCCGCTGACCAGGTTGCCGTCCGGCAGCTGGCGGACGTCCAGCTTGACCCACTTGCCCTCCGGCACCTTGGCGCCGCTGTTCTGGAGGTAGACGGTGCCGGGCAGGAGCACCTCGACGATCTTGCCGGTGGTCGCGGCACCGGGCGGCACCTCCACCTCCAGCCGGCCGATCCGCTTCACGTAGTCGTAGCCGCCGGTGCCGGTGAAGACGGCCTTCTTGTCGGCGGACTCGGTCACCAGCTCGGTGGCGGCGCGCGCCGAGCCGGCGCGGCCGGTGATGTCCGCGGTGCCGCGGACCGCCGTCAGCGGATCGGCGGCGAGCTGGTCCGGGGTGCTGCTCGCCTGCTGGTCGGCCGAGGCACCCCCGGCGCCGTCCGGCGAGCAGCCGGCGAGTCCGGCCGTGCCGGCCAGGACGGCGGCGAGCAGTACGGCCCCCGCCGCCGGCCGCCGCCGCTCGGCCCGGCCGACCGTCCGGCCGGTGCGCTGCTGGTCGGTCATCTTCATCCTCGCGAAACCCCCTCGGGCCCGACTGCCCCGCCGGCCACCGGGGGGTGGGCAGAGCTCTTTCCGGGCAAACGAGTTGGGGTGCGAGGGGTTACGCGGGACCCGGCGCGTTCCGGACGTCGCGCGCCGGTGGTCCGGCGCGTTACCGTGAACCACGTGCACAGTGAGCTGCCGGACGTTCCCGGCACCGTCCGGATGCCCGAGCACCGCGTCGAGATCAGTGAACGCGGTTCCTTCTGCTTCGCGACCTGCAGCTGCGGCTGGTTCTCCCCGGCCCGGCGTTCGCGCGACCTGGCCCGCCGCGAGGCCGACGACCATCTGACCGGCGAGGGTGCCTCCCCGGGATAGCGGCCGCCCGGCGGGACGGGGCCGGTCCGTCGGGCGGGTCGTCCGCCGGGTCAGGCCGCCAGGTCGGACTCGGGGCGCGGTTCCTCGGTGCGGACCGGGCCGCGGGCCCCGCCGCCGCGCCGCTCCCGTCCACCGCGCCCGGGACCCCGGCCGCCGCCGGGCCCGCCGCGCCGTCCGGCCCGGATCAGCGGCGCCAGCGGGGTGCGGGTCAGGGCGTGGCAGAGCGGGACCAGTACGGCCATCGCGATCGGCGCCAGCAGCAGCACCACGGCGACGGCGAGCGCGAAGCCGCCGATCACGTCGGTGGGGTAGTGGACGCCCATGTACATCCGGCAGAAGCCCTGCAGCAGGGCCAGGCCGCCGGCGATCCAGCCGAGCCGGCGGTTCACCAGGAAGAGCGCCACCGCGATGCCCATCGACATCGTGGAGTGGTCACTGACGAAGGAGTAGGTGCCGGCCTTGCCCTCGACCAGCACCTCCAGGTCGGGGTGGTCCACGAAGGGCCGGGGGCGGTCGACGATCGCCGCGATCGGCAGGTTGGCGAGTTCGGCGATGGCGACCGACAGCGGGGCCCAGAGCAGCCCCGCGACGGCCACCGGGGCGTCCGGTCGCCGCCGGGCCTGCAGCCAGCCCGCCAGGCCCAGCAGGGCGAGGCCGATCAGGATGCCGTACTCGCCGATCCAGGAGACCAGGTGGTCCAGTCGGGCCGGGGCGTGTTTGGCCAGGCCGTTGACGGCGTAGAGCAGGCCGAGGTCGGGGTTGGTCGTGTCGGCAAGCGGCGTCGACACGCCGTACCTCCTTCTGCTCCGCTGCACCTGGGTCGTTCCGGCCGGTGGCCGTCCGCGGCCGCCCCGATCGGGGCGGCTGACGGGAAGCCAACGGACACAACGTCATGACCGACGGACAGCGTTCCACGGAAACACGCGGTTATGGAAACTTGACTCAGCGTCCACGCCGCACGCACACCGGGCGGGTGGCCGGGGATCAGTTCTTTGTGGGGGTTTGACCGGAACCCGCCGGCCCGGTGGCGGCGACCGCGGTCGGCCGGAGGGCCGGGGCCGCCTGCGCCACCTGGGCCGCCGGGGTGGACGGGGCCTGGGTCGGGGCGGGGGTCTGGGTGGGGGTCTGGGTCGGAGCCGGGTCGCCGGGGCGGCTCGGGGCGACCACGCCGCCCTCGGCGTTGCGGGTCGGCAGGGCCTCGGCGGCGTCGGAGGTCACCCGGGTGGCCCCGATGTACTCCTTGGTGTCGATCTTGTCGTAGCGGATCACCGCGCCGGTGTGCGGGGCGTTGATCATGTAGCCGCCGCCGACGTAGATGCCCACGTGGTGGATGGAGCGCGGATCGGTCAGATCGGTCGCCCAGAACACCAGGTCCCCCGGCCGCAGCTGGTCCCGGGAGGGGTGCGGGCCCGCGTACCACTGGTCGTTGGCGACCCGGGGCAGGGTGATGCCGACGCTCTCGAACGCCGCCCGGGTGAGCCCCGAGCAGTCGAACCGCCCGTTCTGCCAGGCCAGCCCGTCCCCGCCCCACAGGTACGGCGTGCCGAGCTTGCCCTGGGCGAAGTAGATGGCGCCCGCCGACTGCGCGGAGACCTCCACCGGCGCGACCGGGGCGGCGAAGCTGCGGGCCGTGGCCAGGATGTTCCGGACGTAGCCCTGGGTCTCCCGGTACGGGGGCACACCCTGGTACTTCGTCACCGCGCCCGGCCCGGCGTTGTAGGCGGCCAGCATGTTCGACTGGCGGTCGCCCGGGACCTTGCCGACGTAGGTGGCGAGCGCGCAGTCGAAGGTGGCCGCCGAGGCGATCGCGTCCAGCGGCTCCCAGGGGTCCTTCCGGCCGTCGTTGTTGCCGTCCGTGCCGTACGTCGCCCAGGTGCCCGGCATGAACTGCGCCAATCCCTCGGCCCCGACCCCGGAACGGGCCCGCGGGTCGAAACCGCTTTCCTGGTACAACTGCGCCGCGAGCAACGGAGGGGAGAGGTCGGGGCAGAGCCGGCCCCACTGTTCGATCGGCCCTTGGTACGCGGCCGGAACGGTTCCCGGGGAGAGCCCGGCGGCATTGCCCTGACGCTGCGGAGTCCCGCTCGCCGCATACGTCCCGAACGTCACCAGCCCGACAAAGCCGACCAGGACAACTCCTGCGGCAGCGGCGGCCGTAGCGCCCTTCCGGAGTACCATCAGCACCATCCCGACGAATCGTCAGTCGAAGTGTCCCGGAAGGCGTTGCTCACCGCAATCATCAGAGATACAAAGAGTGAGCGCTATCCTTCGTACGGTGGACATCCTCGCGTACATGTCCGATGCCTCACGACCAATCCGCGAGAAGCAGCCAAGTCGACATCAGATCTGGCCAAGAATAGGTACCGACCCTTCGCGCGGGCGGGGTCTGGGCCCTTGAATTTGCCTGATCGGGCGGTGAGATGGAAATGAACCAGAGCAGCGTGCACAGCATCGCGATCGGCCACCTGGCCGAGGACCCTCCAAAGAAGCCGAATATCGACACCATCATCGGTGGGATCGCACCGGACTGGGGTCCGTTCGCGAGTCTCGGCTCCGAGGCCCGGGTGATGGTCGAGGTCGTCATGGCCGTGGCCATCCTGGCCTGCCTCGGTCTCGCTGTCTGGGGTGCGGCCAAGCAGCGGATCGGCGCCACCGCGATGCGTGACAGTTTCGGTGCCGAACAGGGCAAGGGGCTGATCATCGCGGGCCTGACCGGCGTGTTCATCATTGGATCACTTGGCACTCTGTTCACCATTGTCTACGGCATGGCGATCTGACGATCGGGCAGCGCGGGCCGGACAGGCGGAGCGGACAGCCGGGGCGGAGCCGACGGTGCCCACAGGGCGGACCGTCGTGACGCACCGGCGGACGGCGCGGCCTCCTTGCCGGTCGACCTGTCCGATCGTCTGACCGTCCGACTGCCGGACTGTCCGACCGGGCAGCCGTGCATGCCCGGCGCCACGCCGGGAATCCATCCACCACCCCTTCCCTCCCGCCCGTCCACGGTCGGAGGGCCCCCGGAGCCACCCCCCGGCTCCCCGCACCAGGAGGGCCGCCGTGCCGTTGTCCGACGACCAGCCGCACACCCGAACGCGGCTGCCGGTCGGCGAACAGCCCTCGTCGCAGATGAGCGCCCGTCAGGCGCGACCACTGCGGACCCTGCTGACCGTCCTGCTGGTCGTCACCCTGCTGGTGCTGGCGATCTCCATCGCCAACCGGGGCAAACCCGACCCCGGCACCACCGCCGCCACCGGCCGTTCCGCCGACCGGGCCGCCGCGCCCAGCGCCACCTCCGGGGCGGGCCCCGCGCCCAGCGGCGACCGGCCGGCCACCGGCACCGTCAACGGCATCGCCGCCGGCTACCCGCACACCGACCAGGGTGCCCAGTCCGCCGCCGCGAACTACGCCGTGGCCATCGGCTCCGCCGACATGTTCCGCACCGACAGCCGCCACACCATCGTCACCACCATCGCCGACCCGGCGGCGGCCCAGGCCCTCCAGTCCCGGCTCGACCAGGGGTTCGGCGCCGACACCGTGGCACGCTACGGACTGGACGCCCAGGGCCGCGCGCCCAAGGGCCTCACCTTCGTCAGCCGCACCGTCCCGGTCGGCGCCAGGTCGGTCGGCTACAGCGACGCCGAGACCAAGGTCGAGGTCTGGTGCACCGGCCTGAACGGCCTGGCCGGCGAGCGCTCGGTGCAGCCGGTGGTGGCGAGCTGGTTCACGCTCACCCTCGACCTGCGCTGGACGGGTGACGACTGGAAGCTCACGGACTACGCAAGCCGGCAGGGGCCCGCGCCCATGCCGGGCGACGAACAGGCCGCCACCGCCGAGGAGATCACCGGCGCCGTCCAGCAGCTCGGGGGTTTCCGCTATGCCCGTTGACCTGACCGCCGATCCGTCGTCCGGCCGCCGAGCGGGGCGCGGGAGGGGGGCCGCCGACGGTGCCGTCCGGCCCGCCGTCCGCCGCGCGGGGACGCTGGTGGGAGCGCTGGCGACCGTGCAGCTCGCGGCCCTGCTCGCGGCACAGCGCGTCTTCGCCGAGCCGTCACCGACGGGGAGCCCGTCGCCGTCGGGGACCGCCACGCCCAACGCGAACTGTCCTGACCTCCCCATTTCCGGCAACGGGATTCTCTGCGTGGACAAGCCCGGCGGTGGGGCCTCCCTCCCCGGGAGTGGGACCGTCGGGTCCGTGACGGATCCGTTGGGGGCGTTGGCGAAGGGGTGTGCGCAGGCGGCGTCGTGGGTGGTGCGGAAGTTGTCGGGGGCGATCGACGGGACGACGGAGGTGGACTTCACCAACGCGTCGTTCCTGCAGCAGTACGCGGTGGTGTTCGCCGCCTCGACGATCGTCACGCTGGTGCTGTGGCTGCTCGCGGTGACCAAGCGGGCGGTGCGCGGGGCGCCGTTGACGACGGCGATCTCGGAGGCGATCGGGTTCCTCTGGCTGACGGTGGTGGCGTCGGCGTTCACGCCGTTGATCCTCTACACGGTGGTGAGCGCGACCGACGGGCTGACCAAGGCGATCGCGGTGGGGACGAAGTCGGACACCGGGACGTACCTGGGCGGGTTCGCGGACACCCTGGAGAAGGGTGACATCGGCGGCGGGCCGTTGATCCTGATCATCACCTCGCTGGTGGCGGTGCTGGCCGCGGCGGTGCTGTGGATCGAGCTGCTGATCCGGGCGGCGATGCTGTACGTGGGCGCGCTGCTGGGGACGGCGGTGTACGCCGGGTTGGTGGACAAGCAGCTGTGGAAGCACGTGCGCCGCTGGGCGGGGGTGATGCTGGCGGTGGATCTGGCGAAGCCGATCATCGTGATCATCCTCGGGCTGGCCGGCGCGGTGTCGGCCGGGGCGGGGGCGAGCGACGACTTCGCCCGGGTGCTGTCGGGGCTGGCGATCCTCTTCCTGTCGATCTTCGCGAGCGCGGCCGTCTACCGCTTCGTGCCGGGCTTCGGCGACGAGATCATGAACATGCGCCACGCCCGGGCGAGCGCGGTGTCGGCCGGGTCGGCGATGATCAACGGGACCGCGAACTTCATGCGGCAGGGCATCAGCACGCACGGCGACCGGGGACCGGGGGCGGGCGGCGGTGGTGGCGGGGGTGCCGGTGGTGGTTCGGTCGCTCCGGGCATCGCCGCCCACGCCTCCCGGGCGCCCTCGCCACCGCCGCAGGCGGGGCCGCCGGCCCAGTCCGCGGGTCCGGTCCGTGACAGCAATCCAGCGAAGGGAGGGTGACGTCCAGTGAGCAGCGAACCGCTCGGACAGTACGGGGCCCAGTACGCCCAGCCGTACGTGCACCAGCGCCGCACCTACCTGATCGGCAAGGCCCGCCCGAACGCGCCGATCGGCCGGAACCGGGAGTCCGGCGAGATCGTGCTGATCATCTTCGGCGCGTTCCTCGGCATGCTCTGGGGTCTGCTGATGCCGGTGCTGCCGCTGCGCATCGCCGGTCTGGTCGGTCTGCCGATGCTGGCGATCGCCGCCGTGTACGTGCCCTACCGGCGCCGGACGTTCTACAAGTGGGTGGAGATCAACCGCACCTACCGGCGGACGGTCCGCAGCGGTCGGGCGGTGTGGAAGTCGGACGCGGTCGACGCCGGGACCAGGCTGGACGGCCGTGAGGTGGAGATCGGCCCGCCGCCCGGGGTCGGGCGGCTGCGCTGGCTGTCGGCGCCGTTCGGGCCGGACGAGGTCGGGGTGCTGATGCACCTGGAGCGGCGCACGGTGACGGCGGCGATCGAGATCGAGGGCCCGGGTGTCGGGCTGCGCGACTCGGAGGACCAGGAGGCGCTGGTCGACCGGTTCGGGACGCTGCTGAAGCACGTCGCGAACGGGGACGGCTTCGTGACCCGGCTGCAGATCCTGGCCCGGACCCTGCCTGCCGACCCGGACGCGCACGCCAAGGACGTGGAGCGGCGCGGCGACCCGGGAGCGCCGAACTGGTTGAAGGACTCGTACGACCAGTTGCAGTCGATGGTGTCGACCTCGTCCGAGCAGCACCGGGCCTACCTGGTGGCGTGCATGCACTACACCCGGGACCTCGCCGCCGAGGCACACGCGATGGGGCGGACGGCCACCGACCGCAGGGCCCGGGACGACGAGGGCCTCGCCGCGGTGATGGCCCGCGAGCTGACCGACATCTGCGCCCGGCTGGCGGAGGCGGACATCCGGGTGCGGCAGCCGCTGGGCCAGGCCCGGCTCTCCTCGCTGCTGCACTCGATGTACGACCCGGACCACCCGATCGACCACATCCAGGCGATGTCGAGGCGCAACGCCTGGCCGGCCGAGCTGGACGCCACGCACCCGCAGTTCCTCCAGGCGAAGACCCGGGAGTCGGCGACCCGGGAGCCTTGGTGCCACGCCACCGCGTGGGTCAAGGAGTGGCCGCTGACCCCGGTCGGCGTCAACTTCCTGGCGCCGCTGCTGGTGCACACCCCGGACGTGATCCGGACGGTGGCGGTGACGATGGACCTGGAGCCCACCGATGTCGCCATCGAGCGGATGCTGACCGAGAAGACCAACGACGAGGCGGAGGCCAGCCGCGCCGCCAAGATGAACCGCACGGTCGACCCGCGCGACCTGGCCCACACCGGCCGGGTGGACCAGCGGGGCGACGACCTGGCGTCCGGCGCGGCCGGCGTCAACCTGGTCGGGTACATCACGGTCTCCTCGCGCAGTCCGGAGGCGCTGGCCCGGGACAAGCGGACGATCCGGGCCTCGGCCGGCAAGAGCTATCTGAAGCTGGAGTGGTGCGACCGCGAGCACCACCGCGCGTTCGTCAACACCCTGCCGTTCGCCACCGGTATCCGCCGCTGAGCGGATCCCGGCCGAGCGACTGATCTGGAGGCCCCCGTATGGCGATCGGCAACCTCACCGACGCGTTCACCAGCCTGGCGTTCGGCAAGGTGGAGACCACCCGGCTGCCGGTGCGCACCTCGACCGGGCAGGCGCAGGCGGTGTACCTGCCGACCGCCGCGCCCGGGCTGGGCGACTCCGGGGTGATCATCGGGCGCGAGGTGTACAGCGGCAAGGGGTACGTGTACGACCCGTTCCAGCTGTACGGCCAGCAGCTGCCCGCCCCGCACTGGCTGGTGCTGGGGGAGTCCGGCAACGGCAAGTCGGCGCTGGAGAAGACCTATGTGCTGCGCCAGCTGCGGTTCCGGGACCGGCAGGTGGTGGTCCTGGACGCGCAGGGCGAGGACGGGGTCGGCGAGTGGAACCTGATCGCGAACGCGCTGGGCATAAAGTCGATCCGGCTGGACCCGATGGCCGCCAGGGACGGCGGGGTGAAGTTGAACCCGCTGGACCCGGCGATCACCCAGACCGGGCAGCTGTCGCTGCTGCGGACCATCGTCGAGGTGGCGATGGGGCGCGGTCTGGAGGAGCGGGCCGGCTTCGCGCTGAAGGCCGCGCACGCGCACGTGGTGGCGACGGTGCTGGACCGCCAGCCGGTGCTGGACGACATCATCGACACCCTGCGCAGCCCCGAGCTCTCCTCGGTGGAGTCGCTCGGGGTGGCCGTGGACGAGGTGCAGTCCTGGGGCCTGGACGTGGCGCTGGTGCTGGACCGCCTGGTGGACGGTGACCTGCGGGGCATGTTCGACGGGTCGACCACCGACGGCATCGACCTGGACGCGCCGCTGATCGTCTTCGACCTGTCCCACATCGACCGCAACTCGATCGCGATGCCGATCCTGATGGCGATCGTCGGCGTGTGGCTGGAGCACACCTGGATCAGGCCGGACCGCAAGAAGCGGATCTTCCTGGTCGAGGAGGCGTGGCACATCATCAACAGCCCCTTCGTGGCGCAGCTGTTCCAGCGGCTGCTGAAGTTCGGCCGCCGGCTCGGCCTGTCCTTCGTGGCCGTGGTGCACCACCTGTCGGACGTGGTGGACGGGGCGGCGGCCAAGGAGGCGTCGGCGATCCTCAAGATGGCCTCCACCAGGACGATCTACATGCAGAAGGCCGAGGAGGCGCGGGCCACCGGGCGGGTGCTCGGCCTGCCCCGCTGGGCGGTGGAGATCATCCCCACACTTTCGCCGGGCATCGCGGTCTGGGACGTCAACGGCAACGTCCAGGTGGTGAAGCACATCATCACCGAGGCGGAGCGCCCACTGGTCTACACCGACCGGGCGATGACCGAGGACGCGGTGGCCGAACGGGTCCGTGCCGACCATCAGTTGGCGGCCGAGCCGGGGATCTGAGCGGGGGGCCGACCGGCCCGGGGCGCCGTCCCGGGCCTCCGGGTCGCCGTCTCCCGGCGCCCCGTGCGGGGGCGGAGCGGCGGACAGAGTCCGACGACGATTCGTCAGCAGGTAACCCTGTCGTTACGTCCAGGGGCCTGACAGCTACGCGCGTTGACCCTAGGCTGCACTCGCGCAACGACACTCGTCTCGCGCGCCCGGGCCTGTCCACAGCTGGGCGCTCTCACAGGTGCAGGGGACCCCCTACATGCTCTCCGTCAGAACCCGACGGTCGGCGTTGGCCGTCGTCGCCGCCGCCGGCCTCGTCGGCACGGTGGCCATGCCGTCCGCGGCCCAGGCCGCGACCGCCAAGAAGCCCAAGACCGTCAACCTCCAGTTGCTGGCCATCAACGACCTGCACGGCAACCTGGAGCCCCCGGCCGGATCCTCCGGCACCATCCGGGAGATCGACCCGGCCACCGGCCAGCCGGTCAACACCCCGGCCGGCGGCATCGAGTACCTGGCCACCGCGCTGCGCCAGGCCCGCATCCCCGCGGACGACTCGATCACCGTCGCGGCCGGCGACCTGGTCGGCGCCTCGCCGCTGACCTCCGCGCTGTTCCACGACGAGCCCACCATCGAGGCGCTCGACAAGCTCGGCCTGGACGTCACCTCGGTCGGCAACCACGAGTTCGACGAGGGCTCCGCCGAGCTGCTCCGGCTCCAGAACGGTGGCTGCCACCCGACCGACGGCTGCTACGAGGAGGGGCGCACGTTCAAGGGCGCCAACTTCAACTACCTCTCGGCCAACGTCACCAACGAGAAGACCGGCAAGCCCCTGCTGGCCCCGTACTGGGTGACCAAGTCGCAGGGCGTGAAGGTCGGCTTCATCGGCGTCACCCTGGAGGGCACGCCGAACATCGTGACCGCCGAGGGCGTCAAGGGCCTCAAGTTCGCCAACGAGGTCAGCACGATCAACAAGTACGCCGCCGAGCTGAAGGCCAAGGGCGTCAACTCGATCGTCGCGCTGATCCACGAGGGCGGCCTGCCGGCCAGCAGCACCTACAACTACGACTGCGGCGCGGCGGGCGAGGGCATCTCCGGCCCGATCGTCGACATCGCCAAGAAGATCGACCCGGCGGTCGGCGCCATCGTCACCGGCCACACCCACAACGCGTACTCCTGCACCATCCCCGACCCGCAGGGCGTGCCGCGTTCGGTGACCAGCGCGGCCTCCTTCGGCCGGCTCTACACCGAGATCGACCTGAAGCTCGACAAGACCAGCGGCGCGATCGTGCGCCCGTCGGTCAAGGCCGAGAACCACATCGTGCGCCGGACCGTCGAGAAGGCTCCGGACATGACGGAGCTGATCTCGCACTACTCCAAGCTCGCCGCCCCGATCGCCAACCGTCCGCTGGGCTACATCGCCTCGGACATCAACGGCCGTGGCAACAACGACCCGGAGAAGCCGCTCGGCGACGTCATCGCCGACGCCCAGCAGGCCGGCCTCGCGGCGCCCGACAAGGGTGGCGCGCAGGTCGCCTTCATGAACCCCGGCGGCATCCGCTCCGACCTCGTCTACAAGCAGAGCGGCAGCGAGGGCGACGGTGTGGTGACCTACGGCGAGGCGTTCACCGTCCAGCCGTTCACCAACATGATGCAGGTCAAGACGCTGACCGGGGCCCAGCTGATCCAGCTGCTGCAGCAGCAGGTGAGCGGCGCCAACGACGCCTCGCCGAAGATCCTGCAGTCGTCCAAGGGCCTCACCTACACCCTGGACATGCGCAACAAGGGTGCCGACCGGGTCGTCGTCGACTCGATCCGCCTGGGTGGCGCGCCGATCGACCCGGCCGCCAAGTACCGGGTCGCGGCCAATGAGTTCCTGGCCGGCGGCGGCGACGGCTTCCCGGCCTTCGCGGCCGGTACCGACAAGCTCGTCGGCGCCTCCGACCTGGACGTCTTCGCCGCCTACCTCGGTGCCAACAGCTCGGCCGCCGCGCCGCTGAAGGCGCCGGCGCAGGACCGCATCAAGGTCATCGGCCCGGGCGGCGTCACCGACTGAGTCGGGGGTCGCCGGCCGTGAGCCGGCCGGGGCGGGGCGCTGTCGGGGCGTCCCGCCCCTTTTTCGTGCCCGGCGGGCCCGGCCGTGCCCGACCACGGGCGCCCGGGTGCTCGGCCTCAGGAGGGGGAAGGGCCGCCGGGGAGCCGGACCGTGGCCAGCGCGCCGGGACCGCCGTCCTGGGCCGGGCCGAGCGACACCTCGCCGCCGGCCTCCCGGACGCTCTGCGCGACGATCGACAGGCCGAGGCCGGAGCCGGGGAGCTGCCGCGAGGACGGGGAGCGCCAGAACCGGTCGAAGACGTACGGCAGCTCGTCCTGAGGGATGCCCGGCCCGTGGTCGCGGACGGTCAGCACACCCTGGTCGAGCCGGACGGCGATGGTGCCGCCGGGCGGGCTGTACTTGACCGCGTTGTCCAGCAGGTTGATCACCGCTCGCTCCAGTCCGGCGGCGTCGGCGTGCACGAACCAGGGCTCGGTGGAGGTCTCGAAGACCAGCCCCGGGCCGCGCAGCTTCGCGCGCTCGACCGCCCGTTCGGCGATCTCGTGCAGGGCGACCACCGAGAGGGTGCGGACCGGTTTCGGGGAGTCCGGCCGGGAGAGCTGGAGCAGGTCGCCGATCAGCACGGTGAGCTCCTGCATCTGGGCCTTCATGTTGCCGAGCAGCTTGGTGCGGGTGGCTGGCGGGAGCGGGCGGCCGGTGTCGTCGCTGCGGATCAGCAGATCGACGTTGGTGCGCAGCGAGGTGAGCGGGGTGCGGAGCTCGTGGCCCGCGTCGGCGATCAGCCGGGTCTGCCGTTCGCGGGAGTTGGCGAGCGCGGTGCTCATGGAGTTGAACGAGGTGGAGAGCCGGGCGATCTCGTCGTCGCCCTGGACCGCGATGGTGGTGCCGACCTCCTCGGTGCGGGCGATGTGCTCGACGGCGTCGGTCAGCTGGTCGACCGGCTTGAGGGCGGAGCGGGCCACCAGCCGCCCGGCGACGGCGGCGAGGATGATGCCGCCGAGGGCGACGCCGCCGAGCAGGAAGGCGAGTTGGCGGAGGGACTCCTCGACCGGCTTGGTCGAGAGCGCGTTCAGCACGATGACCTTGTCACCGGTGTCGCGGTCGTAGTACCAGGCCACCTTGACCAGCGCGGGGGTGCCGTCGGTGTAGCTGCCCGAACGGGTCCGGGAGTCGCCGGCCTTGAGCGTGAGGATGCCCCGGTCGCCCGGAAGGAGCTCGATCGCCCGCGTCGAGGTGTTCCGCAGGCAGACCGTGGACAGGTCGGTGGTGACCACCTGGGAGTCGAAGCGCGGCGGGTCGCTGGAGACGATCGGCATGGCCTGCACCTTGGCCAGGGCCTCGCGGGGAGTCTTGCCGCAGACGAGCTTGGTGAGGGGCGGCGGGGCCGGGGGCAGCGGGGGAGCACTGGCGAGGTCCTGCTTGACCAGGTCGTACTGCTTGCGTTCGACGATGAACCAGCAGGCCAGCGCCGAAGCGGCGATCGCCACCGCGACCGCCGCCGCCGTGAGGAGGGCGAACCGGCTGCGCAGGGAGCGGGCGCGGTACCAGGTGCCGAGGCGGCCGCGGCGTCGCGGGATGCGCGGTGGGGCGAGCGGCGGCGGCGGGACGGTGGGACTCACGCCGCGGTGCCGGCGGCCGGGCGGAGCGCGTAGCCGACGCCGCGGACGGTCTGGATGACCCGGGGCAGGCCGCCCTGCTCGGTCTTGCGGCGCAGGTACATCACGTACACGTCCAGCGAGTTGGACGAGGGTTCGAAGTCGAAACCCCAGACCGCCTTGAGGATCTGCTCCCGGGTGAGCACCTGGCGGGGGTGGGCGAGGAACATCTCCAGCAGCATGAACTCGGTGCGGGTCAGTTCGACCGGGTGGCCGGACCGGGTGACCTCGCGGGTGGCGGTGTTCATCCGCAGGTCGGCGAAGGCCAGGACGTCGGTCTCCTCCTCGACGGCCGCCGCCCGGGCGGCCGCCTCGGTGGCGAGCGCGTTGCGCCGCAGCAGGGCGCGCACCCGGGCGAGCAGCTCGTCGAGTTCGAAGGGCTTGGCGAGGTAATCGTCGGCGCCGACGTCGAGTCCGGTGACCCGGTCGCCGACGGCGTCGCGGGCGGTGAGCATCAGGACCGGGACGGTGTCGCCGCGCGAGCGCATCCGGCGGACGGCGGTGAGGCCGTCCATCCGGGGCATCATGATGTCGAGCAGGACGAGGTCCGGCCGGTCGCGTTCGACGGATTCGAGGGCCTCGTAGCCGTCGGTGGCGGTGGCGACCTCGTAGCCCTCGAAGACGAGGCTGCTCTCCAGGGCGTCCCGGAGGGCGGGTTCGTCGTCGACCACGAGGAGCCGGGCGGTGGTCTGCTGCCCGGACTCGGCGGGGGTGCGGTCGTCGGCGGACGGGGTCATCGGCGGTTGCCCTTTCTGGTGGCGGGAGGCCCTGCTCGGGTCAATTGTCGGGCGTGGTCAGACGTTCTGGCCGGACTGCAGCTGAGGCAGCACCTGCTTGATGTCGTCGATCGGGATGGCGAAGCCGAGGCCGACGCTGCCGGCCGAGCCGCCGTCGGCCGTGGCGCTCGATCCGCTCGGCGAGTACATCGCCGAGTTGATGCCGATGACCTGCCCGGAGGCGTTGATCAGCGGGCCGCCGGAGTTGCCCGGGTTGAGCGCGGCGTCGGTCTGGAACGCCTGGTAGGTGGCGGTGCTGCCGCCGTTCTGCGGGGTGTTGCCGCGGAGTCCGGGCAGGTCGGGGAGGCCGAAGCCGCCGTTGCCGCTGGTGGTGCCCTCGTCGAGCTGGACGGTGACCTCGCGGTGTTCGGCGCTGATGATGCCGGAGGTGACGGTGCCGGTGAGGCCCTCGGGGTTGCCGATGGCGACGACCGGGTCGCCGACGGAGACGGCGGCGGAGTCGCCGAGCACGGCCGGGGTGAGCTGCTTGGCGCCGCTCGCGGTGATCACGGCGGCGTCCAGGCTCTTGTCGGTGCCGGTGAGGGTGGCGGTGGCGGTCGAGCCGTCGTGGAAGGTGACGGTGATCCGGCCGCCGTCGGCCGCGCCGGAGACCACGTGGTAGTTGGTGAGGATCTGGCCCCCGGCGGTGAGGACCACGCCGGTGCCGGTGGCGGTGCCGTTCGCGGTCCGGACGCTGATCTGGACGACGCTGGGGGAGACGGCGGCGGCGACGGCGGCGACGTCGGCGCTGCCGTCGGAGCGGGCGGCGACCGGGCTGGCCACGGTGCCGGTGCGGCTCACGGAACCGTGGTCCTGGGCGGCGACGACGCCGCCGGTGACCCCGCCGAGCACGGCGGCGACCGCGGCGACGGCGGTGACCAGGGCGAGCCGTCCGCGCAGCAGGCCGCGGCGGGCGCGGTGGCCGGGGCCGTCGGCGGGGGCGGCCGGCTCGGGCGGGAACGGCGGGAGCGGGGGAGGGGGCGGGGTGCCGGCGGCGGGGTGGGCGGCGCTGCCGTACCCGGTGCTGCCGTGCTCGGTGGCCGCGGCGGCCCCGGTGCCCTCGTGACCGGTGCTCTCGTACCCGGCGCGCTCGTACCGGCTGCCGCCGAGGACGGTGCCCGGAATGACCCGGTCCTCGCGGGACCCGGCCGGGGGCTCGGACGGTCCGTCGTACGGGCCGTCGGTGCGGTGCTGCCACTGCTGGTGATCGCTCATGGCCATCAAGCTCCGCCCGGTGGATGAGAATCCGGTGAGAGCGCGGTCAGAAGGATCCGAGAAGCCCGTTGACTTCTCATAAAGCCTGGTCAGACCGGGACCGGCCTCAGGCGCCGGCACCGTCCGGGGAGCAGCCGCAGGAACGCCGTACGACCAGCCGCGACGGGAATTTGCGGACCCGCTCGGTGTCCGATCCGGGCACCATCAGCGAGTCGTCCAGGACGAGGTCCACCGCGGCCCGGGCCATCGCGTCGCGGTCGGAGGCGACGGTGGTCAGCGGCGGGTCGGCCAGCGCGGCCTCCGGCACGTCGTCGAAGCCGGCCACGGCGAGGTCCTCGGGCACCCGCAGCCCCACCTCACGGGCGGCCCGCAGGACGCCGATGGCCTGGTCGTCGGTGGAGCAGAAGATCGCCGGCGGGCGGTTCTCCGAGCGCAGCACGCCGAGCGCGACGTCGTAGGCGCCGTAGCGGTGGAAGGGCGCGTCGATCAGGTGCGGTTCGGTCGGCAGGCCGTGCGCGTCCATGGCGCGCTGCCAGCCCTCGACGTGGTCGATGACCGGGTCGCCGGGGGCGGGGGACTCGACCGGGCCGCCGAAGCAGGCCACGTACGGGTGCCCGTGCACCTCCAGCAGGTGGCGGACGACGGTCTCGGCGCCGCCCACGTCGTCGGTGACGACGGCGACGTCGTCGATCGCCTCGGGGCGGCGGTGCAGCAGGACGACCTTCGCCCCCTCCATGGCGGCGAACTCCTCGGCGGCCCGCTGGGAGGGGCCCTGGCTGACCAGGATCAGACCGGAGACCCGCATGCCGAGGAAGGCGCGGACGTAGTGGACCTCGCGGTCGTCGACGTAGTCGGAGTTGCCGATCAGCACCAGCTTGCCGCGCTCGGAGGCTGCCCGTTCGACGGCGTGCGCCATCTCGGCGAAGAACGGCTGGCGGGCGTCCGGGACGACCATGCCGATGAGGTTGGTGCGGCGGGAGGCCATCGCCTGGGCGACGCTGTTCGGCCGGTAGCCGAGCTGCTCGATCGCGGCGAGCACCTTCTCCCGGGTGGCGGGAGCGACCGGCCTCGGCCCGTTGTTGATCACGTAGCTGACGACCGCGGTCGAGGTACCAGCCAGTCGGGCTACATCGTCGCGCGTCACTTTGGCCACGGGGGGAGTCTACGCGTGTGGCGTGCGGCCGGGCAGTGGGGATCGCCCCTGTCGGAGGCCGTTCCGGGGGTGGTCGGCGGACGGGGTGGGGCGAATCCGGACAGGCCGGGCCGGGCGGTGCGGGGTGGGCCCGCCCGGCCCACCGGGTCAGCTCTCCAGGACCGTCGCCGGGCGACGGACGGCCTGGTCGGGGCGCTCGCCCCGGTCGGGCTTCTCCGGGACGACGAAGCGGTAGCCGACGTTGCGGACGGTGCCGATCAGGCCCTCGTTCTCGACGCCGAGCTTGGCCCGCAGCCGCCGGACGTGCACGTCGACCGTCCGGGTGCCGCCGAAGTAGTCGTACCCCCAGACCTCCTGCAGCAACTGCGCCCGGGTGAAGACCCGGCCGGGGTGCTGGGCGAGGTACTTGAGCAGCTCGAACTCCTTGAAGGTGAGGTCGAGCACCCGGCCCTTGAGCTTGGCCGAGTAGGTGGCCTCGTCGACCGAGAGGTCGCCGTTGCGGATCTCCATCGGGCTGTCGTCGGTGGTCACCTGGAGCCGGCCGAGGGCGAGCCGCAGCCGGGCCTCGACCTCGGCCGGGCCGGAGGTGTCGAGCAGGACGTCGTCGATGCCCCACTCCGCGGTGACGGCGGCCAGGCCGCCCTCGGTCACCACCAGGATCAGCGGCGAGCCGATGCCGGTGGAGCGCAGCAGCTGGCAGAGGCTGCGGATCTGCGGCAGGTCGCGCCTGCCGTCGACCAGGATGACGTCGGCGCTGGGGGTGTCGACCAGGGCGGCACCCTCGGCGGGCGCCACCCGGACGCTGTGCAGGAGCAGGCCGAGCGCGGGCAGTACCTCCGCGGAGGGCTGCAGCGCGTTGGTGAGGAGGAGCAGAGAACTCATACCCGGTAGTCCCCTTTCCGGGTCGTCGCGGTCGCGTTCCGGCTGCCGCCACAGCCGGATGGCGCACGTGCTGGTGAGGGGGAGGAGAGGGACGCCCGGTGGGAACCGGAGGACAGGCCGACGCGGGCGGCCGAACGGGGGGCGCGCCGGGGGTCCCGCGACCCGTGATGCACCGTTTCTGCCCTGTTCATCCCGCGAACCTTCCGGTCCTGGCCCGTTCCGGGCGGCGGCCCGGAGCCGGGGTTGTCCGACGCCCCTGCCGGGAACGGCACGTCGTTGTGCCGTGTGCGGCGGGGGCGGTTCCCGCGGACCGTCGGGGGTGGGCCGACGATTCGCACGAACGTCCGTACTGGCGTCCTGAAAGCACAAAAGGACCCGGGGGCGACTCTGCCCGGATCCCTCAGGGGTCGAGGATAGCCGACCGGTCCGCGGGCCGGGAGGGCCCCGGACCGGCGGTTCGGCCCTTTTCGGGCGCGCCCCGGGTGAGCCCCGACACAGCTTCGCGACGGCGCCGCCGGGCGCCGGGCCAGGGCGATTGCCGCTCGCGCGGGCGAACACGACATCATGGGACGCACATCGGCGGCCCGGTGCGCGTACACCTTTCGGGCGAGGCGCGGCCGCCTCCGGTGGTGGACCCGGCCCGGGGTACCCGGGAACGGGCGAGGACGACGAGAAGGGGTTGCCATGGGCGCGACCACCGGGCACGACCCGGCGGCCGCCGTTCGGGTGAGCGGAACGATCCGCTACTGGGCGGCGGCGAAGTCGGAGGCCGGGTTGGCCGAGGAGCCGTACCTGGCGGCGACCCTGGCCGAGGCGCTGGCGCAGGCAAAGGAGCGGCACGCCGACCGGCCGAAGCTGGTCCTGCTGCTCGGCCACTGCTCCTACCTGGTGGACGGTTCGCCGGTGGGTGGCCGTGACCACGCGACGGTGGCGCTCAGCGAGGGCGGCAGCGTCGAGGTCCTCCCGCCGTTCGCGGGCGGGTGAGCGGCGTGACCGGGACGAACGGGGCCCCCGAGGGCCCGCCGCGGCGGCAGCAGCCGCAGCAACCGCAGTACCCGTACGGGCAGCCGCAGCAGGACCAGCAGCCGCCGCAGGGGTACCACCCCCAGCAGCCGCCGTATCCGTACGCCCCGCAGCAGGGGCACGCGCCGGATCCTTATGCGCAGCAGGGGCTCGCGGCGCAGCCGCACGCCCCCGGGGCGGGCGCGCCGCCGTACGGCGGACCGTCGGGCCAGCCGCCGGGGTACCCGCAGCAGCAGGCGTACGGGCAGCAGTCTTACGGACAGCAGCCGTACGGGCAGCAGGGCTATGGGCAGCCGCCGTACGGGGCGGGGCCGGGTGGTGCTCCGGCCGTGGACGACGCCGCGACGGCGCTGCTCCCGCCGGTGCCGCCGCAGGACGACGCCGCGACGGCGCTGCTCCCGCCGGTGCGGGTGTCCGGCGCGGTGCCGCCGGGCGTTCCGGGTGCGCCAGGTGCCCAGCCGCGGGCCCGGCACGGCAGGCCGCAGGGCCAGGCCCCGGCGGCCGGCCCGTACGGGCAGGCTCCGGCGCAGCCCCACCACCCGGGCCGTGCCCCGGCCCACGCGCAGCCGCAGGGCCCGGCGCAGGCCCACGCGCAGTCGCAGGGCCACGCCCCGGCCCACGCGCAGTCGCAGGGCCACGCCCCGGCCCACGCGCAGTCGCCCGTGCCGGACCAGGGGCAGTCGCTCGACCAGCCGACCATGACCCTGAAGCTCCCGGAGCCGCCGGCCCCGGTGCTGACCGATCCGGCCGCCGCCCGTGCGGCCAGGGCGGCCCGAGCCGCCCAGAACGCGCACCCGGCGCCCGGCGGCCGCGGCGTCCCCGCGGCTCCGGCCGTGCCGTTCACCGCCCCGGCGCCGGTCCCGGCCGGTCCGGCTCCGGCCCCCGTGCCGGCTCCGGCGCCGCCCGTCGTCCGGACCGGTTCGCCGATCAACGACCCCGGCCTCCGACCGGCTCTGATCACCGCCGGTGCCGCCGCCCTGCTGGCCGGCGGCGCGGCACTCGGCCAGATCCCGCTCGCCCTGGTGCTGGTGCTGCTCCAGGGCCTGACGGCGGCCGGCTGGTTCCGGCTGAACGGCATGTGGCCGGCCCGGCAGGGCATCGCGCTGGCCGCGCTGTCCGGTGCGGTGGCCGACGTGGCGGTGCTGCTGGCCGACGCGGACGGCGGCATCGCGGCGGTGGTCGGCACGCTCGGCGGGTTCTTCCTGCTGGTCATGGTGCTGCAGACGTTCCGGCCGGCCGATCCGAAGGAGCGCTTCTACGCGCTCACCGTGCTCGGTTCGGCGACCGTGGTGACGGCGCTCTGCACGGCGTTCCTGCTGGCCGAATGGGTGCCGGCGGCGGTCGGCGCGGTCGCGCTGGCGACGCTGCTGGCGGCCGCGCCGCTGCCCGGCCCGAAGTGGCTGGGCCCGCTGCTGGGGCTGCTCGCGGCGGTGGGTCTCGGTCTCGCGGTCGGCGCCCCGCCGGCCCTGGGCGCGGCGGCCGGCCTCGGCGCGCTGATCGGCCGCCGGGTGGCGGGGTACGACTTCCCGTCCCGGTTCGTGCACATGACGGCGGGCGTGGCGCTGCCGCTCGCGGTGTCGGCGCCGCTGGTGTGGATCGCCACGGACCTGCTCGGCTGACCGCCGCCGCCACGGCGGCCTTCCCTACGACGTCCCGTCCCGGAACCATGCTCCGGGGCGGGACGTCGTACGGTCGTGCGGAGCGGTCGTACCGGACTACCCGGGTCCGCCGCGTGCGGACCGGCCGTCGTACGAAGGCGGCGAGGGGACGGCGCACCGCAGCGAACGACAGCGAACGACAGCGACCGGCGACGACGGGGGAGAGCGATGCGCGGCTGGCTGAAGGCGACCATCGGCCTGGTGGTGCTCTCGGGGGTGCTGGTGGGCGCCGACCGGATCGCCGTGGGGGTCGCCGAGGACGAGGCGGCCGACCAGATCCTGAAGAGCGGCCGGATGAGCCAGAAGCCGCATGTGTCGATCGAGGGCTTCCCGTTCCTCACCCAGGTCGTCTCGCAGAAGCTGGACGACGTGCGGATCTCCGCGGACGGCCTGACCGTCGGCGAGGGCAAGGACAAGG
The DNA here is from genome assembly GCF_044764505.1 of Kitasatospora sp. NPDC094019. NCBI lineage: Bacteria > Bacillati > Actinomycetota > Actinomycetes > Kitasatosporales > Streptomycetaceae > Kitasatospora > Kitasatospora sp. NPDC094019. The sequence continues at coordinate 33,309 of NZ_JBIWIF010000028.1, forward strand.
TCGCGCTGCACTCCTTCGCGGCGAAGCTCTCCGGTGTCGAGGTCAGCGACAACATGAGCAGCGCCACCGTGGACACGGGGTCCGGGTCCGGTCTGATCGACTACGCGGACCTGTCGCGGCTGCTGCCGCCCGCCTCGGAGCTGGTGCCGAACGCGGGTCGGCTCTCGCTGGGCGCCAACACCAGGCTGAGCCTCTCCTACGGCGGGCCGGGCAAGGTCAAGGCTTCGCTCGGGCCGTTCCCGGTCGGTGAGGCGTCGGTGCACAACAAGGGCAACACCGTGACGGTGGACGGCTTCCGGCTGAGCTCGATGGCCTCGCTGCTGGCCGGGCTCTCGGACCAGGCCATCGACCCGATCAGCTTCACCCTCGCGGCCCTGCCCGCCGGTCTGAACCTCGCCTCGGTGGCGCCGCAGGAGGACGGCTTCCGGCTGTCCTTCGAGGGCAAGGACGTCAAGCTCATCGGCTGACCGGCCCCCGCCGTCCACCGTTCCGCTCCGCGAGACAGGCTGTCCAGCGCCGGCCGCGGAGCGGTGCTGTTCCCGCCCCCGGACCGGCTCCCGGGGCGCCGTCGTCCGGGCCGTGGCCGGTTCCCGACGCCCATGGAAGGGTCAAATCCCAACATTCGAGCCATCTGGTCTCGGTATTCGATACGCTGATGACAGCGGGCCTCGGGTGTCCCTAGCATCGTCGGCATGAAGCGACGGACGGACCTCACGAAGCGGCGGGCGGTAGACCTGTGCCGCGTGGCCGCCTGTCTGTGTCGAATGCGCTGACTCGGCGTCCTGGTGGGGCAGTTGCCGCCCGCCGCCGATTTCTCCGGTGACCTGTGCCGGCCCCTCGGGCCGGGCGCGGCCGCCCGCACCGCATCTCCCCGCCCGCTCGTACCGTGAGCCGCCGTATGTCCCATCATTCGGACAGGAATTCGGACCGGTGTCCGACGGGCGACCGCACCCCCGCTGCGCCGCAGCACCCGAAGCAGCCACCAGCACCACCTTCCGCCAACCGCCCCCGGATGGAGAACACCACCATGAGCCGCAGCGACGTCCTGGTCGACGCAGACTGGGTCCAGGCCCGCCTGGACGACCCGAAGGTCGTCATCGTCGAGGTCGACGAGGACACCTCCGCGTACGACAAGAACCACATCCGCAACGCCGTCCGGATCGACTGGAAGTCCGACCTCCAGGACCCGGTCCGCCGCGACTTCATCGACCAGGCCGGCTTCGAGGCGCTGCTCAGCGCCAAGGGCATCGCCAACGACGACACCGTGGTGCTCTACGGCGGCAACAACAACTGGTTCGCCTCCTACGCCTACTGGTACTTCAAGCTGTACGGCCACGGTGACGTCCGCCTGCTCGACGGCGGCCGCAAGAAGTGGGAGCTCGACTCCCGCGACCTGGTCTCCGAGGTGCCGCAGCGCGCCGCGACCGCGTACACCGCGCAGGCCGTCGACTCGTCGATCCGCGCCTTCCGCGACGACGTGATCGCCGCCATCGGCACCCTGAACCTGGTCGACGTCCGTTCGCCCGACGAGTTCTCCGGCAAGCTGCTCGCCCCGGCCCACCTCCCGCAGGAGCAGTCGCAGCGCCCCGGCCACGTGCCGTCCGCGCGCAACATCCCGTGGGCGAAGAACGCCAACGACGACGGCACCTTCAAGAGCGACGACGAGCTCAAGGCCCTGTACGAGGCCGAGGGCATCGACCTGGCGAAGGACACCATCGCCTACTGCCGCATCGGCGAGCGCTCCGCGCTCACCTGGTTCGTCCTGCACGAGCTGCTCGGCCAGGAGAACGTCAAGAACTACGACGGTTCCTGGACCGAGTACGGCAGCCTCGTCGGCGTGCCGATCGAGCTCGGCAACTGAGCCGCCCGCTCCACCCGTAAGGCTGAAGGGAAGACAAGACATGTGCGGTGCGAAGGCCGGTGGGCCGGACCTGGCAGGAGTTGACGTGGCGAACGAGACGATCATCCAGGGTTCCGTGACCCGCGACGGCGAGCCGGTCAACGGCTACGTCCGGCTGCTCGACGAGGGCGGCGAGTTCACGGCGGAGGTCCCCACCTCGGCGACCGGCCAGTTCCGGTTCTTCGCCCGCCCGGGCAAGTGGACCCTGCGGGCGCTCATCCCGGGCCAGACCGTGGACCGCCAGGTGGTCGCCTCCCAGGGCAACCTGACCGAGGTCGCGATCGCGGTCTGACCGTCCACGACGGATCGGCGTCACCGAGGGCCCCTGCCACGCGGGGGCCCTCGGGCATACCGTGGACTGGTGCAGGCACGCCGGCGACACCGCTACTACTTCGCCATGATGGGCGTCTGCCTCGGGCTGTTCGTGCTGGCCTGGGGCGTCGTGCGGTTCTGGTCCGTCCCGGCCGCGATCGGCATGTGCGTGGTCGCGATGGTGATCCCGCCCGCCGCCGCGGTCTTCGCCAACAAGCGGGACCCCGAGGACGACTGGTGGAACGACCCGCGCTGGGAGGACCCGAAGTGGGACGAGCCCGGCCACGACCGGGACCGCCCGGACCGGGACCGTCCCGGGGGAAACCGTCCGGACCGCCCCGACCGCGGCGACCCGCGCGGGGATCAGTAGACGAGCGCCTGCACGCCGTCGGCCATGATCTCGCTGACGAAGACCTGGGCGCCCGCGATCCGGACACCCGCGACGGTGTCCTTCTGCTCGATCCCGCGCCGCACCGCGCACTGGGTGCAGAGGGTGACCGTGCCGGCCGCCAGGACCGACTCCAGCAGCTCCGGCAGCGGCGCCGCGTGCGGCAGCTCGAACTCGGCCGCGCGCCCGGGCAGGGCGAACCAGGCCGACTCCCCGGTCAGCCAGAGCGAGACCTCGACCCCGCTGGCGACGGCGACCGCCGCCACCGTGAACGCCTGCGAGCACCGCTCCGGCGCGTCCGCTCCGGCGGTGACCTTGATGACCAGCTTCTTCGACATGCCGCCACACTAGGGCGTGCCCCGGCGTCACGGCCCCGGCGGTGATCCGCGGGACGCGCCCTGAACCGCCGAGGTGGTGGGGCTCACCGAGACCCGTCGGTGCCCTCCGGATAGAGTGAGCGGCAGCAAAATCCACACACTGTCGCCGCCCTGGGAGCCCCCCGTGTCCGGTCTGGAAATCTTCTTCGACGGTCTGCTGGCCCTCATGGCCGTGCTGATCACCTGGTTCGCCGTCTTCTCGGTGATGAAGCTGTACCAGGGCCAGCGCTGAGCGACTGCCGTACGGTTGAAGTGATCCCGCACCGACGACAGCGACCAGGAACATGATCGAGATCCCCTCTGACCTCCACAAGGACGTCGTCCCGCTGGCCTTCCTCCTCGGCACCTGGGAGGGCGCGGGCGTCTACGCCCCCCTGCCGGGCGCGGACGGCCAGGACACCGAGAAGTGCAACTTCGGCCAGGAGATCGTCATCCGCCACGACGGACGGCCCTTCCTGGAGTTCCGCTCCCGCACCTGGGTGCTGGACAACGAGGGCGAGAAGGTCCGTCCGCTGGAGAACGAGCACGCCTTCTGGCGTGTCACCAGCAACCAGCACGGCGCCAGCGGTGCCCGCGGGATCGAGATCTCCTCCGTCCGCGACGACGGCACGGTGGAGATCTGGTACGGCGAGCTGGCCGACGGCAAGCCGCAGATCGACGTCTCCACCGACGCGGTGGCCCGGATCGAGGGCTCGCCGGAGTACTCGGGCGGCAAGCGGCTCTACGGCTTCGTCAACGAGGAACTGCTCTGGGTCGGCGAGAAGGCCGCCCCGAACGTCCCGCTGCGTCCGTACATGTCCGCCCAGCTGAAGAAGGTGCTCTCGCCGGCTCAGCTGATCAAGGACATCAACGACCTGCCGGACGACGGCATCGCGTTCTTCAAGTAGGAAGCGCGCGGCGCCCGTCGCGGCGCACAGGTACGGATACAGGTGCAGGGACCGGCCCGTCGGCCGGTCCCTACACTTGTTCCAGGACCCCCGACGTTTGGCAGGGAACAGGACCGTGGCGGACACCGGCACCACCGACTGGCAGCTCTCCGGCGACTGGAAGGCCGACCTGCGCGAACGCGGCTACCGGCTCACCCCGCAGCGCCAGCTCGTCCTGGAGGCGGTCGACGCGCTCGACCACGCCACCCCGGACGACATCCTCTGCCACGTCCGGCGGACCGCCAGCGGCGTCAACATCTCCACCGTCTACCGGACCCTGGAGCTGCTGGAGGAACTCGGCCTGGTCTCGCACGCCCACCTCGGCCACGGCGCCCCGACCTACCACCTGGCCGGCCGCCACCACCATCTGCACCTGGTCTGCCGGGACTGCGAGCAGGTCACCGAGACCGGCACCGAGATCGCCCAGCCGCTGATCGACAGCCTGCGCGCCGCGCACGGCTTCGACACCGACCTCAAGCATTTCGCCATCTTCGGCCGCTGCGCCGACTGCTCCGCGAAGCGCGCCGCCGAGCGGTCGTAAGCTTGCCGGTATGACCGGTCTGAAGAGTCCGCTGCTTGCGTTGCCCGGAGCCGTTGCCGCCGAGGGAGCCGACGAGGGCGTCGCCGCCCATTACGGCGACCTCTTCCGCGAGCAACGCGACCTCGCCCGGGGGACGGGCTTCGTCGACCTCTCGCACCGCGGCGTGCTCACCGTCACCGGCGACGACCGGCTGACCTGGCTGCACCTGCTGCTCACCCAGCACGTCAGCGCGCTGCCCTCGGGGCAGGCCACCGAGGCGCTGGTGCTGTCCCCGAACGGGCACGTCGAGCACGCCCTCTACCTGGTCGACGACGGCACCACCACCTGGGCGCACGTCGAACCGGGCACCCAGCAGGCGCTGATCGCCTACCTGGAGAGCATGAAGTTCTTCTACCGGGTCGAGGTGGTCGACGCGACCGCCGACTACGCGGTGGTCCACCTGCCGGCCGGCTCGACCGCCTCCGCCGAGGGCGCGGCCGCCGTCCGCGAGCTGACCCACGGGCGGGACCTCTTCCTGCCCCGGGCCGAACTGGCCGGGCTGACCGCGGGCTACGGCCCGGCGGCCGGTGTCTGGGCGTACGAGGCGCTGCGGATCGAGGGCCACCGGCCGCGGCTCGGCTTCGAGACCGACCACCGGACCATCCCGCACGAGGTGGACTGGCTGGGCACCGCCGTCCACCTGCAGAAGGGCTGCTACCGGGGCCAGGAGACGGTGGCCCGGGTGCACAACCTGGGGCGGCCGCCGCGCCGGCTGGTCTTCCTGCACCTGGACGGCACCGAGGAGGTGCTGCCCCCGCACGGGACCGAGGTGCGGCTCGCCTCGGACCCGGACGGGCGGGCGCTGGGCTTCGTGACCTCCTCGGCGCGCCACCACGAGCTCGGGCCGGTCGCGCTGGCGGTCGTGAAGCGGAACGTGCCGGTGGACGCGGTGCTGCTGGCCGGCACGGTGCCGGGGACGCAGGACGTGATCGTCCCGCAGTAGCGCGGGCCCGGCGGGGTGCGGCGGGTCCGGCGGAGGTCCGGCGGGGTCCGGCCCCGCGGGACCGTCGGGCCTCGGGCCTTCAGACCTCGACCAGGACGGTGAACGGGCCGTCGTTCACCAGCGCCACCTTCATGTCGGCGCCGAACCGCCCGGTCCCGACCTCGGCGCCGAGCGCGCGCAACTGGGCGACCACCTCGTCCACCAGCGGCTCGGCGACGGGGCCGGGCGCGGCGGCGTTCCAGGTGGGCCGGCGGCCCTTGCGGGCGTCGCCGTAGAGCGTGAACTGGCTGATGACCAGCAGCGGCGCCGCGATGTCCGAGCACGACCGCTCGACGCCGTCCGCGCCGGCGGGCAGCAGCCGCAGGGTCCAGAGCTTGCGGGCGAGCTGGGCCGCCTTGGCGGGGGTGTCGTCATGGGTGACGCCGACCAGGGCGCAGAGCCCGGGCCCCTCGATCGCGCCGACGGTCTCCCCGGCGACCGTGACCCGGGCCTCGCTCACTCGCTGCACCACTGCTCGCATGCGGTCATTGTGCCGGAGGCGGTGGGGGCGCGAGCAGGCCCCCCATGGGCGCTCGTCGACCTGGCGCGCGCCGGGTAGCGTGCGCCTGCGCGCTCCTTGGCGCCGCTCTTGCTGCGAAAAGCTTCGGTCGTATCAGCCACCCCTCTTCGCCAGGGGGCCGTTCGGGTGCACGGGCGGTGCGGCGGCGGCGGGCGGGGTGGCACGCTGGGGGACCGTACAAGGGCGGATCCGGCCGTCCGCCGCGTCATGCGGAGGGAGCCGGACACGTCCGTGGTCCGGGGCGCCGAAGGTCCGCCGCGCCCGGGCCCGGTTCGGCCGGGCGGTCGAGCCGGTAGGTCAGGCGTTCTGGTCGTGTCGCCCCGGTGGGTGGCCGCGGCCGGGGGAGGGAACCATCGCGGGCGTCCGGGCGTGCCTCCGGACGGGAACGCGCCGACGGCGCGCGCGGCGGTGACGGGCCGGACCGGCGGCAGACGACGGGGTGCCGCGAGCGGGCGGGATCGGGACGACGGCAGGTGGGTTGGTTGATGGACGCGATCGGCACGGCACAGGACCGGTACGAGCGGGCGCCCGAGGACTCCGGGGCGGGGCCCGACCTCGGGCGGCTGGGCCTGGACCAGCTGCGGGTCCTGCGCCGGGAGACGCTGGAGCAGGAGGAGGACCTCTCCTACCTGCGGCGGCTGCTGCACGGCCGGATGGACATCCTGCTGGCCGAGCTGGACCGCCGGCCCGACGGCGGCACGGCCCGCCCGGTGGACCCGGCGGACCCGGCCGGGGCCCTGCTGGAGCGGTTGCCGGCCATCCTGACGGACGCGGCGCCGACCGTCCGCCGCTCGGCCCGGCACGTCACCCTGGGGCCGCCGCGGGGGCAGCAGTCCCAGCTGGAGGCGGACACCTTGATGGGGGACGTGCAACTGGCCGACCTGGCCGCGCACCCGGTGACGGAGCTGCTGGCGGCGCTGGAACGGCTGCGCGCCCACGAGCGCGAGGTGTCCGGGCGGCGGCAGCTGCTGCTGCGGACGGCGGACGGCTGCAACGCCGAGATCACCCGCAGGTACCGTGATGGGGAAGCACGGGTCGAGGACCTGCTCGCAGGCGGCCCGCTCTGATCGGACGAGGCACCCGGGGGCGGGGACGGGCCCGGCTCGCCCCCGGCCCACCCTCACCTCCGGAAGGCTCTTCGCCATGTCCAACCCCGCCCTGCCCGTGCTCGCCGAGGTCGTCCGCTCGGGCTTCGTCGAGGGCCGGCACCACGGCTCCCTGGTCCTGCTCGCCGCCGACGGCTCGGTCGAGTTCGCCCTGGGCACGCCCGACGCCCCGGTGTTCCCCCGCTCCTGCGCCAAGCCCTTCCAGGCGGTGGCCACCCTGCGGGCGGGGCTGGCGCTGAAGGGCGAGCTGCTGGCGCTGGCGGCGTCCAGTCACTCCGCAGAATCGTTTCACCTTGCCGGTGTGCGGCGGATACTGGCCGATGCCGGCCTGGACGAGTCCGCCCTGCGGACGCCGGCAGACCTTCCGCTGGACGCGATGGAGGCCGAACTGCACCTCCGCTGGGGCGGTGACCACGAGCCGGTGCTGATGGACTGCTCCGGCAAGCACGCCGGCTGGCTGGCCGCCTGTGTGGCCAACGACTGGCCCACCGACAGCTACCTCGACCCGGCGCACCCGATCCAGCGGCTGGCCCAGGAGGCCCTGGAGGAGGCCGTCGGCGAGACCTCCGCGCACGCCGGGGTGGACGGCTGCGGCGCGCCGCTGCTGGCCGTCAGCCTGACCGGCCTGGCCCGCGGCTACCGCTCGCTGCTGCTGGCGGAGCCCGGCACCCCGCAGCGCCGGGTGGCCGACGCGATGCGCGCGCACCCCGAGTACGTGGCCGGCACCCGCCGCGCCGACACCCGGCTGATGCGGGCGGTGCCGGGCGCGCTCGCCAAGATGGGCGCCGAGGCCGTCCAGGCGGTCGCGCTGCCGGACGGCCGGGCGCTGGCCTTCAAGATCGAGGACGGTGCGGAGCGGGCCCGCGGCCCGGTCCTGGCCGCCGCCCTGCGCCGGCTCGGGGTCACCACCGAGGACGGCACCCTCGACCGGATCGCCGCCGCGCCGCTGCTGGGCGGCGGCCTTCCGGTGGGCGAGGTCCGCGCGGCGTTCTGAGTTGTCGCCCGCTCGCCTCCGGGGCGCTTCTGCCCGGTGCCGACGGTCGCGCTCCGAGGCCCCTTCGTTCCTCAGGGACCTCCTCGCCGCTCCCTTTCGGCACCGGCGCGCCCCTTCGGCTCGGGGCGGGAGTCGCCCGCTCGTGGGTGAAGGGGCCCCGGGACGGGACGCCCGGTCCGGGGCCCCGCCCCGCTCCGTCCGGCGGTTGCCGGAGTGCGGACGGGCGGGGCCCGGTGCACGGTGGACCGGGGGCCGTCGCACAGCTGAGGGAGTCCGTCATGAGCGAGCACGTGTACCGGGTGACCGAGATCGTCGGGTCCTCGACCGAGAGCGTCGACGCCGCGATCCGCAACGGCGTGGACCGGGCCTCCCGGACCCTGCGCAACCTCGACTGGTTCGAGGTCACGCAGATCCGGGGGCATCTCGCGGACGGCGGGGTCCAGCACTTCCAGGTCGGCCTGAAGATCGGCTTCCGGCTCGACGACGAGAGCTGACGAGAGCTGACGAGAGTGGGCCGGAGACGACCGGAGCCGACGAGGGCTACCGGCGCTCCGGCAGCACCAGCGGCGCGCCCGTCCGCGGATGCGGCAGCACCTCGACCGGGTGTCCGTACACCTCGCTGAGCAGCGGCGCCCGCAGCACCTCCGACACCGGCCCGTCGGCGACGGTGGCGCCGTCGGCCAGCAGTACCACCCGGTCCGCGTAGGCCGCCGCCAGCGACAGGTCGTGCAGGACGACGACCACGCCGTCCCCGGCGGCGGCCCGGGTCCGGGCGAGGCGCAGCACGAGCTCCTGGTGCCGCAGGTCGAGCGCGGCGGTGGGTTCGTCCAGCAGCAGCAGGGCCGCGCGCTGGGCGAGCACCCGGGCCAGCGCGACCCGGGCCCGTTCGCCGCCGGAGAGGGCGGTGAACGGCCGTCCGGTGAACGCGGCGGACTCGGTGACGGCCATGGCCTCGGCGACCACCCGTTCGTCCTCCTCGGCGGCGGCGGTGCCGGCCCAGGGGGCGCGGCCCATCCGGACCACCTCGTCGGCGGGGAACGGGAAGGACAGCGCGGCCGCCTGCGGGAGCAGCGCGCGCCACCGGGCGAGGTCGAGGGGCCGGTAGTCGGCCAGCGGGCGGCCGTCCAGCCGGACTTCGCCCGCGCTCGGGACGAGGTCGCCGGCGAGCACGGAGAGCAGGGTGGACTTGCCGGCGCCGTTCGGTCCGAGCAGGGCGACCACTTCCCCGGCGGTGACCCGGACGTCCGCGCCGGCCAGCAGTTCGCGTCCGCCGAGGGTGAGTCGGACGGCCTTGGCGGTGAGCAGTTCGGTGCCCGGGGCGGGGCGTGCGGGCACCTCGGGGCGGTTGCGCGGTCCGAGCCTCATGCCCAGCCTCCCTGCTTGGTCCTGGTGCGGCGCAGCAGCCAGAAGAAGAACGGGCTGCCGATCAGCGCGGTGAGTACGCCGAGCGGGAGTTCGGCCGGTTCGGCGAGGGTGCGCGCGGCGAGGTCGGCGGCGACCAGGACGAGTGCGCCGGCCAGCGCGGAGGCGGGCAGCAGGAAGCGGTGGCCCGGTCCGGCGAGCATCCGCAGCAGGTGCGGGACGACCAGGCCGACGAAGCCGATGATGCCGCTGACCGCGACCGCGGCGGCGGTGAGCAGGGCGACGACGGTGATCAGCACCAGCCGCATCCGCTCGACGTCCACGCCGAGGTGCCGGGCGGGCCGTTCGCCGAGCGCCAGCAGGTCCAGCGAGCGGGCGTAGCGGGGGGCGACGGCGAGGCCGACGAGCGCGAACGGGAGTACGCCGAGGACCTTGCCCCAGGTGGCCTGGGAGAGCGAGCCGAGCTGCCAGAAGGTCACCTGGCTGATCGCGGCGGTGTCGGCGGTGAACAGGAACAGGCCGATCAGCGCGCCGCAGAAGGCGTTCACCGCGACGCCGGTGAGGATCAGGGTGACCACCTCGGAGCGGCCGCCGGAGCGGGACATCGCGTACACCGCGAAGACCGTCAGCAGGCCGGTGGCGAAGGCGGAGGCGGTCACCGTCCAGGTGCCGAAGGCGTCCAGGCCGAGCACGATGCACCCGACGGCGCCGACCGCGCCGCCGGAGGAGACACCGATGACGGCCGGTTCGGCGAGCGGGTTGCCGAACACGCCCTGCATCAGGGCGCCCGCGCAGCCGAGCGAGCCGCCGACCAGCAGGGCGAGTACCACCCGGGGCAGCCGGACGTTCCAGAGCACGGACTCCGGGACGCGGTCGAGCGCGTGGCCGCCGAGGCCGAGCCGGTGGCCGAAGGAGGCGAGGATGTCGCCGAGCGGGATGCGGTAGGCGCCGATCCCGGCGGCGAGCAGGGCGAAGAGCACCAGGGCGGTGGCGAGTCCGACGGTGAGCAGGGTGGTCCGGGCGGGCCGCCGCGCGGTCGTGGCGGCGCTGCCGCCGGTGGCGGCGGCGGTCACTTGGCGGTCCCGGGGTAGAGCTGTTCGGCGATCTCGCGGATCACCTGCGGGGTGCGCGGGCCGTAGCTGAGCAGCTGGCCGTCCTCGATCGAGACGATCCGGCGGTCCAGGCCGGCCGGGGTCTGGGCGACGCCGGGCAGTTTGAGCAGGCCGTCGACGCCGCCGACGGAGTCGAGGCCCTTGCTCATCACCAGGATCGCGTCGGGGGCGGCCTTGACCAGGGCCTCGCTGGTGAGCGGGGTGAAGTCGCCGCTGAGGCCGGCTGCGGTGCCGGCGTCCTCGCCGCCGACGGCGCTGATCAGCGAGCCGGCGCCGGAGGCCGGGCCGCCGAGCAGGTAGACCGAGGCGCTGCCGCGCAGGTAGAGGAAGGCGACCTTGGGGTGGCGGTCGACGGGGGGCAGGGCGGCCCGGGCCTCGGTGGTCCGCTGTTCGGTGCGTTCCTTCAACTGCCGTCCGGCGTCGGGGACTCCGAGGGCGGCGGCGACGGTGTCGATGCGCGGGCCGATGTCCTCCAGTCGCTTGGCGTCGTCCAGGACCAGGAGGGGGACGCCCGCCGCGCGGATCTGGGCGACGGCCTCGGCGGGGCCGGTGGAGCGGTCGGCGAGGACGACGGTCGGGTGCAGCGAGAGCACGCCCTCGGCGGAGACGTCGTGGGCCTGGGTGATCACGGGCAGGGCGGCGGCCTGCTGGAAGGTGGTGGAGACGTCGCGGGCGACGACCTTGGGGCCGAGGCCGAGGCTGAAGACGATCTCGGCCAGGCTGCCGTTGAGCGGGATGATCCGCTCGGTGCTGGTGACGGTGACGGTCCGGCCGTCGGCGGAAGCGGCGGTGGCGGGGAGGGCGGGGACCGGCGCCTCGGGCAGCGGTTCGACCGCGTCCGGGGTGCGTGAGGCGCCGGCCCCGGCGGCCGATCCGGCGCTGCCGGAGGCGGCGCCGCAGGCGGTCAGGGCGAGCAGCAGACCGAGGAGGAGCAGCAGGATCGCGGGCCGGCGGGCGGCCCTGGTTCGGGTGGTACTGCTGCTCAAGGTCGTTCCCTTCGATGGGAGTTGTCTCCGCCGGTGAGTGGGGTGCGGGGGTGCCCGGCGGGGCTCTTGACTCATATATTAGGTTAGCCTTACCTAAAGCTCGCAAGGGGGTCGGTCCCGTGCCGACCCCGAGTCCGCCCTGCCTTCCCCGTCGCGCCGAGGAGTGATCCGCGTGCCTCTGCCCCATCGGTTCCGCCGCCTGGCCGCCACCCTGGTGGCCGCCCTGGCGGCCCTGCTGACCGTCGTGGTCCTCCCCGGCCAGGCGGTGGCGGCCGAGGGCAAGGTGTCCGGCGGGCGGTTGGACTGGGGGATCAAGCAGTCCTTCCTCACCTACGTCACCGGTCCCATCGCCAAGGGGACCTGGGCGCTCACCGGGGGAGCGGCCACGGTGTCGGGCAGCGGCTTCCGCTTCCACTCGGCCACCGGTTCGTACGACCCGGCGAACGGCGCGCTGACGGCCGCGTTCTCGGGCGGGGTCCGGTTCACCGGGCACCAGGAGAACGGGGCGAACGCGCTCGACCTGAGCATCGGCCGGCTCACCTTCCGGGCCGCCGCGGGCGGCTCGGCCGGGCTGTACGCGGACGTCAGCAGCAAGTCCCGGGAGACCGGGCAGGTCAGCAACGCGAGCCAGGCCAAGCTGGCCGAGCTCTCGCTGGCCGGGGTCGACCTGCGCGGCGCGGCCGGGACCCTGGCGCTCAGCAACGTGCCGGCGACCCTGACCGACGCCGGGGCCAAGGCGTTCGGCGGCTTCTACACCGCCGGGACGGCCCTCGACCCGGTCAGCCTCTCGGTCAATCTCCCGGCGGCGGCTCCGAGTCAGCCGGCCCCGACGACCCCGTCGGCTCCGGCGGCCACCGCGCCCTCCCCGGCCGCGAGCACGCCCGCGGCCCCCGGCACGCCCGCCGCGCCGACCACGTCGACCGCGACGACCCCGCCCGTCACGCCGGAGAGCCCGGCCGCCACCCCGCAGGCCGCTCCCGCCGCCGAGTTCGGCAACGGCGCGCTCGACTGGGGCGTGCGCCGGACCTTCCGCGACTACGTCACCGGCTCGATCGCCCAGGGCCGTTGGGAGACCTCCGGCGGCGCGGCCGACGGCGGCGCGTTCTTCCGCTGGACGCCCGCCAAGGGCAGCTACGACCCGGCCACCGGCGCGCTCACGGCCGCCTTCACCGGCAGCGTCCGCTTCACCGGCCTGAAGAGCGGTGACGCCTTCGGCCTGGACCTCACCCTGGCCAACGCCGCGGTCACCGTGGCCGACGGCAAGGGCGTGCTGCGCGCCGACGTCTCCGGCCGCACGCCGGACGGCGGTACCCAGCAGCTCACCGGCGTCGAGCTGGGCACCTTCGACCCGGCCGGGCTGACCTCCGAGGGTGGCCTGCTCAAGGCCGTCGAACTCCCGCTCACGCTCACCGAGCCGGGCGGCAAGGCGTTCGGCGGCCTCTACCCGGCGGGCACCGCGATGGACCCGCTGAGCTTCGCCGTCGCGCTCGACCCTGCCGCCGCGCTCCCGCCGCTGCCGGACCTCGGCAGCGCCCCGGCCACCGCGCCCAGCCCCTCGGCCACGACCGCCTCGCCCGCAGCGGCGCCGGTCGCCGCCGGGACGGGCGACTCGGACGGCGTCCCGACGGCTGCCCTGGTCGGCGGGGGCCTGCTCGCCGCCGCCCTGGCCGTGGCCGCCGGCCTGTTCGTCCTCCGCCGCCGTCGCGCCACCCCCGCCGACGCGGCCTGAACCCCCCTCTCTTCCCCGCTCACCGAACGGAGTCCCCCATGTCCCGCAACCGCACCCGGATGGCCGCCCTGGCCGCCGTCACCGCCGGTCTCGGCCTGACCGCCTTCGGCGCCCCGGTGCTGGCCTTCGGCGCCGGCGCGCCGAGCAGCATCACCTACGACACCGGCGCGCTGGACTGGGGGGTCAAGGCCAGCTTCCGGAGCTACGTCACCGGGCCGGTCGGCCAGGGCGCGGTGGAGCTGAGCGGGGGCGCGACCACCAACGCCGACGGCAGCTTCCACTTCGGGCTGGCGAGCGCGAGCTACGACATGGGCACCCACGCCCTGACCTCGGCCTTCAACGGCGGGGTGCGGTTCACCGCCCACCACGGCGCGCTGGACGTGGGTCTGAGCGATCTGAAGATCACCACCGCCGGAACGACCGGCACGCTCACCGCCGACACCGCCTCCAAGGAGACGGTGGGCGCCCCCGAGGTCACCCGGCGCGACGACGTCCCGCTGGTGACCTTCACGGTCGGCCGGGACACCACCAACGGCGTGCCGACGGCGGCGAAGCTGACCGAGGAGGGCGCCAAGGCGTTCGCCGGCTTCTACGCGGGCGGCTCGGACATGGACCCGCTGTCGCTGCTGCTCAAGCAGAGCCCGGCCACGCCGTCCCCGACGGCCACGCCGACCGTGACGCAGTCGCCCACGGCCACCCCGACCGCTACCGGCTCGCCGACGGCCACCGCCTCGCCGACCGCCACCCCGACGGCCACCGGCTCGCCGACCGCCACCTCCTCGCCGACGGCCACCTCCTCCCCGTCCGCGACCTCCTCGCCGACGGCCACCGGCTCGCCGACCGCGACCAACTCGCCCTCCGCGACCGGTAGCCCGAGCACCACGCCGAGCGCCGGCGCCGGTGAGCTCGCCGTCGTCAACGGCACCCTGGACTGGCAGGTCAAGGAGAGCTTCCGCAAGTACCTGCAGAGCCCGGTGGCCAACGGCAAGGTCGAGTTCGCGGGCGGCGCGGCCGACTACCGCTTCTCCGGCGCCAAGGGTGCGTACAACACCAAGAGCCACGCGCTCTCGGCGGGCTTCGCGGGCTCGGTGCGCTTCCTCGGCCACCCGGGCGAGGGCGGCGGTTACCAGCTGGACACCACCTTCTCGAAGCTGGGCCTGAGCATCGACAAGGACGGCGCGTTCCTGACCGCCGATGTCAACGCCAAGTCCCTGGACGGCAAGACCACGACGCTGTCCGGCGCCCGGATAGCCGAGCTGGACCTCTCCAAGGCGAGCCTCGCGCCGGTCAACGGCGTGGTGACGCTGAACGCCGTCCCGGCCAAGCTGACCGCCGAGGGTGTGCCGGCCTTCGCCAACTACAAGGCGGGCGAGGCCCTCGACCCGGTCACCGTGTCGCTGGCCTTCGACAAGAACGCCCAGCTGCCCACCGGCCCGGCGGGCAGCGGCTCGGCGGGCGGCGCGGCCGGCTCCGTCGGCGGCACCGGAACGGGCACCGGCACCGGCACCGGGACGGTCGGCGGTTCCGGCGCGGGCACGGTCGGCGGCGCGTCGCTGACCACCGGCGGCTCCTCCATCGGCGGCTCCGGTGTGCTGGCCTCCACCGGTTCGGACACCCCGGTGGCCCCGATCCTGGCCACCGCGGCCGGCCTGCTGCTGCTCGGCGGCGGCGCCACCGCCCTGGCCCGCCACCGGAAGTCGCTCAGCGTCTGACACCCGGTCCGAAGTGCGCCGCGGCCCTCGCTCGGTTCCGAGCGAGGGCCGCGGCGCTGTGTGTGGGAAGTCGGCCCGGCCGACGTCCCACGCCGGGGCAGCTCGATGGGTTCGGAGAGGGCGGATGACGCTGTTTCACGTCCGTGACAGTTGCCGCACAGATCGGGGAAGCTCGGCTGAGAGGCTTCTCCCATCGCACAGAGCGCGAACAGCCGAACGGGTGGACGACAGTCCCCGGGGGGTGGTGGACACGGCTCTGGTGCGGCATCGCATCAGCACATCGTTCCCGGGGGATACACGACCATGAGCAAGGCCCTTTCGTTCCGCAAGTCCTCGTCCCGCATCGCGAAGCTCGCCGCCATCGGCGCCCTGACGGTCGGCCTCGTGGCCGCCGTCAGCCCGGCGGCCCAGGCGGCCTCTCGCGGAGCCGCGGGTCCGAAGGGGCTGAAGCACAACGTGCTGACCGTCAGCAACGGCACCCGGTACGTGCAGATCGACGGCAAGATCGTCGACTTCCGCACCGTCGTGCGGGACCTCTCCTGGTCCCCGGACGGCAACAAGGCCGTCTTCATCGACGGCTCGGGCAGCCTCAACATCTCCGACGCGGACGGCGGCAACCGGGTCGTCGTGGCCAAGAACCCCGGTGGGCAGAACTGGAACCACCCCACCTGGCAGACGGTCCCGGCCGTTCCGGCGGCGGAGGTGCCCGCCAGGAGCAGCATCACCTTCGTCGCCAGGAAGAACGGCGTCTCCCGGCTGAAGACCGTTCCCGCCGCGGCCGTCCAGGGCCAGCCGACCGATCTGAGTGTCTGGGGCGGCGAAGACGCCGCGCCCCTGCCGCAGACCGGCAACATCTGGCCGAACGCGGCCAGCAGGACCGGCACCAGCGTCTTCGCCAACGCCGACAACGGCACTGTCTACATCCGGGACGAGGTCCTGCGTTCGCAGACCGACGTGCTGGCCAAGGGTTCCGAGCCCGCGGTCTCGCCCGACGGCGACGACGTCGTGTTCGTCCGCTCGGTGCAGGGGCACGACCACCTCTTCGTGCAGGGCCGGGGCGACAGGACCGCCAAGGACCTCACCCCCAAGGCGACCACCGACTACACCGAGCCGACCTTCTCGCCGGACGGCCGGACCATCGCGGCCCGGACGCCCAAGGGCATCGTCACCGTCCCGGTCAGCGGCGCCACCAAGCCCGTCGTGGTCACCAGCCGGGTCGGCCTGCCGGCCTACCGCGGCTGAGACCGGCGAGCACGAGGACCGAGGGACCGCCCGGCCGGGTCAGTTACCGGCCAGGCGGTCCAACTCCTTTTTGAGGTCCGGGAGATGCTCGTCCGCGTTGTCGTGGGGCAGGAACTCCACCACGTCGATGAAGCGGAACAGCACCCGGGTGTCGGTGATCCCGTACTCGTAGTCGGCGAACCCCACCACGGCGCCCGTCGTGCCCCGGGCCGCGCCCCGGACGACGTGCTCTGTCATCTCTCCGGGCTGCTGGGCCGACTGCCGGCGCCGCGCGTTGGGCCGGGCCAGGTACGGGCAGACCATCGAGGCGTAGAGCATGCACGCCCGGTGGCCGGGGCCCTCCAGGGTCGGAGCGAGATTGCGGTAGGGACGGCCGGCCGCCAGCGCCTCGGCGATCGCGGCGCTCTCCGTCTCGCCGACCACCCGCCACACCGGGCCCTTGGGCATCAGCGCGTTGCAGACCGAACAGAGCCGCTCTCGCGCGCAGTCGGCGCTGCGGCCGTAGTCCGTCAGCGCGAACTGGGGCTGGTCGCCCTCCCACGGCGTGATCGCCGGAACGGGATAGCCGCGCTCGTCGCGGGGTCGGGCATCGATGGACGGGGGTATCGGGACGGTGTCGAAGCGCACGCCCCATCAGTACCAGGAATCGGCCGCTTCGCACACCGCCGGAGCCCGGTGGGCGGAAGCGAACTGTGGCCCTCGCCCGGTTTCGGGCGAGGGCCACAGTGTTGCGCGCAGGAAGTCGGACCGGTCGACTTCCTGCGCGAGGGGAAGGATCGCTGGAGCTATGCGTGGTGGTCGAGCCGGTCGGCCTTGACAGCGCGGAGGAGGCCGGCGAAGGCGGCCGGGGTGGTGTGGAGGACGACGTCGCCGTCGTCGGATTCCCGGAGTTCGACCAGGCCGTCCCCAGCGCGGACCTCGACACAGTTGGCCTGGTCGCCGCTGAAGCTGGACTTCTGCCAATCGAGCTCTGACATGTGCGCCTTCCTTAGAGGGTGTAGCGGAGATGCTGAATCAGGCCCCAGGAGTCTTGATCGACTCGGGAGCGTAGGGCGAGAGAGACATCCAGCTCCGGAAGCGCAAGGGACTTGAGGCGTTCGAACTTCGAGCGATAAGCGATGAGTGACTCTGGATCGCCATGGTACGAGGAGCCGCCCGGGTGCTCCATCAGTACTGTGTCCAGGTCGGCGTTCGGACCGTGCACAATCATGAAAGACGTGTCCGTGGATACGTACTCGGCGCAGCGGAACGGCAGGATCTGGATCGTGATGTGGGGAAGTTCGCTCGCCTCGACCAGCGAGTCCAACTGCTCCCTCATGACCTCGGGGCCGCCGAATCGAGCGTGAAGTGCCGCTTCGTGGATCACGGCATGAAAGTGAAGAGCCCCGTCAGCGCTTATGGCCTGCTGGCGGCTACGACGGAACTCCATCTTCTTCTCGTCGCCGCTGAGGATGACCTCGCTGTAACGAGGCACCTGGAGCAGTCCTGGGATCAGCAGGGTCTCGTAACTGGAGAGTGAAGTGGCGCCCGATTCGGACTCGGCCAGATCGAGGGCCGAGGCCGTGACCGACCCCTTGAAGGCGCTCCACCAGCCCTTGCCGTTGCTGAGCCCCATCTCTTGGAGAGCGGTCACATAGGTCTCATCCATGTGACCGTAGGCGTTCAGAAGCGTGGTGAGTCGGTCCGGATCCAGCCCGGTGCGTCCGGCCTCGATGTGGCTGAGTTGCGGGCCGCCCATGCCGACGAGTGCTCCAGCGTCTTTGACCGCCAGTCCGGCGCCCTCGCGCAGGCGCCTCAGCTCGGCGCCGAAGCGGCGCTGCCTCTCACTGATCTGGGTCCTGAGTGCCAAGAGGTGTCCTTCCGTGTCCGGGCAGTCTCTCGCTGTGAAGGCTCGGGATGCCACTCGCGCGAGTGAGACCTCTCGTCCCTGCCGGGCCATCTTTGCGGATCGTGTTGCACGCGTGGAACCAAATGACCTACCGTCAGTGTTGCGTCGGTCACATGACTGACCGTCATCAGTGCCTTTTTCGTGGGCAGTAGGCGCGTGCTGCCCGCTTCTTGCCGCGCATCAGCCGGGTCCGGACTGGCCTCGCTCGTGGCGTCTCTCCCGCCCTCTCCCTGCTCCTCCCCTGGAGGTCTGTCATGCGTGCCCTCAACCCGCCCGACTGCTCTCTCGCCCGTGTCGAACTCCGGGCCGCCCTCTCCTCCGCCGGCTGGCCTCCGGATGTCATCGACGATGCCGAACTCGCCTTTCAGGAGCTGTACATCAATGCCTGGCAGCACGGGGGCTGCCAGGCACCGCCCGTCCTCGTCTGCCTCCGGCCCGCCGTGCTTCGGGTCTCGGTGTGCGACGACTGCCCCGATCTGCCCTCGCCCCGGATCTCCGCCGACCCCTACGCCGTCTCCGGGCGCGGTCTCCACCTCGTGCGCGCCCTCGCCGACCGGGTCGGCGCCGACTCCACCAAGTCCGGCAAGGTCGTCTGGTTCGAGCTGGACTTCGCCGCGTGAACGCCCCCATCGGCCCCCACGACAAGATCCTCCGCACCTGCACCGAACCCGAGGTCACCGCCCTTCTGCGCGAACTCCACGAACGCGGCAAACCCCTCGGCCTCCGCTGGGGCTCCGCCCACGTCAACGGCCGAACCATCGACGGCCGCCTCCTCGTGAACTTCGGTGACGCCCCCGTCTCCACCCTTTTCAACCTCCTCGAACTGATGCGGGAGACGGCCCGGAAGTGAGCGCCTTCCTCATCGGCGCGGCCTTCGCCGTCCTCCTGGCGCTCGCCATCGCCACCGTGATCACCGGCGTCCTCACCGCCCTCAGGATCGGCCCGCCCCCGCCGCCCATCACCCGCCACGGACGCTGGGAAACCCACACCCACCCCGACGGCACCATCGAACACACCTGGACCCCCCACCAGGCCGACCCCGAGACCCCGCAACCCCACTGACCCCCAAGACCGCACCCCACCACCTCGCCTGATCCTCGATCGCACCGCAGGCGGCGGATCACGAGTGGCTGCCGCGCGCTCGGGCCGAGCGAGCGGCAGCCGGGGAACCCACCTCTCGCTTGCGCTTCCCAGCTCGCCCCTTGTGAGCGGCAGGGTCCACCGGAAGAAGAGCCCCTGGGGTGGGAAGTCGGGACCGCCGACTTCCCACCCCAGGGTGCTGTGGGGGCGCTGCTCGTTTGGGTGGTCGGCGGCGGTCGGATCGTGGAGTGGGAAGTCGGACCCGTCGTACTCCCGCTCCGGCCGATCTTCTGGTGAGCGGCTGCCAACGCTCCGACCGGGCGACCCGCGCGGACCGTGACGTGCCGATGGCCCCCTTGCGGCGGCAAGGGGGCCATCGGGAAGGACGTGCCGGACGGTGAGCCGGCCGGCACGAGCGCGGAGCGGGAAGTCGGCAGCTCCGACGTCCCGCTCCGAGAGGTTCAGGCGCTCAGCGGGTACCGGGTGTCCAGGTCCTGGAACAGCGCGCCGTTCAGCTGGAAGGCGCGCTTGCACTCCTCGACCACCCGGCGGCTCTCGACCTCGTCCAGGGCCAGCCCGGCGGCGTCCAGCTTGGCGCGGTAGTCGCGCTTGAACGCGGCCGGGTTCTCCACCTGCTCGAAGACGTAGAACCGCACGCCGTCGCCCTTGCGCTCGAAGCCCCAGGTCTTCTCGGCGATGCCGCGGATGATCTGGCCGCCCGACAGGTCGCCCAGGTAGCGGGTGTAGTGGTGCGCGATCCACCCCGCCGGCCACTGCTCGGCGAGCTCCTCCAGGCGGGCGACGTACGCGGCGGTGGCCGGCAGCGGGGCGAGGCCCTCGCGCCAGTCCGGGCCCCGCAGGTGGGCCAGGTCGCGCTCGATGGCCTCGGTGCGCAGGATCGTGCGGTCCACGAAGGGCCCGGCCACCGGGTGCTCCGCGAGTTCGTCCGCCCGCTGCTCCAGGGCGCGGTAGACGAACCACAGCTGGCCGGTGAGGTCGGCGTACGCCTCGATGCCGAGGTGTCCGCCGAGCAGGCGGCTCATGAACGAGGACTGCTCGGCGGCCTCGTGCTCGGCGGCGCTCGCCGTGCGCAGCACGGTGGAGAACGGGACGACGGGCTGCTCGGGTATGGGCATGCGGGCCTCCAAAGGTCGACTACGTCCCCGATTGCTTCGGTTAGCCTAACCTAATCCCGCATCATGCCGACAGGGTGTCGGGAAGAGTCGGCCGATCCGGGGAACGGCGAAGGCCGGGGCCCGCGGAGGAAACTCCGCGAACCCCGGCCTTCGACTGCCTCGCCTACCTCGAAGCGTCCGGGCGGACGGACCGCCGGACGAACGAGACGGGGAGGACGGCTCAGTGGCCGCCCTGGTCCGCCAGGCGCTTGATCGACGCGGTGACCTCGGCCTCGGCCTCGGCGCGGCCGACCCAGTCGGCACCCTCGACGGACTTGCCGGGCTCCAGGTCCTTGTAGACCTCGAAGAAGTGCTGGATCTCCAGACGGTCGAACTCCGACACGTGGTGGATGTCCTGCAGGTGCTCCCAGCGCGGGTCCGTCGCCGGGACGCAGAGCAGCTTGTCGTCGCCGCCGGCCTCGTCCGTCATCTTGAACATGCCGATGACACGGCACTTGATCAGGCAACCGGGGAAGGTCGGCTCGTCCAGGATGACCAGGGCGTCCAGCGGGTCACCGTCGTCCGCCAGGGTGCCCTCGACGTAGCCGTAGTCGGCCGGGTAGCGGGTCGAGGTGAAGAGCATCCGGTCGAGCCGAAGGCGACCGGTCTCGTGGTCGACCTCGTACTTGTTACGAGAGCCCTTAGGGATTTCGATAAGGACGTCGAACTCCAACGGTTCCTCCAAGGTAGGGACTGACAGAATCCAAGTGTCTCCTACGGGAGTGTGTGCTCAGGAAAGGGGCCGGGTCGGTGCGAGCAGGGGCTGGGTCGGGGCGCCGGCGCGGGGGGACGGCCGCGGGGCTGTTCGGGGCGTCGTTGCTGGTCGCCGCGACGGTGCTGGGGGCGGGCGGCGCGTCCGCGCTGCCGTCGGCGCCGCCGTCCGGATCGGCCTCGCCCTCCGGGACGGGGGCCGGCGGCGCCCGGGGCGACCAGGACGAGGGCAACGGCAGGAAGAACGACAAGCACGACAAGCACGACAAGGGCGACAGGGAGAACGGGGGAGGAAGGGGCGACCGGGACGAGGACCCGGGCCGCCCCGGGGGGCCGGGCAGCACCTCCGGCCGCCCCGCCACCACTCCGCCGTCCACCCCGCCCACCGCCTCCGGCACCTCGCCCGCCGCCACGTCGGGGTCCACACCGGCATCTCCGCCCGCGTCCGCCTCCGGGGCCGCGTCCTCGTCGCCCAAGCCCGCCGCCGCTACCGCCGCTACCGCTCGGCCGGCCCCGGCCGGGGCCGTGCTGGCCGCCGCCGAAGCCGGTCCGGGCGCCGGACTCCCGACCGCGCAGGCCCTCCAGCAGGCGCTCGCCACCGTGCTCGCCGACCGGAACCTCGGCACCGTCGGCCTCGCCGTCGCGGACGCCGCCGAGGGCCAACTCCTCTACGGCGCGGCGGAGAACACCGCCGCCA
Source organism: Kitasatospora sp. NPDC094019 (assembly GCF_044764505.1). Classification (NCBI taxonomy): domain Bacteria; kingdom Bacillati; phylum Actinomycetota; class Actinomycetes; order Kitasatosporales; family Streptomycetaceae; genus Kitasatospora; species Kitasatospora sp. NPDC094019. The sequence goes on from NZ_JBIWIF010000028.1 coordinate 55,088, forward strand.
CGCCCGCCTCCACCACCAAGCTCGCGACCTCGGTCGCGGCCCTCTCGCTGATCCCGGCCGACACCCGGCTGACCACCCGGGTCGTCAAGAACGCGGCGACGGGCGGGATCACCCTCGTGGGTGGTGGTGACCCGACGCTGACCGCGCTCCCCGCCGACCAGGTGCAGATCGCCGGCGTCCCGGCCGACCCGGACACCGCGCCCGCCTCGCTGGACGCGCTGGCCCGGCAGACCGCCGCCGCGCTGAAGGCCGCCGGCACCTCCACCGTCGCGCTCGACTACGACGTGTCGCTCTACACCGGCCCGCTGCTGCACAAGAACCACGACGGCGAGAACATCGCCGCGGTGACGCCGCTGATGGTGGACGAGGGCAAGACCGATCCGAAGAGTCTCGCCGACGCCCCCGCCCGGGTCACCGACCCGGCCGGCGCGGCCGCCGAGACCTTCGCCAATCTGCTCAAGGCCCAGGGCGTCACCGTCCAGGGCAAGGCGAAGGCCGCCACCGCCCCGGCCGCCGCCGACGCCCCCGTGCTCGGCCGGGTGGACTCGCCGACGGTGGCCCGGCTGGTCGAGCGGATGCTGACCACCTCCGACAACACCCTCGCCGAGGCGATCGCCCGCCAGGCCGCGATCGCGGCCCACCAGCCGGCCGGCTTCGAGGGCGCCGCCACCGCCGTCACCCAGGAACTCGCCCGGCTCGGCGTGCCGATGGCCGGCGTGGTGCTCAACGACGGCAGCGGGCTGCACCCCGGCAACGCGATCCCGCCGGCGGTCCTGGTCAAGCTGCTCGCCCTGGCGGCCTCCGCGCAGCATCCGACGCTGCGTCCGGTGCTGACGGGCCTGCCGATCGCCGGCTTCACCGGCACCCTCGGCAAGCGCTTCGGCGCCGGCTCCGGGGCGGCCGACGCGGCCGGCCTGGTCCGGGCGAAGACCGGCAGCCTCAGCGGCGTCAACACCCTGGCGGGCACCGTGGTGGACGCCGACGGGCGGCTGCTCGTCTTCGCCCTGATGACCCGGACCTCCGCCCCCGTCGACACCGCCCGCGCCGCGATGGACCGGGTGGTGGCCAGGCTGGCCGCCTGCGGCTGCCACTGAGCGGCCGTCGCCCGCCCGCCGCACACCCGTCGCCCGCCCGTCGCCCGCCCGTCGCTCACCCACCGCTCGCCCACCGGGCCGCCATTGGGCGGCCGTTCCGGCTCCCCCCGGCGCACGGGAGCACGTACGGTGAGGGCATGACGAGCGCGAGCGGCGGTTCCGAGATGGTCGACTGGAATCTCGCGGTCGCGACCGCGACCAGGCTGGTGCGGCCGGGGCCGGAGGTGAGCCGGGCCGAGGCGGCCGCGGTGGTCGCCGAACTGCGCCGGCACGCCCTGGCGGCCGAGGAGCACGTCCGGGAGTTCACCGGCATGCGCTCGACCAGTCTGGCCGAGGCCGCCGCGACCCCGGTGCTGATCGTGGACCGCCCCGGCTGGGTGCGGGCCAATGTGGCGGGCTTCCGCACGATCGTCCAGCCGCTGGTGGAGAAGCTCCAGGCCCGCCGGACGGGCGGTTCGGCCTCCGCCGTGCTCGGCACGGTGGGGGAGAAGGCGACCGGTATCGAGGTGGGCGCGCTGCTGGCCTTCCTCTCCACCAAGGTGCTCGGCCAGTACGAGACCTTCGCCCCGGCCGAGCCCTCGCTGGAGGCGCCGGACAGCCCGGCCGCGCTGTTCGACAAGCCCCGGCTGGGCCCCGAGGGACCCGGTCCGGGCCGGCTGCTGCTGGTGGCGCCCAACATCGTCCACGTGGAACGGGAGCTGGACGTCGACCCGGCCGACTTCCGGCTCTGGGTCTGCCTGCACGAGGAGACCCACCGCACCCAGTTCACGGCGGTGCCGTGGCTGCGCGACCACATCCAGTCCGAGGTGCAGTCCTTCCTGGCCGAGACCGACGTCGACCCCGGCGCGCTGGTGGAGCGGCTGCGGGACGCGGCCGGATCGCTCGGCGCCGGCCTGCCCGGCCTCGGTTCCCGCGGCGGCGACGCCCCGTCGGCCGGCCTGCTGGAGATCGTCCAGTCGCCGGCCCAGCGGGAGATCCTCGGCCGGCTCACCGCCGTGATGTCCCTGCTGGAGGGGCACGCGGACGTGGTGATGGACGGGGTGGGCCCGGCCGTGGTGCCGAGCGTCGCCGAGATCCGGGAGAAGTTCCAGCAGCGCCGGGACCGCGGGGCCAACCGGCTGGACCTGGTGCTGCGCCGGCTGCTCGGGATGGACGCCAAGCTCCGCCAGTACCAGGACGGCGCGGTCTTCGTCCGGGGTGTGGTCGAGCGGGTCGGCATGGAGGGCTTCAACCGGGTCTGGACCTCGCCGAACACCCTGCCGACCAAGGAGGAGGTCCACGACCCCGCCGCCTGGGTCGCCCGGGTGGGCCGCTGAGGGCCCCGTCCGGCCCGGCCCGGGCCGGACGCGCGGGACAGGTGGGACCGGGGGAGGTCGGATCCGTTCGCACGCATGGTCCAGTCGTGCACATGGCGGGTGAAGATACGTTTCTTCATTCACCCGAACGTGGGACGGTGGTCGTACCGGTGGCGCGGGTGGCGTAGCGGGTGCCTCCTTTCTGCCACCATCTGTGAGCGCCCGGTAACAGGGTGCTCATGGATGCGCGGTCCCCGCCGCGCCCACCGCAGTCTCCTGTCCCCCCTCCGTCGAGGAGTCGTCCGCCGTGGGCCCACACCCCGCCGTCGCCGCGATACGCCTGGCCGTACGCCGCACCCTCGCCGACCTCGCAGCCGAGGCCGGTTCCACCTTCACCGCGCCCGCCCGTCAGCCGCGGGAGCGCGTCCCCGGCGTTCCGGTCGCCGCCGCCGCGGTTCCGGCCGCCGTCGGCACCACGCTGATCGGCAACGCCCACCGCCACCCGTCCGGGCTGCCCCGCACCCCCGCCGCGCCCGGCTCGCCGCTGGTCCTGGTCGCCGTCAGCGGCGGCGCGGACTCCATGGCGCTCGCCATCGCCGCCGCCTTCGAGGCGCCCAAGATCGGCCTGCGGGTCGGCGCCGTGACCGTCGACCACGGCCTCCAGTCGGGCTCCGCCGAGCGGGCCGACCAGGTCGCCGACCGGCTGCGCGAGCTCGGCCTCGACCCGGTCGAGGCGATCGCCGTCCGGGTCGGCCGCGAGGGCGGCCCCGAGGCCGCCGCCCGGGACGCCAGGTACGCCGCCCTGGACGCGGCCGCCGAGCGGCACCGCGCCGTCGCCGTCCTGCTCGGCCACACCCGCGACGACCAGGCCGAGACCGTTCTGCTGGGCCTGGCCCGCGGGTCCGGCTCCCGCTCGCTGGCCGGCATGCCCGCGCAGAAGGGCCGCTACCGCCGCCCGCTGCTGGAGCTCGACCGGGCCGCCACCCGGCAGGCGTGCTCCGCCCAGGCGATCCAGGTCTGGGACGACCCGCACAACTGTGACCCCGCCTACACCCGGGCCCGGGTCCGCCACGAGGTGCTGCCGGTGCTGGAGAAGCACCTGGGCGGCGGCGTGGTCGAGGCCCTCGCCCGCACCGCCCGGTTGTTCCGCGACGACGCCGACGCCCTCGACCAGTGGGCCGCGCTCGCCGAGCGCGACATCCGGACGGGCGAAGGCACCCTGGACGCCGGGAAACTGTCCGAGCTGCCGCCCGCCGTGCGCCGCCGGGTGCTGCGCCGGGCCGCGCTGCGGGCGGGCTGTCCGGCCGGGGACCTCTTCGCCCGGCACCTGGAGACGATCGACCTGCTGGTCACCGGATGGCGGGGTCAGGGGCCGCTGCACCTACCCGGGGGCGTCGAAGCCACTCGGCGGTGTGGCACGCTGGTCTTTCGGCGACAGGGCGACTGACGGGCGGGCATGCCCGGGGGAGCCGGCCGCCGGCCATCCAGACCCCGACACGTTTGAGGACGTATCCCCGGTGGACCAGAACGACATGGGCGCTGACCTCGCGAAGGTGCTCATCAGCAAGGACGAGATCGACGCGAAGCTCCTGGAGCTGGCCGAGCGCATCGACCGGGACTACGCAGGCAAGGACCTGCTGATCGTCGGCGTCCTCAAGGGGGCCGTGATGGTCATGGCGGACCTCGCCCGCGCCCTGCACTCGCAGGTGACCATGGACTGGATGGCGGTCTCCTCCTACGGGATGGGCACCAAGTCCTCCGGCGTGGTGCGGATCCTGAAGGACCTGGACACCGACATCGCCGGCCGTGACGTGCTGATCGTCGAGGACATCATCGACTCCGGCCTGACCCTGTCCTGGCTGCTCGGCAACCTGGGTTCGCGCGGCCCGGCCTCGCTGGAGGTCTGCACCCTGCTGCGCAAGCCGGACGCGGCCAAGGTCGAGATCGACGTCAAGTACGTCGGCTTCGACATCCCCAACGAGTTCGTGGTCGGCTACGGTCTGGACTACGCGGAGAAGCTGCGCAACCTCCCCTTCATCGGCACCCTCGCCCCGCACGTCTACGGCGGCTGATTACCCGTTCGGACGACGGACGGGAACAGGATCCTGTTCCCGTCCGTTGGATCGGGGGACCATAGAGGAACGTCGTACCGCCGTGCTCCCGCCACGTGGGGGGCGCACTGCGGTACGGTCCAATAAAACCGCTCTTCACATGAGCACTGACCAAGATGCGCCGGTGGCCCACAGCCCGCGGCGCCGTTGAGTGGCAGGAGGGACGGGGCGGCAACGCCCCGCATGGATGGACGTCAAGCGATACTTCCGTGCGCCGATCATGTGGATCGTGCTGGCCGTCCTCGCCGTCATCGTGCTGATGCAGGTCGTTTCGGATTCGAACGGCTACAAAACGGTGGACACCGGGCAGGTCGTCGCAGCGATCGACGCGAAGCAGGTCAAGTCGGCGCAGATCACCACGGGTGACTCGAACACGATCAAGATTCAGCTCAAGGACGGCGCGAAGCTGCCCGCCGTGGGCACCGGCAAGCCGCAGTCCGGCAGCAAGTTCCAGGCTTCCTACATTGGGGACCAGGGCGTCGGCATCGCCGACAAGCTGCAGGCGCAGATCAACGACAACGACCAGAGCACGCTGGCCGAGGGCTACACCGTCAGTCCCGAGAAGCAGAGCACCCTCGTCAGCCTCCTGCTGTCGATGCTGCCGATCGTCATCATCGTGCTGGTCTTCCTGTTCCTGATGAACCAGATGCAGGGCGGCGGCTCGCGCGTCATGCAGTTCGGCAAGTCCAAGGCCAAGCTGCTGACCAAGGACACCCCGAAGACCACCTTCTCCGACGTCGCGGGCGCGGACGAGGCGGTCGAGGAGCTCCACGAGATCAAGGAGTTCCTCCAGGAGCCGGCCAAGTTCCAGGCCGTCGGCGCCAAGATCCCCAAGGGTGTGCTGCTCTACGGCCCGCCCGGGACCGGCAAGACCCTGCTGGCGCGTGCCGTCGCGGGCGAGGCCGGGGTGCCGTTCTACTCGATCTCCGGTTCCGACTTCGTCGAGATGTTCGTCGGTGTCGGCGCCAGCCGCGTCCGCGACCTCTTCGAGCAGGCCAAGGCGAACGCCCCGGCGATCGTCTTCGTCGACGAGATCGACGCCGTCGGCCGGCACCGCGGTGCGGGCCTCGGCGGCGGCCACGACGAGCGCGAGCAGACCCTCAACCAGCTGCTGGTCGAGATGGACGGCTTCGACGTCAAGGGCGGCGTCATCCTGATCGCCGCCACCAACCGCCCCGACATCCTGGACCCGGCGCTGCTGCGCCCGGGCCGTTTCGACCGTCAGATCGCGGTCGAGCGTCCCGACCTCCAGGGCCGTCTGGACATCCTCAAGGTGCACCAGAAGGGCAAGCCGATCGCGCCCGACGTCGACCTCTCGGCCGTCGCCAAGCGCACCCCCGGCTTCACCGGTGCCGATCTGTCGAACGTCCTGAACGAGGCGGCGCTGCTGACCGCCCGCTCGGACAAGAAGCTGATCGACAACAACATCCTGGACGAGGCGATCGACCGCGTCGTGGCGGGTCCGCAGAAGCGCACGCGGATCATGTCCGACCGGGAGAAGAAGATCACCGCGTACCACGAGGGCGGTCACGCCCTGGTGGCGGCGGCCTGCCAGTACAGCGACCCGGTGCACAAGATCACGATCCTGTCCCGCGGCCGTGCCCTCGGTTACACGATGGTGCTGCCGGAGGAGGACAAGTACTCCACCACCCGCAACGAGATGCTCGACCAGCTGGCCTACATGCTGGGCGGGCGCGCGGCGGAGGAGCTGGTCTTCCACGACCCGACCACCGGTGCCTCCAACGACATCGAGAAGGCCACCGCCACGGCGCGGGCCATGGTCACCCAGTACGGCATGACCGAACGCCTCGGTGCCATCAAGTTCGGCAACGACAACTCGGAGCCCTTCCTGGGCCGCGAGATGGGCCACCAGCGCGACTACTCGGAAGAGGTCGCCGGGCTGGTCGACGAAGAGGTCAAGAAGCTCATCGAGAGCGCGCACAACGAGGCTTGGGAGATCCTGGTCGAGAACCGCGACGTGCTCGACAACCTGGTCCTGGAGCTCCTGGAGAAGGAGACCCTCAACAAGGAGCAGATCGCCGAGATCTTCGCGCCGATCGTCAAGCGCCCGACCCGTCCGGCCTGGACCGGCTCCGCCCGTCGGACGCCGTCCACCCGCCCGCCGGTCCAGTCGCCCAAGGAGCTGGCGCTCACCAACGGCGCCGCCGCCACCGCCGAGGCCGCTCCGGCCGACGTGGTCAAGCTCCCGCAGCTGCCCGTCGAGCCGCCCACCGAGGGCTGAGAACCGCTCCGGCACCCGCCGGAATGGATGCCGCGTCACCGGGGTTTGTACCCTGGAGGCGCGGCATCCGTGCTGTTCAACCCCTGTTCGCCAACGAGTTAGCGAGGCCCGCATGATCGACCCGGTGACGCTCGACGGTCCGCCCGCCGTCGGCACGTTCGACCAGAAGCGGGCCGAGAACGCGATCCGTGAACTCCTGCTCGCGGTCGGTGAGGACCCGGACCGCGAGGGGCTGCTGGAAACGCCCGCCCGGGTGGCGCGGGCCTACAAGGAGATATTCGCGGGCCTCTGGCAGGAGCCCGAGGACGTCCTGACCACCACCTTCGACCTCGGCCACGACGAGATGGTGCTGGTCAAGGACATCGAGCTGACCTCCGTCTGCGAGCACCACCTGGTGCCGTTCCGGGGCGTCGCGCACGTCGGGTACATCCCGTCCCCCAGCGGCAAGATCACCGGCCTGTCCAAGCTGGCCCGGCTGGTCGACGTCTACGCCCGCCGGCCGCAGGTGCAGGAGCGGCTCACCAGCCAGGTCGCGGACGCGCTGATGCGGATCCTGGAGCCGCGCGGAGCGATCGTGGTCGTGGAGTGCGAGCACATGTGCATGTCGATGCGCGGCATCCGCAAGCCCGGTGCCAAGACCATCACCTCCTGCGTGCGCGGACAGCTGCGCGACCCGGCCACCCGGGCCGAGGCGATGAGCCTCATCATCGGGCGCTGACCGGGTCGCGCGGGCCGGGCCGCCTAGAGCGGCCCGGACTCGGCGTGCGGCGGGGCCGGGGTGCCCAGCGCGTCGCGCCGGGCGGGCATCCGCAGCCGCACCATCCGCCGCCAGCCGTACAGCAGGTCGTACAGGTAGAGCGCGTGCAGGCCGGCCGTGACGACGGCCAGCTGCCAGCGCGGCCAGGCGAGGATTCGCGCCATCCGGGACGTCACGGCCAGCCCGACGTCCCGGTGGGTGCGGATCTCGCCCCGGGCGCAGGTCTCCAGGACGTGCCGGATGTACGGCCCGTGGCCCGCCGCGGACAGCCGCAGCAGCTCCTCGTGGCAGTAGGCGAGGTGGTTGTCCTCGTCCGCCGAGATCATCCGCATCGCCCGGCCGAGGTCGGGGTTGTCCCCGTAGACCTTGACCAGCTGGCGCATCTGCTCGGCCGCGCGCTGCTCGGTCACCCGGCTGTGCGCCAGATAGGTGATGATCTCGCGCTCGGTCAGCGGGATGTCGGTGGTGAGCCGCTCGTGCGCCAGACCGACGCCCTGCCGCTCCAGCAGCATGCAGTAGTCGGCCTCGGCGGGGACGTCGACCTTGGGCAGGCCGCGCTTGTGCAGCAGCTGGGTGAAGATCCGGCCGTGCTTGCGCTCGTCGGCGCCGTGCCGGGCGATCTTCGGGGCGAGGACCGGGTCACGGGTGAGTTCGGTGATCCGCTCGTTCTCCCAGCCGCCCTGGTCCTCGCCGCCGGCGGCGATGCTGCAGAACAGCTGGTACGCCTCGTCGTTCCGGTAGATCTCCTCGAAGAGCGATCGGGTGCTGAGCATGGGGCCTCCTGCCCGGATCCGGGACCGCTCCGGCGGTCGGCCGGAGCGGTCGCGATACGTTCCCCGCGACGGCGGGCGCCGTGCCCGACCCGCCGGTAATCACTCAGGTGTCCCAGTGGCGCTCCCCGGGACCCGCCCTAGCCCAGGTGGTTGCCGACCCACTCCAGCGTGGCCGGCAGCTCGCGCACCCAGCTGTCGAAGTTGTGGCCGCCGTCGTCCAGGTACATCGACTCCACCTGGAACTGCGGGTTGGTGGCGGCCACCTGCTGGGCCAGCTCGACGAACTGCACCGTCTGCGGGTAGTCGGCCTCCTTGCGGGTGGAGACCACCAGCATCGACAGCGGCGGGGCGGGCAGGTTCTGCAGCCGCCAGGTGAGGTCGCTCTGCTCGGCCAGCGTCCGGTCCCCGCCGAACAGGCTGCCGCCGGTGAACTGGTCCTCGACGACCTTGACGTCGCCGTGCAGCGCGGCCGTCGCGCCGAACACGTTCGGGAAGCGCATCCCCAGCCGCAGCGCGCAGCTGCCCCCGGTCGAGTAGCCGAACACGGCCCAGGAGGCGGGGGAGCGGCCGATCCGGTAGGCGGAGCGCAGTGCCTCGGGGACGTCCTTGGTGAACCAGGTCTCGGTGCGGGGCCCGCCGACGACGTCCACGCACTCGGTGTTCCGCGGCGGGTCGAGGGTCGGACGGGACAGCACCACGACGGTCGGCTGCATCTTCCCGGTCCGCTGGAGCTCCACCGCCTGCTGGACGACCGGCAGCTCCTTCATCAGGTTGACCGTGATGCCCGGGTAGCCGGCGATCGCCAGCAGGACCGGGAAGCGGGTCAGCGCGAGCTTGGGGTCGAAGTACTCCGGCGGCAGGTAGACGAACATCTGGTCGGAGAGTCCGGTCTCCTTGCCGGTGATCCGGACCGACTCGACCCGGCCGACCTCCTCGGGCGGCCCCTTGGGCAGGTCCCCGACCGCCTCCATGCCGCCCTCGTTGGTCGGCTGGACCAGCGCGTCGCCGACCGGCGCGCCGCCCTTGCGGGTCTCGTTGCTGGTGAGGGCGAGCTTGGTGCCGTCGGAGCCCAGCAGGTCGTCCCACGAGGTGTAGAACCCGAAGGAGTTGTTGACGCCGAGCGCCAGCACCGACACCAGCGCGATCTGAGTCAGCGTCAACAGGCCGACCCGGCCGAGCACCGGGAGTGGGCGCTGCCGGGCCAGCCGGGGCCACAGCCACAGGGTGATCACGAGCGCGGCCGAACCCAGGGCAAGCAGCGAGTTCATCAGCGCGTCGCTGGTCAGTTCCATGCAGTCGGCCTTCCGGTGGGACACTGGCAGTGCAGGTTCATCGTCTGGCGGTCCGTCAGCCCGGGCCACCGCGGCTAGGCTGTCCGGACGCCGGGACGGGGCCGGGTGCCCGGTGGCGCTCGCGCGCAACCGACGCCCTACAATGCGGCGTCCACCGTACGTAGCACGTACGCGGGGGCTCGTCGCGCCACGCGGCGAGGGGCCCCCGGCACCCACCCCTCGGCTCAATTCGCAGCGCCCCCGGGGCGCCGGTTTACCCTTCGTTGCCGGTTCCTTGGTGTGCGTCTTGCCAGATGAAGGAAAACGCATGAAGGTCCATCACGGCTCCCACCCCGGAGTGACCGGACACCCCGAGACAGCCTCTACGCTGAACCCCCATGAGCGTTCCCGTGTCCGTTGAGCCGAGCCCCGAGCAGCCGCAGCGCCGTCGCGGCCTGCAGACGCTTCGTACCCAGGCGGCCGCCGTTCCGAGGGCCTGGCTCCCGGGCGCGGTCGGCTACACCTGTCTGCTGATCGGACTGGTCGACATCGCCAGCGCGGTGTTCCCCAAGCTCCGGCACACCAAGGTGCACACCTTCGCCGGGCAGTTGCCGGGCGGCACCACGACGCTGGCCGCGGCCGGCACCCTGATGGTCGGCCTGCTGCTGGTGCTGCTCGCGCACGCGCTGCGCCGGCGCAAGCGGCGCGCCTGGCGGGTGGTCTGCGTGCTGCTGCCGGTGGGCGCGGCGCTGCACCTGCTGCGCTGGCACCAGCTCGGCCCGGCGGTCATCTCGATGGTGCTGTTCGTGGTCATGCTGGTCCACCGGCGCGAGTTCTACGCCAAGGCCGACCCGCGCACCCGCTGGCGCGCGGTGGTCAACCTGGTCGTCCTGGGCGTCGTGAGCGTGCTGATCGGCCTGCTGATCGTCAGCACCCGGACCAAGTACGAGCTGGGGCACCCGGGCCTGTACCAGCGGCTGGAGCACGTGCTCTACGGGCTGTTCGGCTTCGAGGGGCCGGTGCACTACAACTCGGACCGGATGGAGGACCTGGTCGGCTACCTGCTCGGCGCGATGGGTCTGATCACCGCCTTCACCACCACCTACCTCGCCCTGCGGCCGGAGAAGCCGAAGCCGGAGCTGACCGCCGAGGACGAGGTACGGGTCCGGGCCCTGCTGGAGCGGCACGGCGAGCGGGACTCGCTCGGCTACTTCGCGCTGCGCCGGGACAAGAGCGTGCTGTTCTCGCCCACCGGCAAGGCGGCGATCTCCTACCGGGTGGTGTCCGGCGTGATGCTGGCCTCCGGCGACCCGGTCGGCGACGTCGAAGCCTGGCCGGGCGCGATCAAGGTGTTCATGGCCGAGGCCCGCGAGCACGCCTGGGTGCCGGCCGTGATGGGCTGCAGCGAGGTCGGCGGCGAGGTCTGGACCCGGGAGGCGGGGCTGGACGCGCTGGAGCTGGGGGACGAGGCGATCGTCGACACCGCCTCCTTCTCGCTCGCTGGGCGGGCCATGCGCAACGTCCGTCAGATGGTCAAGCGGATCGAGCGCAACGGCTACTCCTGCCAGGTCCGCCGGGTGTCCGAGCTCGGCCGGGAGGAGCGGGAGCGGATCGCCGACGCGGCGGCCCGCTGGCGCGGCACCGACACCGAGCGCGGCTTCTCGATGGCGCTCGGCCGGTTCGGCGAGCCGGGCGACGACGCCTGCGTGGTGGTCACCGCCCACAAGGCGCCGGAGGAGGGCGAGAGCGGCGACGACCTCAAGGCGGTGCTGCACTTCGTGCCCTGGGGCGAGGACGGCATCTCGCTGGAGCTGATGCGCCGTGACCGGGCGGCCGACCCGGGCCTGAACGAGCTGCTGATCGTCGCCGCGCTCCAGGCCGTCCCGGCGATGGGGGTGCGCCGGGTGTCGCTGAACTTCGCGATGTTCCGCTCGGCGCTCGCGCGCGGCGAGCGGATCGGCGCGGGCCCGGTGCTGCGCGCCTGGCGCGGGCTGCTGGTGTTCCTGTCGCGCTGGTTCCAGATCGAGTCGCTGTACAAGTTCAACGCGAAGTTCCAGCCGGAGTGGGAGCCGCGCTTCCTGGTCTTCCCGAACACCAGGGACCTGCCCCGGATCGGCTTCGCGGCGATGCAGGCGGAAGCCTTCATCACCCTCGGCATGCCGCGCTTCGGCCGCAAGCCGCAGCGCCAGGGGCTGCCGTCGGCGGGGGCCAGGCCGGAGGTCACCGAGGCCGCCTGAGCCGGGCGCGCGGCCGCCGGCCCCCGTCGAGGAAGCTCCTCGGCGGGGGCCGGCCGCTGTTCGGCCCGGGGCGTCCGGGCGCCGGGCCGCGGGCGTCGGGTGGCCGGAGTCCGGGCCGCCGGATAATGGGGGCATGAGCAATTCGGTGCCCCACTCGCTGCCCTCCGGACTGCCGCGGCTGGACCGCTGCGCGGTCATGGGCGTGGTCAACGTGACCCCCGACTCCTTCTCGGACGGCGGCCTGTGGCACGACCCCGCGAAGGCGATCGCCCACGGCCTGGCACTGCGCGCCCGGGGCGCCGACCTGGTCGACGTCGGCGGCGAGTCCACCCGGCCGGGGTCGCAGCGGGTGCCGGAGGACGAGGAACTGCGCCGGGTCGTCCCGGTGGTGCGGGAACTGGCCGCCGCCGGGGTCGCCGTCTCGGTCGACACCATGCGGGCCTCGGTGGCCGAGCGGGCGCTGGAGGCCGGCGCGCTGCTCGTCAACGACGTCTCCGGGGGCCTGGCCGACCCCGCGATGGCCCGGATGGTGGCCGCCACCGGCGCGCCCTTCGTGGTGATGCACTGGCGCGGGCAGTCCGCCGACATGGACCGGCTGGCCGTCTACGGCGACGTGGTCGCCGACGTCGTGGGCGAGCTCACCGCGCGGATGGACGCGCTGGTCGCCGCCGGGGCCGACGAGCGGCAGCTGATCCTGGACCCGGGGCTCGGCTTCGCCAAGACCGCCGAGCACAACTGGGCGCTGCTCGGCCGGCTCGACGCCCTCACCGCGCTCGGCCGTCCCGTCCTGGTCGCCGCATCCCGCAAGCGGTTCCTGGGTACGCTGCTGGCCGACCCGGAAACCGGGGACCTGCGCCCGGCCCGGGAGCGCGACGACGCCACCGCCGCGGTGTCGGCGCTGTCGGCGGGGGCCGGGGCCTGGGCGGTACGGGTGCACGACGTGTCCGGGACGGCGGACGCCGTCCGCGTGGTCGCGGCCTGGCGGCGCGCGGCCCGGCAGGAGTGAGCGCATGGCGAAGACGGGAGGGTCATGGCAGGTGACGGCAGGTTGAGCGGGGAGACAGCGGGCCGACGGTCCACCGACGGGGACCGGGAGGCGGCCCTGGAGGCCAACCGCGCCCTCTACGAGGCGCTGGAGAGCGGTGACCTCGAAGCGGTGGAGGACGCCTGGCTGGGAGCGGGCGAGGCTGACGACAAGGAGGGCGTCGTCTGTGTCCACCCGGGGTGGCCGGTGCTGCGCGGGCGGGCCCAGGTGACCCGCTCCTACATGCTGATCATGGCGAACACCGAGTACATCCAGTTCATCCTCACCGACGAGGAGGCGGAGGTGCAGGGCGATGTGGCCCTTGTCACGTGCACCGAGAACATCCTTTCCGGCGGCGAGGCGGAGGAGGAGGGCGAGCTCGGTCCGCTGGTCGGCGGAAAGGTCGTGTCGACCAATCTCTTCCGGCGCACTCCGGCCGGGTGGAAACTGTGGTCCCACCACGGTTCACCCGTTCTGACCAGCGCCGACGAGGACGACGAGGACTGAATCCGGGATCCGGCCGGAAAACCGGGGAAAACGGCCCCGGCCGGTGGCCGGGGAATTCCCGGCAGGTCACCGAACGTTCACGTCAATCGCCAATGCGGTGTGCGTGGCGACGGTTCGTGCCGGGTAGGACGGTCGGGTGTTGTCGGCGCGCGCGGGTAGATTCAAAAGGTCAGCGGCGGGCGCGACGCCCGTCTCCGCCCTGCCCGCCGTCCTCGTCCGGGCGGGACCCGTCCGACTGGGAGCAGTGATTCGTTTGCTGGACCGCGTCACCCTGCGGGGCCTGCGTGCCCGTGGCCACCACGGCGTTTTCGAGCGCGAGCGGGCCGAGGGTCAGACCTTCGTGGTCGACCTGGTGCTGTACCTGGACACCCGTCCCGCCGCCGCGGGCGACGACCTGACCCGCACGGCGCACTACGGCATCGTGGCCGAGGAGGTCACCGCGATCATCGCCGGCGAGCCGGTCGAGCTGATCGAGACCCTGGCCCAGCGGATCGCGGACCAGTGCCTGAAGCACGAGCCGGTGCAGGAGGTCGAGGTGACCGTGCACAAGCCGGACGCGCCGATCACCGTGCCGTTCGACGACGTGACCGTGACCATCCACCGGACCCGCGGGTGACCTGTACCGCACGTCCGGCGCCCGCCGCAGCGCGGCCCGTCTCAGCCCTAGGGGAAGTGCGATGACCACCAGCGACCCGACCGCCGCGCCGAGCGCCTTCGACCTGGAGCAGCGGGTCGACTCGGCCGACACCACCCTGCACAGCCAGCGCTGCGCCGTGATCGCCCTCGGCTCCAACCTCGGCAACCGCCTGGACACCCTCCAGGGGGCCGTGGACGCCCTCGCGGACACACCTGGGCTCAGCATCAAGGCCGTCTCCGCCGTGTACGAGACGGACGCCGTGGGCGGCCCCACGGAGCAGCCCGCGTACTACAACGCGGTGGTCGTGCTCCGCACCACGCTGCCGCCCCGCGACCTGCTGGAGCGCGGCAACGCGATCGAGGACGCCTTCGGCCGGGTCCGCACCGTCCACTGGGGCCCGCGCACGCTGGACGTCGACATCCTGGCCTACGAGGGTGTCGTCAGCGAGGACCCGGAGCTGCTGCTGCCGCACCCGCGCTCGCACGAGCGCGCCTTCGTGCTCGCCCCGTGGCTGGACGCCCAGCCGGAGGCCGAGGTGCCCGGGCACGGGCCGGTCGGCGAGCTGCTGGCGGCCCTCGGCGGCCCGGACGCCCAGGGTGTCCGGCGCCGTGAGGACATCCGGCTGACCCTGCCGGAGTAGGTCCCCGGCGCGGGCGCGGCTCCCCGGCCGGACGGGCCGGGGAACTCGCGCGGGGCCGTCGGGCGTACCCATGGTGTCGGCCCCGGTCCGGGGACCCCTCCGGGCCGGGCCCGGTACGGTGGCCTGACGCCGCCGCACCGGTGTCCCCGGGGCGGTCGGTTCCGTCGTCGCCCGCTGCCCGTCGCCCGTCGCCCGGGAAAGGACCCCGTCCGAGTGAAGCTGCTTCGCCTCCGTCTGCTGGTCGGCATCACCGTCGTCACGACGGCGCTGTCCTGGGCCGGTGCCAAGCTCTGGGCCTCCCTGGACACGCTGCCCGCCGTGCCGGGCGCGGCGCCCGTGGTGCTGGCCGCGGTGGCGGTGATCCTGCTGGCGACCGCGCTCTCGCTGCGCTCGCGGCTGAAGGCGGCGCGCGAGCGGCAGCCCGGGGCGAAGCGGGTGGATCCGCTGGGCGCGGCCCGCGCGGTGGTGCTCGCCCAGGCCAGCGCGCTGGTCTCGGCGGTGGTCACCGGGATCTACGCCGGCGCCGGGATCCAGCTGCTGGGCGAGCTGGACGTGCCGGCCCGCAAGGACCAGGCGATCACCGCCGGACTCGCGGTGCTGGCCGGGGTGGCCGTGATCGCGGCGGCGCTCTGGTTGCAGCACGTCTGCCGACTGCCGGAGAACCACGACGACCCGGGCGGGCACGGCCCCGCGGCCACCCACCGCTGACCGGCCCCGTTCCGCGGATCCCGGCGGGGCCCCCGGCCGCGTCCGGTCGATCGGGCACGGTGTCAAGGGCCGAAGCCGACCCTGGGCTGACACGGTCCCGATTCGCACGCTAGTTTCTTGAGCATGTCTCGCGGACGCCACCGTCATTCCTCCGTCCTCGGCCGGGTCTTTCCCCCCACCGCCGCCGGCGTGCTCCTCGTCGCCGCACTGGGAGCGCTGCTGTTCAGTCAGGACACCGTGCTGGTGCGCTCGGTGGGAGCCGCCGCGGTGCTCGCGACACTCGGCTTCGCCGTGCTGCTGCGGCAGCGCGACCGGGCCGCCCGGGCGGCGGCCGAGGTCTCGGCCGCGCAGCGGCTGCGGGCCGAGGAGCGGTTCGAGGAACAGCTCGCCGAGGCCGAGTACGCGGCCGAGGTGGCCGAGGAGCGGGCGACCCGGTTCGGGCGGCGGCTGACCGCCGAGAAGTCCCGACTGGCGAAGGCCGAGACGGAGATCGCCCGGCTGCTCAAGGAGCGGGCCGTGGCGGTCGCCGAGCAGGCGCTCAAGGAGGCCGAGGCGACCCAGCGGGCCCTCGCCGCGAGCCGCCCCAAGTACCCGGCCAGCCCGGCCGCCTTCGTCCGCGCCGGGGCCGTGATGCGGCAGCTGGGACGCCGGGCGGCGGAGCAGGAGGCGCAGCGGGAGCGGGAGGCCCGGCGGGAGCTGGAGCGCGCCGCCGAGCGGGAGCGCGCGGCGGGTGCGGAGCTCGCGCTGCGGGCCCGTACGGCGCCCGCGACGACCTCTTCGGCGGTGCCCGCGCCGGTGCCCGGGCGGCTGCCCGGGCAGGTGGCGCCGGGGCTGCCGGCTCCGGTCGCTCCCGGGGTGCCCACGCCCGCGACGGCCACGCCGTCCGCTCCCGGGATGTCCGCGCCGTCCGCGTCCGGTGGGGCCACGCCCGTTCCCGCGGCCCCGGTCCGGCCGGTGCTGACCGCGACCGTGGGGCAGCTCGGCGGTGCGCCCGCCGCGCAGCCGGTGCGGCCGGCCGAGCGGCAGCGGCCGCGTTCGACGGTGCCCGCGACGGCGCGCCCGCAGGGCTTCAGCTTCTTCGGCCGGGGCACCGGTGCCGGGGTCCGGCCGACCGCGCCGACGCCGGTCGTGGGCAGTGTCGCGGAGCTCGGCGATCGGGCCGACCTCGCGGACGTGGTGGGGGACGAGGTGGTGGCCGCCCAGGCGCAGGCCCGGACGCAGGCCCAGGCTCAGGTCCAGGCTCAGGACGAGGTCGGGGAGACGGCCCGGGGGACGACGCCGGAGCCGGCGGCCTCCGGGGCCCCGGAGGCCGCCGAGGAGCGGACCCAGGTGCTGCCCCAGGTCGGTCGGCCGGCCGCCCCCGAGGTGGTCGACCTGACCCCGCACGACGAGACCGAGCAGATCGAGGTGCCGGAGCTGCGCGCCTCCCGCTGAGGCGGCGCCGACGGTCGGTACCGGGCGGCGCGGGCGGACGGTACCCCGTCCGCCCGCGCCGCTCCGTCGTTCCCGGCCCCGGCCCCGGCCCCGGCCGGGAAACGACGCGGCGCCCGCCCCGCCGGGTGGCGGGACGGGCGCCGGAGGCACCGCGGGGCGGAGCGTCAGAGCTGGACGCCGAAGTCCTGGGCGATACCGGCCAGGCCGGAGGCGTAGCCCTGGCCGACCGCGCGGAACTTCCACTCGGCGCCGTTGCGGTAGAGCTCGCCGAAGATCATGGCGGTCTCGGTCGCGGCGTCCTCGGAGAGGTCGTAGCGGGCGATCTCGGCGCCGCCGGCCGCGTTCACCACGCGGATGTAGGCGTTGCGGACCTGGCCGAAGTTCTGCGACCGGGCGACGGCGTCGTAGATCGAGACCGGGAAGGTGATCTTGGTGGCCTCGGCCGGCAGCGTGGCGAGGTTGACGTTGATCGCCTCGTCGTCGCCCGCGCCCTCACCGGTGCGGTTGTCACCGGTGTGGACGACGGTGTTGTCCGGGGTGCTGGTGTTGTTGAAGAAGACGAAGTGGCTGTTGGACAGCACCTTTCCGTCCGCGTTCAGCACGATGGCGCTGGCGTCCAGGTCGAACTCGGCACCGGTCGTGGTGCGGACGTCCCAGCCGAGGCCGACGGTGACCGCGGTCAGGCCGGGGGCCTCCTTGGTCAGCGAGACGTTGCCACCCTTGGAGAGGCTCACTGGCATGGTGTGTGCTGTCCCTTCGATTGCTGTTGCCGGGGATAACGCGGGAACCGCGAGGATTGGTTCCGCACGGCGGTGCTTTTCCGCTGTCGGCACGGCTTCGGGTATTCCCCGGTCAGACGCGCCGGAACCTGCCCTGGAGTTCCCAGACAAGCGGATTGTCGGCGAGATCCGGGTGCATGTCGAAGAGGTCGGCGAGGGTGTCCTGGAGGAAATCCCTGGCCTCGCGGCGCAGATCGCCGTGGCGCACCACGACCGGAGGCTCGTCCGGCAGCCAGGTGGCGGTGACCTCCACCCAGTTGAAGCGGCGGGCGAACCGCAGCAGATGGGTGTTCTGGGTGAAGTCGAGGTCGGCGGTCTGCACCCGGGCGGCGCGGACGCCGTCCGGGTCGCGGTCGAGTTCCTCGACGATGTCGCACAGGGCCCAGGCGAAGTCCAGCACCGGGACCCATCCCCAGGCTGTGGACAGGTCCGATTCCTCGTCCTCGACGTGGACGTCGCCGCAGAACAGGTCGTACCGCAGCTCGCGCGCGCCGGCGGACCGGTAGTCGGTCTGCGGGGGGTCGGGGAAGCGGTTGGAGAGGGAGTAGCCGAGCTCGATCACAGGGACATTGTCGGGGTTGGCGCGGGACGGCCGGATAACCGGGTGACCCGGCGTGGTCCGGCGCGGGATGATGGGCCCATGCCTGAGCCCATCCGCGTACGGGGGTCGGTGGTCGTCCCCGACGCCGAGCTCGTCTGGCGCTTCTCGCGTTCCTCCGGCCCCGGTGGCCAGCACGTCAACACCTCCGACACCCAGGTCGAGCTCCGTTACGACCTGGCCGCCTCCGCGGCACTGCCCGAGGTGTGGAAGGAGCGCGCCCTGGAGCGGCTGGCCGGCCGGCTGGTGGACGGCCGGGTGCTGGTGGTCCGGGCCTCCGAGCACCGTTCGCAGTGGCGCAACCGGGAGGTCGCCGCGGCCCGGCTGGCCTCGCTGCTCGGCGAGGCGACCGCCCCGCCGCCGAAGGCGCGCCGGGCGACCAGGCCCAGCCGGGGCATGGTCGAGCGGCGGCTCACCAACAAGCGGCACCGCTCCGAGCTGAAGCAGGGGCGGCGCTCCCCGCGCGGCGGGGAGTAGCGGCACCGGCGCTCGGCGCGTCCGGCGGCGCCGGGGTCAGCCCAGCGCGCGGTAGCCGCCGCGGAAGTACAGCAGCGGGCGGCCGCCGGGGTCGGGCACCCGGGCCTCCAGGACCCGGCCGAGCAGCAGGGTGTGGTCGCCGGCGGGCATCCGCTGCTCGGTGCGGCACTCCACGGTGGCGAGCGCCCCGCTGATCAGCGGGGCCCCGCTGAACGGGCCGCGGTGGTGCGGGGCGTCGGCGAACAGCAGCCGGTCGCTGAGCCGTCCCTTCATGGCGAACCGCGAGCCGAGCGCCTTCTGCTCCTCGGACAGCAGCGAGACCGCCCAGGTCCCGGCCCGGGAGAGCACCTCGTCCATCCGGGAGTCCTCGCGGACGGAGATCAGGACCAGCGGCGGCTCCAGCGACACGGACAGGAAGGACGTCGCGGTCATGCCGACGTCCTCGCCGTCGTCCGGGTCGCGGACGGTCACCAGGCTGACGCCGGAGGCGAGCTGGGAGAGCGCTGCCCGGAACTCGTCGGGGGTCGCTTGGGAGGCAGCTTCGGGCTGCGGGGACGGGTACACGTAGGCACGCTAGCCCGCGACCGGGGGAAACGACATCGGGCCCTGGTCGTAGGACCAGCGACGCAGCGTGGCTCGGCCCGCCCGGTGGCCCGGAAGGTCACGGTTCGCGCCCGGCTTCACTCCCAGGAGTGAAGGGGAGGGCCTGCCCGGCGGGCAGTCGGCTACAGCGCGGGGCCATTGCGGCCGACCACCGGAAATGTACCGATGAGGCTTTTTGTCCTGTTATGGGGCAGATGAACCGATTAAGGGTGCATTAGCGTCGTGTGATTTAAGTCACAAGTGCTGACCTATTGCTGACCGAGCGTGCCGAACGCTGTGCTCCCTGTGATTCAGTTCTTCTGGCAATCGGACGATAACCAATCAAGACCTATCCGAAGCAGCCGGGGAGCCCCCGCATGGAAGCCGAGTCGGAGCCTTATGTCCGTCTCGCGACCCTCCGCACCTTGCACCGGGTCGTGGCGGACCTCAACGCTGCCCGCAGCCTGGCGGGAACGCTGCAGGCCGTGGTCGAGGGCGCCGTGCACGGGCTCGGATTCGACGCCGCCGCCGTCAGCCTGGTCCGGCCCGACGGCGACCTGGTGGTGGCGGCCGTCTGGGAGCTGGAGGAGAGCGCCATGGGCGGCCCCTCCGTCCTGCTCGGCCAGGTCGGCTCCCGCGAGTCCTGGGACCGGCTGCTCGGCGTCAGCGACCACTGGGGCACCCTGCGCTTCCTCCCCTACGACCGCGGCTGGGCCGTGGCCAGCGACATCCCGCGCTGGATCGGGGACGGCGCGATGCCGGTCTACGCCAACGACTGGCACCCGGCCGACGGCCTGCTCGCCCCGATGTACAGCGCCGGCGGCGACCTGCTCGGCGTCCTCTCGGTGGACCGGCCGCGCAGCGGCAAGCGGCCCGGGGCCTGGACCCGCGAGGCCCTGGAGATGTTCTCCCTGCAAGCCTCGATCGCGATCGGCAACGCCCGGCTGCGCGCCGAGATGCAACGCGCGCTGGCCCGCCTGGAGAAGGAGCAACAGGCGCTGCGGGCCAGCGAGGAGAGCTTCCGCCAAGCCTTCGAGTATGCCCCCAGCGGGATGGCCATCACCGAACTCCACGGGGCCGGGCGGGGCCAGCTGACCAGGGTCAACGACGCCCTCTGCCGTCTGCTCGGGCGTCCCCGGGCGGTGCTGCGCCAGCAGAGCTTCGCCGATCTCGTGCACCCCGACGACCGGACGCTGCTGGAGCGCACCAGCGCCGAGAGCGGGCGGGCGGAACTGCGGCTCTCCCGCCGCGACGGCGGGTACCAGTGGGTCTGTCTGCGGAACTCGATCGTGGCCGACGCCGCCGAGGGCCCGAGCTTCCTGCTCACCCACGTCGAGGACATCGAGGACCGGAAGCGGCACGAGCTCCAGCTCGCCCACCGGGCCAGCCACGACGCGCTCACCGGGCTGCCGAACGGGGCCGAGCTCAAGGCCAGGCTCGGCCGCCGGCTCTGCGCCCTGCCGCAGGCGGTCGCCGCCGGGCATCAGGCCCCGGCCGGGGACTCCGGTCACGGCGGCGCCGGGTACGCGGCCGCGCTCCGGCCCGAGGACGGCTTCGGCGGGTACCCGGAGAACGTGTTCGGCGACGCCCACCGCCCGTACGGCGGGTACCAGGGCACCGACCCGGCCCATGGGTACGGTCTCCCGGAGGGCTACCCGGCGGTCGCGTCCGTCGGCGCGCCGGACGGGGCGAACGGCTACGGCGACCATGTGCACGCCGTGGTGCCGCCCGACCACGGCCCGGGCGGTGAGATCCGGACCGGCCCGTTCCGTTCGAGCCCTCCGCCCGCCGTGGAGAAGGGGCTCGCGGTGCTCTTCTGCGACCTCGACGGCTTCAAGTCGATCAACGACCGGTTCGGGCACAACGCCGGGGACGCCGTCCTGGTCGAGGTCGCCCGCCGGCTCAGCGGGGCCGTCCGGGACGGCGACACGGTGGCCCGGTTCGGCGGCGACGAGTTCGTGGTGCTGGCCGACGGCATCGGCCGCGACGAGGCGAAGGACCTCGCCCACCGGCTGCGCAACGCGATCATCCCGCCGATGCGGATCGACGGCCGGGCGATGCGGGTCGGGGTGAGTCTCGGCGTCGGCTGGGCCGGCTGCGGGATGAGCATCGAGGAGGTCCTGCACACCGCCGACGAGCGGATGTACGACGAGAAGCGGGCCCGGGGCGGCGCGGTGCGCGGCGCCCGCGGCGAGCGTTCGCACCGGCGGGCCGGCTGATTCCGGGCCGGCCGCGGGCGCGGGCTGCTCGCGGGTTGTCAAGGGGTCTTTTCGGGGCGTAGCCGACGGCAGGTAGGGTTCGGGGTACGAGCGACCACGACCAGCGCCCGACGGCACGGAGTCCGGCGGCGCGACCGCGATGGGGGAGTTGACCACCGTGACCACCGCCGGCAGCAGCGGGGCGCCCCAGGGCCCGGAGGGCGGCGCCCCTCAGGACGACGATCCGTTCGGCTACCTCTACCGTCCGGCCGACGGCGCCTCCGGGCAGCCGGCCGAGCCGCAGCAGGGCGTGCCCCGCACCCCTTACAGCCGCCCGATGGAGGTCGGCCGCGCCCAGTACGGCCAGCAGCCCCGTCCGCAGCAGCCGTACCCGCCACAGCAGTCCCACCCGACCCAGCCGGGTTACCCGCAGGCCCAGCCGCAGCAGCAGTACCCGCCGCAGGGCGACTTCGGTGCGGCCCCCACCCAGCAGGCCCGCTACGCCGAGCACTCCCGCCCGCAGCCGGGCGAGGAGCGGCCGAGCGGCGGCGGCCGGGGCAAGGGCGCCGTCATCGGCGCGGTGGCGGTGGTCGCGGCGATCGCGATCGGCGCCGCGGTGGCCCTCACCGGCGGGGACCCGGACAGCGGCAAGGACAAGGACGCCAAGGGCGGCGCCCCGGCCAGTTCCTCGGCGGGTCCGGGCACCGGCACCGGCAGCGCGAACCCGACCGGTTCCGCCTCGGCCACACCGGCGGCGACCGCCTCCGGCACCGGCGGCCTGGGCGCGGTGGACGCGAGCCAGCTGCAGGGGCAGAACGCGCCGTCCGGCAACACCGTCAAGGGCGCCAAGTCGGCGGACGGCAGCTACCTCACGCTCAACCCCGGCGGGACGATCACCTGGACCGGTGACCTGGCGGCGGCCGGTACCTACAAGTTCACCGTGCACTACAGCAACGCCGCCGCCGACGTGCGGGCCTCGGCGACCGTCAACGGCAAGGACTGGCCGGGCGGGCTGGGCTTCAAGAACTACTCGCCCGGCAAGGACCCGGCCTCGTCCTGGTTCAACACCTACATAACGCCGCCGATGGTGGCGGGCCCGAACACGGTCGTGATCTCGGTGCCGGCCGGCAGCGGCACGATCCTGGTCGACCAGGTGCTGCTGGAAGCCGCTTCCTGAGGCTTTCCCGGGGCCGGCCCGAGGTACGACGAACGGCCGCCCGCTCCCCCACGAGGGGAGCGGGCGGCCGTTCGTCGTACCGGGAGGGGTCAGGCGGTGGTGATCGGGGTGAAGCGGTCGCCGCCGAGGATCCACTCGCCGCGGCGCATGACGGCGACCAGGTCGTAGCCGGTGGAGTCGACGA